>JBAZSP010000010.1:0-37766 GCA_041663285.1 Candidatus Shapirobacteria bacterium
CCCCGTTGTCCATGCCCCTGATCTTTCCCCATCACAATTATCATGCCAAGTACCGGAAAGAGAACCGTCGGCCGGATTAATGACAGCATCCACATAACCCCGACAGTCGGGAGTGGGTGGAGCGTAATGATAGTACAACTTAATTGTGTCGCCTGTTAAATAAGACGTATAAGGTGGAACTGTAGTTGCATTCCAAGTATTTGAACCAGAAGTGGGAGAACCGTTGACATACCCGTTCCAGCCTCCGTAACCTGTCAGTCCCGCTTCGTAAGTCGAAGAAAGGTATTCAGTAATGTGATTGACGTGAGTATAGATTGTGTCATTGTATTCGTGCTGGGCTTCCCAAGTTCCGCTAATATCCCATGCTGGATAGAGAGCTAAGGCCGGCCTGGCAATTAACGCCAATGCGGCTATGGCCATAAATAAGGAGAGAAATTTTTTCATAAAGTATTTTTAATCGATAATGGGGAGTCTACCTAATTTATAGGCTTATTTATAGAAATGTCAAGCTAGCTAAATATCTATATTTTACCTATTATAAGGGTTATTATGACCTAGGGTTAAGAAAGGAAGAATTGAGTTCATTAACGAGATTTTGGAAAAGTGTTAAATATATCGGATATAATTTAGTTCAGAAAATATGAAGACTCTGAAGAAAAGTTACTTTTCGATGATTTTTATGACTGCCGTTTTTGTGGTCATAATCTTGGTCGGGAGTAAGCTCCCAGAAGAGACAATCAGAGAAACCATTCAGAATGCAGGATCGGGGGGAGTAATACTATTAATTTTCTTCTTTTGGATAGCTAATGTATTTGCCCCACTAAGCGGGTCCCCGTTTTTGTTTACCGGGTTTTATTCTTATGGCCAAATAGTGGTAGTTTATGCCTTTGTTGCCGCCATTGTCGCCTCTATCACTAATTATTGGATTGCTAGAATCTGGGGAAGAACGGTGGTAAGAAAACTAGCCGGAGAAGAAGGATTAAATAAAATGGATGGCTTAACTGATAACTACGGCTTACGAACTTTATTTATTTTTCGTTTATTTTTGAAAGAGTTTCACGATGTGATTTCTTATGCATTTGGATTAACAAAGCTGGGATTTGTCCCCTACTTTGTGGTGTCTACCTTAGGGATGATTCCGGCGACGTTTATTTGATATCTAATTTCCCGACTGATCAATAATGCAGTTGCTTTTACGGTTATTGGCTGATAGTGGGGGTACTTCCCTAGCGGCATGTCCCATTTGGATGAAGTGGAGAAAGAGGAGAACATAATATTATTATGAAACAGGCTAATAGAATTTTTATTTATGGCGTACCCGGAAGCGGCAAAACCACCTTTTCCCGTCATTTAGCCAAACAACTCGGTCTGCCATTAGTTGAGGCTGATTGCTGGCGGAAGGCGGCTCAAAAAGGAAAAACAAAAAAAGAAAATCCGTTTTTGTTTGCAGGGACGACAGAGGCATGGGAAGAATTTGGGGCGTTATCGGAGATGACTTCCATCAAAGGCCTTCGGGCTGTCCGTCGGAGTTTGCACCCATATGTTTTAGGTGAAATGCAAAAGTTAAAGGAGACAGTGATGGAAGCCGCATTCCTTGATCCAATAAAGCTTAGTAAGGAAGGAACAGTGATACTGCTAACTACCGAAGATGAAAACCGGCACAAAAAACAGTATTTTCGCCATTGGGAGAAAATAATGCATCGGGAAAATTTTTTGGCGGCCAGATTTGTACAAAACTATTTGCTGGAAGAGGCAAGGATTCATGGTTTTAAAACCATAGACAATAACGGAGATTTGGGAATAATGGGGGAAAAGTTCAGGCTTAGAAATCGGAGCTTATCTTAGTTAGATTTCAGTTAACGTTTCTGTTTTCAGAGATAAAAAGAACCAGCTTTTTTTAAATTTTTGGAATATGGCGAAATTAACCAGGGCAAACTCGTTGAAACTGGAAGCTTTTGACCATAAATGGCCATTAAAAAAACCTGGTGACGGACGGGACTAAGGAGTCGGAGAGCGAGGAGAAAAAAGCTGGAGTAAAAAATAGAAACCAGAAATTCCAACTAGTATATAAACAATACGGGATATGGTTGAGCCAACCCCAAGCAAGGCAGCCACTAAATCAAAGTTAAAAAGAGCGACCAGCCCCCAGTTAATACCACCTACGGCCAAAAGGATGGCAAGAATTAATTCAAAAGTGTTTGTGTTTTTCATATGAAAAGATTAACAATCCGATTTACGGAAAAAGGTAATAACCAAGCAACAATAAAGTAATTATGAGTAACCGGATTAAACAGTTTTGTTGGGTAAAAAGTTGGTAGATGAAAATGGCTTATACGAGAGATTGACGGACGAGGAAACAGGGGCAAAAACGTCATGAGGTTTTGGATTTGCAGGTAGTATTTCCCGAATTGCGTATTATAGGTTTTGTGGTAAGATAGCGTTGTGTTCTGGGCAATATATTGATTTATATAAATAATGGCAAGAGAGAACGAAAATATTTTTTTACCTGGTTCGCCTAATTACGGACCTTACGAAGCGTGGGTGAAAAATGGGGGGCTTGAAAGAATCAGGGAGAGAAAGCGACAGAACGCTAGAACAGAAGGACTTAAAGAGATCAGGCCCCAATTAGATTATTATGAAATTAATGACAGCGGAGGAGAGTCTTTGAGGGCCGGTAGGGCGATTGTGCTACGGAAGCGGGGAAGGGGAGAAAATTATAGAACGCTTGAGCAAGTGCTAAAATCTTGGGGTTGTCATTTAGTAAGAGAAACAGGATTGATAGCACATGAAGGAGGATGGGGACATTCCACTACAACAGTTTGGTGTACCAGATGGCTTGATCAGGCCGGGAGGATACAAGCAGTAGATATCGTTGAAAAGACTGAAAAAGTATATACGGGTGATATATTAAAAGGCCTGGGCTCGATGCACTCTCAGTCCGAGAGCCAATCAAGAACAATTCGGGTGGCCCGTGAGTTAGTTCAAGTTGGACAAAAACTGGAAATTATATCTACAAAACCTCTGGCCAGAGCGAAAAGAAGACTGTGGGGTTAGGGTAAATGTTAGAAGGGCTTTATTGAAGGTTTGTACTAATCCAATAATAAAACGCTCCAATTAAAAATATCACCAGCCCCCAAAACTTTTGTCCGCTTTTAAACCTGACTGCTATTTTGTTGACCCGGTTTGGAAAGGCAATTTTTTCGACACCTTTTAACAAGGTAGTCCACCCCAAAATGGTAATCGCCAGCCTCCAATCAGCAACCCAAAGGTTATGAAGAGTGACTGTCATTAATCCTAAAATAAATGTGATATACCCGGTGGAAACGGTGATAGTTTTATCTTCAGTATATTTTATGACTTTACCTAAAAAATTGACCAGGATGGATCCCGAACCGAGAATTAAAAACAAACTTCCCCAAAACCTGGCAAGATATATTGATACTTCCATATTTAGATAATATTTTGTTAATTACAGACGAGATTTTTGCGGCAGGTTGACCTTACATCCTCCGATCCTGCCCCGTCACAGGTTTGGCAAATTTTTTTAAGCTCACCCGCAATCTTTGAATTTATATCAGCGGTTTCTTCAAACTTGAAATCCGAAGGCACTTCAAAAACGGGATCAACATCGTCCCACTCGGAGCATAAGTGATCACCCGACAAAGGGGTATTACCAAATCTCTGCACCACACCCAGCTTTGATACATCGACATCAAATTCGAAGTCAGAAAGTGTCATTTTGTCCCCCGGGGGGTTGTCGGGCTTCGGTCCGCCATAGTAAATCGGCGGTTTCCATAAATAAAGCTGACCATCAAGATAAAGTATTTGGATCTTAGAAGAATCCTCTTCGGTGGTGGCACCAATACGATAATCAGCCCTGACCTTGTTGCCAGAAATATATGTAAAAAGCTCGGTGGTTGATTTGGAGCCGACAACCACACTCTGGCATTTAATAGTTTTTTGGGGGGTTGACTGATCAGTATTAACTAGCTTTGTTTGGGTTACAGGAGAAATTTGGGAAATATCGGGACGAGAGAGCTTTGTTTGGGTGGGTGATTTGTATACGAAACGGTAGGTGAAAAGTAAAAAGAGGATAAAAAGCAGAACCAGCCATTTGTTACTATTTTTATTTACTTTGGCCTCTTCCATATGGTTATTGTACTACTGATAAGGGAGGGGCACAGATTAGGATTCGGCTTTGGGAGCGAGATTGGAACTTTAGCTAAGACTTGATCATCGTCAACATCATCTTGAACGGTTCAATTGCTTTCAGGGCGTGAGTAGCATTTGCCGGCATAAGCAACATTTCTCCGGCTTTGACTTGATGTTTGGTATCAGAGACAGTTATCTCGGCCAGGCCCTCGGTAATTATCACGAGAGCGTCATAAGGAGCGGTGTGTTCGCTTAATCCCTGACCTTGATCAAAAGCAAACAGAGTACCAGTCCCGGTGGGCTTATTAATTATTTCTTTACTGACAACTGAACCGGCTTGAAAGTTTATTTGTTGATTTATATTTTGGGAAGTATTCATTATTAATTATATCCTTTTGCCAACACCGGGCTCGATGGGCAACTATATTTCACCTATTGAGATGTCAAGAATAGTCACTGGCTGATTATTGACCAAAATTTTATCTTGCTTACGTTTGTTTAGTAAGGCGATACCAAGAGGGCTTTCGCAAGAGATCCAACCGGGCTTGAGGAACGAATCGTTCTTGCCGACGAGGGTGACCACAAGCTCACGCTGGTCGTCTTCAAAACGAATAGTAATTTTGTGACCAAAAGAAATAGTTTCGACTTGAGTTGGAGTTTCCTGAATGGTTGATTGTTTTAGATCTGACTTAGCTTGATCTATTTGGGACAATAATACTAAAGCCCGTTCTCCATAAAAAATGTAAGCAGAATTTTCCTTTAAGTCCCCTTCCGAAGCAGCCTTACTTCGTTCTTCGTAGGTCCGTTGCAGTTCTTTCTGAAGTTCGTCTATTTGGTCTTCTAGCTTTTTTTTACCTAAACTGGTGATCATGAGGCTGTAATGCTAACAGATTTTCCGACTAGGTTCAACAAATCAACAACATAGGAAATTTAATATATTGCCGGTATATATATAAAGTTCAGAATAAGCGACCGGGATGCTCATCAATTATTGGGTGGGTAGGATTTTGGGAAAATGCTGGCTACCTGCAGGGAGGATATCGAAACAAATAGGTGGATATGGTACTGTTTGGTGAACCTAAGAATGGGGCAATAGATAAATCATTGGCCGTTTTTTGTCAGGCGGGACATGGTCTAAGCAGGAAATTTAAAATGATTCTATGATAAGTTGTTAATATGGATGGTCAAATAAAACCTGATCTACCACCCCAATTTCCGGCTCTGGAAATACCGATGGCGACCGATTTGGCAAATGGGGAGGTGGGCAAAAAACCACCAAAGAAATTAAGACGATTAGCAGCAATATTAATACTGCTGCTCATGATGGTGGCCGGAACAGATTATTTCATTATAAAATCGGGACTAACAAGAAATGTACGAAATTTAATTTTGGATAAACAAGTCAGAAGTCGAATCAGCCAATTAGAAAAGTTATCAAATGAAAAGGAATACGGGGAAATATACGAAGAATTCTTTTCACCAAGCCAAAAAGGGGTGTTTGTTTCTTATACTCCGATATATAAAGATATCTATATCCAATCATTGGATGATTATTATAGGGACCATAACGTATTTATTGAATTTGATGTTGGGAATATAAGTATTATTGATAATAAGGCTTATGTGACAAGAAGCTTAAAAACGTGCTATGACAAAAGCTGCTCACAGTTATTCGCGGATGAGAGGTCAGAGGTTGAATGGTATCTTGAGGACGGTGCCTGGTACACAACCCAAGAGCAACCTCTTTGTGTTAGAGAAAGCCCATATAACACAAGCACGGGTAAAGAAGGAGTTACTAAAAAGGTAGATCCCGTATCCGGAGTAGAAATTATTTGGAAGATCGAATGTGGGATGTTTCCGATATATTTTAGCGAACCACCGATAAGCACAGAAGTTGTTGAGATTGCGCCAACCGAGGTGAGCCGAATGGTGACGAGCGTAGAGAGGGCGATGGATAAGTTGCCAAAAAGTACTGTTAAAAAATATCTTGATAAGATATATTTGCTGGGGTCGTTAAGGAATTTTGGAGTGGGCTACGGTGGGACGAATGTCTGGAAAAATATTTATTTAGCAAACGAGGGGTTGGATATGGGCTATACAGATGAATATATCGAACAAATGTTTCATCATGAATTTTCCAGCATATTATTGGCCGAAAATGATCCCTATTACAACAGAAGCGAAACAAAATGGGATAACCCAACCTGGAATCTTTTTAATGATCCTGATTTTAGCTATGGCACGGGGGGCTACAATGAGATCAAAGAAAAGAGTGCCGATCAGGAGTTTGATCAATTTTTTATAGACAAGGGTTTTCTCAATCAGTATTCAACCTCTTCGGCCGAAAATGATTTTAATGAAATTGCAATGAACATATTTACTGGTTCTGATGAATTTTGGAAGATTGTGGATACCAATAAAATAATCGGTGATAAGGTTAAATTCTTTATAGACTTTTATTATAAAATTGACCCTGTTTTTACTGAAGAATATTTCAGAAGTATGGGAAAATATTAAGATACCGCCTGGGCTTGTGCTCCAATTCATTTACCGGCTAAAGCCAAGATGAGGCAAATATTTTTGACCTAAATCTTCAAGGTCGAAGATAAATAACCCACGACCTTAGGATTGGGGTTTGCCCACCTGTAAAAACTATCGCTTCACCGATTGCGGGTAGGGTGGGGACCGGTAGAGGGCGTCGCGCAGAGCATTTATCTTCTAGGAGAAGTTTATATTATTTTTAACTTTTTATTATAATTAAAATTATGAGTAAATCGTTATTTAGCAAAGTTTCGAATAGGAAAGTCCTTGCTTACGACTTGTTTGGCAACAAGCTTGAAAAGGATCCGGCTGATTTTAGATTTAGAATTAGCGTTTACGGGGTCTTATTGAACAAAGGTAGGGTTTTGCTTCAACGGCACCCCTTGATTGGTAAGTTTGGCTTACCAGGTGGAGGAATAGAATTGGGGGAAAGTATTAGGGACAGCTTAGAAAGAGAATATAAAGAAGAAACCGGAATTTTAATAAAAACAATAAAACTTATTGATGTTACACAAGACTTTTTCACTTATGATGGCAAATGTGCACATTCAATATTGATATTTTATGAGGTGGTAAGAATTGATGGAAAATTAAAGACTAATGACGAAGATAGTGCAGAGGTTAAATATTTTAGTTTATCTGAGTTGAATGAGAATAATGTTCAAAGGATTTTTTGGCCGATAATCGAAAGGTTGAAACGAGCCTAAAATATTAAAATGGATTATTTCCTGGTATTTCAAAACTGCTCCCCCGCGAGGATTTCCCACAGGAGGGCTAGGTACTTCGTACCGTCTTTTTAATTAACTCTACGAGATGGAAATAATCAGAAAAATATACTTGGTTGGATAAGGGCCCGGTTATTAGATGGCGATTGTTATAATCTTGATATATGGATAGAAGTTATTGTTTTTTGGGTGACAGTGTAACCCAGGCAGCTTATATCAAAAATGGCTGGGTGAACCAAATTAGAGAATATCTGGAATTAAAATATCAAGATGAATTTGTGAATGTTTATAACTTGGGAATTGGTGGTAACACAACAGAGGATTTATTAGACAGAATTGATGAGCTGAAGGCCAGAAACCCAACCCATATAATAATTGTGATTGGAGTTAATGATACTCGATACCTCCAGGGACAAGAATTAGAAGCCGATCAAGAGAGACGATTTGTAGATAATATGGAATTAATCATTAAAATATCAAAAGAATATTCTGGTAACTTACTAATTGTTGGATTGGTTATTGGTGACGATAGTCAGTTACAACCCTTACCTGATGGCGATGGCCATTGCTATAACCAGGAACGAGTTGAGCTTTTTAATAGTCGTCTTAAAGAATTGGCGAGTAGACATACTATCCCATTCGTTGATCTTCTCGCTACTCTTCAAGCAAATGATTTCTCCGATGGTTTACATCCTAATCAACAAGGCCACAACAAAATATTTGGGGAGATAAGAAGGTTTATTTAATTTATTGTTTTGCTCGCAGGATGGAACAAACAATTCTGGAACTATATTGACTTGGTAATTTTCTTGGAAACGGTGCCAATAAAAAAGCTGAACGCCAGCCTACCTTCTTTTTCATATATATAAGGAACACCCAAAAAGCTGCTTACAATTTAAACATTTGAATTGAGGAATGCTTTTTAGGGGTAATTTATCTAAACCAGTGTATAAAGATGAATTAAAAATTCTATCTAGATACATTCTCTTTAGAGTTCCGGGGCCGTCTTTTTGATAAAAACATATTGGCTGATTGCACATAGCACAAGATATCTCTAAAAGTCGGGAGAGGCCACCACGGACTTTCTTGTATTTATCGCTTTTAAATTTAAAATCCACAGTAGATAGATTTTAGCAAAGGTTCGAAAATCATTCTGCATTGCCGGAGTAGTTCTAAAATATATGGGAATTGGAGGTGTCTCGTGCCGCGACTCCGCCCGCGGCCAGCGCCAAGAATGGGTTAATTTTGTATTTTGACGTACAATTAAGGGAAGAGGGGAGAAAGTAAAAATATTTATGACTAAAAATAGACTATATATTCTCTGCGGTATTCCATTTTCTGGCAAATCAGTTCTGGCTAATGAATTAGTAAAAAGATATGGCTACACGAGAATTGACCTTGATGAAGTGAAGTTTCAAATTTTTGGAAAAGATATTACCGATAGCGAAATTGACCAGGCAGGGTGGGATAAAATTTATCAAGAAATGTATAGGAAGATCGAAGACAACTAAAAACAAGAAAAAACAGTAGTTCACGACACTGGCAATTTCACCAAATACGAGAGAGGATTAGTAAGGCAAATCGCCGATAAGTTATCGATTCCGGCTATAACAATATTTGTTGAGACCCCAAAATCAATTGCATGGGAAAGGTTGTTGAAAAATAGGCAAACCAAGGAGAGATTTGATGTTAGTGATGAAGGTTTTGAGAGTACAGTAAAAGAAATGGAGCCGCCACTGGCCGACGAAGAATCGATAACTTATAAATATCCAACGGATATTGATCGATGGATTCAAAATAATTTTAACGAATAAATAAATTGACCTAAGAGTACTGACGTTTATTTCCCAAACTTATCTATACAATATCCCAAACCCGAACCTAAAATTAGAGTCACAATAAAAATGGGTACAAGGGAAATTGGTTCTTGCCAGCCAATAAGTATGGCAGATGGAATAAGGACTAAAAAGGAAATGACCACACCCTTGACTGGACCTTTGAGCGGAAGATTTGAACTAGCAATCAAAAAACCGGAAACTACCCACAATAAAAAAGCAGAAAGATTAGCGTCCCAAGTTAGTCCTTGAATAATCATAGGGACCAAATCAACGAGGCCAGCTAAGACACCAAAGGTGATTCCTTGTTTGATTTTTCTCATATTTACAAATCATACAAGAGTTCCGGCGTCTAAGGTGGGGTATCAAACGTTGGGACCTACTTTAGTTTTTGGTCTTCCTCCATTAGACGCCATGATTGCGCTATTCTTAATGCGGCTCCATAGGTTATGGTAGTAGTTGAATTTGTTGTAGATCCGTCTAGAGAGGAATTAGACTTTACCCGGACATAACCTGGGATGGGCAGTTTATTCTTTGATATTCTTGTTGCAAGTGATACGAAAGCATACTGCTCGTGACCAAAGGCATCTTCATGGCGATAGGTTTGACCTAGCAAAGCTTCTACCTTTGTTTTCAGGGAGGGATCACAATCATCGGGTGGCGGTGGCCGCTTTTTCTTTTCCGCCTCTTTCTGTATTCTCTTGGCTTCACTCTTTGCCGTTGATGCTTCTGTTTTTAGCCGTTCAAACTCAATTCTTTCGGCTTCGGTCAAGCCAAACAGTTCCAGTGTTGGTAAAGGCCAAAGGCGTCGATTTTCAAATATTAATCTTTTTATAGCCTGCTCGGCTTCAGCTAGCTTACCTTGATGCAATGGTTCTAGTACTTGAATCATTAGTCCTTCTCCCGACTGACCATATTTTCTATTTCTAGTTCTCATAAAAGTTAGAGCCTGAATTATATTTACAATTTGAGCTCGGGTTTCCGATGGTAGTTGGGAAAAAGACTTATCGGCTGATCGATATACTGAGTCTAAATATCCTCGAAAAAACTCTGTACCCATTCGAGACTCAAATTCGGGGCTTTGGGAATTCCCGCCCATTAATCCTAAATATACGTCAGTTTTATGATCAAGAGGTGTTTTGCCATGTTCGCCCGAAAAATAAACTACCATATTCTGTCGGCCAAAATGCCTAATCTTGTCAAGAACCGGCGATAGCATATGTCTTTTGACTGCAATTCCTAATCTGGCTAATAAGTGAATTTGATACTCTGGAGAAAAGACCGTATATCCGGCTTGCTCGAAGACGTGACGACGACTGAAGGTTGCTCCTGGATAGGCAGCAAGAACTTCAGTAATTATATCTGGATTTAATAAATTAGGATTAATATTAAATAAACTTCTTATCTCTGGAGCAAAAGATAATAGTGAGAAATTTGGCTGGTCTAGGTCTTCGATTCTGATTAATACTTTTCCACCCGAAACTCCTTCTTTGTAACGAGCTTGAGTGATTTCCGCTCCGCTAACACGCTCTAGTGCATGGTGCCCAGAAACATCAGATAAGTCATCAATATATTGTTCTCTTAATAAATTTCTCTTGTCTCTGACTTCTTGACTGCTAACTGACCCAAGTAAATGACCTGAATCCCGAATACCTTGTTTAAGTCTTTTAACAGCCACCATTTGGGTGGATCGATCTAGATTTTGGGCAAGAAGAGCCAATAGACGGGGATATAAATTTTGTGGTTCAAATAAGTATTCACTGGTTCTGCTTAAGGCCTCATTGGTGATGTCGGGTAGCCGGTAAAAATCATAATAAGGTACTATATTGGGACCTTTATATAATTCTTTCATGGCTAATAATCCTTTCAAGAATTTTAACAGCTATAGGATGGAGGAATTTTGGGTGTGTGGTATGGGGCATCTTTGTTTCTAATCGTGTATGTTTAGAGTAGAATTGCCACCGCTGCCGATAACTTTAGACTAGTTTTAATCTACGGTCCTAGCTATCCGGATCACATACAGCGGTAAATACTTTTTTACTGTTCCGCCTCTTTTGTCGTCGGCTTCAACCTTAACCTGGTAGATACCCGTTCTGGTAGTTATCCCATAAATTGTGCAGTTAGTCTTACCCTTGGTGTTAACGCAGGAATATTTTATTCCTACCGGTAGACCACTGATTTTTACGCTCAGCAGATCGCTATCTTTGTCTTGGACAATAATCCTGGCTTGGTACTGTTTGCCTACTTGGGCTGATGGTAATATTTTGGTAATCACTTCCGGGATAGAATTTGGCTTAGGGGTAACTGTCGGCGTCGGGACATTTGTGGGGGTATTGGTGGGAGTTGGAGTTGGGGTATTGGTGGGAGTGTTGGTGGGTACTAAAGTCGGAGTAATTGTTGGTTGAGCGACATTAATATACCGGATAGTACCTTGGGCAACTCCATCAAAGCGATAGGGCGAGCTATCGACTAGGCTATTGTCAAAATGCCAAAGTCCCATAGTATTTTCATCAACTATTAAGGGAGACATGTATTTTCCGGCAGCCCAATCGCCAGCGACATCCCGGGCAAAATTGGATATCCTTACTTCGTCGAGCTTGAGATTGGTATTGGTTTTTCCAATAATTAAGGGCAGAGAATAATCATTGGGCGATTCACGTGACTCATTGAGGGCTGAATCGTCGACCAATCGGCCGTTAATAAACAACTTAACGCGGCTGTTCCCATAAACTGCGGCCAGATGATACCAATTGTTGGGGATGAATAAAAGTTTCGGTAAATTGCTTGAAAATACTAATCCCTTTTCAGTGTCCGATTTATGAAAAAAAAGTGTCTGGAAATCTTCAGACATAGCATTGGTACCAAGCAATAACGCGTATAGATCTCCCTCGCCCGAAGAGGGAAAGTTAACACGTTTGTTGATAATCCAGCTGTTAGTGTCAAGAGAATAGGAATCGCGGTTGACCCAAAACTCTACCGTCAAATCTTGGTTAATATTCAGTTGTGGCTTTTGCTCGTTTATCGGCACCTGGACGAAGCTGTTCATATCGGGCGATAAGGCAATGGCTGTTCCAAACTCGGCTGGTAATTCACTAAATCCTGGCGGAACCGGCGTTGGAGTCAAAGTAGCAACGGGGGTGGATGTCGGAATCACCCTTGGCGGAGCCCAATTACTGGTCCTGGCGGCATTGTGGCCATACATCGGCCAATCAATGTGTTGAGGGGAATAAGGATTGTCCGTCTTAAACACAAATATTTTGGTGTTGGAATAATAAGTTTCCTGCCCCAGAGCAATTACTTCGACTTTGGCGTCAGCATCAATGTCGGCAACTGAGGGAGTTGAGGAAATGTATACTTTTTTAGGCCAGCCGGGAACTAAGTTCCCCTTAAAGTCATAGGCAAAAAATCCATTAACCGAGTCGTTGCCGGGAGTACAGCCAATAATAATTTCGGAAAACCCATCGCTATTGATATCGGCTAAGGCAGCGCCACGATTAAAATTACAGACTTCGGGATAAATTACATTCTCAGCCGTACCGTTGGCATCGTAAACCATAACCTGGTATTTGTTGGTGCCAAAGACCAATTCAATAGTTGTGTCGTTGTCGATATCCCCAACGGCTATACTGGAATAGCGAGTGTTCCCCTTAAGATAATCGGACTTTGGCCAGCCGGGAAAATTACTGCCATCACTTTTGAAAACCCATACCTTTCCATTTAAACCTAGGTCTGATGGACTAGAAGAAACGATCACCTCGGATTTTTTGTCACCGTCCAGATCGGCCAGGGTGGGCTTGGAATAACTTACCATCCCCTCTAAGTTTCGTTTCCACATTAAGGAGCCGTCGTTTTTGTAGACGATGACGTCGCCTTCTTTGGAAAAAATAATTTCTTGACGGGTGTCGTTGTCTAAATCAGAAACAGACATATAATCCGAACCTCCGGAGGATAAGGTGAATGAGCTTTCGAAAGCATCGCTATTGAAAATATAGAGTTTATTATTGTTTGAGTTATAGGCAATAACTTCCTTTTGGCCGTCATTATCGATATCGATGACTACGGGATGATTAAAATAGCCTATTTTGGGCCAGGAACTGTCGATTTCTGCCCCTTGGGAATTCAGGGCGTGGATATTATATTCGCTAACACAGCTCGTCAAAGAGGGACAATAATAGGCATAAACCCTAACGATGATCTCCTTTAGTCCGTCGTTATTGATATCACCAGCGGCAGGAACACTATAAGAAGCATTGCCAGATAGCTCACCCCCTAAGTATTTTGGCCAGCCAGGCAGTAAATTGCCACCAGGAGACCAAACATAAACATTACCATCATCAGCACCGGCAATGACCTCCTTCTGGCCATCATTATTTATATCTTCCACCAAAAAATCGGTGCGATCCGGCTGATAGGAAACATCTGCCTTGCCTACAGTTTTGGGCCAACCTGGCCCTCCAGAGTTATCTAAATTAACGACAACTCTTCTTTCGAAATTAGAGTTATTCTGGCCGGAGATTAACAGCCTTAAAGTCCAAATACCGTTTTGATAGGAGGAAGTATCGATAGTTCCAATTAAATTGTTATCTACCGGACTATTGCCGTCGCCAGCCAAAATTATACCGTTATTGGTCCATGAGGGTGGATTTTCGCCCTGGCCTATTTCGAGACGATAGGAGACAAACGACCTGCCACCAACAGTTCCAGTAACCCGGACAGTGGCGCCAACAAGGCTTTCCGGCTCCGGTGATATGATATCTCCGTAAGGCACAATATTATTTGCTATTAATGATTCGACTGACTTCTGGCTATTGATTCGGCCTGACGAAAAACTACTGTCCCGGCCCGGGGAGCCTAAATCATCTGTATTGGATTCGATCAAGGATTTGAGATCGATAAGCGATAATTTGGAATCAATACTCAACAATAAAGCGGCAAGCCCGGTGACGTGGGGACAAGCCATGGAAGTGCCGCTTTTGACGGCATATGAACCCGGTACGGTACTAAGGATAAAACTACCGGGAGCAACAACGTCAACGGAGTTAATCCCATAATTGGAAAACGAAGACAATTTATCATAACGATCAGTAGAAGAAACAGAAAGAATGTTGGGTAAGTTATAACACGATGGATAGTCGGGGGTGATGTCGAGATTGTGAGCATCATTTCCCGAAGCTACCATAAATAGGCTACCGATACTGTTGGCTTCATTGATAGCGTCATACAAGGTTTTTGAATAACCACCGCCACCCCAGCTGTTATTGGTAATTTTCGCTCCCATAAAGTTGGCATATCTGACAGCCCTGGCGGCGTCGTCCGTGAGCCCTCGGCCTTGCGAGTCCAGAAATTTTAAGGCCATTAATTTTACTTTGGGGCTAATTCCGGCAATTCCAAGCGAATTATTAAATACGGCTCCGATAGTACCGGAAACATGGGTTCCGTGGCCGGCATCATCCATCGGATCGCTGGAATTTGAAACAAAATTCCATCCGAAAATATCGTCAATATAACCATTTTGGTCATCGTCAATGCCGTTGCCCTTAATTTCACCCGGATTTACCCAGATGTTATCTTTTAGATCTTCATGGTCGTAATCAATTCCGGAATCAATCACTCCGACAAGGACCTGGGTGCTTCCCGATGATAACTCCCAAGATTCGGGAAGGTCAATGTCGGCGTCCACAGTTCCCCCTTCCTGACCGGTATTATTTAAACCCCAAAGCTGATTAAAATCCGGATCATTGGGAATTAAGCTTCCTTTGACTATGTAGTTGGGCTCAACATATTCAATTTCGGGGCTTTGGGCTAATTCAAGAATTATGTCTTCGATGGCGATTTTGGGATTAAAGGTCAGTTTGTAGGTTTTTGATAAATCAATTTTGGAGAATTGGTCTTCATTTATTTTTCTTTCACCTTTGGTAATTTGGAGGGTAAATTTTTGCTTGAATTTGGCAATCTCCTGGCTAGGAGAAACGGCTCCTTTGAAAACTTTTTCGACTTTGGCGATTCTAAACTTTTTGTTTAAAGATTGAATCGAGCGGGGAACGGTTGAAAGATCGAGCTGAGTAAAATCCCATGAAGCTGAGTCAAGCCCAAGGGAATTAACATTACCGGAGCTAAATTCCTCTTTTGATTTTAACGGCAGAAATTGGCTTTTTAATTTAATTATTACCTCACCTTCGGCTGACTCGGGAACTAGCGCACTGTTATTGAAACCAACAGGAGGTAAAAATGCTTCGGCGGCCTTTTTGGTAAGCGAACTCCTTTTAGTAACTAAGCCCAATGACAGGGACAAGACCAGCAGAGAAAAAATTACCAATCCAAGGATGGCGAGTAAAGAGTTACTGTACCCAATCTTTTTAAAAATACTTCGGGGGACCTTTTTCATTAAAATTATAATGGGGCTTACTGATAAATAAGTCAATAGGCCTTGGGATGATCGGAGAATGATGCTTCACTAAACCAAACGACTTTGATGGCTTCCAGACGAAGGGGGTATTTTTTAAAACTCGTTAGCGACTGGACTTCCCTGTTGGATTCAATTTCGGACGAGATGTGTTAATTAACGCTGACGGTGATAATTTATTAATCCATTTTTCGGCCCTTTCCAGTTCACCAGAGACGACGGGACCTTTTGTGTTTTTTACAATGAATCCTTCGGGGGCAACAACTAACTGGCCACCTTTCTCTACTAAGCTCTTGGCCATTTTTGGGGCAGCGTAACCAATAGTTCTAACTAAAAGCTTTAAGGCAAAGTTTAGATTACTCTCTAAAAACCGGGTATCGAATGCGGCGACTTTAATTCCCTTAAGAGCATTCGAGGGTAGTTGGCTTAAAAACTGCTGCACTGCTTTTGTTGGCTGACCACCTTGGGTGGGTGAACCAACGATCAATAAATCCAATTTTTCAAAATCGCTTAAAATTACTTCGCCAACTTTTGTCGTCTTGGCTGATGGTAAAAATTTAGCCACGGCCAGAGCAATATTTTTGGTATTGCCATATTGGGAGTCGTA
Source organism: Candidatus Shapirobacteria bacterium (assembly GCA_041663285.1). Classification (GTDB taxonomy): domain Bacteria; phylum Patescibacteriota; class Microgenomatia; order UBA12405; family UBA12405; genus UBA1435. The sequence goes on from JBAZSP010000010.1 coordinate 16,264, forward strand.
AACTATAAGAGTGTTCATGGCGTTTAGTGCTTAAAATATTAATTTACCAACCTGATACCGGGAGCCCTGCTTTTTAAACTTTTTAGCAATTAATGGAGAAAGAAAGGTGATGGTCATCATAGTAATTGGGGTTTCCAAGTGAACCAGGTTATTTTCTTAAAATTATCTATTATTTCCATATATTCAATTTACACTTACAATAGGCACTATTACAACTATCAAGGTAAAGATATTTACCTCTATTTAGTTGCTGAGTAGGTGATGCTTAACCCATACTCCGGCAGAAAAGCAGGGGTTTCTTGGTGGATTTTGATATTGGTAAAACCGGTTTGTTTAAGAAGGCTTAAATAATCGGCTTTTAAGATGGCTCCGCTGACACAACCAACTAACATGTCTTTATTGTTTTTTAGGTCATCGGGCAGGGGCTTAACCAGGACAACATCAGAAACCATAAGACGGCCACCGGATTTAAGAACGCGATAGATTTCCTTAAATACTTTTGCTTTATCGGGCGCGAGATTGATTGCACAATTACTGATAACAACATTGACGCTATTGTCATCAACCGGAAGATCTTCAATGTCGCCTTTTTTAAATTCGACATTGGTATAGCCGCCTCTTTTAGCATTTTCATTAGCTTTGGTCAACATTTCATCCGTCATATCAACACCGATAGCTCTTCCCATTTTGCCAACTTTTTTGGCCGCCAAGAAAACATCAAAACCAGTACCTGAACCAAGGTCTAATACTACTTCCCCTTGCTGAAGAGATGCAATAGCTGTAGGATTGCCGCAACCAAGACCTAAATTGGCACCATCCGGCACTGAAGACATTTCTTCTTGAGAGTAACCAAGCTCCCCCGACTGCTTTTGAACCGTTATATTGGAACCGCAACAGCTGCCGCAACCACACTGATTGGAAGCTTTGGCAATTTGGGCATACCCGTTTTTAACTATTTTTTTGATATCGCTGGGATTGGCCATGGTTTGATTTTAGCAGAGCCGAGATGTGCCAAATAAAGACAGAGATAAAATGGATAAATGAATCTCCAGCTGGTAGGCACCTAGATCCCTACAGGGCATGGTTTTAAACTAAATTTTTTGGGATTTAATAGTGTTGGTTAAAAAGGCAATTTCTTGCTCAGGAGGAACAAAAAATGTTTGGCAATTACGTGCATAACTAATTCCGACATGAAAGTCTTTGTCTTGGTTAAAAAATGAAGCGGCAATAAGGCCATCACCGCTAAAAGACTCGTAAACCGAATGTTCAGCGATAATATGACCGCCTAGAGTTTTAATAGCGTCTAGACAGTTTATATGAGTAAGTGGAGAGCCAGAAATGGAGTGGTGATGGGTCGAGAGAACAATAAACCTAATCCTATTATTTTTTACCAAATCATCAATAGAGTTGAGAACATTTTCTTCCTCGCCTTGAGTATCGACGTGGAGAATATCGATAGTTTTCAGATGGAATTTTTTCGCTAGTTGGCTAACGGTATAAAGAGGTATATGAACCGTTTTTCCGTCTGATGATCGAGTGAATGCTATCCGCTTTTTTGATTCCTTACCAATGGCGCCTAAAACAAAGTGAGCAGATAAGTGGTTCACAGAGAAGGTCTTTCTGCCTACATTCATATTATTTTCATCAGGCTCCAGACAGATAACAGTAGTATTCCTCTTTTCTTTTGCCAGCCAAGCACTATAGTAAGCCCAATAAAATCCAAGTTCGATAATTGAGACACAGGAAACAGGCAACCTTTGGACTATTTCATAAAATACTTTTTCTTCCTGTGGTTCGTGATGACCATGGGAATGCTGAATTAGATCAGTCATCCAGGATCCACAATAACCATCAGCTGGAACAAGGACGCCATTAAACATCACCTGGACAGTAGACTGACCCATTTGTCTTACCTGGCCGGTGTTTCTGACCTTTTTTATGCCGTCACAATCCCGACAGGCGGCTGCTAGTTCAACTCGATACTGGTTTTCATCAATTATAGTATTGATAAGAATAGTATACAAAATATATTTTTTTTAATAGAATCTGGCTCATCTGAAAGGATGTTAATGCAAGAAAAGGAGTGAGTTGAAGATTATCTATCGAATTTCGAAATTCTAAATAATACGAGATATAATAGGTCATGTCTAAAGGGCAAACTAGGCCAAAAGTTGTATACCAAGGAAATATTATTAGGGTGGAAGAGACAGAGAAACCGGACGGGAGAGTATTTGAAAAAGCAGTAAGATCTCCCGGAACTAGAATTATTATTCATAATAAACAAACGGATAAAATATTACTTAGCCGGGAGTACAGGGAAGAGATTAAGGACTATGACTTCCGATTGCCCGGCGGAAAGGTTAGGGATAAAATCGCCGACTGGGACGATATCAGGGACAGAGGCGACTTGCCGGAGCTAATAGCAGAGGCATCAAAAAAAGAAGCAAGGGAGGAGGTGGGCGTTGATGTTCAGGACATCCGACTCTTCACCGTCTCAACCAGCGGCGGGCCGACCGTCGAATGGACTTTGTACTATTTTGTGACCAATACTTTTGAGCTGACAGGAAAACAGGACCTGGAACCAGGGGAAGAAATTAGTACGGTTTGGGTAAGTAGTCAGGAGGCAGTGGATATTTGCTTGTCTGGCAAAATGAGAGAGGGCAGAAGTGTGGCTGCCTTACTACAGTATTTTCATTCTGAAAACCGAATTTAAACAGATATGGTTTCCGGGTGGTAAAATTGCCTGCCTTCAAGTTGCTGTTATTTTATAGAGCTCACCAAGCGTCACGGGTCCATGACAGAGGTTACTTATCAATAATTTTTATTTCCTCATCACTAACAGTTTCGATAAGGTTGGGGCAGTTTGATCGATAAGTGTCGAAGACTTTTTGATCTAACTTAGGATTAAAGTGGGGCCAGATTTCAAAGTCAATAATATTTAGACCAGTCAGATCTTTAAGGCCGACGCTATTTTCGTCGGCCAAATCAGTAGCTCGTTGCGAAGAAATGTTGATGCGGGGCGTTAGAATAATGGCACCAGCGCTGAAACCAGACAAAACAACGTTGTCCTTCTTCCAAAATTCAACAATGGCATCATCTAAACCAGACAATCGTAAGTGATTTAATAACTTAAAGGTGTTGCCGCCAGTAATCATTAATATGTTTGCAGTTAACAACTTATCTTTTTCTACCTTGGCTTCGTCTCCCCTCTTGGAATTATTTAGGTAAACAAGTTTGGCATTATTTATTTTGGTAAATTCCTGCCAAATTGGATCATATTTGGCATTTTCGGGACTATCTCCCTCGGAGGGCATATAGGCAAAAACTCTTTCGTCTAAATATTGGGGAAATAAAACCTCTGATAACCGCTCAAAAATTTGGAGGCTTGGACGAGAAAACAGGACTAATCTTTTTGACATAAGTGATTATATAACGCCGATATTTTGTATTGGCTCCATTTATGAACGCATTTAAGAACCAAGACGTAGGGTTCGGATTTAGTTTACAAAACATTAAGCGAGGTTTTCCAAGTTCAACTTACCCTGCAATCACCCGTCACCCTTCGACTTCAACTTGAAAACCCCCGTAAGACATTCGCTTCATGTCGAAAGGTACCTGCATATCTTTGTGATCCCCTATTTGCTCGTTCATCTCTGCCATCACTTTAGCATTGACCTCATCGCGATGTTCTTTGGATTTAAAAATGATGAAAGAAAACCATACCGTCTCATCACCACTCGCCCCAGCTATTTCGGTAAATGACTTCGCCTTTTCGCCACCCATTTCCTGAGGTATAAGATCGTTGCCACGACACTCATAATATCCTAGGGCACCGTGCTTTATCCATGTATCCCGACCTCTTTCTGCCATTTTCTTGTATTCGTCTGTTTTGGATTTTGGAACTACGAGAACAAATCCATCTACATATTTAGCCATATTGATTACCTAATTATTTAAGTTTAGCTAATAAAACGTAAATATTGAAAAGGGTTTTGAAAGAATTTAATAAGAAAAAGTTACTCTCCGACCAGTCACAGATTACGATGCATCAGGGTTTCAAAGACTTAATTGCCTCCAGATTCTCACTTAAAGGTTTTCGTTTCAAATCGGGATATTTACAGAAAATCCAGTCATGATGACTGGATTTTCTAACAAGTTCTGCCTAGTCGGACAACTTCTGTACAGCAGACTGGGCTGAATTACGTATTGACCCAGAAACTACACTGCAACAATCCCAACAACAATTAACCCTTACTAATTGAGTTGTTGTTACTTATATGTAATTATTTTTGAACCGGAGAATGTGTGCGCAAATTTACAATTATTTGAATAACCAAAAGTCCAAGCATAATAATTCCTCCTACACTAGAATAGTTTTTCCAAACCATCACCACAAATCCGTAATTCATCGCATAATAAAGAGCCAGATAGGGTGTTGCTTGTTTCCAATACTTTTTCAAATTCTCACGGAAAGGAATCTTCAAAATATAATCATACAGAAATTCCAAAGTTAAAAAAGCTAAAAATATCCCTAAAAAGATGCTGTAACGCACCGTTTTATGTTCCTGTTGAACCAGGAAAATCCCATAGACCGCTGGAATTGCTAAAAGAAAATAAAACTTCCCAACCCGTTTTAAAATTGTCATTTTTCCCCGAATCAAAAAAATGTAAATTAAAAACAGATTATTTACAACTCCAAGGACAAAGAATAATTCTTCTAACATAATTATGATTTTACCAATAGTCCGCGTGTTTGGCGATTTTCTGAACCTGGCCCCACCCAGACCAGCAGATGTTCCTGCCGTACTCCTAGATAATGAGGTAATGTTTCAGGTAAAGAATCAGTTAGAGATGATAATAGATGGAGAAGAAAATAAAGCACTTACGGGAAAAAATACGATCAAATTTTATTTCGATAACTTCCTTGCATTTAGACTGAATTTGTTACTTTGTTTTTTAACCAAGTAAATTCAATGGTCATATATTATAAATATATTAATAACTATCAACCGTTTTATAGTGAATGGTACCGCTAGCATAGGTATCATGACGGCTTTGAAAGCTGTTAGAACGAACACCTATATTAGTTTCCTTAAATATTGTTTGTATTAATGATATGAAGGATAAGGGGAGGGCAAAGAAACTGATGACAGTCAGAAGAGCCGTCCAATCATCGTTAAATCCTGGAGTTTTAAATGCAGTGATTAATAATATAAGAGAGATAATCGAAATAATTCCTCTTAAAATTCTGGTTTTTAGCAAATCTCTTTTTTCTTCAGCAAGATTTTTTACGAGTTGGTCCAGACTATCGATTGTAGCCTCAAACTGCACTTGACAATATGGGCAACTCGATTTAAACGTTTCGGCACCTGTTTTTGGTCTATCCATATCCCAAAAGAAGGGTGGTCGACTAAGGCGATTCCAGTTAGTAGTTCGTTGCATAAGAAACTCTGATGTTTCTGTGCTCGAATTCTCTTGATGAACGATTTTTAGTCGTATATGCACATGCGCTTGATGTTTAGTTGCAAGTTCCTTTGTGAAGTCATCCAGATATTCTTGTTGGTCTTTTGTATGCATAATTATTGATAATTAAAAGATATTTTTAGACTATTTCGATTCATATTTTTTAATATCCTCGTTTTTAGAGATAAGTTCAACAAGGTCCATAGACCACCATGTTAAGAAAGTATCAAATTCTTGTTTTGAATAATACGGAGGAAAACGTCCTACACAAAACAAAGTTTCATTTTCAAGATAAAACTTCCCTATTAAAGACACTGAATTCGCCTTGTTAAGTAGTTCTAAAAATTGAGACTTATTTTCATTTAATGTTTGTTTATTAAGACCGAAACTAATATAGACCATAAATCCAAGATCAGGGGTAAACTTGATATTGGTTGGCATTCCGTTCTTCCTGCAAACGCATCGGCTTAAATCGTCATTTACTACCTTATCGTTTATCTCAAAACCTAATGATTCAAAATGTTCTATGACCTTTTCAAAGCAATCATTGTCTGCAATATTGCTTTCTCCATTAGTTTGTTGACTTGGTCTATTATTATCAGGTCCATCTTTTGGTAAAAAGTGACTCGACGCTGGCCTTAATTCCCCGCCGCAATCTGGACAATTTCCTGCACCAAGACCAGATTCATGGCACTTCTCACAAAATATCCTTAGGCACCTTGAGCAGGTTGTCCCGAGCCACTGATTCCACTCTTCAAGCTTAGAATCTACTTGACACCACCCTTCTCTTTGGAATTTGTTCACTGTATTACCAAGCGGTTTAAGCTCACTTCCACATTTTGAACAAATTACAGCTCGTTTACTATTTTCCATATTATTAGTCTTTGGTATTATTCAAAGCTCTGATAGCGCGGATGCCTCCAAGCAAAAAAGAAAAAAATATTAATCGCATCGGTAACATTGTGAAGAATATGAATTTATTTACGAGCCAAACAGCGGATAACTCCATGTAGTTTCCCAAACCATATATACATGTTGCCAGAATTATTGCACCCAATGATTTTTTTTGTACGAATATCGCAAGAATAAGATATATGAAGCCTTCTGTTAGAGAATAAACTCCGAATCCTAGTTGTCTCTCTTGTTTATCTTCCTTCGACCTTTTTATGAACAAGAGGATAAAACATAAAGGCACCAATATTAACCCTGCTACCGCAATTAAAAGCAAAGTTGCAGGAATCATAATATTTTTTTTGCTAATATATATTTTACTCTCATTTTTATAATCTCCTGAACCACTTTGAAGTCGCTTTCATTTATGATGTGGAATCGAGTCGAACCACTTCCTTTTGATAAAACAGATTCTGATTCTGACAATTTTTCTTTTAGAATTTTTACCTCTTCAGGGGTAGCATCTTTCAAGTCGGCATATATCCAAATTTTGGCGTAGTAGTACCAGATGGCGGTTTTACCTCTCACTTTAAGGAAATGGTCTGAACCAGTATTGCATCGAAGTATAGACGCCTCACCGTCTGGATAATCTCTGTTTACCCATTCTGGTATCCCATACACCATCTTTTTAACAAACCCTGATTCAACTCTATTAAGGATTTCTTCATCTGTTTCGGCTCTAGTAGCAGCTTTGGTGTCATTTCGTTTCTCAATTTCAACAAGTATTATTGATAACCATTCCAGCGCAGCTTCTCCTTCTTTTTGAATAAACGGTACTATTTCGCCTCGGCTGTGTTTAACAGCATTTCTAAACTCTTTAAGGTTCAAAAACCGTTTCTCGGTTTCAATCTTTGACCTGAAAAATGAGCCAAAAACATCCCAATTCGAAAGAACTATTTTGGAATAGTCCATGATGTCACAAAAGTCGAGCAAATTTCTTGAAGCAAAATCACTTATTGTCCTTGAAGGGTCTTTGGATAAATACTCATTAACCCTTTGCCTCACTACACCCACAATGTCGCTGGGCATGTTTGTTTTCCAATAATCAGCACTTTTAAGAGCTAACTTCTTGTCTATAAAATCTCTTAATCTTCTTTCGGTATCATCAATAGCCTTGTTGACATTATCGGCAATCACACGGCCAATTTTAGAACCCGTTACCCTGGTAATCTCTTCGAGTAGCATGGCAGACCTTAAAGCAAGAAAAGACATAAAGTCATCCTGCTTTATTGATTCGTCGTTCCTGATTAAATGAGTCTTGAGAGTATCCTCAAACTCAGGGTTAAGACTTTGATATTCCTGAAAATAAATACTTGGTTTTTTATTTGATATTTCTTTATTAAGCTCGGCTGGAATAAAACAAAAGTTGGGCAATGAATGAACCATTATCATGGGAAATTTCTTCTGCACAATCGACTTAGGGAATACGTGGTGCTTCTCGGAGCTGTTAAAGTCGGAATAATAACCGTCTTTGAGCATCAAGGGTACGTTATTCTTGAAATGTCTTGGGTTTCTTCTGGCAAGTAAACAGAGCACACCGTTTTTAACAGCCGATTTACGATACATTCTCACTTGGATAAGAGAGTCAATATCAAGTGCAAACGGATATTTAACTATTACGCTTGCTCCACTGGCTATCTTGTCCATTAACTTCTTGTCTTCAGTCATGAGTGTTAACGTAGAGGCACTGTACCGCTCGGAAAAGGTTGCTTGCCAGAACCATTGAGCCAGAAGCTCTGATTGTTCATGACTTAAGCTCCTGCCTTTATTTTTAGAGAACATATAAGCAACCACTGCAATCATTGTTCGATAAGGGATAAAGACGGAATTAACTACACCTAGATTATTTCTCAAGTAATCAATAGACAAAGACATTGATTCAATTGTGTCCTGCCAGTTTTTGTTTACATCCTCGGCTCTAAGTTGCAGTTGCACGGGTCGGGTACAGGAACCTTTGGCAATAAGTGATAAGGCCTGGAGATATACCTCGTTATCAATTTCCCCAAACCCTTTAGACTTGAGCCTCTCATTTTCATTCTTAACTGCCACCCTTAAATCAAATTCAGGCGTCCAGGTACTAGCTGAAATCAAATCAAATAGATTTAACTTTTGCCCGCCCTGGTTAATCCGCTCAAAAATGTCGCAAACTTCATCTAATTCTTTATCTCGGACGTCGATAGCCGAGAAAGGATAGTTGTTAAACCGCTGGAAACACTCGTTAAATGACTTCTTACGGTCAACCGTTAGACCCTCATAAACGTCATATCTTTCATTGGAGAGTAAATCAGATACTGAAACAAACCGCTGGTTGTCGGGAATCCTGTCAACAAATGTTTTGCCGTCCAGGTCAAAACAAATCTTTCTATAATCCCGTCCGTACAGGGTTAAACCTTTGACAGTGACATATAGTGAGGTAAGCCGTTGCTGACCATCAAGAATAAAAACTATCTTTTCGTATTTATCGGGTTTTGGTAATCCCAATTCAGCAATGTCTCGATAGAAATCATAATATTTTCTTGGAGCATCCCAAAAGAAAAATGAGCCGATTGGATATTCAAGATAAATGCTCTCAAGAAGTTTGATAACCCGAGGCTTGTCCCAAACAAATTCTCGCTGAAATTGCGGTATCCGCAAGATTCCCTTTTCAATATCATGAACAATATCTGCTAATTTATAGTCGCCTATTATTTTAATTTTTTGTATGTCCATAGATTATGTAATTGAATCTCTTAATAGTTTATAAGCCTCAACTCCTGCTGGATGACCTTCTGGTAGGTCGTGGGTTGTAAAACAATAATCCACAAGGCTATCTAATTTAACCATCTTTCGTATTTTTTTGTGAGCAAACTCAAGTATTGCCTGTCTTAATGAATCACTGGTCTGTATACCTAGAACAGCTATTAGGCTGCCACTCAACCCAATTTTTGCTAGCTTGGCCTGACCTTGAACCCCAATATTAAAGGTGGCTTCGACTCTGTCCCCAGTTTGAATTAGCTCAGATACTATTTCAAGGCCATCACCTACTAATTAAAGTATCGGCCTTAAGCTCAAAGAACGCTCCAGAAGATACTTTTAATTGCTTAAGCTCTCGTCGAGTGGAATAAGCATTGCCGTTAGCATCTTTATACTCCATTATCACGTTTAACTCTGGAATGTCCTCCTTAAATGCCTTTTCTTCCGAAAGCAGATAGGTAACCTCTCGCTCCTGACCGGCGTCCAACTCAAAAGGTTCTTCCGGCGGTCTCTATTCATGCGCGAATCCTCTGATACCCCAATGAATATCTTGGGCTATTTTCTTACCAATATTGTTAATCATGACGTACCCAAAGTGACCTTTTGGTCCACCGCTTCGACGCACTCCTATTGCATAAAGAATCGGCATATCTATATTGGTATTACCTTCCATGTTCGTCTCAATAAATTCAGTTGTTGTTTTAATCCCTTTTTGAGTTACCCCGATAGAAGTTCCACTCTTAGTGACTAAACTTACCACTCTTTCTAATAATTCACTTGGTTGCTGGTCTTTAGAGTCAAACTTTATTTCACCCGTATCTGATTCGCTAATGACATGTATGTGCTCTCCTTGTTTAGCATTTCTTTTCCCAACGATAATTATGTAAGTCTTTTCCTTCCAGATTCTGTTGAACCCAATATTTCCCATTCTTTAGTTTACTGACAATTCTATCCTGGTTCTTTTAGTATCATTTAGACCTTCCTTTATTTTTACATATTTTGGCGGAGCAGTCCTGGCTGATATCAAAGTTCCGAGTAGCTGAAAGAGGGCATAACCTTCAGGACTCTCTCTTAGTACCCCGTAATTGGTAGTAATGGATTTAATTTCCTCTTCCGATAAAGAACGCAAATCCCTACCTTAAAAACTTTTTGGGTCAGGAACAGGATAAACTTTGGCTCTTTCTCCACCCATAGTTATGCTTTACACCAATCTTATTATTTTGCCCGATTCTCATCCGAATAACAACGCCTATTTCCATTGATGCTTCGGTTAAAAAGTAAATTTTATAGCCTAGTGGCTCCTGCAATACGGAAAAATTCGGACGTATTTTAAAGAATTAAGCCCTCCAAAGGCGGGCAGGGGTGGGGCACTTTGTTACCTCAGAACAAACTCTGATCAATTATTTATTAGTGCGCGATTTTCAGAATAATTAGTTTGGATTAATTCTTTTAACTCTCTTGCTTAAGAATATTTTCGTTAGAGGCTGATACGGAACATCTTTTTGATTAGCAATTTGTCCGATATGGAGAAATAATGAGGCAGAGTGATATTAAGTTTTGTTGACTGTCCCTTCTACATAAGGACGACTTTCATTTTCTTGTCTTAAAAGTTCGTGAGCTACTTCTTCTTTAATTTCAGGTCTTACTTGGTAAATTGTCTCTTCAACTAATCGGGGAAGATTGGATTCTCTTTGCCCGGAAGAAGTAATGACTCCGCCTCTTTCTATACATAAGGCCATTTCTTCGGAAAGACGAGCCCTTAACCCGACTTCTGAATCGGGATCAATAGTTTCTGGAGATTGGCCATCATAATTTTTCCAGGCTTTAGCTAATCCTTGCGGATTTTCAAATCCATACAACATACAGGCGATTTTTGAGATTTCCTCCCTGGGATCCCGGCGATATTGGTTAAATTTACCCTGCTGATAGTTTCTTGACCATTGCCGAAGACCTAGTACAAGGTTAGCATTAAGAAAATTTTGTTCTGACATACTCTGAATAACCAGCATAAGATAGGTGGGCTTCCTTCCTTCATTGTCCGGCATTTTGGGGTTATGACTATTTAATAATTAATTTATAAGTTCCTCGTATATACAAATAATAAATTATGGTCATATTTTACTACTAATATTATCAGGACTTTTCAAAATCCCATTAGACGGAGAAGACAATATTGGAAGTGGTTTCTTGAAAAGAATCACAAATTCTTAAGATCAGATCAAGAACACGCTTCCCTGCCTTGGAGTCAATTGGGACAACAGTGAGCGAAAATTTTTAGTTTAATACTTTTACTACTATTGGGGACTGTAGACTTGGATTACCGTTCTCGTCAAAGACAACATTTATTGGTTCATTTTCTAATTGTCTACGGTTGCTATCGCTATAACCCCGAACGCCAACTTGCACAGTTCCTTTATTTTTCATTTCAGAATAAGCAAATCCGGTTCGGTAGTCACAGGCGCTTCTGGCTAGTCTCATATCTGATCCAATTGAGCTGTAGTAAAAACCTACTTCGTAAGAAGTATCCTTGGTAACCCCATCAGCAAAAGTCAATTTTATAATTATGTCCGAATTATCCACCCAACTACAAAGCTTGTTTTCTGGACTCGGCTGAGGGTTTTCTTCCTTTGGGGACGGTAGACCTGTCGGAATGGCCGTTTTGGCGATTTCGGGTTTATTGTTAACCACTGTTTTGCGCTGGGACGAACTTAACCAAGCTATTGCCAAAATTCCAATAATCAGGGCAAATATAATCACACCAGCTTTTTTCATAATTTTATTTTACCAAATCTTCCAGCTGTTTAGCTATCTGCGGTCGTTTCGCAAAGTGCTGCAATATCGGAATTGCTTTCATCGCCCATTTAATGCTCCCACTAGTAGACATATTCAGGAACAGGGAAATAGAATTTGAGTCAAGTTTAGTAAAAGTATTACAACTGTTCTTGCCGGCACCACCAGAGGAAACATGGCTTGGTCGGAGTGATGACTGGTTTTATAGGTGTTGAGGCGTGATAGTTGACTAAGGTATTGTATCTACAAGAGGTGTTTTAGCGGTAACTGGTTAGATAATAGTTTTCTTGGTAACAGTTTTTGGTGAAGAGTATTTGTAATACTTTTGAGAATCGGTTTTAAATTTTATGATGCTACTCCAATCTCCCGGCATACAGCCGTTTTGTCCCCGGACTTTGACGTAATAGGTAGTATAAGGCTTAAGGTAATAAATGGTGTGAGATTGGACACCTTCACGGAAAAGAGTTACTTGTTCACCGTGTTTTTCAGCATTGGGATTTTCTGAAAAACTGATGTAAAAGTCACTGGTGTCAGAAAGAGGCGTAAAAAATAATTTGGCACTATTTGGAAAAGTGTTGATTTGAAAAAGATCAGGAGTAGAGGATGGTTCGGCATCGCCACAAACAGGAGCAGAATTTGGAGTACCCGACGAAGAACTTGGAGTACTTGAGGAAGAGGTGTTTTCGGCAACGGTAAAGGTAGTGAAATGGGCAGCAGTAAAAGTTAGGGTGTGGGTGGTTTGATTATATGATAATCCGGAGACTATTCCACCACTGTCATCTTGGCCGTCGACTAAGATTTTGGGGTTACCTAAAGTAATGTTATACATTGTCAGATTGGCTTGTGTACTAGTTAGATTTTTTATCAAATCAGCATTAAGGCCAATTGCTCCTTGAGACATGCTAAGATTACTATCCAAAGTTCCCATCCAGGCCAAGGCGTCTATGTCAGTAAAATTCATTTCATTTAAAAAAGTAATTCTACCGATACTCTGCCCACCTTCACTTTTTTCAAAATATAACCCGGAAATACGTGAGAAATCAGCTTGGTTACCCAGATTAGTGACCACGCCTCCGGTTTCCATTTGACTGACTATTGAACTGACAGTGGGGCATACGCCATCCCCCGGGTTGCACCAGCCACGAGTCGGGGTGGAAGTTGAATCCCAAGTTTGCTCATCCAAATCGTAATAAATCGATTTTCCTTGTTCTATTACTACTCCAGTCGCATTTTGTTCGTCAGCCCCATCATCACAAGTTCCATTTCCAAACTTTACGGCATAAACACTTTCTGACTCATTTCTAAAAAGAACAACACAAGCACCCTCATTGGGAATCCGCGCTCCATTATCAGTGGCAAATGTTAAAAAACCTCCCTTGGGGATACTGCCGCTTAAATCTTGTTCGTGGAAATAAGTGTAATTATTCTCCGGACCTTGATGAACCACCAATCTCCAGCCTGTCAAACTCAAAGCATTATCAGAGTCAAGATTTAGTAATTCAATCCATTCCTCCCCACCATCACCGGGATAAGGAACAAACTCGTTAATTAATACCAAATTAGTTGCTTTTACATGAAAATTACCAGCTAATCCAAGATAGATTAGGAGAAAACAAACAAATGTAAAAATAAATACAAATCTTATCCTCACTAGACTAATGATAGCTGTTTAAGTTTTTTTGTCAAGAAAATCAGTTACCCTTCACCTCGACAGTCTTGATATCAGAACCTGCATTTCCACCACTAGATGTCCCCGGTGCAAACATTATCCTGGCACCGCCTTCGTAAACTACTCCCCCAATCCCTCCAGCAGATGTTCCCGGAGCAAATTGTTGTCCGGCACCTCCTTGGTAAATCACTCCAGCTTCACCTCCCGGTCCGGTACCAGGCGCCCAAACATGTTCGACCTTGTTAAAGAATTCTGTTTGACCTTCTTTGCCGTTTGTTTCAACAACTCTTTGAGCTACTTGATTGACAACTTGTTCCTGTATTTGCATCACTTCCTGTTTCATTCCCTCATCAACTACCGTTTTTATATTTTCCATAGTTTTTTGCTGTTCTATGGTTCTTTCTTCAACATTTTTTAAAACCCTTCCTCCGTCAGTTTTTTCCAATAAATAATTTTGTTCCTGCTTTTTGTCACGATAACTTTGTAACTGATTTTGGACTTTTTCGTTGTTACCACCATCAGCGAAATTTTGTGCCCTATCTAACCTATTTTCCGCCTGTTTTTCTAATACAGCTATTTTTTTATCTGTTCCAAAGGCGAAAAAATATTCTACTCTCTCTGTAATCCTTATAAAAATTGTGTCGCTTGAAATTTTTGCTTTTGGAGAATCAACTGCTACTGAAATTGTTGGTGTTAAAAAACTAATGGAAAAGAAAAATAAGGTAAACAATAATATTTTTTTAATAATCATTCTTATCTAATGATAGATATTATCGCCAATAAGTCAAGTAAGCTTGATCAAATATGCTCCCCGCCTTGGACTTAATCAGGACTGCAGTGATGCAGAACTATGCCTTATGAACTTTCAGTGAATAGTATATAAGAAACAAAGACACTACACCTACCGAATATTCAAGCAATGTATACCCCAAAGGTGCAACTTCCGGCTGCATAAGGTGTAGTTGGTCGGCAATGATTTGGAAAATATTGAGAACGGCTGCAAAAAATGCTAATTTGGAACCTATTTTTGGTCGTTTGAGAACTAACGGTATGGAGGCAATTTCAGTGACTAATATGCATAGAAAAAGAACCAACCAAAGCAAAGAGACATTCCCTTGCGGTCTGGTCTCAAAGCCAATTGGAGCTGGAAATTCTAAAACAGTTAATATCAAAATTGCAATTATTGCTCCGATTACACCTTTTTTTGCTGAGAACATAATTTATTATACAAAGTTCTAAAGTCCACGACGGGGCATGAATAGTTAGAACCGATTTTAGGTTCAAAATGGAGTTCGAGTCTACGATGCTCCCCCGCGAGGATTTCCCACAAGGGGACTAGGTACTTCGTACCGTCGCTTCTCATCCTCGGGTAAATAATTACAAAAGACGGTACTTACCGTCTTTTGTAATTAGCTCCCTCTCATAGACACGTTTCGGAATAGAGAAATTGAGACAGAGATTAGTTTAGAGTCAATAAAAACCCTAATTAGTTGGAGCATTGAATACCAAACATTGTTTATGACGACAAGTGAAATTTAGAAAAAGGCCGAAAATAATTCAAAGTGCTGGCTTACAACAAGCGATATTGATCAATCAGTTTGATATATTTAGGTTATTGTCGTAGAATACTTCAAATTTGTTTATGAATCCAAGAAGTCGTGAATTGTCAGCTCACCTATTATTACCCGCACCGCAGGTGGATGGTGGCGTTCGTCATAATGGGGTTGTTGAAGTTCCACCCGTGCCCCGATTACAAGGTAAAAGAAGTACTGTTTATGGAAACGACTTAAACTCTTCCGATATTCTCCCACTCGGAGGTGATTATGATTTAAGGCAAATTGTGGCTGCTGAGTATGGTTTTAATCGTGATTTTATCTGGGAATACCCTGAAGCCTTTTCCACAACAAGCAGAAAAATAATCATAAACGATGGACAACATCATTATTACATTAAAGAAAAACCTAAGTACTGTTGTAACCCGTATAGTCTTGCTCTTTCTGCTCAGCTTCAGGAGTTTCTAGCGTCTAAAGTCGGCTTCGTACCTCAAATTGTTCATACAAACCGCGGTGATTATTATCTACGAATCAGGGGTAATTATTTCTTTACTACTGTATATATAAAAGGAAGACTTTTTAGCTCTAGCATAATAGATGTTCAAAGCGCAGGAGAAACACTTGGGATAATCCATTCTTATTCTGAGGATTTCAGTTTTCCTGACCCTCGAAATTTATGTGCCAGTGAGGATACTCTACAGTTTGTGGATCTAGCAGAGCAGTTACCTAGAGCTGGAAATGATCCGTATAGAGAAGAAACTATCCTTGAGCTAAGAGGGTTAGTTCACAAATATGACGGTAAGGTCGACAAAGGTGCCACATATATCGCCAATCATGGTGATTATGCTCCATTCAACCTTGTATACGATCACTCGGGAAGAGTTGTCGCAGTTAATGATTTTGACAATGTTAATTTTCGACCCAGAACTAGGGATCTAGCTGGTGCTATCATTTCGTTTTGTGACGGCCTAAGTTATGCAGGAGCAACATCCAGCCTGCGTATCCCTATCGCCACCGCTCTAAATATAGAAAAGGTAGCAGCGTTTGTTGAAGGTTATACTGAAAACGCGGCTGCATTATCAGAAAAAGAAAAAACAGATCTTATTGGTGAGGCTTGTATACGATGGGTAAAAATAATGGCCTTGGGAATTGTTCGGGGTGATTTTAATTACGAAGACGTACTTAACTCTTTAGCTTTTCCGGAATTTATAGAAAAACGTCTACCTGCTTTGATATGAATTGTATAAAGAGAGTGAACTTAGAAAATATGATTGATATATGCGTCCCTTTTTAATCAATCTATATATTTGTTTTTCGGTAAATACTTTTCTCTCAATCTTTTCATAAAAATCTGGCCGTAATCGTTTTAATTTGTTTTGTACTTTAGCGTTTTTACAAAGAAACACATTAACCTCCAAATCTACCAGACCAGAAAAGGGCTTAAATTTCCCAAGATAAATCATTTTTCCTTCTAAACCAAGTTCTTCAGATAATTCCCGTCTTGCTGCAATTAACACATCTTCTCCCGGTTTTATTCCTCCATTTGGAAACTCTATTAAAAAGTCTTTGCTGTCCCCCCGTTTCTGACTTCCCAAAAAAAATTTATTGTTTTTATCGACAGGTATAATTAAGACAGTATTTTTACCAAGACTCAAAGAAACCCTAATCACCTCCTTATCTCCCGACCGAAATACTCTTTCTGTCAGGATAACTCCGGCATTTTTATAAACTTCACTTGTCCTGATTAGATCCATATTTATTTTGAATATTCATTTACATAATATTTGGGATAATAAACTGGTACTTCTATTAAGAATGGCTCATCGACTTTATCATATTTCTTGAGAAGTTTATTAAATTCTTTAAGGTTCTTGGCCACTCCTGATCGACATCCATTGGCTTTTGCCAACATCACAAAGTCAACTTTTCCGAAGGAAGTATTTTTCTTATTTATCTTTAAGTACCTACCAGTTAATTGGTAACGTTCAATTAATGCATAACAGTTATTATTCAGAATAATAATTAGCATTTTTAAACCTAGTCTGACAACAGTTTCCAAGTCACCATCGTTCGAATGAAATCCACCATCACCTGCTATCATAACAACATTCTCCTTAGGATTAGCTATTTTAGAACCCATCCCGAGAGAGAGCCCCGTTCCAAACGAGGACAGTCCTTCTGAAGTTACAAAATTTTCCGGTTTATTATTTTTATAAAAAATGCTAGAAAGGTGCCGATGCATCCCGATATCGCTAGCAAGGATGTAGTCGTTATTGAAATGTTTGCTCAAAGCATTAATAACCTGCGGGTGAGTTATTCCCTCTGCATAAATTGTCTTATCGTTAAGTAATCGATTTAATTTATTCTTAAAATTACTAATATCCGTAACTTTTTCGTTTTTATACCCCTTTAGACAAGATTTTAGAGTTCCTATGCTCTTATTCATGTCAGATATTATATTTACTCGGGGTTTTAAAGCTCTATGAACGTTGTTGTGGTATGAATTAATATTAATAAAGGTTTTTGGAACACTATTACTGGACCATACAAACGGATGGCTTTCACATAGATCGTAGCCAATAAAAATTATTGTATCGACCGTACCAAGAATAAAATCATTAGCCTTCTGCTCTACTACAGAATCGATATACAAACTGATTACACCAAAATTTAGTTCAGATTCCCATTCCAATATACCTTTAGCAGAATATGTAGTTAATATTGGAATATTTTTGCTGATAGAAAAATCCCTAACCTTTTGTTTAACTCCATTTGTTTTTGCAGCAGCATCTCCAACTATAATGAGTGGATTTTTACTTGATTTAATAATTTCCGCCGCTTTTTTAATTAAATCATCAGCTTCAGAATCATGAGCTACAGATTGCAATAATATTTCCTTGTTCAAACTTACCGTCTCCTTGGATTTAATTTCAACTTCAGAATCAAGTATATCTATTGGAATAGAAATAACTGAAGGACCGCAAGGAAAAGTCATTGACGCCTTAATTGCTGATTCAAGGGCAAACTTAAGTTCAAATGAACTTTTTATTTCGTATACATATTTAGCCAAAGGTTTCGCAAGTGATACGTTGTCAACACATTGATGTGCATCGTTATGAATAGCATACGGGACTTCGATTTGAGCTACAATCACGATCACTGGATTGCGATCAAGTGCTGCAGTTCCTAAAGCTGTCATATAATTTGTTATTCCGGGACCAACTGTTCCGAAGCAAACTTGAGGTTTTTTGGTGAACCTAGTAATTGCAGCAGCAACGACACCTGCAGTCATTTCGTGACGGGTCAAGACAAACTCAAATTCTGCTAATGTGTTAAAAGTTAAAATACTAGCTTCCCGGCCCATAATCCCATACATCTTGTTAATTCCAATAGACAAAAGATACCTTTGCAACAGTTCAGAAAACGAAATTATCATGGTTGATCTACATTCTATCAAAAATGCTCATAACGTCAAGTATAATTGTGTTATTTTACCGTGCTTAGACTATAATCACTAACATGAAAAGTTTTTTACCAATTAAAAAAGTTTGCATTGGAGATCGTGTAGCCATCCTGTCGCCCTCTTCAGCTGCTCCTGTCACCTGGCCACATGTTTACGAACTCGGAATAAAGCGATTAAAAGAGGAGTTTGGGTTAATTCCAGTTGAGTATCCTACAACTAAAAAAAAAAGATCAACTGCTGACGAAAGAATCGAGGACTTAAAAGCGGCGTTTTCTGACCCTAATATAAAAGCGGTTATTACAACAATTGGCGGAGACGATGAAGTTAAATATGTAAAAAGAATTGACCCGAAACTATTTATTGCTAATCCTAAGCCATTTTATGGGTTCAGTGACAACACACATCTAGCAAACTTTCTGTGGATGAATGGGATACCAAGCTATTATGGTGGGTCAATTTTTACTCAATACGCGATGGAGGGAAATATCGATTATTTTACAAAAAAGTATTTAAAAATTGCCCTATATAAATCTGGTTATTGCGAGCTGGAACAATCAAATGTTTATAACGATATGCCATTAGACTGGAATGATCCATCGACACTTTTGGATTCAAGAAGGTTCGAGGAAAATGAAGGTTGGATCTGGGATGGTGACACTTCAGCGGAAGGGATTACTTGGGGTGGGTGTTTGGAATCAATCGACGAACTATTAAAGCACGGTATAGAAATACCGTCCTTGGACGATTTTATAGATATCGTACTTATGACTGAAACATCCGAGGACATACCCCCATCTAATTATTGTCTCAAGGTATATAACGAACTTGGGAAACGGGGCATCTTATCGAAAGTAAAGGCGATATTAAATGGACGACCGCAAGCATGGTTTTTTGATAAGCAATTAAACTATAAGGAAAAACGTATGTATAAAGAAGAACAAAGGGCTATAATACTCGAAATTGTTCGAAAATATAATTCAAGGTGTTCGATTGTACAAAATGTGGATTTTGGCCATACTTCACCACAAATTCCTATACCGTACGGAAAAATATTAAAGATTGATTCTAAAAATAAAAAAATATATGCAGAATTCTAAAGTAATAAATCCATCATACATAAGATCACTCAACTACACAGATTTTATTTCGTTTATTAGAGAAACGAATCGATGTCCCGGTGGAAAAAATTCAATAAGAGAAATCGTTCAAAACACGTTCGTTGGTCCTAATTCTAGGATTCTCGATGTGGGCTCAAATACCGGATTTAATTCATTAGAGCTTGCTCATATAACCAGTTCAAAAGTTTATGGTATAGACATTTCCGAAAGTTGTGTAAATGAAGCAAAAAACCGATTAACAATTGATTCAAAAGACATACAAAAAAGGGTCACATTTTCTGTTGGATCTGCCTACGATCTACCTTTTAGACCTAATTTTTTCGACTTGGTGATGTGTGGCGGAGCTACGTCGTTTATGGATAATAAAAGTAAAGCTGTAAAAGAATATTTTAGAGTTCTTAAACCATGGGGATTCTTAGCAACAACACAATTATTTTACAGCAAGAAACCTCCCCAGAATATTCTTGATTCTGTTAGTAATATCATTGGTGTTCAAATTAAATATTTAAATAAAGACGACTGGTTAAATGTTTTTAAGTCAAATAATAGCCATGAGATTTACTATTTCAGGGAGTACAAGTTTGAAACCAGATCAGAAATCGATGTTGAAAAATACGTAAGTATATTTATGCAAAAACCCCACATTGCTTCTTTAGATAAAAAAGTAAAAGAAGAAATTTCAAAAAAGTGGATGTTCTATATGGCATCATTCGCAAAGAACAACGATTATCTATCCTATTTCGTTGCACTTTTTCGAAAAGATAATCTTTATCCCGAAGAAAAGGAATTTTTTACCTTAAATAGATATGAATGATAATTTTAGAGACAATATCGAAAGGTTAGATAATGACTTTAAAGGGAAAAACAAAGGAGATTATGGATTGCCTATATTTGACGGAGTTTCATACTACAAAGATGTTGCAAAGGCACCATATTTTTACGCATTAACCATACTTCGTCACTATATAAAAAAAGCTTGTGATATCTATTGGGGAGATATTCAAAAAGCTTTCAATATTGATTTATTTATGATAACTCAAAGTGTCTCTTCTCCCATGGGTCCGGGATCGGATTCAAAAGCCATCAGTATCAAATTTGGGAACGACAATTCTTTTTTAGTTGATTCATCACAATTTGGTTTTGAGCCTCTTCTGTTAAACGGAATAGAAAAAGTTTATTGCTATCTCCCGTCAATGAGAGATGAGGATCCTAATAAAAGACACTTGAATCAATTTTACCATTGTGAAGCTGAAATTGTCGGAACTTTAGAAGATCTAAAACCGCAAATAGAGAATTTTATAAAGTTTTTGGTAAAAACAGTAAATTCAATGCCAAATATCTTATCTTTATTAAGTACAGACATTGAGATTTCTACTAAAAAAATTGATTCGCTGCTGGCAACCCAAAAATTCCAAGAAATTGAATTTGATGACGTCATAAAGATTCTTATTGGTGCTGGCTTTGGAAACTTGGTTCGGAAAACCGAGTTTGGTTATAATATCTCGTGCGATGGTGAGCTAAAGCTTATGGAAATTCTTCACACAGACTCGCCCATTTGGGTCAACCATTACGATCGAGACGGGGTTGCATTTTATCAAAAGCCGTATAACCAGAACAAAGTAATAAATGCCGACCTGCTATTTCCTCCCCTAATGGAAAATTCGTTCGGTGGTGAAGTTGTTGGGAGCGGTCAAAGACAAGACGATCCGGAGGAAATGTACGAGTCGTTAAAAAGACAAGGTGTGGAGTCAAAACCTTATGAG
>JBAZSP010000011.1:0-36874 GCA_041663285.1 Candidatus Shapirobacteria bacterium
TAAACATGCCTTTATGAGGATCTAGCGAAACAGAGTCTGCCAATTCGATACCATCAAGAAAAAGTCGTTTTAATTTCGGTGAAAAAAGTAGGCTACCTCCATGACAGGCATCAACATGGAACCAGACACCAAAACGGCTACATATTTGAGCAATCTTTTTTAGATTATCAATACTACTGGTCCGAGTATTTCCGGCTACACCGATAACTAAAAAGACGTCATTTTGCTTTTGTCTTGACTCAAGAATCTGGATAAGATCATCACAATTTGTGGTGAAATCGGGATTTGACAGGCAATTAATAAGACAATCATTGCCTAAACCTAAGTGATGAGCGGCCGAAGCAATGGAGTAATGACTTATGTTTCCGGCAACAACAATTTTCGGGGTAATTGACAGAGAGGGCAAACCGCTCGTCTTTAAAGTCGGGTATTTGTGATTAAGAGCTGTGAGAATTGCAATATGATTGGACATGTGACCGCCTGTGGTCCACATGCCAGAAACCTCCGAAAGGTTGTTTATTTCTGATATTTTTTTATAATCATATCCAATCAACTGCCTTAACCATTCGATTAATTGAATTTCTATGATAGTGGCGATAGGAGCACTACGATCATAGGCGACTAAATTTTGATTTAAAAACTTGGAATATATTTCGCCCATCATGCCAGCCAAAGAATTTCCAGAATCAGGGAAAGCAATATAGTTTAAGTCCGATTGAGAAATTGAGTATTTACCAATTGTTTCTAGTATTTTAATGCTTTCGCTGTATTTTTGACTAGAAAGAGGAATAGGCTGATCCATTAAGAGTTTAATTTCGAGCGGGGTTTTGTAATTTATGACTTTGTTATTTCGAGCTTTACCGTTAATAAAATCCAGCCCCAAATCAACTGTCTTTTTTAGAATTTTCTGCTGATATTTGCTAACGCCGTTTAGGAAATGTTGGTTCATATTTAGAAATTTAATAACGGGCCAGACCGCGGACGGTATCGAGAGTCGACGCGAGCAGCTAATTCTGCATAGAAAGCATTGTATTGACATTGAGTAGATACAGGAGCATCGTCAAACTGATCTTTCCAAATCCCCAGTGATTCCATGGCGTTACCGCGGGAAAGAATCCGTGGGGCGATATTGACAACCGTTTGCCGGCCTTGCTGGAAAAACAGCCAAGTAAGTGCCGGCCCTTGAACGAAGCGGAGGTGATGACGGGTTTCTTTCTCTGATGATGTTACGGATGAGCTCAAAAGAAGCAAGTGACGACGGGAAAGGGGAGATAAACAATCTGTGTTCGCCAGAAATTGACGTGTTCTTCTAATCCGTTCGGGGCGATCTATTAATCTTTTGGAAGGATCTAGAAAATTGGAAGCCAAGCAATTATAAGCGAGACAATATCGATCTTGAACTTGCGAGAGCAAAACGGGCAATTGTGGTTCCTGCATAACGATGGGGAGAGGAGCCTCGATAGTAATTCTTAAGCCTACAGGAAACTCGTCCCAAACCGTTCTTAATTCCCCTTTAAGGCCAGAACTACAAACATGCTCTGCAACAATAGGGGCAAGAAGCTGGGCGACGATAGGAGAAAAGGGATCAAGGAAGTCTGGCTGGTCTTCTTCATTTAATTGAGCTACCCGCGCCTTGGGTTGACCGCTTCCGTCTTCAATAAAAAGATGGAAGTGGAGTTGATTTATTGTCTGTACTTTTAACTCCGTACCATCCGGAGCGTATTTACTGGCGATTTTTCCAGCTTCCGGCTGCTGATTAATGGCTATAACGGGGAAGCCATTGAGCTGGAGACTACTCAACACGCCGATTAAATGGCCTGATAAAAAGAAAAGCTCCCGGGCTTCGTCAGGCGAACAGTGAGTGAGCAAATCAACCGGACGATAAAAAGGCACTAGCATCAAATCAGCCGGACCTTCGACGTAAGGCCTTCGTTTTTGAACTAATCCGACGTCGCCAAAGTTAGGCAGACTGACAATGGTGTGAGCGTCAGATTCGAGGGTTCCCAAATATAGCCTGTATCTTGAAAGATCACCGCGTTGAGGATTTGCATGGACAATCCTTTCTTTAACAACCAGGTCTCTGGCAATCGCCAGCTCGCTTGACATGGGGAGAATTATAAGACTAACTGATTCAAAATACAATATTGCCTATTTTTATGGCTTTTGGTTAATGCCTGAAAAGAATTCTTCGATTCTTTTTTGCCAAGGTGAATATTTCTTAATTAATGGGGAGAGAGCAGGAACCCCATATTTTTTTCTTAGTATTTCCATCTTGGACCTTCTTGACTCATCGAATCTGACCAATTTAGTAACGGCCTGATCATAGGTAACAAATTCGGGTGATTTGGTATGAAATTTATCGGCGTAATTAACAATTTCTTCTTCGATAGTTATGGGGACATAATCCTGAAAATCAAGGTTGAGATTTTCCCGCTTAATATCTTCTTTGGTAATACCGGTAGAGGTATGGGTAATTGTAAATCTGGTAATATCCGCAGGAAAAGATAGGTTTTTTAAAATTCTTTCACCCACCCAGCCATGATAAAAATACGAAGGATTCTTTTTATCGGGGTTAAAATCTTCATCGAAACACTGGTAAGCGCCAATATCATGAATCAATGAGCCGATGACGATAAGCTGATGATCGGCTTTTATAACGGTTCTGCTTTGAAGGTTAGTTACTAATTCCAAAGCAATTTCTTTCACAATTTGGCTATGATTCCAGACTAGATCTACAAAAACCTCCGGATATCGACAGTGACCAGCAGCTTGGACATGGGCTAACTTTATTTGTTTCTGTGTCATATTGGCCATCTAAACGAATTGTAATCTATTTGAGCTCAAGTTGACAGCGATTTCTTGAGCTAAACATGTCAAAACCTCAGCGGGAGTTGTGTATCCTGGACATATTCGCGGAAGCTTAAAGCGAAAGGTAGATTGCCCAACCCGGCTCTCACCCCCCTGGGTGTTTAAACGAGTAAAAGGGAAACCAAAACTATCTCCCACCTGAACCCCCCTTTCCTGGAAAGAACTAGCGACACGACAAACGGCCTGATAATTACACTCATTCACAGATTTTATAAACACTTCTCCTCTGCTTGGTGTGAGGGATTCAAGATAACCAGAGATAGATTGCGGTATCGAAGGTGGCGGAAATACGAAACTATGATAGGTATAAGGGAGTAAATACCAATCGGAATGACCTTGGCATTGCTCTGCCATAGAATAATTTTTTTCTTTTATTATTTGCCCTCTTCTTATAATCCATTCGGATGATGGTAGTGGGAAAAATGGGATTTGCCGTGGGCAGAGTTCTCCTCCGTATAAATCCCTAAGGTTTTTTAGTTGAGCGACTGTATCTGCCATTTCCATCGGATCTTGATTTTGAATATTAACCGCCCCATAAAAGTAATTACGGCCTCCATCCTGATGTTTTGTGGCGCTGACTGTTTTTATTAAAATAATATTATCGGGAAGGGCAACACCAAGGCTGTTTTGGACTGAAAAGGTCGGATCGATGGTTGCGTCAACTACCAGAAAACGCAGTCGGTGATCCTGAACAGAACCTGCTAAAAATAATCTCATTGCCACCAGCGGATCCATATCGGAGCCCGGAGTTTGAAGGTTGAAATGATTGGTTGGCTCTAAGTTGACAAACATGGCAGCAGCTGCAGCAGGGTTTTCTGTAAAATGCCCTGCGAACACTTTTTCTAAAGTTGACTTATTTTCGTAATACCAGAATGGATGGTGAAAAACTAAATCCGGGTCATATTTGCCCACCAGACGAACGACTGCCTCATTGGCCGAAGTGCCGCTGTTGAACAGAACGGCATCTGCTAGGATATCGTTATCTGTTGACATTATTCTGCCCCAATGTCTTGAAACGTCAGCTTCTTCGGCCGAAATGTCTTTGCCGGGTACAAATAATAATGCTGACCTTCTGGCATAAAAGTCATGGTATGGAGTACTTTGATAAATCTCGGTAGTAATTTTTGTGTCGATACCAAGCTCATCAAGGGGATCAATACCACATAACAAAAATGACCGATAGATCTCTTGTCGAGACATTGAATAAGGGGGTTGAGGCTTTGGTGTGTCTGGTGATGTTGGGCTCCAATAAGCCAGTTCCGGGGTAAGCATGCCGGTGACTCCCGATGGAAAAATTCCGCCAGATAATATTACACCTGGGTTTCCGATAACTATATCGGAGGGATCTTCACCAAATAGCCTCTTAATTGCCAAAACAATAGCCCGCGGATGGCGTGCTTTATAGACGTCTGATCTGTAGTAAACTGCGGCTTCGTCTGTCAAAGGAAGGCAAAAATTCTGATACGGCCGTACTTCATCGGATAAATACATATCATAATAATTTAGGGCAAGATCAATTTGTCCACAAATACCAGGCTGTTCAATAATTTGTCCTACGTCAACTTCGTCGAAATGGCGACAAAATTTTTTGACTGCAATAGTTTGCTCATTAAAAGAAGCATGCTGAAAAATTGGGCAGAGCGGAGCTTCAACTTCCCTATTTAGATGAGTCATGAAAATGTTTGATTATCGATTTTAGGTATTTCGTGTTTCGACCTTTTATCTCTGGCTTAATTATTGCCGCTGTTTGCCAAAAATGAAGATCTCCCCTGCCTAACTCCTTTCCTCTTTTAGTATGTTTGTCTAAGGCGTAATCAGGAATAGTCTTTTTTTGAGGAAAAATATTGAAATAATTTTTAATTTCGTCGATATACCTGTCTTTTTTAGACTTGGCCAGATAGGCAGCAGCGAAAAGAGCGTGGAGTAACCGATCGTCGGGGTGTTCATACTTTGAATAATAGGCTTGCTTGACAGTGTTAATTAATAGCACGGCGTTTGGGTTGGCCAGACCTATATCTTCAACGACAATTGTTGACATTCTTTCCCAAAACTTTTTTTCAAAGATGTCCCCCGAAAGACACAGCTCTCTAGCCCAATATATGGCATTTTCAAGGTGTCCCCGACGGATTTCTTTTTGGAGGGCCGAGATTACTTCGTCGGCACGAAAGCCCTGGCTGGTAGTGATTTCTTTCCATTTTATTTTTTTCATAATGGAAACGAGAATTTCTAATTACTGCCAGTATTTTAATTAATATTGCCGTATTTATCAATCTTTTAAGTAGTGTATTCTGTCTATCAAAAAAGAAGGGGTTAATACTTTCACGGCTAACTGGCTTTTCATTTTTTAATTTGATGATAAAATGGGGCATGTTTACGGCAAATGAGGATTTTACCGGAACTATTGGGGCAAGGGGCACGTTTAGCATCTTTGCAATTTGGGCGGTAATAACACAAATTATTTTTGTTCCTTTCTTTATTTTTGGCATCCTAGTGGGGCTTATAAAGGGAGACTGGAAACGCCTTAAGGGGTATCTTAAAGTTTACTATTATTTCACCACCGGACTCTTTCTATTGTCTTTATATTCATTCGGAAGCCTATTAATTGACAAAGGCTTACCGATTTATTTTTGGATGCTGACCATGTTGGCGGTATCGCTGCCGATTAAATCCAGACTTAACCGAAAAGAAAAAAAGAAATTGAATTTATGGGATTTTTTGGCTTTCAATGCGGCTTTAGTTTTGTTTTTTATTCTTTTTGGTGTTTTTGGGATGGTCAATTTTTATATTTGGTTGCTGACTGAAATCTGCCTTCTGGCTATTTATTTTGGATTTTTATTTAAAAAGCCAGGTGTTGTTAGCCGGGACGAGACTAGCTAACTTCATAAACTGTATGATCCGAACAGCCAGAAATGATCTTTATTGCGATGGCTGTCAAGAACTGATTGTTACAATAAGGTAACTATTCCACCATCAAACGAAAGGCGTAGATGGCACCCTTGGCGTGCTTGAGATGCTTGGCCACAATTTTGGGCTCGTTATGTTGTCAATCACGTATTGATATGGTATAATTTACCTTATCTATGAGAGTTTTAAAGATATTGGCTTTTATTCTAAGTATAAATTTACTGGCTTCGGGCAAAGTCTCAGCAGAGGTATTTCACCCGCAACCAAGTGAATGCAAACTGCCACAGTATATTGAGACGTGTAAATCGGCTTGCGAAAGATATAAGAAAAAATTAGCATTTATTAGAGAACCCGGAGCGCCAACATACAACGGAGAAGAGGAATATTTAAAAACCAAAATTACCGAATATTGCGCAACAAAACCAAGTGTTAAGCCAACGATACGTCCAACTGCAATACCCACAGCAGTGGTTCCAACGATCACCGATAAACCAAAGATGGAAACAGCGACAATAACCCCGAGTCCTCAAAAACCCGTTACGACTAGATTTGATTTAATTTCATTATTTAGATCGCTATGGGAGAGGATTTTTAGACGATAGATAGTTTGTAGAGGATATCATCTCACCTTTTTGGAGTTGATTAGGATGGTAACAAATGGGAAAATTGTAAAAGCCCGAATAATTTGATAGTTCTGAATAATGCTTTTCGACTAATTTACAAACCACCAGTCCTGAATAGAAATTAGAAAAACTACCAGGGCAATCTTAACAAGGGCACCAGGCTATTTGGAGGGATCGACGAGGAAGGAATAAAACCTAATCGACTTGGGCGAAGGCGATAGCGTAATTATGGCCGTACTTCTTGGAGCATTGCGGGCAATAAGCAAAATGGTAAAAAATATTTTTTGACTTGTTTTCCCTGACTTTTGACGTATTCGTCCATATCTTTGATCCATCAGGGGACGGCGTTATAAGGACCTTCGTAAACATTACTTAAAAAAGTACCGGTTAGTTTGGCCATTTGGCCATCGGGAATAGGCTTGGTAACGGTCATATAGATTTCGGATTTCCAGGGAGAGGGACCGTAACAGAGCATTAAAAAGTTGGCATCTTGGGGAGAGGCGGAAGCAGTTTGGATTTTGGCAAACATCCGCTTGACGACCTGATCCATGTTTAGAGGAATATGCATAAATTGAAAGACTTCATCGCGAAGAAAAAGCTTATCCTGCCAGTGATGGGTTTGGTGATGGAAACGGGCAGGATTAAATTCCGAGCAGCAGATGGCTTGGTTTTGAAGTGACATATAACTTACTATACAATTTTGTTAGTCGGACCTTTTACAGATGCTTGAAGAAACTACTTCTATGTTTTCGCCGGAGACTTTGACGGCGCCGAAAAGGTTAACTCAACGGTTAGTATTTAAATGGCGGAAAATATAAAAGTGAAAAGGCTGACAAATAACGTCTGCATAACTACCTGGATACTCCAGGCTGTAGGACTGGAAAGAAAGTTGGTAGGATTAAAAAGGACGATCTGGAAATTTGCTTTAGATATTTTACCCCTAATCACAGGATGCTTAATTCCTATAAATTTTATAGGTACCGATTTAGGTGTAACAGAGAAAACAATAAGTAAAGAAAGCGGAAATAGTATTATTGATAATGCCAACAGGCCAGATGTCTGAATTTTATTGCGGAATTTTATGTTGGTGCCGAAAAATACAAATTGGATGATACTTAAATTAAAGGTAACATCAAAACAATGATCGGTTTAATTAAACAGGAACGGGAATAAAGCTAGCTGAATATTGGTGGAAAACGAAATCTAATTTTTGCATTGTGAGTGTAAACATAATTATGATAAGATGCACTTAAATTTAATCTGTTGGTGATACTAACATTATGATAATAGGACGAGTCCGGAGATGGAGTGTATTGACCGTTTTTGTAGTAATGATGAGCGTTTCACACATTGTTTCGATTGCAGTACATAGAGCTTTTTACGCTGACGGACCATACTTTTTTTTGAAGTGCTTGATGGATGGGTTTTTTATTGACTGGCAAAGACAAAGACTTTTTATAACAGTTATTAATGAGCTACCGCTATTTGTTGCTTCCCGCTTGCACTTAAGATCATACGTTTGGTTAAGTTATTTCTTTTCCTGGCCTTTGTTTTTTTTCCCCTTACTTTTGGTAATCATATCCTCTTTATTACTTCATAGGAAAACAGGAATAAAAAATCTACCGATATTTATATATTTATTTTTTGCGACACCTTCATTAATTTTTGCTATCAACCAAGCCTTTCTTTATTTAGGTCTGACAGTGGTCTCGGTTAGTACATTCTTGGCCAAAAAAAGATTGACAAAAGCTAATAAAATTGGGCTGGTTGCAGCCGCATTAATAATGACTTATGGTCACGAAACAGCCCTGTTAACATTTCCTGTGTTTTTCGTTTATTGTATTTATCGACGATGGAAGAAGGAATCTGGAAACTATCTAATTGTTCTAGCCATAATATACCTCCTGGGATTTATTTTTTCGTTTATATGGACAACTAGCGCTAAAAGCGGCAATAATCTTTATATAATTGTGTTGAGAGATATTGTTCTACATAGTAGGTTTTATCTAGAGGAGACAAGTTTGCTTTATGTAGTGGCGGGAATAAGTTTTTTAACGATAAATTATTTCTTAAGTTTTATTTCCAATGACAAAAATAGAAAGATAGTCAGTGGAGTAAAGGCCGGTTTGATAATCATCTTGGTTGTTTTATTAAGCCGCCAAGCTATAAACATGATATTTTTTAAACAAGTAGTCGGGTGGTACGACTTTGGCTTGAGAATTCTGTTGTTGGTTGGGTCGGTAGTGGCGTCTTTATGTCTTTTAGTACCTAAAAAAATTATTACCGGCATACTTGAGGGAAGGGCTGTATTAATGACTCTGATAATCATTACAATATTCAGCTCTATATGGCAGTTTAATCATAGTATTAGATGGAAAAGATTTCTTGACTCAGCAGAGAAATATGTAAATGAACTGAGCTACTCAGAAAGAGCAGATGCCGAGAAAATCTATCAAGGATATGACGCGGACTGGCCGTGGCCAGCTTTGTCTATCTTTATTCAAAAGGGAAAAGTTAAAGTTGTGGTATTACCAATAAGAAAAGAATTTGACCAATATATCCAAATACCCGGTAAATCTGGAGATCGTCTGGCAATTCCGTTTTCAGTTATTAATGAAGGGGAATTTTTTGATTTATCGAATTTTCATTACCAAAAGGATCCACACTCAGAAGTAAAATGATGAACTTATTTTTTCGACTCATTAAACGAAATCCTCTAATATTATTTTTCTCGATAGGTGTTGTTATTAGCGCTTTGGCTTTAGCAAGATTTTATCAAAATATTGAAATTGAACTTACTGATTTAAGATTTGAAAGGACAAGGCTCGATTTAGTTGTGGTTGCAGTAGCGTTGCATTTGCTGGGTCATTGGTTTAGGGCGAAAAATTTCCAAACTCTCCTGTCACCGATAAAATCCGCTTCTGAGGCATCCTTGTTTAAGGCATTAAGTATTGGTTATCTCTTTAACGCTCTGTTGCCTCTTAGATTTGGCGAGTTAATTAGAGCCAACATCGTTGGAAAGAAACTTCATGTTAGCCGGATAGTGATTTTGTTTATTATTGCAATAGAGAGACTAATGGATGTTTTGATTCTATTGTTAATATTTACAGTTGCGGGAGCATTTATAAATTTTTCTGGCATAAACCCTTTTTTGTGGCAAGTTTTTGGATGGATGTTACAAGTGTCTTTGGTAGCAGTTTTTTTAATTTATATCTTATTTACCCAAAATAAAATGTTCTTAAGAATAATGGGTACACTGTCAAATTTATTTAACGATACACTAAAAAAGAAAATACAGTTTACAATATGGACCTTAATTTACGGAATAAATATCACATTTCGCAAGTTACCGTTAATCCGCTATGTGTCGTCTGTATTATTGATGTGGACTGCTTATATATCAGCAGTAATGACAATCATAGCTCCTTTTTACTCAAACTCAGAGAGATTAAATCAGTTGATGGCGTCACTCTCAACTTATTTTTGCGTTTCAATTCCTTCGGGGCCAGCCTTTCTGGGAACCTACCATTATTACTTTTCCAATATTATTAGAGAGGGGACGGAAAGAAATAATCTATTGCCATTATCGGTAATTACCTGGGGACTCGTGATACTGCCGATTTCGATTATTGGAGGAGTGTTTTTGCTTATTCTTAACAGAACAGAACGGGAAGAGGTGGTAGATTTCTCAGATTTATCGAATGTTGGTGATAACATGGAGACAATTTCTTCAAACAAACTATTCAGATACAATGACATATCGAAAGAATTAGGCCATTTTTTGGAAGAGTACTTTAGCGGCGGAGAATTGTCGAGAATCTTGAGTAGCGATGAGATAGAAGGAAATTTACGGGTAATAAAAGTTATCTCCGGGGGATCTAATGCAACCACTTCGCTAATTTGGAATCAGAAGAAAAAAGTTATAAGAAAATCAATATTAAGCCCTTACGCAGAAAAATTGAGAAATCAATATTTGTGGTTAAATAAAAGGAAGAAGTCGAGACATTTTCCACAAATTATGGGCAGCCATAAAGATGAAAAAAGCTTTTCCTATGACATGGAGTACTATTCAGGCTATGTACCCTATTTTGATTTTATTCATCAGAGATCAATAAGAGAAAGCGAGGTGCTATTGACGAATATCATAAGATATATGCAAAAAAATATTTATTCGGAAAAGAAATTGGTAAACTCTCCGGCCTTATTAAAGAATTATATTAAGGATAAGGTATTTAACAAAGTCCAGGATACGATAAATCTTTATCATAGCCTGGAAAGCCTGGTAAGACCAAACAAATTAATAGTTAACGGAAATACATATTCAAATTTTGACGTTATTGTAAATAAAATAATGGCCAGAAGCGATTTGATAGATAAATTGGCTAGTTTTGAAGAAACCACTATCCATGGAGACTTGACAGTCGAAAATATTTTAGCTTGCGGGCAAGATTTTATTCTGTTAGATCCTAACGACGAAAATCTAATATCAGACGAGGTTGTTGATTATGCCAAACTTTACCAATCACTGCATTCCGGTTATGAATTTTTATGTAAACTAAAATTTGGAATAGCAAAGGAAAATTCAATTGCTTTTGAGGAGAACATCTCGTCAAAGTATTCAAAATTGTTTATACGATTAAATGAAATTTTGAGAGATAGCGTTACCCCGAAGAAGATATCGGTGATAAAATTCCATGAAGCGGTACACTACTTCCGAATGCTAACCTATAAGGCGAGGTTGAGCCCAGAAACCGTACCGATCTTTTATGCGACAGGGATCAAATTGTTAAACGAATTTTATGAAGAAAACTAAAATATTAGTTGTAATCCCAACATATAACTGTTCATCGCAAATTGGGCGAGTGATTCAGTCTTTTGACCAGAACACGATTTCCCGAATTTACCGAATAGCGGTCTTTAATGATAAAAGCAAGGACGATACAGAACATAAAGCTTTAGAAGCGATAAAAAAGAAAGGTAGCGGAAAAATGTATTTGTATTCTAATGATCAAAACCGGGGACTGGGAGGGACTCACAAAGCCGGCTATCTTTTGGCTAGAAAACTTGGGTGTAGCCACATGGCGATAATTCACGGAGACGATCAGGCAGAAACTAAAGAACTTAATAATTTGATTGACGTTGCCGACAAAGATGGCCAAATAAAGGCGGTGTTGGGATCAAGATTTATGAAACGGTCGAGGCTGGTAGGATATTCAACCATCAGGATTTTGGGCAATAAAGTATTAAACTTTTTATTTACCTTAGTTACTTTGAAAAGAACTTTAGATCTGGGTTCGGGATTAAATTTATTTTCGCTAAAAGCTTTTTCCGAAAATGACTTTTCTAAACTAGGTGACGGGTTGACCTTTAATGTAGACCTCCTATTGTTGATGTACCGAAATCGGGTTAAGATTAAATTTGTACCAATTACATGGAAAGAAACTGACCAGATCAGTAATGCCAAAATTTTTAAAGTTGGATCCATAATAATTAAGTCACTAATCCGATGGAGGTTAGGGATAAAGAACCCCTTAGTCCCCAAAAATGATTATTCTTTTAAGGAAATAAAATAATATGAGAACTTTACACATAGTTATGCCTATGGCGGGCTTAGGTACTAGATTCAAATCGAAGGGCTATGACTTACCTAAACCGTTAATTTCGGTTGATGGAGTACCAATGTTTAAAAAGGCTGTTGCCAGCTTGGATAGCCTAGATTGTCCCAAAGAATATTCGTTTGTTGTCAGGAAAGAGCATGTGGTGGATTATGAGATTGACAAAATCATAAAGAACCATTTTGCCGAACCTAACATAATAGTTACCAATGACCCACCGATAGGCGCGGCAGTGGACTGCTTTCGGGCAAAGTCAACGGTCTTGAATGAACAAGCCGTAGTTTTCATGGACTGTGACTTATATTTTAGAAGTCAAACCTACGACCAAACCTTAAAGGAATGTTTGAGAAACGACGCCAATACGCCAGTGGCTGGGGCAATCGTATGTTTTAAATCACAAGATAGTCGTTATAGTTATGCTAGAGTCGATAATGGGATGGTAGTAGAAACCGCAGAAAAGAGAGTAATCTCGGAGTTGGCTATTACCGGCTCGTATTTTTTTAACTCAGCCCAACTTATTTTTAAGGATTTGGGCGAATACATTTCTAAGCAATTGGAAATAGGTTCCAAGGAATATTATCTAGCACCAATTTATAACCGATACATAGAAAGGGGGCAAAAAATAAAAGCTTGCCTGATAGATGAATACCATTCTTTTGGAACACCCGAAGAGCTGGAAATCTATGAAAAAGATCATTAAGTGTTTCATCTTTGACTTAGATGGTACCTTGGTGGATACCTATAAGGCTAATTTTATTGCTTACAAAAAAGCCTTTGGGATAGCTGGGGTAAAATTTGATCAAGAACAATATAAGCAATTTTTTGGGCAAAGATTCGATGAGTGGGCAAGCAAGGTTATGCCAGGTAAAGACGAGAAGGAATATAAAAAAATAAAAAAAAATAAAAGCCGATTTTATATAGAGAATGCAAGGATGTGCATCTTGAACAACTCCCTAGTAACATTTTTAGAATATGTAAATAAAATAGGATATTTTACGTGTTTAACAACAACAGCAAGTCAAAAAAACGCAGAAGGTATACTTCGATATTTCAAAATCAAAAAGCTCTTTGACTATATGGTTTTTGGGGAAGATGTAAACCAGCCGAAACCAAGTCCGGAATGTTTTTACTTGTGCTTTAAAAAGTTTGGCTTAGAACCCGAGGAATGCATAGTGTTTGAAGATTCGGAAGTCGGATTCGAGGCAGCGGTTAATTCAGGCGCGCAACTTATTAAAATAAAAAATGTTAATCAGCGGGTTGGGGGCTTGGCCCGGAAGCCTTGATAATCTCTGTAAGCTAACCTAGTCAAAGTGAGGCCGGACGTAAAAATCTACAAGATTTAAGCCGGAATCGTCGACAACTCCCAGCCGATCCTGATCATAAACCGGTTTATCGGAAGTTAAGAATATACTTTTGGAAACCACCATGCTACCGGCACTGATACCCATATAAACCTTGGTTTTCAAATATTTTGGGAGGAGCTTAGCCAGGCCGGATTGCCGAAGCCAGTAGATCAAATGAAAAGTGTTGCCCCCGCCAAAAACTAAAATATCGGCATTTTCTAGACGGGGTTGCCAAAGACCGGGCGGCAAGGAAGAAATGTCGACAATGTCGATTGACGAAAATCCGAGGTTTTTTAGATTTTGAAAATCATTAATCAACCAGGTTTTATCACCTACTTCAACATTGGCTGCAGTCGGAATAAAGGCGAGACTGGTTTGGGCAAAAGGCCAACCGACTAAATCAAGGAGAGCCTGGGCTAAAAGTGGATTGGTGATACCGTCAGAAGTTAAAAGTAAGTTCATTTGAGAAAGTTAAACCCTTCTTCGATGTCCGCTTTAATTTCATCGGACAACTGAAAGTTAATTATATCTTCGGGGGTGATCCATGCAAAGCTATCGTGTTCATGGCCTAACTTTAAGTTAGCGATATTGTCTTCAAGATCAACCAGATAAACTATTTCGACGGTGTGGCGTTGATCCTGGTGGGAAAGATAGTGGAAGACCCGATACGGGGATTGGGGCTTAATTTTTAAATTTGTTTCTTCTTTGAACTCCCGGATTAATGCTTCTTTTGGATCCTCGCCAAAGTTAATTTTTCCGCCGGGAATTTCGTACCAGCCAGGTAAAAAAGATTGGTTGGCAGAACGGCGGACAATTAAGGCTTTGCCGTCAACGACCAAAAACCCGGCAACGGTTACTTTTTGATGCTTATTGTCCATGATGGTCAAGTATAACAACTATAAAGAAAGTGAGGAGTCAAGTGGCAAGCGATTGGTTTTCTTGAGCGACGTTATGACGGAAAATAGGTCTGATAATCCTTGTTTGGGCACCAAGAGATTATAGCAAGAAAGTTTTATTGATTTTGCAACACCAAACAGAAAATATTTAATAAATCCCAGGCAAGACTAATTAAATATATTTTAATTATTGGAGTTAAGATAGGTGGTGAAGGAATTAGGTGCGGACGACTAAACCGGGGGCTAACGGGATTATTAATAATTAATTGATAATTGGCTAATAAAAATTAATTATGAAATTTGTGATTTCCCAAAGTCTTAATTGCGGAGTGATTATTCCCGACGGCCAAAGTTTGGATATAGATAACTTTACGTTTTTGCCGGATTCTAATACAAACCCAACAGCCAAAAAGATAATGGTCACGGTAGAGGCCGATACTAAAGAAGAAGCGGTACCAATGGCTCAAAAACAATTTAATGAGTTTTTGGCTAAGTTAACTTTAATTGACAACTCAAAATATATTCTGGAAGGCCAAATGTCGGTACTTGATCTGAATACGAAAGTAACTACCAATACGATGACAGTATCGGCGGGAGGATTCATTGTTAAAAACGGCAACGAAATTAAAAACTTTTACGAATCCAAAATAGCAGGTAAAAAACCCAGGAAGAAACCCTTGGGCCTTTACCGGGATGCGATACTGTCCGATCAATCTTTTGAGAGATACAGAAATTTTTATAGAGTGCTGGAATGCTATTTTGGCGATACGATCTCAATAACAACCTGGATCAAGGCAAAAGAGCCTAGAGTAACAATGAAAAAAAAATAACAGAGGCCAGGGAATTACGATCTACACCTGGATAAGGATTAAGCTATCTCACTCCAAGCACAGAGGAAT
This sequence comes from Candidatus Shapirobacteria bacterium, assembly GCA_041663285.1. GTDB lineage: Bacteria > Patescibacteriota > Microgenomatia > UBA12405 > UBA12405 > UBA1435. The sequence goes on from JBAZSP010000011.1 coordinate 15,149, forward strand.
AGATTTGGAACCACTTTTGCTGTCCAATCCAGACCACATTAATTTGGTCCGTCAGCACGTAGCTAAAATGCAGGAACTAGCCAGAACGGTGATACTAGAAAAGGAGAGGATTTGATGCCCACTTGTGATAAGAAGAATATTATGTGGCGCTGAAGCAAGATGGGTTTTTGATCATAAAAACCAGACATACAGATTAATGAACTATTAGGGTTAATGGGCTCTTCCGGAGTATGCTGGATACAGGTGCTGGCGAGGAAAATAGCTCTATAATACGGTATGCAGACAAAAGAGACCGGCAATAGTAATTTGATGACAATTGAAATCGCCGGAGTTGAAAGGATTCCGGAGATTATGGATATTGAAGAACAAACCTGGTTGTCGACTTATCCAGACGAGTTAACAGGAATAACCAAGAAGGATGTGGCGGCCAGATTCAGTCTAGATTTTAAAGATCAAAGAGCTGGGGAGATAGAGGAGGAAATGAAAAGCGGAAACCACAGTTATAGAGTTTTAGTCGTCGACGGTAAAGTTATTGGATATTCCCACTTACTTAAAGAAGCTAACCTAAATGATTTTGTGGAACTGTATATTTTTAAAGAATACCAGGGGCAAGGTCATGGAGGCTTGATGATGAGGGACGGACTAAGATTTCTGGGGAAAAATGGACGACCAATCCAACTTGAGGTAGCCACCTACAATACCAGGGCGAAGACGTTTTATGAACATTACGGGTTTAAAGAAAACTTGGAATTGAAACAAGCCGAAGGAGAAGACTGGAACGTGCTGCCGTCGGGGAAACGGATACCGGTGGTTTTTATGGAACTAAAAGGCGAGGAAAAAATTACTTAGGACGATACTGATACTTCTGAAGTTTCCATGTCTGCCGGGGAAAATAAAAATACCAATAAGGGTAGCAGGCCAACAATTACTAAAGCCAGCCTGAGGGAGTGATCGACAGTATAACCGATTAGCGGATTTAGAAGTACCAGGGAAAACCGGCGCATCATGGAAATGACGATAAAACTGTGGCCCGCTGGTCGGAAGGAATGAACCGGTTCATGTAAGCCGATATCTATTCCAACCTAGTCAGCCCAAAACAGTAACCGATAGCCGCCAATCAAAAGTCCAAACGCCATGGGCAACAACGGTGGCCAACCCAAGAAGAAAAGTAATTAAATATGACCTTACCCGCAGCCGGCATTATGGCCAATCCGTCCTTGCTGTTTGGGGACAATTAATCGAAGCTAATTATTTCTCGGCTCAATTATGGACAGGTTAGCTCCTGTAAGAACTTTTTCCATTGCTTCGGTGGTCTCCGGAAGCGACTGTAAACACAAACGTCTTCCCCTTTTTAGTAGCTTTCTTGCACTTTCTATTGGGAGGTGGGCGACTCTAGTCGCGAAGTTTAATGACTCTATAGGGTCTAGTTTGTATAAATAAGAGCCACTTCCCAGATCTATTTTTTCTACCATAGATAAATTATATCTTATAATACAGGGACTGGCAAATTTAATATGACTTGGAAGGACAACGTGGCAATAATCAAACAATTGCATAGAGACGGCAAAGGGGAGGGAAAGAAACTTTGGCAGTGGCGCGCTTGAACTAAATAACAGGAAAGAATTGGTTAATTGGTTGTTATTTGAAAAACAACTATAAAAACCCACGACCTTACGACCGGGGTTTTACCCATCGGAGACGGATAAATTTTCGCTGTCTTGGAATATTATCGTTAATTTCATAAAAATAATTCTTTCTTTATATTGTCTGAGGCGCTGACAAAGAGGGCGTGAACGGGAGAAAAGCGAAAGTATTTTATTGACGGGTACCTTCCTTTAAGACAGCCTTCTTTGAATTTTAAATAGATGTCGTTTTTTAGTAGACCGGGATTATTTTTTTCGTCACACGAAAAAATATTTTTTATGTCTTCTAATTTAATTAATTCAACCAGGTTCCCTGTTACAAAAATCTGGGTATCCATAAGTGGAGAAAACTTACCGGGAATACCAAGAAACCGTATTGTTACTTTCCCGGTGGCTTGGGGGAAAGAACTAATTTTTTTGGCCGGCAATGAAAATAAAGATTATAGTCTTCGTCTGCCGTATAACCGACATAACTTGATAATGGCGGTTTCTGGTTTTCGGCTAAACAAAATGAAAAAGACTTGGATGTTTTGAGGTAATTTTGGATAGATGTTTTTGTCGCTTTCATGGAATAAATTATACTCCAGCGCTACCAATGGTCTAATATATTGTGGCGGAAATATTCTGGATCGACCAGGAAAAACGTATAATGTTTGACAGGCGGTTTTGGACTGCTCTGTAAACCAACATGGCTGGTAGAATCGAGACTAAAAGAAGGGCTCTGGGATATCTTGGCCTATCAGCTAAAAATAGGGAGAAGTATGGCCTGGGAAAGGATGTCGGTTTTTGGATGATTTGGCTCAGGATTTGACCTTGACACCATAATCTTTACCCACCCCGCTAACGAAACTATCGGCCTGCTGATAATCAAAACCACCAAGTTCATAGCCTTCTTCACTATTGCGGCTACTTATATTAATAGTCCCCAGGTTTAAAATTCTTTCGACCAGACCTTGGCTAACTTCGAAAGTATGAAGATTCAGATAGGGAATAATGGTTTTGGATTTACCGATAATCAACGAATAGACCTCGATACCGTTTCCGTCTGAAGAAATGTAAGTATTTTTGACATAAAGATATTTCTTAATCAAGGAGGAAAGGTAAATTACAATAGAAGAGATGCCGTATATAGCGATAATTATTCCGGTGTCCTCGGCGGTTTCTTCTCGGCCAAATTTTGCCAGTAGCCCATAAATGAAAAAAGTTATTAGAAGCGGTATCAGAGCGGCAACGAGGGAGAAAGGCAAAGCTGAAATAATTTTGGGATAAAGGGATTTAAAATTTGGGCGGATTTTCATGACAGAATTGTAAAGGTAATCTTACTATTACACAATGGGGCTATTGTGGGCTACAATGAGGACAATTTTCCGTCTGGCCGCCGTTTTGAACCGTTGATTTAAGCAGGTCATTGCAATTAAGAGTTTCAAAGTCGGGATAAGGAAAGATTAAAGAGCCCAGGAAGCTTTGGGGTAAAATTAGAAGCAGAAAATTCGATGGATGTTTAATTTACCGGTATTACCAGAAAGACTTGCAGAATCGGATTCACCCCAATCAGCGAGCCTTAAATCTTTTATATCAATATCTAAGTAGTAATAATGATTGTTCTTGTTTGGCATAGATAATTGTAACGAGCAGAAAAGGTCGGCAAGGTACTTCTACAGAGAAATTATAATGTAAACTAGTTTATGGCAAGTGAAAAAGGAGGGATGCAGGAAGGTAGAGATAAGGCCAGAGAAAAGTTTCGGCAGTCAACCCCAGAAGAAAGAGAGAGGGTCTTTGGGGAAGGCTATTTTTGGGGAGAGAAAAGTAATTATTACGGCGATAAGGGTTATCGAGGTTTCGATAGTGATAGATACTGGGAACCGGTTACAGAGGTGATGAAAAGATATTTGGAGGATAGAGCAGGATCGATAAAGTACTTAGATGTGGGAGGCGCTTGTGGCTATTTGGCTAAACGGGTGCCATTTAGAGTTGAAAATACCCATATAGTTGATATTTCAAAATTTGCGCTGGATGTTGCTAAAGCTGACTGGGATAAAACCCACCCACTTTCGAAAGGACAACGCCAGACAAAGCAAGCCGACATTAATGAAGGCCTTCCCTTCCCCGATGGCTTCTTTGGCTGTGTTACGGCGATGGATATTTTGGAACACTTAAATGATCCGGGAAATGCCTTAAAGGAAATCGCTAGGGTTATGGAAGACGGGGGATTACTGATAACCGATGTACCGATAACAGACACTTTGGCAGGAAAGATATGGAATAAGAGTGATAAAGATACTACTCATATAAGTGTACCGAATAGGGAGGAAATATTAAGGAAGTTGGCAGAGGCAGGATTTCAAGTAACCGAGCTTCGCTATGCCACTCCCCTACCCGGGGTACAACTACCATTTCCCAGAATTAATATGCAGACAGTCTCGGTCAAGACAACTATGTCGGCAGATGAAATCATGGCAGGTTACAAAGACACTTTTCCAAAAGCTACTTTTTTGAAACCGGCCGGGGAACCTTAGGCGAGAGATCGGCAAGCAATGGATAGCTAACGGTAGCCTTTGGCACCGATAACGGCTAAATCACCGCTGATAGTTGAAGGGCTTTATAAAGGAATAATTATCGGAGCAGGTACCGGCTTGAATTTCGGCATTGAGGCGACGAGAATCAACCAGCTGGACCAAAAATCGCTTGGTGCCCGAGTCGCGGGTGGCATCGTAACAATAGATTTGGCCATCGGCCTTAACTTCACCTGGCTCACGATTAACCGAACCGGAATGAGCCGATTACTGTTAATACAACAAAAAGAAGATCTTTTTATGTAACCCGGAATTGTAAGTCATCTAACTTAGAGTAGATGATCGGGACGGGAGAGGCAATACGGGGTAAGCTACGGAGCCGGAGAGCGCCGGGTAAAAAGCTGGAGCAAGAAATAAACTCCGGAGATTCCGACCAAAACATATACTATACGGGAGATGGCTGAGCCGGCCCCAAACAAAGTAACGACTAAATCAAAATCGAAAAGGCCGACCAGCCCCCAATTAAGACCTCCAACTATAAGAAGAATGTAAAAAAGCATATCGGGTGAATTTAAGTTTTTCATATTAATTTATAGTGCCTGTGAAATATTAGTGTTTAGTAAATCTTTGGTATGAAATTAGTTAAATTGGTGAAACTTGAGACCCTCAAATTGTTTACCCGGTTGAAGATACTATTATATATAGATAAACAAGGACGATTGGTGTAAATTATATTGACCGATCGGGAATCACAAATGTGAATAATCCTACAAGCTGGATGAGGCATATTGCAATATGAATAAAAAAAAGTTCACCATTCTCCACAGCAACGACATGCATGGAGACTTTTTGGCCGAATCAAGAGGTGAAAAAGGTGAATTGCTGGGCGGATTAGCCCTACTTTCCGGCTACCTTAACCAGGTAAGAAAAGAGGAAGAAAATGTTTTGTACGTAATCGCCGGCGACATGGTACAAGGCTCACTGATCGACAGCGAGTACAAAGGAATCTCGACTATGGAGATTATGAACTACCTTTCTCCGGACGTAGTGGCACTGGGAAACCATGAGTTTGATTATGGCTTACCCCACCTTCTGCTTTTGGAAAAAATGGCTAACTTCCCAGTCGTGAATGCTAATTTGTACATTAAAAAATATCAACGCCGGATGATGCGACCATACCATGTTATTAAAAAAGCGGGATTTGATATTTTGTTTACCGGAATTATTACCGAAAAAATCATGGATACTCTTAAAACGGATGGCTTGATCGGCAGTATTGTCTCCTTGGAGGAGGCTTCACAGGAAGTAGGGAAAATATGCAATGCCTATAAAAACGATGATATCGATTTGACAATTCTTTTGACCCATATCGGGTTGGAATCGGATATTGCCCTGGCAAAAATGCTGGATCCTGCCTGGGGGGTAGATATTATAATCGGGGGGCATTCACATTCAATATTGGATAAACCTCAAAAAGTAAATAATATTCTAATTGCTCAAGCCGGAGTCGGGACCAATCAAATCGGCCGTTTTGACATCACAGTGGATGATGACACCAACAGCATAATTGAATCCAGGTGGCAGCTGATTGAAATAAATGAACACCTGGCTAAACCCGACCAGTCTCTGCTTGACTACATAAGCAATACAAAAAAAAGATCGACGATAAATACAGCACAGTTATTTCCAAATTTACCAATCAGCTAACCCACCCCAAACGGGAAATCGAAACTAGCTTGGGCAATCTCTTGGCAGATATTTTTGTGGCCAACTGCGAATGTGAGGTGATGTTTGTCGGATCGGGATCTATTAGGGTGAAGGAGCTGGGGCCACAAGTAACGCTGGGCGATGTGTTGGCCTGCTTCCCCTATGATGATTCGCTGCACCGTTTTGACGTTACCGGGGCTCAACTTAAAAAAATCTTTGCTCATATTATGCGTGCTCAAAACCGGGATGGTGAAGGAGAATGTTACCAGGTTAACCGTGGGGTGGAGGCAGTATATGATGAAAATACCAAAAAACTGGAGAGTCTTAAGGTTGGCGGGGAAGAGGTTACGGATAGTAAGCTCTACCGGATCGGGATGCAGGGATACCACTACAACAATGCGGTGGCTTACCTGGGGCTTGACCCGCAAATTCTTTCTGATCTTCCTGACCACAAAGTTACGTCGACTTCGGCCCAACAGGTGTTAATTGAATACCTGATCAGCCATCAGAACATTGAAAGCAAGGTAGAAAATAGATTGGTTTTTAAATAAATTTATGAAAAAACTATTATTTTTTATACTCTTAGCAATTTTTCTGATAAGCCCTATAAATATTTTGGCTTATCAACAAACCGAAGCGGTTTGCTATTCCCAATGCGCCGCCCATAAGTTTTACTGGAAAGGTGATTTTTGCTGGGACTTGTTTACCAACCAATGCTCGGTGGGTAGTAATGACATGGTCAAAGATGCTATCAAGCTGGTAAAGGACACGACTTACGCTATGGCGACGGGAAAATTAAAAACAATTGTCGATGTATCTGAAGTTTTTAAGGCGATGTTTGTGTGCAAACCGTTAATCGAAGACTGTATAGTCCCCCAACTTCAAGCGTGCGAAAATACCTGTAAAAACGTAAGCCAAACATATTATGCGCCTAATCTATCGGTGGGAAATCCATACGGATCGATAGCTTATCAAAATGTTTATTACGACGACGCCCGACACCAACTAACATTTAAGGTTATCAATAACGGCGGCTATGCCTGGGATATTGATGTTTCGGCCTCTTGGGGACACACCAGAAACAGGGATAAGATGGTAAGCGGTGGTGGCACACTGTTTACGGAAAAGATACCGGAAATGATCTTTTTTGGAGCTCGGGTAGGCTCACCGAAAACACCCGGTGATTATGTAACTGACTTTTTGATTGAAGAAAGTAACTTCGCCGGCTTTTTGGCTGGTTTTAAATCCGATGCCGACAACCACTATATTCCGCCCGCCTGGTATAAAACAATACCGTTTACGGCGCCAGAGGGGGAATTTACAAAAGTAATTCTCAACGTGGATCCCAACCAGATGATTCCGGAAGCAAGTGAAGGAGACAATACCTACATTCTGGAAATAGACAAACTGCCGACTCCTTTTTCGTTTACGGTTGAAAACATGACTTACGAGAGAATGAACGCCAGAAGCTTGTCGGAATACATGGTAAGTTTTCGGCTTAAAAATAGCGGAGAAGAAAACGGAAATGCCAAGGTGAAATTGTATGAAGGTAAATATGATAGCGGAAAAAATCCGATTTACGAAAAAGATATGACTGTCTTGGGCTTAAGCTCGGTTAATTTTGATCATATTATTAATGTGGACGTTGCCGATGGGGGGGATTCCAGCAACTTTTCTCAAAAATATACGATAGTTGTCTTTGACGACGAGGGATTTATTAAGACCCAGCATGAATTTTCCATACCAAAATTTGCCGGTTCCATTTCGGGACGGACGGAAGACTTGTTTGGTAAAAAAGTTATCGGGGCAAAAATTACGACGACTTCGGGCCAGGAGACAACAACCAACGATATGGGGTATTATCATATCCGAGGCATACCGGTTTTGGAGGTAATTACCGTTAAGGCAGTCCATCCGGATTTCAGCAAAGAGGAAACCCGCGAGGTGGAAATAAAGTTTGATGATAGTAAAGATAAATGTCACCCCGAAGGATTAACGCATACGGGGGTGGATTTCGTTTTGAAGGATAAGGACGTGTTGTTTAATATTACAATTACAGACACAGCCGGTAACCCGGTAACCGCCGGAGTTTTGGCCAGTAACGCCGACTGGCAGTTTAGCGAGACAGTTAACGGCAACGGCCCCCTGCCGGGGATGCAACCGGGAAAATACAACTTTACCATTTCGGCTGCCGGTTATAAAACAATCAGCCAGGATGTTTCGGCGGTACCGAATGATTTGATTCTGGAATTCAAACTGGAAAAACTAAACGGCCGGCTGACAGACGGCGGCCTGAGCATCCATGAGCCACAACTTTTGTGGCAAATGGACCGGGGCGAGGAAATTTTGTCGCAGGTTACGGCAGCAAAGGACGGAAAACTGGTTATTTTGTATACAACGAGGAATAAAGCGAATACCGGTAAATTATATTTTCTGGAAGCTCAAACAGGCAATCGGACAAAAGTTATTTCCGGAGTAACCGCAACCACCGGCCAATCACAGGCTTGCCTGGATACTTCCTATGACGGAAACACCACCGCCTTGCTGGTGCATGACGGCACTTTTGGAATGGCCCAAGAAACACGGAATGTCCTGAAACTTTTTAACAACCAAGGAAGCGAATTCGGGATGAAGGATTTTAAGTCCGGAGGTGGAGCAAATAACTGTGACGTCTCACCCGACGGTTTTTATGTGTATCCGGAAAGGCTAATGAATAAAGGATTGTATGTGTACACCCGACATGAAATTTTTGGAATAAAAAACAGCAAGGAAGATGCCCGATATACGGCCAATGACTACCTCCATTTTACGACAGCTAATAATTTGGTCGCAGGCTGCCCGAAAGGGGGCGGACAATGCGTCCAAAATATTTACAAAAGTATGGTGACGGACCTGGGTAAATTATCCGGGTCAATAAAGGACGCAGACAGCAGCCAGGACGGTAAACGAGTGGGGATAACGACGGTTAAAAAAATCCATTTTTTGGACAACGGAACATTACTTTGGGAAAAAGATCTAAAGACTTACGGGGAGCCGGCGGACGTATCGGTCTCTCCCGGGGGGAAATATGTTATATATTCAACCGCCTCCGAATCCGAACCTTACCGGAGCATAAAAATTTACACTGACAATGATATTGCCAAAACTCCTGCCGGATCACAAAAAGGGAAAACAGAAGACGTTGTTTTTGTCCAGGCAAACGATAAGGGAATATTTTATCTGGCTCAAAATGGAAAAACATTGAAATTCTACCAAGTCGGAAGTTATGGCACTGATTACAATTCCCAAACTCAAGCATCGCCGACACCCGAAAACGCCACCAGCGGATTGTCGTATTTTGAAAATGGCGGCTTTTATCCGGCAGGAGTTTCGGGATTTGGCGATTTGATTGAGGGGCTGATATATATGGCCAACCGGAGCATCAACCTTGACATAGGAGGAACTTATGGAACACTCCATATTACGAACGGGACAATTTTCTCGGTGGATCATGATCGGCATCCGGTACTACTTAAAGGTCAACTAACAGCTGACTTCAATTCCCCGATGACGGTATATGCCATAAAATTCGACCGGTATGACATGAATTTGTTTAAAAGAAAGCTAGGCCAGTTTATTTGGTCCAAGACTTTACCGGAAAGTGAATACTATATCGTAAAAAATATCCATACCAGGTTTACGCTGAAAAATAATCCCAACGAGTTTGAGGTGTTGGTCGACAAAGGCCAGGTAAACGTAACTATTGATAAAACCGAAAAGCTAATTACCACCGGAAAACAGATAACGATAGATGGATCCAATAATTTTAAAGAGTCGGCCTATTTGGATGTTAAGGTCTATGCAATTATCACTGGAGTTCTGGCTTTAGTCGTCGGTATTTTGCTTCATGTTTACCGTAAAACTAAAATTGGGGGCAAAATTATCGAAATATTAAAAATAGTGGCGATATTAATAGTAAAGGCGGCAATCGGGCTAGTTAATTTATTAGTTAAACTTTTTCAAAAGAAACTGATACGGGGGGCGAAAAGATGAAGAAACTATTGATGATTATTATATTAATTTTGTTGATATTGTTTTTGATCATTTCGATAGTTAGGCCGGACGCTGATACATCAAAAGATGCAAACACGGAGGGTAATCAACCGACGATTTCAATTACAGGCAGGGCCACCTTGGCACCACCAAGCACTGTTACCGAGGATGCCAAAATAAATCCTGGCGAAAACCTTTGCCCACAAATAAGCAAGGAATTTGTTACCAAAGTGACCGGCATAACAATTGAGAAGGCCAGCGCGCTGAACGGCCCACAGATCAATGCCTGCGATTATTATTTAGCTGATGATAAAAATGCACCGTATATTGCCATTGTAGTTAACAAGAATCTAAATTTTGAAAAACATAAACAAATAGCTGTTAAAAATAAATTAACAGTAAAAACTGATGAGCGAATTTTGGGAAATCATTATATTGCCTGGGCTGACAAAGAAACAAGAATTTCAAATATTAATTTATACATTGATGAAAATAGTTTCTTGAGAATTGATAAAAACGTCGAACGGGCAATTGATAATGAAGGTATGATTAAACTAGCCGGTGCTTTATCAACAAGATTATAAATTGAAAAAAAGGGAGCAATAAATGCAACCAGAAAAAATAATAATATTTTTACCTATGATTATTTTTTTTATTATTTTTGCAGCTTTAGCGATAGGATTTTTAATAATTGTGGGAAAACTAATTGCCGGCGGAAGGAAAATAGCCTGGAAGGGAACTTTGGTTGACAAACTGCATAAAACCAAGGATGAGTTTGATTCAAAAAAAGTGAGTCATTTTTATACCCTGGTATTTAAGACGGAGACAGGCGCGGAAATAAAAGTCGGAACATCAAAAGAAAGGTACGACGAGTACAATGTTGGCGACCGGGCCGAGAAAAAATCCGGCGAATTCTGGCCTAAAAAAGTTACCGGATAGTATGAAATATTTAAGGATGTTTTTTAACTTGGACAGCCTGATGGGCGGTTTGTTAATGATCTTGGGGTTTATCCTTACCCCCTTTATTATCGGAATTCCGATTTTGATAACCGGCATATTGATATCTGTTTATCATTTCCATAAAAGATGGGTCGAATTTATAGTGCCAAAAAACAACCGCGAAAAAATTAGCCAGGAAATTAAAAAATCGTATCTACCCTACCATCCGGCCGTAAACAGTATGAAATCCGTAGGAAAAGATATGCTGAAAACTTCAGCGGTAGTGTTTATTGTTTTAGTGATCATCGTAGTAACCTTTTTTACCCGCTATGCCCAAGGTGGCCCTGAAAATTATTGGGCTTGTGACGATAACGGTGCTTGGATAAAGCACGGAAATCCGGCATATCCCAGCCCAATACTACCGTGTACTTACAAAAATCCGTTGGGAAAAACGAGGGACGAATGTCTTTTGCAGGGGGGAGTTTGGGCTAAACAGGGGCTGGAGCCCTTTGAAACATGCAACAGGAGAGCGGTTGACCGGGGAAATCTGTGCCGTGATAACGGTGAATGCGAAGGTATGTGCCAGACGGAACTGACAAAGGAAGAAATAAACCAGGGAATGAGAGGACAACTAAACATAAAGAAAAAAAGCGGGCAGTGCTCTGCTTGGGTGGTGGAGTTGGGCTGCTTTGGCATGATGAAACAGGGTAAGCCCCAGGTTATCTGCGTTGATTAAACAATAATTATTATATAGTTAAAAAAGTTTTTATGAAAAAAATATTCATTCCGGTAATTGTCGGCTTGCTGGTAATAACGGGATTAGTCGTTTATTTAGCTACAAAGAGGGAAAAACCCTGCTCAACCTGCGAAAGAAACGCCAAAAGTGGCAAGACAGAAGAAGTGAAGTTTACTGATTACTTCAGGGATGAAACTGATTTATGTAATATTTTGACCTCGGACAGCGTTTCAAAACTTTTGGGGAAAGCTGTCACCAAGACCAATACTTTGACGTCTAACACCGCTCATAGTTGCCATTATTACGTGAACGATAATCAGGCAGTAATAGTAAACTACGATACTTTAAACGTCGAAAAGCAAAAACAGGGGCATGAATTACTGGACCGTAACATCGTAACGAATCCGAAAATTTTGATGAAACATTTTTTGGTTATTCAGGATAACGGGCTTATCAACGAAATCTATCTGGTTGTTGGTGAAAACGAGTATGTGTCTATAAATAGGACTTCGGGAAAAACGATCAGCGAAGATGAGATGGTGAGCTTTGCGGCAAAACTATCCGAAATAGTTTCCGGCATTGTGACTCTTTCAACTTCAGATGCCAGCGATCAAACTGCCAACAACACAGTGCCACTACCCCAAGGAGAAGATGTCGTCCGAAGTTTTTTGGCAGTAATTGATGAAGACAGACCGGACGAGGCTGCGTTAATGATGGCGACAGACGACTCCCAAAAGCAAGCTTGGGCGGTACAATTTAACGCTATCAGCTCAATGAAGGTAAACAAAATTGAAACAACGAACGACGCAAATATTTATAAAGTAACCATGAGCGTAATCATGAAACCAGAATCGGCTACTGCCCCGATCCCCTATTATGGCTGGGAAAACGGACAGAACGTACGCTGGGTGACGATGGTTAAGGAAGACAGTCTTTGGAAAATTGAGGGACTGGCTACTGGGCCATAAAATCTCAAAAGTTTGCCTACTTCAACCAAGCGACTAAATATTCCGATAGCTCCTTCTCCCAATTATCGGTTGTGGATGGTTTTAGTACTCCTGGTTGACGCCGGCATTGGAGTTACTAGAACGCTTAAAGATAATAGTATGGCTTATGGTTTGTATTGATCTGGGCTTATTTTGGAATCTGGCTTAAACATACATCATCGAACGCTTTTGCCGGCCAGTACCACGATGTTATCAATACCGTTTTAATTTGTATTGGATTTTTTTGTTAGCGGAAGGCAGACAATTGTTTTCGAAAAGATAGGATGGTGGAGGGGAACCAGTTACGCTTTTTTCTAGGAATGATCTATATTTGGTAATTTAAGATGGTCAAAAATCCTGGCAGCTCTGGCATAACCAACATTGAACTTTTTGGAAATTAGGGCCGCGTCTATTTTTTTAACCCGATTGTAGTATTTTTGGACTTCTGGCTGGATTTCATCCTCCATGTAGCAACCAGAGAAATTACAGATCAAAAGATCTTCGATTCTTTTTAAACGCTTTTCGATTCGTTTTAAAATCGCTTGGGTGGTGTCGCTTTGCATAAGTAATTATATACTGACTTATTTGGAAGGATTGGTGATCCCTTACTTGAGGTTACAGGTCCTGGTAAAAATTAAGGCTTCTGCTTTTCCCATAGCTCGAATAATTTTCTTTTTTCTGAAACCAGTCTTTCTAATTCTTCCGCCGTAATTTTTGAAGGGTCGGGGGTACCGTCATCGTAATAATCATGATGATAGCAACTATCTGATTGATCCATAGATTTATTTTGACAGCCATCCTGCTGACAAGACCAAAGATTCAAGGTTTTGATTTGGCCTTCGGCGATTTGTTTGATCTGTTTTGCCGTCAGAGTAAGTGACCAGGTGTAATCTATTTTACTATGTTCATCAGGGTAGTAGGTAAATTGATAAACTCCGCTGCCCTCTTTAGTTAAGCCCCCAACATTAAACTGATCCTGAATCATATCGTCGGATTCTACTTGAGTATATTCTTCTTTTTTTTCTATGTCCTTACTCACCCACTGGAAGAAGGAGATCATTCTTTCCGGCAAGATAATTTTCTCTAGCTTTTTCTGAAGAACTTTTTTAACCCTCATAGACATATTTTATCAAAATCCCTGATCAACGATGAGGTACGCAAAGACCAGAAGTGAGGACGGCTCGCCCTCGTCATAATTTTTTGCTGTTATGTTTTTGATTGCTTTGTTGAGGACTTTTTGGCCTTATCGGTGCGGTGGGGACAACCCAACCAGCAACAAGGCCGGCGAATACCTTCTTTTAGTTCTTTTACCACTCTTTCGAGATGCTTTTTTCGCGTTTCCGGCTTTTTGACATAAATTACCCAACAAATCCATTCGTTACGGGCGAGCGGCGTAAGAGTCTCCCACTTAATGAGGGCTTTTGGATCAGAAACTAAAGCTTCCAGTAGGTCCGCCGGAATTTTGTGGGCTACACCGGCGGAAATATTCTTTTTGGTCATTTTGTAATTTTAACAGACGAATTTAACAACAAAAGCTAAAAATAATGACCGATTGCCAAGATTTACAACTCTCTGGCTGGTTCAGAAACGGGAGGTGCTCATGTGAAATTATGACCGCTAGTTACTTAATTTATTGTTGTACTTTACCCACAAAATACTGTCTGATGTTTCGGTGTTAAGGGTGGAATCATAGGTATAGCCAGGATAAGAAATGCTAAGAACCGTAAATACAAAAGTTCCTTGAGAGGTGGCGTATTTTGAGTTAAAAACAGCTGTTCCCTGGGAAGAAGTTTTTATTGAAGCAACACCACTGACTACCTGGCTCCATGATCCGGTAACCGAAGCTTGAGAGACCGGACGGTTATACTGATCGAGAACGGTAACAGTAGCAACAGCCCGGGTACGAAGATTTAATAATGATGAAACTAGCTTAAGCTTAATACTGCCAATATGAACAGTATTGCCTTGAGGGATGGGGGTGGACGTAGGCACCGGAAAAGAAGTGGGAGTGGGATTAAAAACCGGGGTTGGAGAAGGACTAGTTGTAGGTGTAACAACCGGCTCTGAAGCTTGATATTCGTGAGCACCGATATCCGGCAAATTTCCTCGGGGTGAATTAAAGTAGTCGTGATTGACGTCGGCTAAAACTATACCACTATCGATAGCTGTCGAGCCGGATGATAGTTTAAACCAGCTAGCATTTAGCAACCCAGCACCGATAGGACCGGTTTTGGCCAGTTTGGGATCGGCCTGTATATCGTTGGAGCCACCAGCATTGACGCTATAAGTTTTGTTATATAGATTGTTGGAAAAAATCAAACCGGGGTGTGATGATGGCACTGAAATTGGGGTTAACCTTGACGGTGTGTCCTCGAAAATAATATTGTTTTTAAAAACGGTATTGGAATAAGCTTGTGATGACCTGAAATAAATACTCATGTTGTATCCGTCTTGGTAGTTTTTTTCTTTGGCGTTTACGAAAGTATTGTTGGCAATGACGGTATCGGCTAGCGGGTTGCCGGTACAGCCACCATCCCGGTCGGTACTAAAATTTAACCAAGTACCGTAAACAAAATTATTTATTATCCGATGGCCGGTGTTGCATTGACTTTGGCCTTCATCGCCAAGCTGAAGCCCGACGTTGGCAGCACAGCTTCTGGGAGTATCGGCAGTCTGATAGATTAAGTTACGTTGAACGACATTATTGGTAGCATTTTGGATATATAGATGAACTGACCCATTGTTATATGAGACTGAGTCTTCGATAGTACAGTGGTCGGCAACGCTATTGCCTGAAGTATAGGCGGAGATACCCTCGCCCCAGTTATTAAAGGAAGTGCAATTTTTTATAGTTGAATAACTTGAACCAGGGCCACAGGCTAAACTTGAACCCCAAGCGGTAAAACCTGATTTCCAATTACAGTTTTCATAAGCTTGACCGTTATTGTAAACAACACAGCCATCTACGAGACTGTGATCCCCGGTAATTATTATTCCGGAAGCATTGTTGTCGTGAACGGTTAAATTTTGGACAAGGCTATAATTGCCACCTACTAATAAAGCCTCTTCTTTGCTTTTCCGGATTTCGATACCTTTAAAGTTGATATAGTTTCCGGAGATAGTGACCAAAAAATCGTAGTGAGTGCTAGGAATAGAATAATTATTGCCGTCAATTACGGGAGATTCCTCGGGATAGGCCAAAAACCTGATTGGGGCAGAGGCGGTGCCGGAGTTATTTATATTAACTTTTTCCTGATATACACCATGACGGATATAAACAGTTTTGCCTGCGGTAGCCATATTGGCGGCTTTTTGGATTGTTTTCCAGGGACCGACGTTGTTGCCTTCGGGAACAGCTGCTAAGCCATTATAAGAATCACTGCCACCGGGCGAAACATAGTAAATGTTGGGATCGGTAGCTGCTAGAGTATTGACTGATGTTTTGGAAGACACCCCAGTGACGATTGATGTTAGCCCAATCATGTATAAGGAGCAAAGGACGACGAGGGCCAGATTTTTATAAAATTTAGTGGTTATACTTAAATAGTATAAACTTAATTTTTCTGTTGTAATAAACGGATACGGCAAGCAGAGTAACTTTATAGTTTTTGTCCCTGTGTTAGGGAAATGCTATTACAAGGAGGGGAAAAGGTTTTTGGACAAAGGTCGGCATTTAAGCACAAGCTTATAGATTGCAGGCGGATAAGTTACGAGAATCGTAGCCACGGGTAAACGAATCCAACCGATCTTGGGACGAACCATGAGTCCAAGTTTCGGGATTAATCCTGCCGGTGGTATTTTTTTGAATCCGGTCATCGCCGACAGCAGCAACGGCAGAAAGAGCCTCGCTGATTTCGCCTACTTCAAAAACTCCCCGATTTTTTATCGAACTGGCCCAAAGGCCAGCAAAACAATCAGCCTGAAGCTCGACAGCGATGGACTGGGCGTTAGATTCATCGGTAGTGATAAGGCCAAGTAAGTTTTGAGTATGGTGGCCGACTTCGTGGGCAATAACGTAGGCTTGGGCGACATCACCGCTGCTGGCACCAAGACGGGTAGCTAATTCATCAAAGAATGTTTCGTCAAGATAAATAGTTTCGTCAAAAGGGCAATAATGAGGGCCAACTTCAGAGCTGGCAGTACCACAGGCGGACTCGGTTAATTGCCGAAACAAGACTAATTTAGGCGGAGTATAGACGTTATTCATTTGAGAAAAAGCAGACAACCACATATCGTTAACTGACCCCAAGACAGTCGAAGTAAAAACTTCGTAGCTATCCTCACCTGAAAACTCCGAAGGGTCAATATTTTGCTGCTTCGGAATCGGGATGTTATTTAATTCGTTAATAACGTCAGTGGGGCTGGCCCCGGAAAGCAAGTTAAAAACTACATAGGCGATCAAGCCGACGGTACTTATGCCGCCAATAACTGCCGGCCCTAAAGCACGCCGGTCTTCGACGTTGCCCCGACTTGATATTTTTCCCCAATCGGCCATATGGTTACGATAATGCGTTTTAATAATAACGAAAACAAAATCAAGTAAGATTTAGTTTATTTCGGACAGAGGAAGGATTAAAAAAGGTATAGCGTTTTGCGTGTTTGGCTAATAAGGTTTTCATAGGGTGCTTGGATCTTCGGGGACGTTTTGGGAAAGGTGATTTAATTTCTTGTTTTCCAGTTCCAACTGATGGATCCGGCGAGTTAACTCCAATATTTTATTTTCATCTTTTTTAATTTCTTTATTTTTACCATGGAGGGTAAATGAGGTAGAAATAGCCCGGACGAGATATACCAGGTATGACAATACCAAGCCGATGAGAAGGGATCCAACGATTACATAGAAAAGAGGAATGTCTGAAAAGATATACGCTCCTAAGTTTAGGGTAACGGGAGTAAAATTAAATTTGGAGATATAAACAAGAACCGAGCCGATTATAAGAAATAAAATTAGGATTAACATAGATGGTTTGGTCAAGTAACGATGGCGGTGGTGCTTAACTCTTTAAGCTTGGAAACCAACTCCTGACTAGTATATTTGGAAGTGTCAATTTGTTTACTTTCAAAAATCCTTAAACCTTCAACCAGACGTCTGACAACAATTGCCTCGGATTTGCGTAAACTGCTTATCTTGACTTCATTGCCCTTAAAGGTTTTAGAAATAATAACCAGCTGGGCAAAAAACGGCGCCATATTGATAAAGATATTGGAAATGTCTTTGAGGTCAACACTGTGAATATGAGAAGACCAGAAAAAATCACGAATAATGATGGTAAGGCGGCTCTCTTCCACGTTGATTGAATCGGGAAAGAAATCAAAAGGAAATTTGTGTGAGGAGATAGTAGCCAAAATACGGTTAGACTTTTTGACCAAACCAGCAACTAAATTTTTGTCTAAAATCTGTTTTTCAGCGGTCAGGAAGGCTTCGTCTTTTGGTTGAACAGTATCGGCCACTACCAAAGACGGAGCTTTGGTCGGCCATAGTAATGTGCTTCTCACTAATTCAGAATTCCCAAACCAATAAGCCCGGTAATAATCAAATAAGCGGCAATAAGATAATTGATAATCTTGGGAAACAGGAGAATTAAAATTCCAAATATTAAGGCCGATAAAGGGCTTAAAGAAGTGAAGGAAATATTCATAGTTTTTTATAAACCTAATAAGCGAGCAAGAAAGATGATGACGGCAACTACCAATATCAAATGGATCAAGCTACCGCCAAGGCGAAGGGAAAAGCCCCCAAGCCAGGAAATTAGCAAAATGACAAGTAAAATGTCGAGTAATTTCATAATTCTATTGAATTAATAATTAAGACTCCTGCTGTTCGCCGGAAAAAATACGGATTAGCTTAACAATCCCCCAAACCAAAACTGCATAGACGATAAGAGCGGTCAGAGTTGCCGGCTCAAATACGGAAGTGGTGACAGCCCCGGGGGCATAGGAGGATCGAAATATTCCCTGAAAGGGCATAATAAAAATACCACTTATCCCATAAATAAGACTCACAAAGGCGCTGTTGGTATTGGCTCCAGCTAGTTTTAAAATTAGCCTAAAGGTCAATAATATTTCTAATGCCCCCAAAAAATAATAGGCCAGATACTCGTTTGTTTGAGAGCCGGTAGCCTTGGTAATAATAGGTGATTTGACCACCGGGGTGCCACTATTGCCAGGTGTCATGATTCCTTGATTGGTGTCTGTCATATATTTTTTAATTCATTAACTGTATTTTTGGTAATATCTTCTAATTTATCTGCCTTGCTAATAATCGACGCTTTATTGTTGTTTAGACTATCTTTGACATTTGAGACAACCTTTCGGACTTTGTCTTGATTTTTTTTGTCGGACATGATCATGGCACCAGCAACAGCGGCGCCGGCGACAACGGCTCCGGCCATAGCGGCCATAACAGGATTGATCACGGGTTTACTGACTTGAGGTTTTACTATTTTATCTGTCATATATTATTTAAATTTTTAAACTACCGGCTCCGAAGTTTACGGCCAATAAAGATAACTACAACTGAACCAATAACTGCAACAACTAAGCTTTCAACATTAAATCCGGTAACTCCGGATTGGCCGATTGTGCCCATCAAAAAGCCACCAACCACTGAACCGACGATACCTAGGACAATATCGTAACCGGTATCCTGGTGCCGGTCAGTCTTCATAATAACCGAGGCAATCCAGCCGGCGAGAGCACCAAAAATGATCCATAGTATAATACCCATATTTTTCTCCTAATAATTAATAATTGAATAGATTGGCTTCGTTATTCCTTATTCACAACGACGTTAACTAAGGGGCTTGCTGAACATTAACGTCAACCTTGTCCGGTAGATTGATCACTGGGGCAGGAACATTAATTTGGGGAGTACCCAGATTTCGGATAGCGGGAATCCCAAAATAAATGAATAAAAAACTAAAGATAATAATGGCGAAGATACTGATAATAAGGCTGCCATTATTACCGGAAGCTGGGGCGGGAGTGTTGACGTAGGTTGTGGTCATATTTTTATTTTTTTAATAATTATTTCTGGCGGTAAATAGGCTATTAAGGCTTTTTCTACCAGGCTGGTCAGAGTCGTGTCCTCGACAAGAGCTTGGGCTTTGGCGTGGGTCACTATAAAGTGATTTATAAATAGTGTGACTCTTTTCTTTTGCTTAGTAGTAGACATAGTTGATCTAGTTATTATTGTACGGTTACTTCAAGCAGGACACAGTGATGCGGCAAGTGATAATGTTGTAATCCGGCTAACACCAAAGGGACGAGGCAAATTACGACTAGGGGGAAACTGAATTAATTTGGGCAGCTAATTTGCCCAAGTCTTCGAAAAGAATCGAATGATCAATGTATTTAATGAGTCCTTTTTTTTCGAGTTTCAAAAGTTCAATACTAGCGGTTTCCCGGGCAACACCAACCAGGGTAGCAATATCGGCCTGGGTAAAACGATGATTGACAATAATCCCTTTTTTACTGACTTCACCAAAGTGCTTAGCAATATAAATCAAAACCGAAATCACCCGACGGTAGGCATCGCTAAAGACCAGGTGTTCCACCCGGGTAAGAGTTTCGGCATAGTCTTCGAGAAGCTCACTCATCAGGGCGAAAAGAAGTAAAGGTTTGTCCTTGATAAAATTAACGACCTGTTCGCGGGGAGCGCGGCCAACTTCGACGGCAGTCAAGGCCTCAAAAAAATAGACGTTAGGAGTGCCATTGATGGCCCAGACCATGGGAAAATAAGATATGGGCTTGAGAATGTGAAGTGATAATTCGTTACCGGCAGGGGAAATGGTGTACTGGCGAACATAACCCCCGGTGAGGCAAAAAATTCCTTGGGGGTTGTCGTCAGCCCTAATAAGCATTTCGCCTTTTTTATAATTACGGACGACAAATTGCTGATAAAATGTTTCGAAGTCTTTTGTTTTATCGGGATCCTTGTGGGTATTTAGTGGATTTATATGTTAATTATACCCGAATAATACCGCTTTAGCAATAAATTTCATTTCCCAACACATTTAAAAACCCAAAAGAAGAGACTAATTAAACTGACTCGGGAGGGGTTGAGAAAAGACGCCAAATATCAGAAAAGATAGCGAGATGGTGACGACGTCTTTTGATTGACGGCTTCAAAAATAGTTTCGGGGAAATATACCCATTGGGGGAGACCGCTTTGATTGATTTCATGACAAAGATATCAGGCCGAGACAGAACAAAAGTGTGGCAATATTTATTATCTGGTTATTTGCCTGCCTCGATTTAGACTAAGGTATTATGAGCTTGGGAGCTTAATACTTCAGCGATGTAGCATAGGCTATTGGTGTGACCCTGGTTGCAAAAATCGAACAATGCTACCGCGTTGTGGACCAGACAGGGATCTTTGTGTGTATGGGTATAACCTAAACAGCCCACCGAAACCGATGGGCTGTTGATTTTCTTAATTTTACCGACTAAAAAGTACACAAGCCCCAACCTTCATATACTCCACCATACATATGAGGGCATGCTTGTCGTGTAGTAATATTGAAGTTAGTCTGATTATCTCTAAATGAATTATTCGACCGCTTAACATCCTTGGCGTTGACATCAAAAAGAAGAAGACCGATGGAAGTCCAATCAGCGCCTTGATACCAATTTCCAGTTATTTCATTGCCACTGGCTTCACCGGCTGCACCATATCCGAATTGGATACCATTTTGAGCAATAAACGGGATTTGAGTTAAGCCTAAAACGTGATTGTTGGTAACAGTGACGTTAGCCCCAGGGCAAGCAATTGCAACACCACCTTTTTGATACTCAGTAATGGAATTACCATCTATAAGTCCAGATGTTTTCCCAGTAGTGACACAATCGCCGTTCTTTAGTCCTTCGACATTAGCATAATAAACACCAACGCCGTGCTGACCTCCTGTGAACGTATGATTATCGCCAATATCGTGAATATTACTATTCTTAATATTCACAGTTGCCTGTTGAACTACAACACCATAATAATCAGCACCATGGATATTTGCGGCATCAACAGAGCCATTGTGTCCCGGTCCAAAGTAGACGCCGATATTACATCCAATTACGGAAACATCGCCGGTAACGGGTGAGGTGGGATTAATGATGGTGGCAGTTAGATTTTTACCATCTCTATAAAATCCTGTTTGCTGACAAGTACGCTTGGC
>JBAZSP010000012.1:0-35049 GCA_041663285.1 Candidatus Shapirobacteria bacterium
TTAGAATTATTTCCAATCCCTCGTCTCACGCCAACTCCGGCTTCGACGGATCCATTTTAACGCTACTTTGTACCACCGGTATCGCCGGCACCTTTGTCTTTGTCAAAGGAATCCGGAAAACTTTTATCTCCTCTTCACTTACTGTTCAGGCCTTCTGGGTCGCCCTACTAGTTCATTCACTTTTTGCCAACTCGCTACTGTACCCATTTACCTTATTTACTCTGGCTCTATTTAAAAGTCGTAAGTCAGAGTAATTTTCTTCTTCTGCTCATTCCCCGCCAGATCCTTCACCACCACTTCCACATTATTCTTTCCGGCGTTTAATTGTATTTTTAATTTAAAACCTCCTTCATCGTCCACCATCGCCATCCGGCCGTTTATCGACACACTCACCCCCTTCTCACTCTTTCCAATCACATCAAAGTCAGCACTGTCCACGGTTAGCTCTGCTTCTTTTGGGTTTAGCATTTCAAATTCCGGAGCTTTATCGTCAAAAGTAATTTTTACAATTTTTGACACCTCACTGCTTCCACCGTCATCCGTAGTCGCTATCGAGCTAAACTCATTTTCTCCTTCATTCAGCTCGATTTCACCAAACCTAAATTCCCCCGTATCGCCAACCTGGGTTTTACCAATAGAAACATCATTTTTTAACAGTTCTACCCAAACATTGGCCTCAGCAAACCCGTTAATATTAATTTTTGCTGTATTTGTTGCCTCAAAGGGGAGAACCATTCTCGGCGGCCTCGGCGGTAACACCTTTTCTTTGTCGTCCTTATTACCTCTAATTTTAGCTTCACCCAAAAATATTGAAAATTTGACTAACAATGGCAAGCCAAACAACATTATTGCCAAAAAAACCACCACTGTCATCAGCCCCAAAAATATTGTTTTTTTGGTAATTTCTTCGTCGCTTTTTCTTGCCAACCTGGAACGCTTAAATTCTGCCATATGATTTATTTTACTACTTTCTTTTTCCTCTCTATGAGCCAGTGGGGGGAATCGAACCCTCGACCTAAGCTTTACGAAAGCCTTGCTCTACCAACTGAGCTACACTGGCAAGCGGTATTAGAGCGGCTAGAGGGAATCGGACCCTCGACTAATCCTTGGGAAGGATTCGTTTTACCACTAAACCATAGCCGCAATCTCCAGATTCTAGCAAAATCGTCCTCTCAAAGCTACCTTATCCCGTAATTCTATTTCGGTATCGTCAACACCGTATTAACCGCTAGAATATCCGGATCTCCAATTTTCCCCCTGTTTGCCTGCCATATTTTAGTCCAGGCAAATCCGTCGCCGTACTTTTCCAAAGCAATTTTCCACAAATGATCTCCTTTAGTCACCACATAAGTCTCCTCAGCGTCTAAATTTTTTACATTTTTTGGCAAAATCAGCTTTTGGCCTGCCGATATCACATTCGGATTCTTGATGTTATTTGCCGTAACTAAATTAGTCCAATAATCCCCATTCCCATAATAATATGCCGCTATCAGCCACAAACTCTCACCCTTTTTTACAATGTGCTCATCATCTGATACCGTTTTTTCACCGTTTGTACCCAAATTTATCGGCGTTGGACTGCCTACTACTTCGCTTACCGTTCCGGGCACCTCAACATCTCCTTTTCTTCTCTGGAAATAGTTAAAAACTATGGCTATTATGGCAATAACTATAGCTAATCCCAAAAACATGCTAACTGCCTCTTCCGAAGCGCTCACTTTTTCCTTCTGTTTCTCAACCATAGAGCAAAAACGGTTTCCAATTATTAAAAATTATATCCTGCATCAATTTACTAAAATATAATCCTATAGTCAACCTGTTTATGTCGCCAGATTCGTCCTTGCTATCTTGCAATAATCAGGGCAAAATACTGTCAATATTTATTTAACACTTTATGCCCGACACCAAAGACTTCAAAAAAGAAAAAACTCTCGTAATTATTAAACCCGATGGCTTACAGCGTAGTCTGGTGGGGGAAATCATCCATCGCTACGAAAGAAGCGGCCTCAAACTTATTGCTTTAAAAATGCTTGTTCCCACTCCCGATCAGGTTGAGAAACATTATTGCGTCGACCCCGGCTGGCGAATGAAAAACGGCACCAAAACCATCGAAGCCTACAAGGCCAAGGGCAAAACCCCGCCCACCACCGATCCGATGGAAATGAGTGGCATGACTCTAAAAAAATTAATCAAATACATTTCGTCAGGCCCGGTAGTTGCTATGGTTTGGCAGGGGATGCATGCGGTTGGCATCGTCCGCAAAATTACCGGCGGCACAGAGCCTTTAACTTCCGACGTCGGCACCATCCGCGGTGATTTGACCATAGATTCCTACGAGATGGCCGATCTGGATGGCCGCTCCACTCGCAATCTGGTCCATGCATCCGGTTCTTCCGAAGAAGCCGAAATGGAGATTAAGTTATGGTTTACCCCTCAGGAGCTCGTTTCCTTCAGGCTGATAAACGAAGAAATCCTGTACGACGTCAACCTTGATGGCATTTTGGAGTAGGTCAGATTCAACTTAGCGATAGCTCGGCTGAATCACAACTATTGCTAGACTTGGGACTTAAAATCCCTAGCGGCCCCCTTTATCGGGCTTCAATATATCACAAAAAAGTACTTTTCTCCCCGTCCTATCTTGATTTATTCTGTCTTTATGGTCGGCTGTGCTCACTTTATCTATTCTCCATTAACCATAAAAAACCCGCCTTCGTTAAACTACGGCGAATAAGTCAGACAGTTTGATGCGACGTTGGGACTTAGTTCGTCAAGAATACTAATTTAGACTTTGTGAATTATAATTTCATATGTCCGTGGACAGTAAAAACTTGCCACTCTTTAAACCAGAAGTTTTAGATGGTCGTGAAATGTATAGTAGTGACGGTTATTCACTTTTTTATTGCCCACAACGAGCCGATGTAAACGCTGTTAGAGAGATCCCAAGACTAAAGGTAGGCAACGCATCGGATGTCCAAATGGCTGATAGGCCCTATATTTCATATAAATTTGGGTATAAAGAAGAAAGGATTGGACTAAAAGAGTTCGTGTGTATACCAGAAACTGAAAATACTCCGCGTATATATATCGTTGACGAACATCATCATGTTTTTTATTGTTGGGCTGAAGCAGAAGCAAGTGGATTAATTAATTCAAACTCAATTCTTATACATATTGACGACCATGGGGATGCATCAAACAGAACAAATAGACAAATCGCTGATTTAAATAATCTGACTGAAGTGGCTCGGTTTACAAATGAGTTACTTTCAGAGGATGAATTTGTGAAAACGGCCAAAAGAAATGACTTGTTAGGAGATGCCGTATGGGTGGATGATCAATTACCAGAGGATGTAGTTGATGCAGATTGGCATGATGGTGATTATCCAAAGGTAGGAATTGAAAGCAAAACAGTACACGATATTTTGGATAACCAGGATATCAGTTTTGTTTTGGATATTGATCTAGATTTCTTCGCAAGACATCTATATGAATGGACAAATGAAAAACTTATTCAAAATAGACGTTGGCCTGGAGACATCAAATCATTGTTGGAACATGATCTGGAAATAGTTCGTAGTTTGATCAAGAAAGCAAAAGTCGTTACTATCGCGACTAGCCCAGGATATCTGCAACCAGAATTTGCTAAAATGTTAATCCAAGAATTACTGGAATAAAACGAATAAAGTTAATTTATCTTGCGTATTAAAATGTCAGCGCCGTTTAGTGCACCATATAAGTAGCTACAACCAACACAATTCTTGATACGAATCTCTATCAAGGAAGTCCGTTAACTCTTAGCTTCTGTTAATTATATAAGCCCCTATAAACATCACGATAATTGCCAACAATTTTTGAGACAAAACCTTTTTGCTAATATTCTCTTGACTAATTTTTGGAAAGAATAATGTAAGCAGAACCCCATACACAAAAACAAAAAAAGGCTGTAGTCCATTTACAACCCAAACTAAAGTAACCGGAGTCAGTAACGAAGCAAAGTTGAAAGAAATTTTGGCAATAATATTAATAATTTCGTTTGCTCCGTTCAGGCCAAGAACCGTAACCTTGTTATTTCTCAAAACATCAACAAATTGAGCCCGGTATGACTTAACAAATAGCATGATCAATACAGCAAATATTGCAAACCCGACATATTCCCAAAAACTGGTAAACCAGAAGTTAGATTGAATTGCAAAATATTTGAAAAATAGAAAGTTTAAGGCAAAAATTACAGACGATAACATCATCAACCAAAACACTTCTTTCTTAAATTTAATCTTTTTCCCATCCGACAAATCAAGGGATATACCGATTGCCCCACCAACAATAAATACCCCACCCAATATTTGGTAGATAACTAAAGTCTCCCCCAAAACTAAATAAGCCAATACATAAGAAAATACCGGTATCAATTGAAATAGTGGCACGCAAATCGATGCTTCGTCCTTTTGTAAGGCATAGTAGTACGGAAGTATTGCCAGGATATATAGGAAACCATTAGCGCGCCTACACCCCCACCCTTAAAAAATCTTGACAGCAAATATTTATCAAAATGATTGGTAATGCTCCATAGCGACGGGGGCAACAACGCTATTAAAACCAGTTCATGGTGTGAGTATATAACAAAATTTACCTTAAATTGCTGATTAACAACATCCAAAGAAGCGGGCTTACCTCGCCGAAGACGAGCTTTGACGAGTCGAAGGCGGTAACGTACAGTTTTATTTCATAAAACTTACGTTCCAGCAACGTAAAAAATCCCGCCTCCTTTAGCGGGATTTTTGTACGTTGCGGGTCCTATGGGATTCGAACCCACGATCTTCCGCGTGACAGGCGGATGTGCTAGACCGCTGCACCAAGGACCCAATTTTTTACACTTGATACTATACCAGAAGCTCCCGCCGCATACAACCGTCTTTTTCCATTATTTTAGGGGATTTTGTTGTGGATTATAATTACTATATGATCATCCCTTCTCATTTCTCCAATCAAGAAATCGCAGAATTTTTAGCCAATATCGGCATAGCCTATCAAATTACCGGCAAAAGCAGATTCGAAATCATTGCTTACGAAAACGCCGCCGAAACTATCAAAACCTATCCCCAATCCGCTTACAAACTTTGGCAACAGGATCCAAAAAAGTTGGATGCCATTCCCAATGTCGGGGAAGGCATTATCAAAAAACTCAACTATCTCTTTGCTCGTAAAAAACTTTATCCAAGCTTAAGACCAATTTTTAAATCAATTCATCCTGCCGTATTTGTCTTTACCAAAATTAACGGTGTTGGCCCCAAAAACGCCTATAAGCTCACCCGCCATTTGACTTTTTCTTCAAATTCTCAAAGGGCATTAAAGCAACTTATCGAATACTGTCAGCAAAATAAAATAAAAGACATCCCGGGTTTTGGCGAAAAATCGCAAAACGTCATTCTTGCCAACGCCTTATCCTTCCTTGGCCGCCGGCCCAAAATGGCCTGGACCGAAGCCAGCCAAATTGCTTCCGAAATTATTAGCTATTTAAAAATTAAGTTTCCCAAAACCGAATTTATTCCGCTTGGCAGCCTTCGCCGACAATCCCTTCTGGTAGGGGATATCGATATAGCCGCCAAAAGCAGCCGCTCTAGAGCAATTTTTGAGCACTTTACTAAATATCCTTTGAACCTCAAAACTGTCGATATTGGCTCTCAAAAAGCATCCATTACTTTAAAAAATGATATCCGCATTGACATTATGGCTCAACCCTCAAAATCTTTCGGAGCCCTCCTTCAACACTTTACCGGTTCCAGGCAGCATAATATTCTTCTTCGGCGTTACGCTCTAAAAATGGGATATAGCTTATCCGAATACGGCATAAAATCCATAAAAACAGGCAAACTCAACACCTTCAAGGACGAAACCAGCTTTTATCATTTTCTGAGACTTGCCTACATCCCTCCATCAGATCGGATAGGCGAAAAAGAAATTGAAAATGCTCAAAAATGCTATACTAAATCAATTTAGTAATTATTAAAACTCAATGACCATCACCCTATTTCTTTTAATCTTAATTGTTGCAATCGCTTTCTACTTTATTTCGATATTTAACCGGCTAAAAACCATTCAAGCCAATATCAAATCGTCAATCCAGGAGATCGGTAACCAGCTAAAGCGTCAAATGCTACTTTTGCCCAACGCCGCTACCGCCGTCAAAAACCAAAAAACGTTTGAAAAAGATATTTACAAAATGTTGACTGACGCTCGTAAAGGTGTGGCTGAAGCCATGGACACCAACAATACAGGTAAAATTGACCAATCCCAAGAAATGGTTTCTAAGGCCTTGGGGTCTATCAAAGTAGTTTTGGAAAGTAACCCCGAGTTAAAAACAGCCGAGATTTCAAAACAATATCTCAGTGAGCTTAGCGACACTTCCGACAAATTAATGTATTCCCGCCGAACTTTGATTGACTTAACCCGAGATTACAATACGATCATCAACACTATTCCCAGCGGCTGGGTCGCTTCTTTCATGGGCTTTAAAGAGGAAAAAGGGTTAGACACGCCAGTCACTGGCGAACACCTAACCGTAACCGAGGACGAAACCAAAAAGCCCAACTTAGATATCGGCTAAAGATTTTGCATTAACAGTTCAACTACCCTGTGCTCAACGTTTACGAACAAGTTTCGATCAATAAAACCAGGTCAGTAATAGTCATAGCCCTTTTTATCACCTTCGTTTTGGGGGTTTCTTATTTGATTACCTATACCCTTGACCTTGATCCGTCCATAATTATGGGCGCATTTATTTTCTCCACTTTTTCGGCAATTGGTAGTTACTTTTTTGGCGACAAAATAGTATTAGGCCTTAACGGAGCCAGAGAGGCTCAAAGAAAAGAATTCTTTAATTACTATACCGTCACCGAAAACCTTAGCCTGGCCAGCCAGATACCTGTTCCAAAAATGTATGTTATCGACAGCCCGGCGTTAAATGCCTTCGCCACTGGGCGTGACCCTCAACACGCCGTCATCTGCGTCACTACCGGCCTTCTGGAAAAGCTTAGCCGTACCCAGCTTGAAGGCGTCATTGCCCACGAGCTTTCACACGTTGTCAACTACGATATCCGGCTAATGATGTTAGTAAGTATTTTAGTAGGTTCACTTTCCATCCTTTCCGACCTTTTGCTTCGGGGTCATGCCCGCTCCCGTAACCGCAACCGGTCTTCAGGGATGCTCGCTTTAGTTGGTTTTATTTTAATTCTTTTTTCTCCCCTCATCGCCCAGCTAATCCAGCTGGCTCTTTCCCGTCAGCGTGAGTTCTTGGCCGACGCTTCCGGAGTCAAGTTAACCCGCCAGCCTTCCGGGCTAATTGAAGCGTTAACCATCATTGCAACTGATCCGAATCACTTGCAAAACGCCGCTCCGTCTACTGCCCCGCTTTTTATTTCCAATCCTTTCAAGGGCCAAACTATCGCCACCCTCTTTTCCACCCATCCTCCCATCGAACAGCGCATCGCCACTCTGCAAAAAATGCTTTGATTACATCCACTCTACCAAGCTATTTCCCTACCTGGCCGTAAATACTTAGCTGTGGAATAACTTACTCATCTTTAACTAGCTGATATTTTTATTCAAAATACCATTGATTTTGTTACCTCATATTCCCCGCAAAAATATTACTGATCCCTTTTTACTGAATTGAATAATCATCTATAAAAACCGAAAATTAAACATATGTCCTTTGTTCATCTTCATGTCCACACCGAATACTCCTTACTCGACGGTTTACCAAAAATAAAAAAACTTGTTTCCACTGCCAAAGAAATGAATATGCCGGCTTTGGCCATCACTGATCACGGTAGTATGTACGGAGCAGTTGAATTCTACAAAACCTGCCTTAAAAACGATATTAAACCTCTAATCGGCTGCGAAGTTTATATTTCTCCTACCAGCCGATTCGACAAATCTGCCGCTTCCCGCCGGGCCAACCACCTCATTCTGATAGCTAAAAATATTGACGGTTATCGTAATTTAATGAAACTAGTTTCCCTGTCTCACCTGGAAGGCTTCTACTATAAACCGCGAATCGACTGGGAAATACTCCAAAAATACCACCAGGGATTAATTTGCTCCAGTGCTTGTATCGAAGGTGAGATACCTTCCTTAATACTCGATAACAATTTAGCCCAAGCCCAAAAAAGAGCCCAAGACTTTCAAAATCTTTTTGGGCCGGATTTTTACCTCGAAGTTCAGCGCCATCCTGGCCTAAAAGATCAGGATACCGCCAACGAGGCTGTCGTCAACTTAAGCCGGCAGCTTGGAATTCCCCTAATCGCCACCAACGACGTCCACTACATCAAAAAATCAGATGCCTTTGCCCAGGACGTCCTGCTAATGATCAACACCCAGACAACCGTCAACGACACCAAAAGGCTCTCCATGTTTGACGTCCCTGATTTTTACCTAAAATCACCCGACGACATGTCGTCAGACTTCCATGATCTGCCTGACGCTATTACTAACACCCTTACCATAGCCGAAAAATGCGATCTCCAAATCGAAATAGGGAAATGGTATTTCCCAAAATTTAATCTCCCTGAAAACACTACGGCCGATGATTATCTGCGCCAAATCACATATCAATCAGCCAAGGATTATTATGGCCAAGTTAGCCCGACTATCCAGGAACGGCTTGATTATGAGCTTGATGTAATCTGCCCCAAGGGATACGCCCCCTACTTTCTCATCATGAGGGACTTTATTGAATGGACCGAAAAAAATAATACCCCAACTAACACCAGGGGTTCCGCCGGTGGCTCTCTTGTTTCCTTCGTCTTAGGCATTACCACTGTCGACCCCATGGTCTACCAGCTACCGTTCGAAAGATTTCTCAATAAAGACCGACCTTCCCCGCCAGATATTGATCTTGATGTCGCCGATGACCAACGCCAGCAAATGCTTTATCACATCATCGACGAATACGGCAAAGATTCAGTCGCCCAGATTTGTACCTTTGGCCGAATGATGGCCAGAGGGGCTGTCCGCGATACCGCTCGGGTTTTAGGTTATGAATATGCCATCGGAGACCGCATCAGCAAGCTAATTCCACTGGGTTCTCAAGGTTTCCCTATGTCAATCGACAAAGCGTTAAGTATTACTGCCGAACTAAAATCGCTTTATGAGTCTGATCCTGATGCCAAAAAAATTCTCGATACGGCCAAACAAATCGAAGGCTGTGCCCGTCACATCAGTGTCCATGCCTGCGCCATAGTCATCTCACCTTCCCACATTAATGAATTCTCTCCCACCCAAATCGAAACCGGGGGTGACAAGATTATCACCCAATACGAAATGCATGCCTGCGAAGATGTCGGCTTAATTAAATTTGACATCCTGGGTATCCGTAACCTTTCTTTTCTCCGCCAATCAGTAGTTAACGTTCAAAAATCCAAGGGTATCGAAATAAACCTTCGAAAAATCAGCCTGGAAGATAAAAAAACATTCGAAATGCTTTCTCGGGGAGATACCATGGGTGTTTTTCAGTTATCTGGAGAAGGCATGACCAAATGGCTCAAAGAGCTCAAGCCTAACCGAATCGAAGATCTGATGGCTATGGTCGCCTTGTACCGTCCCGGCCCGATGGCCATTATTCCCGAATATATCGCCCGCAAGAACGATCCCGGCAAAATTACTTATTTTGACCCAAAAATGGAGCCGTTTCTTAAAAAAACCTACGGCTTACTTGTATATCAGGACGACTGTCTTTATACCGCTATTGAGTTAGCCGGTTACAACTGGGTGGAAGTCGATAAGTTCCGCAAAGCCATAGGCAAAAAAATCCCGGAAGAAATGGCCGCCCAAAAGGAAAAATTTATTCAGGGCTGTATAAAAAATGGTTATTCTCAAACCAAGGCTGAAGAAATTTTTAGGCAAATCGAGCCTTTTACCTCCTACGGCTTCAACAAAGCCCACGCTGCCTCTTACGGCATGTTGGCTTACCGGACTGCCTATATGAAAGCTAATTATCCGGTCGAATATATGTGTGCCCTGTTGACGGCCGAAGCCGACGATTTGGAAAAAATTGCCGCCGGCGTAGAAGAGTGCCGTAAAATGGGGGTAATCATTTCTCCTCCCGACGTTAATTTATCCTTCAAAGGCTTTGAGATGGAGCCAAACGATCAGTCCCTCGGCTCAACCGCCATCAGGTTTGGTTTTGACGCCATAAAAAACGTCGGCGACGCCGCCATTGACAACATAATCACCGAAAGGAATCAAAACGGTCCCTTTTTGAGTTTTAACGACTTTTGCCTTCGGGTTGACGGCCAAAAAGTCAATAAAAAGGTTATCGAAAGTCTCATAAAAGTCGGAGCCCTCGATCGCTTCGGCCCCCGAAACGCTCTCTTGCTTTCAATTGACAAAATTCGCCAGGATTGCGAAAGATTAAAAAGTAAGCATGTTAACGGCCAATTCGGATTGTTTGATGATCCCAAAAATTCTTCTTCCAAGCCGGTCGCTCCCAAAGACGATCTTCCCGTCGTCGACGACCTAACTCAAAAAGAAAAACTTGCCCTAGAAAAAGAACTTCTTGGCATTTACATAACCGAAAACCCCATCTCTAAAATGTTAGAACAATTCCAGGCCGTCGGTCTTCCAAAAATTGCCGATATCCTTACCAAACCACCCGATATCGCCATTAAAGCAGCTGGTATTATCGCCAAAACCAGAACAATTCTGACCAAAAAAAACAACTCCAAAATGGCCTTTATTACCCTGGAAGATGAAACCGGAAAAATCGAAGTAGTTGTTTTCCCCAAGGTGTTTGAACAATCCGGTAATTTATTAACTGAAAATAGGGCAGTTTATATCGAAGGCAAAACCAACCTTCGAGACAGCAGTCTTTCAATTTTGGCCGACATAGTCAGCATCGAGCCTCCTTCCCACTTGCCTAAATACGATTTTATTATCCACATCCCTCCCACTTCTTCCCAGGCCAAGTTGGTCAAACTTAATAATCTGCTCAAAAAAAATCCAAACGGCCACCGTGGACTTATCATTCTTCCTAACGGCAAAAACGTCCCTCTAAGTTACGGCGTTAGATACGATGAGGAGTTAAAACACCAAATAGACCAAATTCTTGCCTAAGCCAAAGCCCTTATTGCATTGCTAAAATCAAAGTTTTAAGCTACAATACCCCAGTTTAATTCAAACAAAATATGACCATCAAAATAACCTACTCCGACACCGAAATTAGCACCGGTGACACCGTAAGAATAAATTATAAAATCAAAGAAAAAGACAAGGAGAGAATCCAGGCTTTTGACGGCATAATTTTGGCCATCAAAGGCAGGCAGGAAAACAAAACCATTTTGGTAAGAAAAGACGCATCTGATGGTATAAAAGTAGAAAGGATTTTCCCCCTTAACTCGCCCTGGATTGAAAGTATCAAAAAGGTTCGATCTCCCAAGTTTAAAATTAGACGCTCCAAGCTTTATTACCTTCGTCAGGTTTAAAAAATACCTTGTCGAGCCCTTAGCTCAGTCGGTAGAGCAGTTGCCTTTTAAGCAATTGGTCGCGAGTTCGAGTCTCGCAGGGCTCACTTAATTCATATCAAAGCTCACTACCACTCTAGCTCAATCACCCTAGCCTTTATTTTTGGATTTCTCCGCCATCTTTTCTCCATCTTAACAGAATTATACCGATTATAATTAAAAGCACCGAAATTATTTGGGCTACCTTTAGCTGTCCCAGCTGCCAGGTGTCGTTTCTTAAAAACTCCAAAAAAAATCTGATAAAGCCATAACCAATTAAATAAATAGCTGTCGGTTGATATATCTTCTTAGCCTTAAGCTTAATTAGAAAAAATAATCCTAAATTTAAAATAGATTCATAAAGCCAAACAGGTTGGCCAGTGGGGGAGTACACTTCGTGATTAGCAAAATTACCCCAACGGCCGATAGCTTGGCAAAAAGGTAATACAGGAGTAATTGTATTGATAATTTTTAATATCGAAAGACGATTAATTAGGGCAAATAAAATAGCAAAAACAACCCCACCAATAATACCTCCATAAATTCCCAGCCCGCCCGCCCTGGTGTTTATAATTTCCAACGTATTATGAGAATAATAATCCCAATAATCTAAAACATGGTAAATCCTAGCCCCAACAATCGAAAACAAAACAATTCCTAAAATAAATATGTTTTCTCTGTTTTTGGGAATAACTTTATTATGTTTCTGAAAATAATAAATTCCCACCCAAAACGCAACACCGATAATAAGGCCATAAATAGACATCACCAAAATTATACCGCGTCAAATCTATCTAAATCCGGGTTCTCTCACCCTCCAGCGGCTCCCTTTTTAATTCCCATTCGCCCGCTGGCTTCTCCAATAATCCCTCGCGAAAACTTACAGTGATTCCCATTGCCTCTTTAAAATGTAACCGAGACATGCCAAATCTTGCTCGAACTGCTTTGTTGAGTCCATATGAGCAAATACCATCGTGTTCCGATCCGACATTTCGATTCCCCTCAGCCATCTTTTTACCCAGACTTATTAATGACCAAAGATATTCTTTCCAAAAAAAGGATGGATTATCCGCTCCACTCCAATCGTAACCTATTTTACCCGGGTCAAATAGTTCAGTCGGCTCTATCGTAACTTTTCTCCCTAAAACATAGTGGGTAATTCTTTCTTCTCCTGTTTGCCAGTGGCCCACCCGCATCCTTACTTCACATTCCCCGCTCTTGGGATTGATCCGAACTATATAAATTCCAGTATCATAAACCTGGCCACACAGACCTTCCCTTTTTTTTTCATAACACAAATTTATAGCCGAAAGAAGTGGTAAATCATCAGGCGGAATCGGAAAATATCTACCCCTTTCATCCTGTCCAGGAGCAAATCCCATCAGGCGATTGTAGGCTTCCTCCTCTTCTATCTGGGTGTGGAATAGAGCCTCCGACAAATCCCTCCCAGAGTACTAAAAAAATCGCCTCCAACCCCCATTGCTTGCTCCCCGGCTGGTTCACGAAGAGAGCGGCCCCATTTATTGTACAAACTCCTAGAAGATTCACTTCCCAGAACATGGTAAGCTCCATTTAGTTCTTTCATTCTGACCCCGGAATCTGCTTCTTTCGAAACATCGGGGTGATATTGTCGAGCTAATTTCCTGTAAGCAGCCCGGATATCATCCTTAGTTGCCTCCCTTGAGACTCCTAAAACCTCATAATAATCTCTTTTCCCAACAGCCATAACTCAATAATAACAAAAAATTATTTGCCGCAAGCGCACTTTTCTTGTGACCCCAGTGGGAGTCGAACCCACGATTACCTGGATGAAAGCCAGGTGTCCTAGGCCACTAGACGATGGGGCCAAAAGTACCAATATTATCTCATGCTTACTATGAATTTTGAAGAACACCAAAATAATTTGCTTAATTGTAAATTCTGGCCGATAATAAACTATGATTTCGGTCTACCACGGAGATAATCAATCGCTGAGTCGTCAGTCGCTTAACGAGGCCATAAGTTTGAACAAAAACACCGAAATCTTAAGACTAGAAAACAAAGAAATCAGCCCTGATGTTGTCAGCCAATTTCTCAACAGTCAAACCCTATTTTCCCGGCCTAAGATACTGGTTTTGCATAACCTATTTAGCCTCACCAAACCTACATTGGACAAAGTGCTTAAACATCTAAAATCACCTCCTGATTCCCATGTCTATATCTGGCAGGATAAAAAATTATCACCTTCTCAAATTTCCCTCCTTCCCGCAGCCCAAGTCCAAAATTATCCGCTCGACAACGTTATCTTCAAATGTCTTTATGCCATTAAGCCAAATAATCATAAAGCTCTTTTTTCTTTGCTCGCCCAAGTCTTTAGTCTGGCACCCATCGACTTATTTCTCTATCTTCTAAAAAAACACCTCCGCAAGTCACTTACAGGCTACTCTGGGTTTAACCAACAAAAACTAAAAAGAGCCTATCTCCAGCTGGTGGAATTGGATTACCTAAACAAAAGCGGTCTGCTACCTTTAAGCAAAGAAACCGGTATTCAAAGGATTCTTCTCAATCTACTTTCCTGACCGATACCTACCGATATAGTAATAAACTAGTGCAATTGGTTATGATATCCTATGATACGTCTAAAATACTCGCTATTATAACGTATCTTACCATACTTTCTCATTTTTACTTCTGATTAGCAGTCCCTATAATGTTGTGCCAATTCTTGTGTCCAAAATCTTACAGGCCTATAATATTGTCATCCGCTATAATTTTCTTGTCTTCTGCTATATTTAATTAATGAATTCCACAAAAACTCAAGCCGAGCCCGAAATCCTTTGGT
Organism: Candidatus Shapirobacteria bacterium; assembly: GCA_041663285.1. Lineage (GTDB taxonomy): Bacteria > Patescibacteriota > Microgenomatia > UBA12405 > UBA12405 > UBA1435. Next base: position 14,320 of record JBAZSP010000012.1, read on the forward strand.
TCAACTCTATCCACCGCCACGACATTGACTTGGTAGGGGGTAAAGGTGCAAATCTGGGTGAAATGTACAATATTGGTATTCCCGTACCAAACGGCTTCGTTGTCACCTCCCAAGCCTACTATTCCTTTGTAAAACAAAACAATCTTCAGGATAAAATCAAGCAAATTTTACAACCGGCCAACGTTGATGATCCGGATCAGCTTTTACAGGTTTCCAAAAAAATTAAGTCCTTAATTTTAAAAAGTTCCATAGCCGACAGCACTGCCATCGACATCATGACTTCATACAAAAAGCTTTCCGGGTTAGGCGGACTAAAAAATATCGCCGTCGCCGTACGCTCTTCAGCCACTGCCGAAGACTTACCGGATGCTTCTTTCGCCGGCCAACAAGAAACTTTTTTACACGTAGTTGGCGAAGCCAATGTAGTTCAAAAAGTTAAAGAATGCTGGGCCTCTCTTTTTACGCCCAGGGCAATTTTTTATCGTCAAAAGAAAAACTTTGACCACTTTAAAATTGGGATAGCCGTTCCGATCCAGCGTCAGGTGGAATCCGAAATATCCGGCATAATGTTTACCATTAACCCTGTTACCAACGACAAACGCCAAATTATCATTGAAACTGTTTGGGGGTTGGGCGAATATATCGTCCAAGGAACTATCACTCCCGATCAAGTAATCGTCGACAAATCAGACTGGTCAATAATTTCCCAAAATCACGTACCCCAGACAGTCCAGCTAATCAAATCAGAAACAGGTACCCACGAAATACCGGTTCCAAAATCCAAAACTAACCAGCCCAAAATAAATTCCGCCATGGCTATAAAAATTGCTCATCTTGGTCAAAAACTACAAAATCATTACCGCCAGCCGCAGGATATTGAATTCGCCATTTTCCACAACAAAATTTTTATTGTTCAAACCCGTCCGATTACCACCATCATTAGTTCTCAGCAAAAACTGGACGACCAAAACAAAATCATTAAAAAACCGGACTTAGTCGGCGAAGCCGCTAGCCCCGGTACCGCCTCCGGCCCGGTAGTCATTATTCACCACCCAAAAGAAATTAATCGTGTACAAAAAGGCCAAATTCTGGTGACCACCATGACCACCCCTGATTTTGTTCCGGCCATGAAAAAAGTTAATGGAATAATCACCGATAAGGGCGGTCAGACTTCACACGCCGCCATAGTTAGTCGTGAGTTGGGAGTTCCCTGCGTTGTTGGTACCAAAACAGCCACCCACTTCCTCAAGGAAGGCCAGTTAGTGACCCTAGACGGCACCACTGGCAACGTCTGGCTTGGAGAGGTAGCAAAAGGCAACAATGCCTTAATTCTCGACATTAAGGGCAACCACCCAAAAATCAAAACCGCTACCAAGGTCTTTGTCAACCTCGGCGAACCCGATCTGGCCGAATCAGTCTCCCAAAAAGAAGTAGATGGTGTCGGTCTCTTGCGGGCTGAATTTATGATCGCTAATATCGGCGTTCATCCAAAGCACATGATCGCCCAAGGAAAACAAAAGGAATACATCACCGCCCTGGCTAAAGGTTTACAAAAATTCTGCCAAAGTTTTAACCCCCGGCCGGTAATTTATCGGGCGACCGACTTCAAAACTAACGAATACCGTTTCTTAAAATGGGGCAAGCTTTACGAGCCAGAAGAACCAAACCCACTTCTGGGTTTCCGCGGTGCCATCCGCTACATCAATAGCAGCGATGTTTTCAACATGGAGCTTGAAGCCATCAAAATTGTTCGCCAAAAATATAACCTCAAAAACCTATGGCTAATGATCCCCTTTGTTCGTACTCCACACGAACTGCTTGAAGTCAAAAAAATCATTACTGCTTCCGGTTTACTTCGCACCCCGTCATTTAAACTTTACATGATGGTCGAAATTCCCAGCAATGTCATTCTTTTGGACAAATTTATTGATGTCGGCATCGACGGCATCTCAATTGGTTCCAACGATTTAACTATGCTTACTCTAGGACTTGATCGTGATAACCAAGAAATTGCCAAAGACTTTAACGAGCTGGATCCGTCCGTTCTTTGGTCATTAAAAAGAGTAATCACCAAGGCGAAAAAACGGGGGATAAACGCTTCAATTTGTGGCCAAGCCCCAAGCAATTACCCTGATTTGGTCGAAAAACTTGTAAAATGGGGGATAACCAGTATTTCCGTCTCTCCCGACGCCATCGACCGCACCCGCGAAATTGTTTGCTGGGCTGAAAAGCGAAAACTAAAAGACTAGGTTGGCAAAAATTTTTCTATTGCTTCTTCATCTCGGATGCCATCTCCGTACCCCTAAACACAATTTTCATTTGCAGAGCAGCTATCTTTCTCTATTCCCACTTATTGTTCTTTGGGTAACGAAGATCCCTTACGTATTATCACCGCCGAACCTGTCGACCCCCGTTCCCTAGAAAAGCTTGCTTGTGGACTAGTCCTTGGAACAACAGAACCACTCTCGGTCTGTCTTTGACCCTTTCTATCTTGACATCCTTCAGGAACACAGGTCCTTCCTGTTAGCCTACAGGTCGCAACATCTACAGGTTTACTACCAAGACGTTTGGGATCAGCCGGCTTGGTCCGATTAATAATCATTTGTATACAACTTATTCCCAACATTTCGCCCATATTTTTTTATTTTTAACAATTTTTAAATTCTCTACCTACAAATAAAGAATAGAAAAACATTTTATCACACTATAAAAACACCACCACGGTTTCTCCTCTTGCCTCCCCATCCCAATCATCTTTTACCTCTTCATAAACTTTCGTCATTTCCCGGCATATCTTCAATTTTACCTCTCCTTTATAGACTGCTTTAATCTCTTCAATTAGCCGCTGAAGCCTGAAAGGGGATTCAAACACCACCTTCGCCCCATCAAATTCCTTATATCGTTCCAGTATCTTTTTTCTTTCACCAGCTTTCTTCGGTAAAAATCCCAAAAAAACAAATCTTCCGGCTGGTAGTCCTGCCAGCACAATGGCATTAACTACTGCGCTCGGGCCTGGTACCGAAGTCAGCGGCAACTGCAGTTCCCGGCACCTTTTAACCAGTAGCCACCCCGGATCAGATATAATCGGCGTCCCTTTACAGGTTATCAGCCCAATTTCCCGGCCTTCACGAAGCCACCCCACTGCCTCTGCCACTCTCCGCTCTTCAATGTCGTCATAATAAGATACCAGCTTTGGCTTATTTCTTACTCCCAGTTTGACCAGTAAATTTCCGCATATTCTAGTATCTTCGCATAGTAATATCTCCACCTTTTCCAAAGTCTCCAACGCCCTTAAGGTAATGTCCTTTAAATTTCCAATCGGCGTAGCAATTATATAAAGCATAGTTTGAGCTATTTTATCTCCGAACAATTAAGATTTTCTAAACTTCTTTCCTCCACCTCTCCCCCTTCTCTAGCATAGGTATATTTAGCCCGAATTTTTCTTCCCCTTAGCACCTCCGCTAGCCACTCCCGATCCGACTTCCACATTTGGTCATAGGGTATTTCCTCTACACCAAACCACTTAGGAGCCATCTCCTCCGTCTCCTTCGGTTCTCCGTCCCATTCTTCCCCAAAATAAACAAAGCATTCCACCAATTTATCCTCTTCCCTTATGTACCAACTAATTTCAGCGCGTTTCGACATTTTTGTAAGCCTAGTCCCCAACTCCTCATTTACTTCTCTTATAGCCGCCTCATCCACCGATTCTCCGTCATTGAGTTTACCTCCCGAACCGTTCCACATCCCTGCTCCAAAGCCTCTTTTTTTCATAGCCAGACACACCTCCTTAACCCTACCGTCAGCGACTCCTCTTACAAGAAAACAGTTTGTAAAAATCCTTCGTTTCATCCCCACCTCCATTTTACTCCCTCGAGTCCCTTTAATTAAATTGCCTTATAATTGCCACTACTTTCCCTCGGATCTCAACCTCTGTCACATAAATTGGTGCCATCTGGGAATTTGCCGGTTGCAACCTGACCCTGTTGGCTTCCCTGTAAAACCTCTTAAGGGTAGCAAAGCCATTTTTTAGTACTGCCACCACAATATCACCATTATTGGCTTCTTCCTGTTCCTTAACCACGACATAATCACCGTTTAAAATTCCATCGTCAATCATCGAATCACCCTTAGCTTGCAGCACATATGACCTTTCTCCCGGTTTAATTAAGGCCGAGTTAACAGCTAGAGTGGCGTTTGGATCGGTATATGGCTCAATCGGTTGGCCACAGGCAATAAACCCCATAACCGGTAACTCGATAAAAGCTTTTAACCCTGTATCATCGTCAATCACTTCGATACCTCGAACAGCACCCTTGTATCTTCTTATCACCCCCTTTTTTTCCAATACCGCCAAATGTTCATGAATAGTCGCCAAAGATGATACCCCCATATGATCAGCAATTTCTGTCAATGTAGGTGCCAACCCACTCTTTTGTATATTACCTTTAATATAATCAAAGATTTCTTTTTGCTTTCGATAAAGTACCATTGCCATACTCAAAATAATACCCCAATAATACCCGAAGTCAATAGCCAAATGTTATATTAAAATATGTTTTTTGTTATCGGCTTACTTTTCCTTTTTTTCCTAAGCTCACCATGTCAAGCAACTGATTTTTCTTTAAGTGAAAGCATAAATTTTACTTTAAATGTTAACGGCGACGCTTTTGCCAGCCACACCTTGTCCCAAACCAATCTTTCCCAAAACAGCTACATAAACGAATATCAAGTCCAGTTACCCTATACCAATTTAAAAAATATTTCTGCTCACGACTTTTATGGCCAAATCCTAAAAACCATAGACATTGGGAGCAGTCAAACCAGCCTAGCCCTAAAGTTAAATCGCCCCCCTCTAGGTGTCGGCAAAAGTCAAGCTTTTTCCTTTTCCTACTTCATACCGGGATTCGGCCAAAAAAAAGGAAACACCTGGGAGCTAATTCTCCCCACCATCTCCCGGCCAGACAATAACCCCGTAAATCTTCAGCTACTCATCCCTCTCACCTATGGCAAACTAGCTTTTTCGTCAATCCAGACCTCCAACCTTACCATAACCGGAAGTTCGCAAATCATAAACATCAGTAATTTCCAGTCTTACGACAAACCTCTGCTTTTCGTTTTTGGTGACTATCAATTATTCGACTTTCTCCTTCACTACTATCTGGAAAATAACCGTAATCATTCTATTCAAACCGAAATCGCTATCCCGCCCCAAACCGAAGACCAACAAATCATCCTAAGATCTATTAGTCCACCCCCAATCAACATCTACGCTGATCCCGACGGCAACTGGCTAGCAACCTATACTCTAGAACCCGGCGAAAATTTTAAGGTAGAAGTAAACGGTCAAGCAAAAATTTTTCCTAAACTTTTTAAAACAACCGTTGACTCTCCCCAAAATTATTTAACCGAACAACCTTTTTGGCCGGTCAGCCAACCCCAGATACAAGAACTAAGCCGTGCTTACCGCCAGCCTAGGGAAATTTACAACTTCGTAGTCGAGACACTAAGCTATAACTATGCCCAAGCCAGCCAGCCCAAAAGAAAAGGTGCACTTGAGGCATTAGCTGATCCGGCCAATAGTTTGTGTACAGAATTTACCGATCTGTTCATATCAATCGCCCGCGCGGCCAATATCCCCAGCCGGGAACTGGAAGGTTACGCCTTCACCAACAACTTAAAAATAAAGCCGATTAACGAAAACGGTGACATCCTTCACGCTTGGCCTCAATATTACGATAAATACAGCCAATCCTGGAAATCTATCGACCCTACCTGGGGAAAAACCACCAACGGTATTGATTACTTTACTGACCTTGACCTGAATCATCTTGTTTTTGTTATCCACGGATCAAGTAGCGACTACCCTGTAGTTCCTGGTTCATACAAGGAAAAAGCAGAAACAAAAACGGTTTTCGTCGAAACGGCCAAACAAAGTCTTTCCCCAACTTATCAAACACTTCTTGTTACCTCTACCAAACCAACCCGCCTCTTTGGCATCCCCCGCATCACTCTCCACAACCCCAACCCAAACGTCATCGAAAACATTATCCTTAATAGCACCTCAAACAATTGGACTTTTACTATTGACCAACTACCGCCATTTTCCACTCGCGAAATAGCTATAAACAAGATTAACTTCTTTGATTCATTGTTGCCACACAATCAAAAAATCACCATATCCCAACAGTTTAATAATCTACAATCTAACTATTACCAGAAAATAATCTACTATCCTCATTACCAGAATTTAATAATTTCTGTCATTGGCCTTATAATACTACTTGCACTAATAGGCATGTCTGTTACCTCTAATAAAGATTTTCGTCATGCGAAAACTACTTAAATTTTGTCTTACAACCATCTTCGGGCTGATAACAGTCAACTATGCTTGGCAAAACTTGGTATTTTCAAATCAAGCCATAACAATTATCAAGGTGTCCTTTATTCTGGCAATTTTCGAGTTTTTCCTCAAGCCCGTTATCCATCTTCTACTACTCCCCATCAATTTTATTACCCTTGGAAGCTTGAGAATTGTTATCAACACTTTGGGCATCTATTTGGCGGTATTTTTGCTTAACGACTTCCAGGTCAAAAACATAAATTTTTCCTCTGTCTCACTGGGCGGATTTACTATTCCAAATCTAAAATTCGAAAACTTTACCGCATACCTGATTACATCTTTGACTTTAAGCCTAATTTTGGTATTATTTAAACTTATTCTATCTAAAAACCCAAAATAATATGAACAGCTTTCTCATCATCTTTCAGATTTTTATTTCTGTTTTGATTGTCGCTCTCGTATTCCTTCAAGCCAGCGGCGACAGTGAATCTCGCACCAATATTATGACCTCCGTCAATTTTGAGAAACGAGGTTGGGAAAAAGTCATGTACTACTTCACTATTGGCTCAATATTCGTCTTTCTTTTATCATCTATTGTTCAAACTTTAATCTAAACAGTCCTTGATAAATAAACTCCAATTCAAATTTGAGTACATCTTTTCCTACCTAAAAAAGAACATCGTCTTTCTCTTAATAGGCCTAACTCTCGGCTCGTCAGTGTTTGTCTTCTGGCACAGAATATACTTTTTCTTTAGTTCTCCTGCCTTCAAAACCAAAAAAATCGGCATTGAAGGTCTTTATAAGGAAAACAGTTTGCCTCCGGAGATAAATCAACACATTACCCTTAACTTAATAACAACCTCCGAAAACAATCGGATTTCCGCTTCGCCTCTTATTCAAGAGATGAAAATATCCCCAGACTACAAAACATACACCTTTACCCTAAGCAAGGCAATTTGGCACGACGGCACTCTTCTTACCTCTTCAGACATCAAGTTAAATCTTGGCGATGCCAACTTGGAAATAATAGACCAGAATCAATTCAAAATTATTACCCCCAATCCTTATTCACCCCTCCTTTCGATTTTAGCTAAACCTCTCTACAAGAAAAACCTGATTGGACTAGGCCCCTATAAAGTTTCCGGTATTGATTACCGTGACGGTTACATAAAAACCATCAAGCTCCTTCCACAAACACCCAACGATCCCTCTCTAACTTATCGTTTTTATCCAAATGAACAAGATCTCATTACCGCCTTTAAACTTGGTGAAGTCGACCAGATCAGATCCAGCTTTTTACCAGAGGAACTTTCTCATTGGCCCAAAATCACTATTAACCAAAAAGTCGAAACTAATACTACTTTTTCCGCCATCTTTCTTAATAATGAAAAACTTAACATCAAACAAATTCGCCAAGCTTTGGCCTACGCCACGCCCAAAGTGAAAACAAAAAACGAGCGTTGTTTAGGCCCGATCTCTCCCGATTCCTGGGCTTATAACCCACAAATTAAAGAATACAATTACAACCCGGAGCGGGCAATAGAATTAATGGAAGACAATAAAATTGAAAGTATAAGCCTTATAGTTATCGACCGCCGTTTACTTTTTCAGGCCGAAGAAATTAAAAAAACCTGGAAAGAAGTATTAAATATCGACGTTGCTATTACCGTAGAAAACCAGCCCGACATCCAAAATTACGACGCCATTCTTAGTTTTAGGCCAATCCCTCTTGACCCCGATCAATATCTCTACTGGCACTCAACCCAAACAAAAACCAATCTAACCAAAACCAACAATTCCAGAATCGATAAACTTCTCGAAGAGGGCCGCCAAATTATGGATCAACAAGAAAGAAAAATTATCTATCAGGATTTTCAACGCTATCTTCTTGAAGAATGCCCGGCAATATTTCTTTCATTCCCCACCAGTTATACTATAATTAAAAGTTAATGACCGAAAACCTTTTCCCTCCAACTACTGATACAACAAAAATTGACTGGGTTGGAGTCAGCTTAGTTAGCCTCTTCTTCGCTTTTTTGACCTATGCCGGATATCTTTCCTATAAAAGTATCGATTGGGATGTGCTAAAAAGAATCGAAAATCAGCAACTTGTATTACCAACTCCCATTTTACCTAAACAACCACCAGAAATAACCGCCGTCCCCACTCCAGCCAACTAATTCCACCCCTCCTAAACTATCCTGACCATTGTTGCCCGGCATGGATTCGAACCACAATAACTTCCTCCAAAGGGAAGTGTCCTGCCATTAGACGACCGGGCAATTAATCCTATTTTACCCCACAATTTCTCCTTCTTCAATGGCCGATCCTTTTAGTTCTTCTTCGATTATTTTCCAGTTTTTTGTATTCGCTTTAAACCAAAAATCAACCAAATCTCCCACAACTGGTACTATTCCGATCAACCAATCAATAACTAAATTCAAAACCATTTGCTGAACTAGCTGAGGCCGCAATCTTAGTCTTTTTCCGAGCCACACCATATATAATCCGAGTACTAACGATATTAAGTCTCCTAAACCAGGAAATAATCCCAATATTGGATCTAGCCCAAACGATTTACCCGCAATCTTGAATCTGGATTCAAGAAGATTGACTAAATTTTCTGCAATTGAGATTTCAATTCTATTATTTTTCATCTCTTCTCCTTTCCTGCAATGTCCGAAAATTAGCTGCTAACGGATAACCAAAAAAACTGATACAGCCAAAGACTGATTGGGTGCCGATGAGAGGACTCGAACCTCCACGCCTTACGGCATACGCACCTCAAGCGTACGTGTATACCAGTTTCACCACATCGGCAATGATTTCTATTATATCAATAATTACTGACCAGGCTTTCTTTCCGTTATCAATTATGTTAATATAATCCTGTCTTACGCCGTAATATGACTATAGAATCCTCCAAAAAACCAATCCCCATCATTGCCGCCACCGCCGGAATACCTTTTGGTGCCTTCTTGTCTCCTGAAGATGTCGCTTGGATGGGAACATATCTAAAAGAAGCAGGCTTTACGGGGGTTTCTGTTTTACCACATCGTCAAATTAATGATGAAACTATAAGTCTGCTACCACATGATAATATAGTTGCGGAAGACGCCTGGAATAGCCCCTTCTCAAACTTCTTTCCCCTAGCCACTGCCGAAGGCCTTTTGGGACAACTTTATCGTCATGCCACGCATGACCAAAGAAAATTACCGCCCAAGCTAGTCGATGGTATGTTTTTTTTGAACCAGACAACTTCCCGACAAATAGTTGAATCTATAATGGCTAAATATCCCCAAGCTTATTATGCTTCCGTTCACATCGAGGGGCCCGACTATCTCGAAAGCCTTTTTTATAAAAGAACAATCCTACACCCTCAAAGAGAGCATAAACGACATATTTTCACTATTGACGAACTAATGCGAATTGCCAACCAAAGAAATCTTAAGTTTCTCTATGATCCCACCCATCTTATAACACAAAAACCACAACGTGATATCGACTGGACAACTGCACAAGAAGAAGTTAGGACTTTAAGAGGTTATATTTCTGCTATTGATATCCCTCTTAACAACCAGACCATACAACAACTCCATCACGGCAGGGGAGGCGTGGTCAACTACCTTCAATCGACCCTAGACCAAGAACCCACCTTAGCTTTCGTTAGGCTGGAATGGGTGATGCCTCTTTTTGCTCAGTTACCTATTATCCGAAGGCAGTATCAAAGATGCGAAATTAACCGGATAAACGAAGTTATACAAAGTGTCCATAGAATTCTTGGTGGCCGCTAAGGGATTCGAACCCCTGACCTTCCCGATGTAAACGGGACGCTCTAACCAACTGAGCCAAGCAGCCTGAACTTACTTATTTTAACAGATTTTCTAAATTAAAAATCCCCCTTACATGGGGGGATATCTGGAGCGAGAGACGGGGGTCGAACCCGCTACCTTCTCCTTGGCAAGGAGACGTTCTACCAGGTGAACTACTCTCGCAGCGTGGCCTGCCCACCATTTATCGCAGCATGAGCCGTAAACGTATAGTTCAATAAGGCTAATGCTAAGATAAGGCGGGTGCCGAAGGTTGGACTCGAACCAACATCCCAGGTTTTTCAGACCAGTGCCGTGACCATCTTGGCTACTTCGGCTATATTTGTATTATATCAGGGCTTTTTCTTTTTTATCTAATGGCTATAAACCGTCAGCCTATAGCAATTTTGGTGCCGCAGAGAGGAGTCGAACCTCCACACCTTTCGGCATACGGTCCTGAACCGTACGTGTATACCAATTTCACCACTGCGGCTTAAGCTATTATCTCAAAATTCCACCCAAACAGCCTATTTTAAATTATTTTGCTCCCTAAAGAATTTCTCCAGCACTTCTCGATGATTAAAAGCTAAATCCAAATCATCTAACCTATCTGCGCTCGCCCAAATAATATCACTCACCTCGTTTGGGTCCATAACCATTCCTCCCGTAATCTTTCCTACAAACCAAACTACTTTCCATGGGTCTTTGGGATCTGTTTTGTTATCAATCTCTTCATACCAATATTCACCCTTAAATTCGACTCCTATTTCTTCTCTAATTTCGCGGATTACTGTCTCTGTGTTGTTTTCACCCTTCTCGGGTTTTCCTCCAATTATCGCGAATTTGCCCTCCGCCATGCCTCTTGCTCTTTTTCCCAAAAGCACCTCGCTATTCTCATTTACAATTATCGCTCTAACTACTACTTTTTGTTCACTAATTTTCCCTACCGGCAAACCAATGGCATTGAGTTTAGTGTCCATGTCACCTAATCCCCTAAAAACTTAATATATAGATGAACCTCCTTCGATCCAAATACTATAAAATTCACTATCTTGTCTATTTTATCTTTAATCGCTTTATCTGGCATCATAGTTTTTAACCAAGAAAATTGATCTACTAGATCGGGGTTTTGTAGTCTATTGAAGTAAGTATCGCCATAAATATCGATATAACAAAGCAGAGGAAAAAGCAGTTTACAATTTTCTACTTCATATAAAGTATTAAGAACTATCCCAAAATCAACCAAACATTCCTCCAACACCTTACCTTTTTCGTCTATTTTTTGAATATTCATTTTCTTAGAATGAACTTACCCCTTGCACTTTTGCCCGGCAAAAATTTTAGGAAACATATTTCCTAAGATCGAATACTCGTTTACAATTCTTGTCGGGCTACAGACTACTAAAAAATCTGTTCCTCCTGATTCGGTGTAGTTTTCGTTCACAATTTGTCCTCCTGAAGTAAACTTAATCGTCACCTTCGGTGCATCTTCGCCAACAGAGGCTGTCTCCAAATAATAAATTTTCGATGGGGGAATATTTACTTTATAACTTCCCGAGCCCAAGTTAGAAATCACCGATACTTCACTAATCTCTTCCTCCGATTTATTTAATATTACCACTCTCACTTTTCCCATAGAAATAGGTCCTGAGACAGCTCTTCGCAATACCATACAAAGTAAAAAAAATGCAACTATCCCAATAACTATTTGGCCGACTCTTTTTCTATTCATGACCAGCACGATTATACCATTTTAGCAATTTATTCTTACAAAAATGAAAAAGTTTTTGGCTCGATACCTGTCATCCCAGCCTAGTGCGGGGTAAGGACTTACACTAATGAAGCTTTTATTCGTCTTATAGTCTCTTCGACTTTTTTAATATTGCCTTCCGTAACCATGTATTTTTTCGCGTGATCAAATATTAGTTGAATATTCCTTATTTTTCCGCCTGCCACATCTCTTATCCATGGATATATTGGCAACCACCAAGCATGAAAATGAGAGCTTCGCTCTTCTTGTACTAAAATTGCCTCTTCGATGCCTGCGTCTCTCATGGCTTCTCGAGTCCTCACCAAAACACTCACTAAATCACTTAATTCGTCAGCAGTAAACTCAGTCATGCTCCTTATGTGTCTTCTTGTTTCAACAACCATCATACCCGGGATAGGTAATGCGTAATCCTGGTGAACTCTAAAATTAACTGTTTCCAACACAATACCTAATCCTTCGGGTTGTGGCTCATTACGATTGCAACCAGGACACCCTTCCGAATATACGCTTCCATAAAAAGAAGTCTCTATTTCATCCATTTTATTTTAGTCTGTTTATGTAGCCTTATGTTAATTCCTATAATCAACTACCTGGAGCGGGGTACGGGAGTCGGACCCGTCTTTCGACCTTGGAAGGGTCACGTTGAACCGCTCAACTAACCCCGCAATTTAGTTATTTTATCAAAGTCGGGGATACTGGATTCGAACCAGCAACCTCACGGTCCCAAACCGTGCGCGCTAACCAATTGCGCCAATCCCCGTCTAACAGAATTATAACTTAACCTTCTTCCTCTTCAATAAAAAGGATGTCCAAAACTCAAACTTGATTTGTTAGACCTTATCCTGTTGTTCTAGTCGACATCTTCCTCCTTGGCCTTACTTCTCTTGCTAATCGAAGTCTTGTTTCGACCATCGCTCCGTTACCGTCCATAGCACTTGTAGCATCACCGACGGTGTCTCCCGCCTTCGATCCCCTCGGTGCCTCTTCCACTGAAATAACCCTTCCGTAGCCATCTCTAACAACCAATTGTAGAGTACGCCTAATCTCAACCCCAAGTATTTTGGCCATATTTGTGTATAACTTATAATATGCCTAAATCTGGCAGTCGAAGGGATTCTTTATCACAAAACCGAACCTGGCAAATCTAGGCTTACAGCTATTATAAGACAAACCCTTACCATTTTCTAATAATTGATCCAGGATCTTAACAATTCCCTTGTGCCGCCGGAGGGAATCGAACCCCCACGGTTTTTGAGACCACAAGATTTTAAGTCTTGCGTGTATACCAGTTTCACCACGGCGGCAAGCTATTAATAATTTGCCTCAATCTCTTCCTTCCTGAGCAGGATTTATAATAATGTTCCCTTGCTCGGGCTTCAGACAATTGACCAAATTCCTCATAGTATATCAACTTTAACGGCCTTCTTACTCTGGTACTCGATACTTGACCGTTTTGATGTTCTTTAATCCTTGTCTCCAGTTTACATGTCGATCCAGCATAAGTCCGCCCGTCTTTTTCGATCAATAGCAAATACACATAACCTTTTACCATAAAGTTTCACCCGCTTCGACTCGATTGTCGAATCGAGGCGAGCCACGGCGGCAAAAACCTTTGCCTCTTATAACCTAAAAATCAACCTGACTGATATAATCAATTGCGTGATCAGACCTACACATTTTCGCACTATTACCGGTCAACAATTGCAACTACCGGTTTTCTTTCCCGACGCTACCCGGGCAGTTCTCAAAACCCTCGACAGCACTGATATCGAATCAACCAAGACTCCCGGTGTCTTGGTCAATACTTTTCACTTAAGCACCCAGCCAGGCATCTCCGTCATCAAAAAATTTAAGGGTATCCGTTCATTTATGTCATGGAGTGGGGGAGCCATCTCTGATTCCGGTGGCTTTCAGGTAATGTCTCTGGCCAAATCCCAAGGCGGTAAAAATTCGGTTACTGACCACGGAGTCACCTTCAAGGTTTCCCGTCAAAAAAAGATCCTTTTTACTCCTCAGGATTCCATCAAAATCCAGATGGCCTTAAAAACCGACATGGTGGTCGTCTTGGACGACTTTACCGACCTTGATGCCGATTGGGCAAGGGCTAAAGAAACCATCGACCGGACTGTAAAGTGGGCCAAAATTTGCAAGGATGAATTCGACAAAATCTGCACTCAGCAAAAGTTATCCAAAGACCAGCGTCCCTATCTTTTGGGTGTCGTTCAAGGAGGCCATTTCTTGGATTTACGGAAAGAATGTACCAAAAGACTGGTTGAAATAGGTTTTGATGGCCTGGGTTACGGTGGCTGGCCAATGACAGACGAAGGCACCTTTAATTTCGACATACCCAAAGTCATCGCCGATAATTGCCCCCCAGATTATTTCCTTTACGGCCTTGGTGTGGGCAAACCTCAAGAAATCGCCAAGTGTGTCGAGCTTGGCTGGGGCATCTTTGACTGCGTTCTTCCCACCCGCGACGCCCGACATCGCCGTCTGTACGTCTACAATGCCAAATCTATAAGCGATATTGATCCTTCAGAAGCCAATTTCTATTCCTACTTTACCCCCGACAAAGAAAAATATTACAAAGACTCCGAGCCGGTTAGCACCGCTTGTGATTGTCTTTTATGTCGGCACTACAGCCGGTCTTACCTGGCCCATTTGTTCAGAATCGAAGAAATGACCGCTGGTCGCCTAGCCACCATTCACAACCTCCGTTTTTATTCAATCCTGATGGAAAAACTACAATCTATCTACCTTAAATCCTAGACCATAAACCTCCAATCAACTATCATGGCCTTAAACAAATCTCTTAACGGTATAATCCGCCAAAGTTATAGTAAGACCTTTCTAGCCGTCAATTTCGGCTGCCGGGTCAATGCCGCTGAAACCAACCAATTTTCAGAATTACTTATCAAAAAAGGATTTACCCCCTCCAACAATAAAAAAGAGAGTAGGGGAGTTGGTTTGGTTTTTATTAACACCTGTTCTGTCACCGCCAAGGCCAATATTGAATCCCTTGGCCAAATCCGTTCTCTTCGCCAAAAACATCCTTCCGCTTTTATTGTCGTTACTGGCTGTGCCAAAATTGATAGTCTCCAAAACCTACCCAATACTTTATTTCTAACCAATCGCCAAAAATTATCTCTGTTAAAAGCTCATCGCTCATCTTATACGCCACAAATAGGCGACAAGTTCAGCCGTACTAACCGCTTTATTTTAAAAATCCAAGACGGCTGCAACCATTATTGCACCTACTGCGTAGTTCCCTATAAGCGTAAAGTACTTTGGTCGCTGCCGGTTTCAAAAGCGGTTAAAACCGTCAAGCAGGCAATTGCCGATGGTTATCAGGAAATTATAATTAGCGGCATCAACCTTAACCTTTACCGTCCCGGTCTTAGCTCTCTGTTAGAAGCTTTACTAACCCAAACTTCAATCCCAAAAATCTCCTTTGGCTCCATCCCTTTAAACTGTTTCGACGATAAATTCATAAATTTAATCTCCAATTATCGTTCTCGCTTCGCCGGTTATCTTCATATCCCTCTCCAGTCCGGCAGCGATAAAATTCTTAAATTAATGCATCGCCCCTATACTCGAAAAAACGTTATCGATATTTTTAATAAAATAAAATGCATTTCCCCCTTTCCTCAAAGGGGGACTAAGGGGGATTTGTTGTTGGCAACCGACATCATCGTCGGCTTCCCCGGCGAAACCGATTCTGATTTCCAGGATACCTATGATTTATGCCAGCAGATTGGCTTTTCCAAAATTCATGTCTTCCGTTTTTCCCCCCGCCCCGGCACCCAAGCAAAACATCTTTTTGATCAAAATCCTACTCCAAAATCCGTCCTCAAGCTCCGTTCAGAGAAAATAAAAAGTCTGGAAAACTTGTTATAATCACCGTATGACCGTATCAATTACAGTAAAATCTAAAGAAGGAAAGACTCTCAGTATAGCCACTCTGCCAAATTCCAACAATCCTGCCAAAACCTGTATGGAAATAAAACATATTGTCAGAGCTCCCAATTCCCCTTCAGACTTGGATTATAATCTTGTCGTTACCGGCACCCCAAACCGTGAAATGATTTTGCGAAGATGTGCCGCCGGCCATGCCCAAGCTTGGTATCCTCAAGAAGATGGTAGCCAATTTGGCGGACATTCATTTTTCGTCCTGCCGGAACAAACACTGCCCCCATTTGTGACTCGTGAAGGTAACAGTGTCTGGATCGAAGGATTAAGGCCTGTCCTCACTCCCCAAGCAGCTGTCACTATCCTACACGCTCAGCCATCCAAACGTTAACAAATAGAATCCGAACACTAGCCATCACCCTAAACCCGGGTATTCCGTCCTTTTAGTTATAGGTGACAACCGCTTCCGATTAGACGCTAAACTATTTCCTCAGCGGCACTATTTTGCCACTACCGTCAAGATTTAAAACACTCACAATTTCCCCGTTCGCCGGCAAAACAAATTTAGTGGTATCTCCACCCAAAACTTTTTCCGTAACCTCCAACCTTCTCAGCTGTTGGGCCCTGTCGGTAAAGTTCTTTTCTGCCGCTTTGGCCACTAGCTCTATGGCTTGTGCCTGAGCATCAGCCACCAGTATTTGAGCTTTAGCCTTACCTTCCGCTTCCAAAATTGCCGCCTCACGAACACCTTGGGCTTCCAAAATCCGGGCTCTCTTTTCCCGCTCCGCCTTCATCTGCTGGCTCATGGAATCGGTAATATCCCGTGGTGGGTCAATTTTCTGAAGCTCTACCTTAGTTACTTTTACCCCCCAAGCGTTGGTCGATTCATCCAGTACCTTCCTTAAATTTGCGTTAATATTATCCCTGGCGGTCAGGGTCTCATCAAGTGATGTATCACCGATCAAATTTCTCAAATTAGTCTGGGCCAAGGTCGTTGCTGCCCAATCAAAATCTTCAATCTCAAATTCAGCCTTAACCGGATCCACCACTTTGTAATAAATCACCGCATCAACTGTCACCGACACATTATCTTTAGTAATTACCATCTGCGGTGCCACATTTATCAACTTTTCCCGCATGTCTACCAAAATCAGGTTGTCGATAAAGGGCGTTAAAAACACGATTCCCGAATCCACCGTACTGCTGTATTTGCCCAATCTTATAATTAAACCTTTCTCGTATTGCTTAACAATCCGGAAACTTTTAAGTAAAGCAATCAGGGCAATGGCAAAAATAATTACTAAAAACGTTGATTCAAACATCTTTTATTTAATTTTTAATTTTTTCGACTTTTAAAGTTACACCTTCAACTGATTGTACCCTCACCTTTTCTTTTTCATACAACACCTGGTCAGCTGTTGCCCTCCAGTCCTCATCGTCAACTCTAATCAATCCTGCGGTATCCGGTGTTATGCTTCGTACCACCACAGCTGTCTTTCCCTTCAATTTATCGATATTGGTCGAATGGGTCAAAATAAAAACTCGCGATTTCACAAAACTCCTACCAAAAAGAATATAAACCACACTCAAAACAACACTAATAATTAGCGCCACCATCACATTCCCGGCCGCCAGACCACCAAATCCGCCAATAATCAAAATTGTACCCAAAAGCACCAAGTCAAAGCCGGTATCCAGCCCCACCAAGAGCTCTATCAATACCAAAAATAATCCGAACAGTATCAGCAT
This sequence comes from Candidatus Shapirobacteria bacterium, assembly GCA_041663285.1. Classification (GTDB taxonomy): domain Bacteria; phylum Patescibacteriota; class Microgenomatia; order UBA12405; family UBA12405; genus UBA1435. The sequence continues at coordinate 31,898 of JBAZSP010000012.1, forward strand.
TTGGTTATAGTCCATCACGGGTTAATTATAGCACTGATTTTTGAGTTTGATGACTTCGCCGATACCTTCCAGCAGTGAGAACTTATTTAATATCTGACAATGGCCGATTACTTGAATTTGTTGATTATTACCGTTTTTTAAAATTAATCCATTGTTGGGTATAATCTGCTGATCAATTTCCGGATAGAAATTATATATTTCATTTTTTCTTATACCATTCGCTAAACCCTTTATTAGTTTAGATCCCAAAGAAAGTTCAAAGTTTGCCGGCCAAAAATACCCCCAAAAACTTCCGCCAAACGGGCAAGCGATTGTGATTAGCTTGCTGATTCTTGCCCTGATTATGGCCTTATTTATTAATTTAATTCCGATTACACCTCCTTTGCTATGGCCGATGACCGTCAGGTGATGTAAGTTATTTGACATAATAAATTCGCCGATTGCTTCAACTGCCCAATCGACAGGCTTAGCGTTAAAACCAATAGCCCGAACCGTATGAACTCTAAAACCTTTTTGGTTTAGATCCCATCCGATCTTCTCCATAAATACCCAGTTTTCAAGCAATCCCGGTATCAAAAGGACATCGCCCTTGCTCCCAACTCGCCACTCTGGTGGTGTTTCCTTTTTGGGTAGGCTCTTAACCGCATAATAGGCAATCAAGCCATAGTCAGCTACCACCCCAATAATTATTTTGATTATATTCATCTTTGAATTTACTATACTATCTGCCAAACCACACTTCCATTTCGTCAAATACCCGAAATCCAAAACTTACCTCCTGCCCCGGAAATCTCGCCCCCTTGCCCCAAATATAAGCCCTGCCAATATCATCCCGCATTTCGTTTGAGATCCGTTTCAGCACCTCGTCCAGGCTTTGTCCCTTTTTCATAATCAGGGGCTCCTTTTTGTCCGCTTCCCCGTTTCTCTCCCGCCTAAGATAAACCCTAAGCAATCCCAATCCCTGCCAAATCTTTTCCTTCAACTCTTCCAATCCACGCTCTTTTTCCGCACTTATGCAAATAATATCATCAAATAATTTTTGATTTTTGATTTTTGATTTTTGATTTTCAAAGTTATCAACTTTGTTGACAACCCTGACAACTTCCATATATTTTCGACTTTTACTTAACGCATCAATCAGTAAGTCTATCGATAAAAGCTTTTCTCCGATTTGAATAATTCCGTTGTCTATACCCATCTCCTCAGCCACTTCTTCAACCAGTGTCTTCTCAAACGATTTATATGGATCCACCACCTGGATGGCTCCCTTCCCCAGTCTCCTCACCAATACTTTCGGTGGTTTTTGCCCCAGCCTGATTCCGGCCTTATAAAGCTCTTCCTCCACCGTTCTAAACCATCCTATCCTTTTAACATCCGTTATAAGTATTACCATATCCGCCGCTCTAATCACCGAAATTACTTTTTTTCCAAAGCCTTTATTACTGGCTGCCCCCTCCACGATTCCCGGCAAATCCAGCATTTGAACCTTGACTCCCTTATATTCCATCATCCCCGGGACTACCCCCAAAGTCGTAAAGTCATAATTTCCCACCTTTGATTCGGCGTTAGTTAGTTTGTTTAGCAGTGTCGACTTTCCCACACTCGGTAATCCCACCAGCACCACCGACGCATCCCCGGAATGCTTGATGGCATAACCAACTCCGCCACCCCCACCCTTGTTGGCCGGCCCGTTAAGCTCGTCCTTTAATCGGGACAGCTTGGCCTTCAGAAGTCCGTGGTGATGCTCCGTCGCCTTGTGATACGGCGTTTCCCGGATTTCCTTTTCCACCCGACTGATTTGCATTTTAATAATTTCTTCTTTAGTCATGTTGAACCGGACCTGAACTTGCTTACCCGCCGCGTCTCCTGTGAAGGAGGAATTCAGGATCTATTTATAATAAAATACAAGAACATGAAAGCCCTTCTAATTCTATTGGCCATATTTTACCTGTTTTCTCATCCGGTGTCAGCAGCTTCCAAAAACATCTTCGGCCTTCATCTCACCCAAACTTCCGATCTTAGCTCTGCTTCCCAAATTATTAACTCCTCCGAAGGGGACTGGGGTTGGGTCACTATCGTAATTCGGACTGATCAACTCGATTTCAATACCTGGCAAAACTTTTTTGACGATTGCCGCCGCCTCCATATTATCCCGATTATTCGGCTGGCCACCAAAATGGAAAATTCATATTGGGCTAAGCCTCAAACTTCCGATATCGACAATTTAGCCGAATTCCTCAACCGTCTAAATTGGCCGTCCACCCCCCGGCACCTCATAGTTTTTAACGAGCCCAATCACGCCTCCGAGTGGGGTGGGGGAGTCGACCCCAAAAGTTATGCCGATATTTCCATTTATGCCTATCAAAAATTCAAAAGTCTTAATTCTGACTTTTTTCTGCTAGGCCCCTCTTTGGATTTAGCCTCACCCGAAAATCCGCCCTCTTTCAAGTCAGCCGAAAATTACTACCGGGAAATCTTTCTTTACCGTCCCGAATATTTCAATCAGCTAGACGGCCTTTCTTCCCATTCTTACCCCAATCATGGCTTTATCGGTTCTCCCAAAGATACCAGCCTTCACAGTATCGTCGGCTATCAATCGGAGCTTAGCTACCTTCGTCAATTAGGTGTCAGCCATACCTACCCGGTTTTTATCACCGAAACCGGCTGGCCCCACCGCCAAGGCGAAGAAGCCGATAGCCGATTTTTTACCGCCAAAACTTCTGCCGCTTACCTTCTCGAGGCCTTGGAGATCTGGCAGTCCGATCCGGCTGTCTCCGCCGTCACCCCCTTTATATATAACTACCCCAATCCGCCCTTTGACCACTTTTCCTGGGTCGACAAAGATCAAAATCTTTACCCTGACTATCAATGTCTTGTTAGCCGCCCCAAACTTCAAAACCACGTCTTCCAAAAAAACCAATACACCCTCGACAAAATCCAGCTACCCTTTCTTATCTTTTCCGACAAAGAATATTTTGGCGAAATCCGCCTAAAAAATACCGGCCAATCCATCTGGGGCGAAACCCAATTTTGCCTCAACCCCCAATCCACCCAAAACGTTACTCTCGAAGCCATTTGCTCCAACAACGCTTTTGTCTACCCCGGACAGGTTGGCACCTTTAATTTTAAATTCAAAATTTCTTCAGGCACCG
>JBAZSP010000013.1:0-6614 GCA_041663285.1 Candidatus Shapirobacteria bacterium
CCGGTCTTTGTTTACGTTATGGCTACGATATTGGGGATGTTTGCGGTGGTCATCAACAAATCTTTGATGAAGTGTTGCCCTGAGGTCCGGAGTTGGAGGGCGGATCGCTTTTGGCTTGCATTCGACAGAAGATAAGGTCATGGAAAAATAGATTATATTTTTAAATGAAAATTGATATTGTTTACCCCAAATTGACAAAGTCGATATCCGGTAGTGTATAACTTAGCAACTTGAGAAGAGTAGCCAATAAGTCGGCAGGGTGTCAATGGAGTCTTGTTTGAGGTACTTTGGCAATAAACAGGATATTGGAGGATCTTTTTTAATGATTTTTTAATTGAGGAGAATAGGCAAACAAGGTTGGAGCTTTTTTTAAAATCCGATAAACGAGCATTGCATATAGACAGATAAACCGTATTTTCGTTTACTTTGGGTAAAATGAAATGAACAAAATTACTGGCTTCGTCGAAGAATTGAGTGAGGCTGGTTACTTCTGCTGAATTGACTGGTTTTGAAGAAATCAATAGAGAATCGGCCTGAGAAAAATTTATGAGAAGCGACAACTGCTGAGGGGAGATTGGCTTGAAAGAAAACGGCTGATAAGTAACTGTATAGACGGGGAAATTAGTGTTTAGTAGACATTGTTTTATTATGGGAATTAACTCTTCGGGAGTAACAAGGAAACTTGAACTTTTGGTCATTTTAATAATTTATTCCCGGCAGCAGTCGAGAATTTTGCCAATGGTAGAATTTATTTTGCTAAAAAGAGTTGACTTGGTGGAGGCGGCTGGCTTTTCGGCAATATCGGATTTGGTTAATTGCTTGGCGTTTGGCTTAACCATGCCAAGATTTAGGCCCCAAAAAAGATTATAAAGGTCGTAAGATTTATTGAACAAGTTTTGGGCTTTGGGTTTATCGCCCTGATGAAGAGCCTTGGTGCCGACTTCGAAAAGGCGCATGGAGGCGGCCAGAAGATGTTTGCTGATGCACCAGACCTCGCCTTCATAGTCTTTGACAATCATTTTTAGCAATTCTTTGCGCATTTCACGGGATTGGTGGAGAATATCAAGATATTCAGATTTGCCGGTTTTTTGGGCGGTAAAAAACATGTGCTCCTCGATGGAGATCAGGTTCATTATGGCAATGGACAAATCTTCGTCTGAGGAAAGGTCGAGCTGATGGCCAGCTTCGGCAGTCTTGACTTTATCCAGGAAAGATTTGAGATCGGAGTTTTTGATCATAGATGTATTTTAACAAGAGAAGACGGCTCTATCTATGGAACCAAAGAAATGCTGATTAGGGACAATAGTGGTTTATTGATCCAACTATCTGAAGATAGACTTTAAAGCTTGAAAACAAATTTGAGAATAAGAGTAATAAAAACCAATGAACTAAGGGGAAATGCCACTTTGGCGTAAGGAAAGGGAGCACGACCAAGGCGGGTTTTAACATAAGAATAGCCATGATTAGCAACTAACATGGTAATTACGCCGATGATTTGACCAAAAATAATTTTGTCGATACCAAAAAAACGGTTAAGAGGACTGCCGAGCTGACCGGTAAATTGGAAGTACGCAAGGGTGGTAACCAAAAAGGCAAGACTGAGGAAGTGGCCGTTTTTTAGGATGGTTGACTTCATTTTTGAGGAGAGCCAAAAAGCAATAGCAGTGTTGAGGCCGGAAATCCAGATGGACACAAGAAGATCGTCAACGCCAAATTTCTTGGCCAGAAGCATGCCTCCCCCTACGGTAACGATACAGACCGGACATTGAGCTTGAGCGGTAGCAGCTAAAAGGAAAAGAGTGGAGATTAAGAGAAAGAAAAAAAGAAAAAGAGGCATGAAGGTATTGTAGCAAAACTAGGCCAAGGCGGTTTCGACAAACTAAGAATTTGAAAATTTTCTCTTACTTTATTCTTACCGGCTATATGGCCGGTTATCACTACCTCCGAATAAGATAAACAAGTTAATTGTTCATTATAATTTTATGGTGAAAACTTGGTGGGTTGACGTAAAAGAGATCGTGCTGACGGCGGCAATGCTGGGAGTGCCGCTTCTGACATTGATAACACTAAAATATGGTTACGAAGAAAGAAAAACAATGGCAGCAGAACCGACTCGACCAGATTCAGCTGATAGACAGTATATATTTGACAAAGTAAACACGGGGAAAAGAGATTGGGATAATATTTTTGATTAGAGATAGGGACTCTAACCAGTTTCTTACTGTTTTTTAACGACCTTTTGGGCATAATAAATTTTAATAACTGGTTAGATAGAAAATAAACGGCGGAAGCAAATAGATAGAGTTAGGGATGGCCGGTTATTTCGGGAATAAAACAAGGATGTATAAAAAATTTACCAAAAAAGATGAAACGGGGGTGCTGGGGGCGTTGATGGAAAATACCGAGGCTCAACTGGCATATTTGGACAACAATTTCAACTTTTTAAAGGTAAATTCAGCATACGCCAGAGGAGCGAATCTGAAAAAAAGAGACCTGATAGGCCGAAATCATTTTGACCTATTTCCAAATAGTGAAAATAAAAAAATATTTGAAAGAGCTAGAGACACCGGAAAAACAGTCAAATTTAAAGCAAAACCGTTTGTCTTTCCGCTAAGCCCGGAAAGAGGAGTGACCTACTGGGACTGGTCGCTGACACCGATAACAAACAGAGATGGTGTAAATATGGGCTTGGTATTTTCCCTAGTGGACGTTACGGGCTATAAGATCACCGAGGTGGCTTTGAAAAAAAGTGAAAGTAATTACCGTAAGTTGTTTGACAATATGGCAGATGCTTTTGCTTACCACAAAATGGTATTTGATAAAAACGGAAAGGCAGTGGATTATGTGTTTTTGGAGGTAAATCTGACTTTTGAAAAATTAACCGGCCTAAAAGGAGAAACTATTGTTGGCAAGAAGGTATCAGAAATAATGCCGGCGATAAAAGAGGATGACTTTGACTGGATAGGCAAATATGGAAAGGTAGCCAAGACCGGTAAGAAATTAAAGTTCACCAGATATTTCAAACCCCTTGGCAGGTGGTTTGGAGTGTCAGCTTATTGCCCGGAAAGAGGTTTTTTTGCGGTTACTTTTAAAGATGTTACCGGGACGGTGACGGCGAAAAGAAAAATGATACACCTGGCCTCTTTTCCTAAACTCAATCCGGAGCCAGTGCTGGAGATGGATCTTGAAGGTAAAATCATTTTTAGTAACGAGGCAGCACAAAAAATATTGAAAGAAGTGGGGCTGGGATTAGACTTGAGCCTCTTTTTGCCCGGTGATATGAAGGCGGTAATAGCGACCTTAAGGTCAGCGGAAGGGGAAAGGCCGACTTTTAGAGAAATAAAGGTGGGAGAAAGATATTTTGATCTAAGAATTTTTATATTAAAAGAGTTGGGGGTTGTTCGAATTTATGGTCATGATATCAGCTCCAGAAAAAAACAGGAGCAAAAAAGGGAAGAGTTCTTCAGAGTTGCCAGTCATGAACTAAAAACACCAATAAGCAGTGTAAAAGCCTATACCCAATTAATAACAAAAACATGCCATGGGACATGCCATCCGCAGGTTAAGACATATTTGGGGAGAGTTAAGTACCAGGTGGACAAGCTAACGCGGCTAATCAACAACGTGATAGAGGTTAGCAGGTTGCAATCTGAAGAAATAAAAGTTACCAAAGAGGAAATTGAAATCGACCGGTTAATTGACGAAGTGATAAAAAATATTCAAATAACAAATGGCGACGGACATAAAATAATATTAAACGGCCGAACCCAAGCTAAAATCGACGGCGACAGGTATCGGATAGGACAGGCACTGACTAATCTGCTTATTAATGCAGTGGAATATTCGCCTAACGCCGACAAGGTCAAAGTCAGGGTTTGGAGGAAAGGAGGAATGGTGGTGATCGGAGTAAGGGATTATGGAATAGGAATAGGGAAAGAAAAGCAGAAAGAACTTTGCCGACGTTTATACCAAGTTAATCCTAACCAAGAATTTTTGAACAAGTTTTCTTCCCTGGGATTGGGACTATTTATTTCGGCCCAGACTATTTTGGAACATGGAGGGAAAATCTGGCTGAGAAGCGAGGAAGGGTTTGGCTCGACTTTTTATTTTAGCTTACCCGAACGTTCCAAATATTAGAAGATAATTATTTGATAGTATAACCAAAGCCGCGGATACAGTGGATTAGCTTAGTTTTGGCGTGTTCGTCAATTTTTTTCCGAAGATAGCCGATGTAGACATCGATAACCCGGGTTTGAACATCATAGTCGTAAGACCACACCCGATTGAGGATGGCTTCACGGCTGAGAACTTTGCCACGATTGATCATTAGATATTCGAGTAAATTGAATTCGGTAGGACTTAGGTTGATCTTTTTACCGCTACGAAGAACTTCATAACTTTTTGTGTCCAGACTTAAATCATCGACGACTAATTTAGCATTGAGCCCGGGTTGACGCAAACGAGCCTGAACACGAGCTAAGAGCTCGTCCAAATCAAAAGGCTTGGGGATGTAGTCGTCAGCACCAAGGCCCAGACCCTTGGCGGCATCTTTGGGAGTATTGCGGGCAGTTAGAATAATTACAGGAATTTCGGGGGAATATTTTTTTATCCGAGAAAAAACGGTTTCACCATCAATGTCGGGTAAACCCAAATCCAAAATCACTAGGTCGGGAGTAGATTCTTCAACTTTCTTGATAGCTTGGGCTCCGGTAAATGCCTGATCGATTAAATAGTTGTTTTCTAAAAAAAAACTTTTTAAGGGGGTTTGGAGGTCAGGATTGTCTTCGACAAGAAGTATTTTGCGTTTCATAGTTTGAAAAGTAAGAAAATAATTTAATTGTAAGATATTAGAAAGGATAGATAAAAGGGATCTCGTAGAACGGTAAGAGTTGTGTAAGAAGAAGTAGTAGTGCTCTTGCGGCTTTATAACCGTTTGCCAATAAGTTTTATAAAAAACCTACGACCTTACGGTCGGGGTTTTGTGTTCCGCTCCTGTCGGACTTCGTCCGGTTATTGATAGCTTCATCCCCGATTTTATTATCGGGGCTTTTGCTGTCTTGGAATAAACAGGAGTTGAAGAATTATATATTAACGGTTTAAACAAAAATGAAGAGACGAGAGAGAATAAAAGATAATAGGATGGTAAAGATATTTTTTGGAGGATTGGGCAGATTAAGCTTCTCGGATCAGGCAAGGACAAAAGCGGTGGTATTAGCAGTTATGGCGAAATATTTTGAAAAGTTGGCAGCACTAACCAAGATCGATAAGAAGGCCACGGCTTAGAAATCAGGAGGGTGGGGACTAGGTAGATAGCTGATGGGTGCGGAGGGTGGATTGAAGAACATTTACCGGAATAGCAAAACCGATATTTTGGCCCAACGAAGAAACGGCGGTGTTGATACCAATCACTTCACCGCGAGTATTTATGAGCGGCCCCCCAGAATTACCAGGGTTAATAGGAGTGTCGGTTTGAATAACATTGGCAAGTTTTTCAACATAACTTTCATATAATGAACCAGCAGTAATTCCGCGGCCTAGCCCGGAAATAATTCCGGAGGTGACAGTATTGGTGAATTCACCAAAAAGGGTGCCGATGGCATAGACCGGTTGACCTAACTCTAAAGCTTGTGAGTCACCAAGAGGAATAGGAACAAGATTGGTGGCATCTACCTTTAGAATGGCGATATCGTTGCCTGAAGGATCAAGATAGGTACTTTGGACTGGATATTCCTGACCATCGCTGGTGACAACGCTATACTTGGCTTCCGGCTCGGCAATAGCTACGTGTCGATTGGTGACGATAAGGCCATTTTCACCAATAACAAAACCGCTGGCAATATTTTGTTCGACCTGCCGAACTCCACCGGGTATTTGACGAATCGGGTTTTGGGGATTAAAAGGGTCAATTTCTACCGAATAGACAGAGACTGCTTTAGAGATTTTTATGGTTACTACCGACTGAATTGCCTGTTGGATGACTGCCGAGGTGTCGGATGTCGATAAGGGGGTTGAGCCCAAAGTGGTGGTGCGGGGCAGCCTGACCGGCAGACCCGGCTGATTTAAAACTGGAATAAAGCCATTGAGCTGTCCAAAAAGAAGGCCAATAAGGATGAGAAGGATCAAGAATTTGGTATTGGAAAACATAGTTAAATGAAAACGGCTTGGTAAACTAGGTTGGTTGATTTTAGAAATTAAGAGTCGCAGTATTAGAAGAAATTGTTAATAAGAAGGTAAATAAGGCAGGAGGATCGGTAATTACTCTTACCTCTTTCAGAAGAAGGCCTTGGTTAACTTTGATAGAGAAGAGGTGTCTTGATTTGGGGAGTGGGAGGCGGGGTGTTAGAGAAAAAGGAGGTTTAAAAATGTTAAAATTAGATAGAGATATCAATTTAAAATCGATAATTATGACCAAAACTCAACAGAATCTGCTAAAAGCATTTGCCGGCGAAAGCCAGGCAAGAAACAAATATACAATTTTTGCCAAAATGGCCAGGAAAGAAGACTGGGAGTGGATAGCCAGGGTGTTTGAAGAAACCGCAGATAACGAGAGGGCTCACGCGGAAGAACTTTACGAAATGATTACGGGAAAAGTAGAGGCGGGGGCCAAACTGGAG
>JBAZSP010000013.1:6624-30734 GCA_041663285.1 Candidatus Shapirobacteria bacterium
GCGGCAGAAGGAGAAAGATTTGAATGGACATCAATGTACCCGGACTTTGAAAAGGTAGCGCACGAAGAGAGCGAAACCGCCAAAACCGTTAAGGAGAAGGCAGAGATGGCGGATGCGGCCAGGCTGTTTGGGGAGTTAAAGGAAGTTGAGGAAAAGCACGAGGAAAGGTATATCATTCTGGCAAAAAAATTAGATAGCGCGACGTTGTATAACAGTGAAGCGGAAGTAGAATGGAAATGCCTTAATTGCGGCTATATTCATAGAGGTAAAACGCCGCCGACCAGCTGCCCGTTGTGCAAAAAACCTGATAGGTGGTATGTGCGGCTAGGAATGGTCAGGTAGTGACCGACGAGGAGGTGGTACAGAAGGTACAGGGAGGAGAGAAAGAAGGATATGTAAAGGTGGTGGAAAGATACCAAAAGAAGCTGTTTTGGTATCTTCAGAGGTTAATAAATCAACCAAATGAGGAAGTTGAGGACGTGTTGCAGGATGTATTTATTAACGCCTATACCAACTTAAAAGGCTTTGATACCAGAAGAAAGTTCTCTAGCTGGGTTTATCGAATTGCCCACAATAAGGCAGTTGACTACATGAAGAAGAAAAAGCTGAAAACTACGACCATAGAAGACAAAGAAGAATTTTTTGAAACTAACGAAAAGCTATTTGAGGAATTGGCTATTGAAAGGGAAAGGGCGAGAGAGGTAAAAAAGACGATAGAATGCCTGGAGGTAAAATACAGGGAAGTTATAGTTTTGTACTTTTATGACGAAAAAAGTTATGAAGACATCTCGGAAATATTGCACGTCCCTACAGGCCATGTCGGAGTGCTGCTCAAACGGGCAAAGGAAAAATTAAAAAAACTAATGTCTAAAAATTATTATTATTAATAATTGAATACCAATTTCCGGGTTTTAAATAAATGGTAAAAAAATTAAAGACCAAGATTATCAACAAAATTGATTCGGGAGAAGTAAAGATGAAACCAAGATGGCATTTTTGGGTAAGGTCTGCCGGGATAAAAGCCGGAGCTACGATAACAATTATGACGGCAGCGGTATTGATAGCCTGGGCAACATATTTAGTTGAGCTTCTAAAACCGAAAGAGTTACTGGAATATGGTGATTTGGGGCAGCAAATAATTCTTACAGATTTTCCTTATTTAGCCGGTTTAGCATCGGTTTTTTTGGCTTTAATTGGCGGAGCTTTGTATTCGAGAGTAGGCGAAAACTATAAAAAGACAGCCAGGATTATCGGGTTAACAATAGCTGTGGCGGTAATAGCCGTGGCGGTGGGTTTAATTGTGGTGAGGAGGTGGCGGGAATTGGAGATTGGCTTATGGCTCATCTAGGCTTGATTCAAGACTAGAAAAAAGATCGTCAAGAGAAAGATCGTCGGCACCGGACAAATCCCGGAGGAGCTGGTCGTCGCTAGGAGGAGGGGTTAATTGGGCTTGTTGACCGGAGCTCCCGGCTTCAGGAGAGAGTGAGAGTGTCGGGGCGGGGGTTAAGCCGGCAATGGAAACAGACGGAGGGGCTGTGATTGCAGGTGGAGCCGGAGACCAAGTTGAAGAAGGTGCCTTAAGGGAGCAAGCCGAAAGACTGGTAAAAAGGAAGAGCAGCAGAAGGATTTTTGTAACGGAGAGCATTGATTTATTCTAGCAAAAGTTGAACGGCTAGGATTTAACAATCAGACGAATGGTAGAAATAAGATTCTGACGCATCAATTTTAAATTTTGGTTAACCGTGTTGGATAAATGTCTAATGTTGGCAATTAACTTCAATGGCTGGTCGGAAGAAGAAATTTGACCGATGGCGGTATTGAGACTAGTCAAACTAGAGGTGTAGGAAGCCTCCAGAGCAGTAAACTCATTGAGTTTGGTCTGGGCTTCGGTAACGTTTTTACCCTCGGTGGTTTTTTTGGTGATACTGGCTTGAATGCGATTCTTAGCGGCAACCAGGTAGTCGTGCCGGGCGGTTAATTTGGTGATTATTTTGTCGGCAATTTTTTGAGCCTGTTGACGACGATTGGTGACTTGGGTAGCTTGACGAATAACCGTACCGGTAGCCCGGGCCTCAGATTTTTGGGTAATTATTACTTGATTGATCTTAATATCAGTTTTGGCGGTTTGGCCAACATCAAGATCATCGTCTATTTGGTCCCGCAGATGATTGATTTGCTCCAGGATGCGGGAGCGGAATGAGCCGGAAAAAGAATTATCCCGATCCTGTTTGGCTAAAGCAGGAAAGGAAAAAAAGAAAAAGAAAAATAGGACAAAAAAGAGTTGGTGGAGCATGAGGTTTTTAATAAGTAGTTATTATTAAATACGAAGTTGGTGTAAAAATATTACAGAAGATGAATGACTGGCAAATATTGGAGTGGCTAACAAGGCGGAGGAACCCGGTAACGGATTGGTGGTTTGGCCGGATAACATTGCTGGGGAATTGGCAGGTGGTGGTGATAATAGGGATAGTGGTGGCAGTATGGCTTTATTATAAAAAGAGCCGATATTTAAAAAAGTGGCTTATGACGGGCATAAGCTCATTAGTCGTGGGACTGGTGAAAAATGTGGTTGGGCGAGAAAGGCCGCCCAAAGATTGGGCTATCATAAGCCAGGAAGGTTATAGCTTCCCCAGTGGACATGCTTACCTGGCGGTGGCTTTTTGGGGATTGCTGATTTATTGGACAGCGAAAGCTATAAAAAATAAGCGGCTCCGAAGAGGGTGGCTGGTAATAGCGATAACAATGGCGTCGATGCTGGCGGGATCAAGAATTTATGTCGGAGTGCATTGGGCTAGTGATGTAATGGCCGGTCTGGCCTTAGGAGGCCTGTGGTTAGTTTTGATGATAAATTGGCGGCCTAAGTCAGAAAATCAAAGAAATGAACTTGGGCAAAAAAATCCAAACCCCGATGACAGCCGAAATCAAAGAGAGAACTAAGACCGCTCCTGCGGCCATATCGCGGGCGTGGGTGGTAGCAGAATAAGGAAGCTTCAAACAATCACGAACTAAGTTGCAGAGGTCTTCAATGGCAGAATTAAAAAGTTCGGCGGCCAACACAACACCAATACAAATAAGGACAATAAACCACTCCAGGGAGGATAATTCAAAAAGAAGGGCAAAGAGGATCACTAAAAGGGCAAAAAAGGTGTGAATCTTCATGTTGCGGCCGTGGGCAGAGCCGTGGATGACTCCCCTTTTGGCATAGACAAAACTCATAAAAAAAGCATTCAAGTCGTCAAGCATAAAAGAATAATACTAAATTTAAGATGACTTTTGACAAACGGGACAAAAGAAAGTGCCGCGGCCTCCGAGCTTGATTTTTTGAACAAAATTACCACACTTAAAACAAGACAGGCCAGCCCGCTGATAAACCCGAAAATGGAACTGGTGAGACCCCGCAGACCGGTCGGGGCGAAGAAAGGTGTTGTCGCGGGCGGTTGAGCCACCGTGGCGAATTGATTGGCGCATGATGGAAATAAGAAAGCGGCGGAGCCTGAGGGCGTCGGGGCGGGTAATGGTTTTGGCGGGCGTTTGGGGATGAAGCCCGGCTAAAAAAAGGGCATCGTTGGCATAGATGTTGCCAATACCGGCAAAGCGGGATTGGTCGAGAAGGAGGAGTTTGATAGGACGCGAGGAAGAATGGATTTGGTGGTAGAAAAAACCGGCAGTGAATCGGGGTGAAAGAATATCAACCCCCAAATTTTTTTGAAATTGGGCAAGTTCGACTTGGGTCATGAGTTTAATCCAGCCGAACTTCCGTTGGTCGTTAAAAAAAAGGCGGGAGCCATTTGAAAAGTGAAAAACAAGACGGGTTGACTTGTTTGGTAAGGATTGATTTAACATATCCTTGGTGGGGTGGCCAAAAGCAGAAATTCCATTTTTGCTTTTTATTGACGAAGATGGATGGTAAATCAGTTGGCCGGTCATTTTTAGATGGGCCAGTAAGATGAAGTTGTTAGAAAGGGTAATAGAGAGTTGATTGCCGGTGCGACCGAGAAAGGTAACAGTTTGACCAAAAATAAGGCTGGGATCGCCCGAAAATGATTTGGGGGTAATAGTCTCCAGACTAATTATTCTTTTACCGATGAGATGTTTGTGAAGAAAAAGCCGAATAACTTCGACTTCGGGAAGTTCGGGCATGGAAGGTATTATGGCTTAAACGGCGAGATAGGTCAATTAAGATTTTTATCTCGGTCATCAGGGCCTAAAGCCCACTGGAATAGAGATTCGTAGCCATCGGACGGCTGACCGTTTGTTGCGGCATAGTGGGCTAGTAGGGAAAAAGAGTAGTCGGCATAGTCAGGAAAGCTACGTCCATACCACTGCTTATATCCTGCCGTAATCTCTTCGCCTGGGAAAAAGAAACTGTCATAATCCTGACGCTCCCGATCGATGATATCTGAAAACTCGTTAAGACGTCTGCTTAGGTTAAGCGAACCCCAAACAGGAGAATCGCTAACACAATCGATGGCGATATTTGTTTGAACACGGTAAAGATAGGGCGAGCCGATATCTTGGAGGTGGCCGTCACACCGACGAACACGAACAAAACCATCCTTGACCGGTCCTAAAGTGACTTCATCTATCATGGTCTGAAGATCGGCGGTGATTTCCAGTTGGCACTGCCCTATGTCAGGTGGAGATGATTGTGTCTTACGCGGGGAACTAAGATCGATAGTTCTCTGCATCCAGAAACGAGAAAAGTGGCTAATCAAAAATTTGGCGTCCAGAAAACATGGTTGACCATCGTATCTGGAAATAGATACCGTTTGAGGGAAATGCAAAGCTTGTTGTTCTAAAGCATCCTCGACTAAGGCAACGACGTCAGAGGGGCATGAATGATTACGAACCGAGAAGGCTTCTTGAAGATTAACAGCGGGGGTCGGGCGGCAGGAGAAATCGGTATGGGTTGTTTGGGGATATAGATGAAGCCCAAGTTGAAAAAGCTGCTTTGCAAGCTGGTTTCTGGTGACCGGGGATTGAAGATGGCGGACAAGCTCGGTGTGCTGCCAGGCTACATTTTTGGCGACAGTGCCGACATTAGAAGAACCGGGATCAGAATCAATTGCCGGACGCCTAAAAGGATCGTCGCAACAACTACGGCAAGGAGAGCCCAAGAAAGAAGTCGAATGTTCTGCTAACATAAAAAGACTAATTAATAAGGAATTTAAGGGTAGTTTATTTAAAGACAAGAGCAATAACTTGATTATTAGTTGAGGATAAATGAGGTTAACTGATGATAAGAGAATACCCATAAGGCGATATGTTGGTATAATAGGGCAAATGGGAAGAGGCAAAGAATCCCTTGGCCATAATCCGGACGCGACCAAAACGGAGATTACGGAAAAACTGGGAGGCGAGCAAAGGCTGGTCGGGTTTATCGAGATGGTGGAGGAAAGAGGCGGAAGGGTATACCTGCAAGGATCGGCTGCCAGGAAGTTGGCTGGGATAACCGTGTATTTTAACGATGTCGATTTGGTTGTTACCGGAATCCGAGGCGATGTTTTGGGAGAAGAAGTAGCGAAAGTCATCTGGACAGGATTTGACGTAAAGGTTAAGGAAAGGAGGGTGAAGGATGAAAAGGTGAGAACAATAATGGTGGCGAGGGAGGGCAGAGCAGTGGCTGATATAGTATGCGCCCGAAGGAATAATCACGTTGATACGTCAGCAACTATTCAAGACCAAATGGAGCATGCTTTTTATCCGGATGACGTGGGTATAGCTTATGCACTAACTGTGGACGAAGAATCTGGGGGTCTGAGATGGCAACAGATTATTAAGGAATACCAAAATCCGCTGGACACCAAAGAAGTAAGAGCCGACTGGATTTTACTGTATTTTGGAGCTTTGGTAAGAAATGAAGTTGGCGGTGAAGAGAGGGCAAGGCGGATAACAGCGATGATTGCAGAATTTGTTACTACCAGGGCTGAGGAATTGGTAAGCTGGAGAAGAGCTGGCGAGCCTCTGGACGAGTGGATAGACAGGCTGGGTTATACACCCGAAATCGCAGCAACAAGGAAAACAGAAGGGTTTAGAAGGACGCCAGAACTAAGAATAAGAAGATGGAGATCCTCTGACGCGGAAGTAATAACAGAAAAGTTAACTAAGACGATGAAGGCAAACCCAAGACTTTTTTGGGAGATAGGAACACAAACAGGGCTACTACCCCTGATATTTCCCATATTGCGAAGCGCTCCGTCGGAGGTTTTAGAAGTAATCGGAGAGGCTTTCGGAAAGTTGGAATCTGTTGAGGACAGGAGCAATATGCATTTGTGGTCGATGATGGCGGCGCCTATTTATAGAGAGATTATGACGGGACTACCGGGTAACCAACGGGGACAAATTGAGCTAAGCGAGGAGCAAATGACTAGTATAGAAGATTGGCGGATGGATTCGTTTAGACAATTAGTCGTTTGGTACGACGACGAAGTAAAGCTTAGAAGTAAGGCAAAAACTATTAGGCACGCAATAACTCACCCGACGGCATTATGGCGATTAATTATGAGCTGCTTACCGGTAGGGGCGGTGGGTATTACTGAAGAGATGATCAAAGAGCTTGCTCACTCTGAAGCTAATAGGCAAAATCCTTGCCCGCGGTGAGTGACAAAGCGTTGACGGTCGGAATCAGAAGAAAATTTTTTACGTAGTTGAGAGACTATTTGGTCCAAAGCCCAATCCGAGTACTTTTGCTGCCAGTTTTGGTGCCAGATAGCCTGGCCGACTTGATCGCGACTAACAATTCGGCCGAGATGGTCATAAAGACAATTAAACAGGCTTTGTTCACCGGGGGTAAGAGGTAGCGAGAATTTAAATCCGTGGATTTCTTGCTGAGGAGATTGATGATGGGCGAGATAGCAGGTAAATATGGGACTGAATAGCTTAGAGGAAGAACCTTGGCCAGAAATAAGGCCAAAATTTTCGAGTATTTTAAAATCTGGAGAAGTATCAATTAGTTGAGGTTTAGTGGTAAAGGGTAATAGTAATCGCTTTTGATGGTCGGGAAGAGCGGAAAGGAGCCGAGCAAAAATTGAACCAATGTCCGGGACCAAAGAAAGCGACTCCGAGTCGAGAGGAAGGCGGGGGTTGTCGTGAAAAAGAAGGCACAAAGTTTTTATGAGGACGGCCAAGCCGCCACTTTGGACAGAAATAAAATTAAATGTGGATCGAGGGAAGCGAGTATCCAGAATTTGCTGCCATTGATTCATCGTAAAAACAGTTTCGAGCTGGTCAAAAAATTTGAAGAAACTGGAAGCTTCAAGAAGCGGTGTTTTTAGAAGTGGTGACTGGACTGCCAGGAGCTCGTTGGGGATAAATGAGTTAAAAAGAAAGATGAAGCTAAGATCGGGACGGCGTTGGTGATAATTTGAAGCCAACAACTGCTCAAGACTGCGGTGCGCGGAAAGTAGATTGGCTGAATCGACAACGATAGTAAGGGGTAAATGGGTGGAGTCGGAAATAAATTTTTGGATCTCTTGATCTTGAGGCGGATTTTCAAGATCAATTAAATAATGGCAACGGGAGGACTTGGGGGTTAAGACAGCCAGAGCTTCGGGATGATTTAAGATCCAAGAAAGAGTGGCACTTTTACCACTACCAGGCAAGCCAAATAATTTGACCGACAAGCCACGGTTGGTTGAAGAAAATATTGGGCCGAACCTATTTAGAAGACTATCAGGAGACAGTGGCGGGAGTAAGGCCATGCCATATTTTACTATAGGTTAGACAAAAGGCAGTAGAGTCAAGTGAACTCTTTTGAGATTGCCGCGCTTTGGGCGCAATGACGTGGAACTCCGGGCTTACGGCTCCAAATAGCGGTAGTAGGAAGTATTGCCCTGGGTAACGTTTTGAATGATCCTATTACCAACCAGGACCATGTCATAGCTATCAATAGGTAAGGTGAGGTTGCCAAGATAGTAGGAGTAGCTGTCGGTAAGGTTATGCCAGGGGGAAGGAGAGGACCAGTTAAACTTACCATCAGAGGTAGGAGGAATGAAACGATAGATACCTTCCTGACCCCGGATAAGGATCTGGGTTAAGGTACCCTGGGGATCAACATAGGTGGCGTAACTTAAGTTACCCGAAGAGGGTAAGGGAAGAGTACCAAGGGAGAGAACTGACCAGGCAGAGGCATTGGACCAGTCGGGGGTACCATCTGCTTTGGGAGGAATGGTTCTGAAGTGACTGTTGTTACCTAAGATAAAGTTTTGCCAGAGGGTGCCTGACCTTTCTTTAAAGGTAGTGGCGGCATCAAAGGGAGAGGTGTTACCAGGCAAGATAGTATTGGTGGTGATGGTTTGCCAGCTACCGGCTCTAGTGAAGTCAGGAGTACCATCTCCTCTGGGAGGAACTGAGCGAAAGTAAGAGGTGGTACCTTTGAGAAGATTTTGCCAGAAGTAGTTGGCTTGGTCGGTAAAGGTCACATAGGCCTGATAGGGACCGGGGCCACCGGGGAAGGAGTCAAGGGAGACGGAGGAGAAGGAAGGAAGGTTAGAGAAATAAAAGACCTGGAGACGATTGTTGCCGGAGTCGGAGACATAAATCTGACCGGAACGGCCTGCAGTAACGTCGACGGGTTCATTAAACTGGCTGCCGCCACCACCCGGTGTCCCCCACTTAAGCAAAAACTTACGGTCTGGACTAAGTTTTTGGATACGATTATTGCCGGTATCTGCTATTAAAATATTGTCGGCGGAATCGTAGGTGATGCCTTGAGAGGAACTTATAAGACCATCTTCGTGGCAACAATCTGACCATCGCCTTAAAAAGCGATCGTTGGTATCGAAATCTAGGATACTAAAAGCAACACTGTCGATAACCGAAAGCACCCCATGGGAATTTATAGCAATATCAGAGATACCTTCGAATTTTCTTTCTGAAGCACCATAAGAACTAATCTGGGAAAGATAACTACCCTGACTGTTAAATTTATAAATAGTGTTATTTTTGGAATCTAACACGTACACCATCTGGTTGACAGGACTTATGGCAATAGAGCCCACAACGGTGAAGCTTTTTTCGGCACCTGGTATCCGAAGATAGGATAAGTACTTGCCTTCACTGTCGTAGATCCTAACAGGAGTAGTGCTTTGATCGCCAACATAAATACGGTTGGCGGAGTCAACTGCGACAGCACTAGGGAGAGTAAGGTTGGAAACGGATCCCCAAGTCAAAATAAAATTACCTTGAGGATCAAATTTTACAATTCGGCTATTACCAGAGTCAGCGACATAAATGTTTCCTAAAGAGTCAACAGCGATTTTTCTGGGACGACTAAGTGGCTTGTCGGGAAGGAAGGTTTTTACTTCTGTATATGGAACAACTTCTACGGTTTGATTAATCACCGGACCGAAAAAAGCAGATCCATGGCGCATTTGAAAAGAGTAGGAATATACGCCCGTGGGAGGTGAATTTTGCTGAGTTGAGATGGAGTAAAAAAGAGGGGTAGTGTGACCCGCAGATACAACTCCAGGAAGAGTGCCAGGGGTAAGGGTGAAGGTGTTGGGTGGCAGGGTGAAACCAAGTTGAGTGGTGGCAGGTGTCCAGTCCCGAGATCCAAGGTTCAGAGCCTGCACCGAAAGTTCCTTGACTGAATTCTGGCCTATCCAGGCGTGATTTTCGGCTAAGCTTAGCCTGGCGGCAAGAGGATTTCTGATTCCGGATGTTATTAAGGTAATTTGGGGATCACCCAAAAGATTTAGAGTGTAATAAATATAGCGCATATGACTTTCATTTATGCGCCATACGTTGTCGATCTTGGAATCGTTGTTTATTTCGCCCAAAATGGAAATGTTTTCAGCAAAGACAGCATCCCAAAATTCTCGGTGATAGCGGTGGGAGGGACCGCCGGTGGCAGCTAGGAATCCGTACCCATAACGAGAGTTTACCAGAGCGGCAAATGCCGCATGGGGCAAAGTGACCATGTTTTCGGCGATCGAATCGACAGAAGAAAATTCGGATGAGCTAAAATTGTCGAAAGAGCCGGAGTAACAGGCCTGGCTATAAATCAAGAATGGGGATGAGTTGGTCAGGCCGGCCAGATCGTTAACTACTGGCGGATTATATTCGAGTTTCGCAAGCCGATGCAGATTGCCGTGGCCTAAATGATTGATGAGGTGCAGATTGGTGTTTATCAGTGTTTTTAATTTTTCTTTTGGCCAGGACGCAACCTCGTCGTCGTAAAGGGTACGGTTGTCAAAATAGAGCGACCCGTCCAGCCCGGCAGTGGTGTAGTAGTCGACATCAGAGCCGCGATGGATTTCTTCGAGGCCCGGACCAGCATATTGGGCGATACCACCGAAGCCGAGGTATTCACCGGCAAGATAAGAGCTTTGAAGATACGGATCGGTAGTATCAGAATAAGATATGGTTTTGTTGACAAAGTTTTGAATTTCTTCCAGGGAGTCGACAGGAGCCCTTCCGACGGCGACTTCGGGAAGAAAGTCAACATCCTGAACAGAAGAACCATCGCTCATTTCACCATATTGACCGTTTTGATTTCCGTCAAGGGTACCGTCAAGGTTGGAATAATATACATCGGAAGGGATGGGGTCTCTTTCGGCAAAATACCGGACTGGCACTAATGGCTCTTCGGTCTCTCCACCGTTTATCTGACCATCAGCGTCACCACCCAGAAGGATAAAACGGGTTTGCCAATGCTGGTAAGCATCAATAATGAAATTGCGAATTTTGGTTTGGTTATCGGTTTGGCCATCAGGCCGAGTACCAGAATAGTTGGCATAAATATCTTCGGTAGTAACAATTTTGGCAGTGACACCTTTTCGGTTTTTATAGTTAACTAGGGGAGTGAACCCGGAGACAAACCGGGAGGGAGTGATGATGACATAGGTGTAGCTCGAAGGGGTAGCGCTGAGGCGGGAGACGGCGGAGCGGCTATAGTAACGAGTACGAGAAGAACTTAGGGCTCTCGCTGAAGTTGTGTAGGTGGAGGTAAGATCAGGGTTATCTACAAAATTTTTTACTTTATTCGTATCGGAGGGCAGTGGTGATAGAAGGGATTGAGCTGTAGTTGCAGGCTCTAAAGTGATGGTGAGAGTCATCGATGAGTAGTATGAGACTGTCAGAGATGAAGGAAGATATTCCAGGGGGTAGAGACTTAAAAGAAGGATTTGATACCCAAACATTGATTGGAGATTTGAGGAGGAGGAGAGAGAAGATGGATAGGCAGTAGACTGGGAGTAGACCAAAGGGTCGGGTAATGTTGGTTCAGCAGGGTTAAGCCCCAGCCTTGTTAGTTCTTCTTTTGGAAGCAATGGATAGTCCTTTTGGCCAGGTTGCAAAAGGTATTGACCCGGAAGGGTGATTTTGCTGCCAGAATTGACAACGGCAGATTTGAACTTCTTGCCCGAAGGTATTAGTATTTTTAAATCTTTTAGGGGAACGATAGGTTGACCAGGAAGATCGTAGGCCTTAGTGTTGTCCATTTTGATTTGTGAATACCTGGAATCAGAGACAGAGGAGGTGATCTGGGGCGATGAAAAGTGGTAGGTAAAACGCAGGGTGTTGGTGGCTGAAGCGGCCTGGTTTGAAAAAGTTTGAGTGGTATTAATAGCGGATACGGCCAAAGACAAAACAATTACCCCAATGGAAAGAAAAATAAGATGGTATTTATTAATTGGGTCATTAGTCATCGTAATTGATATTACGATAATGTCAGGGCAGGAGACAAGAGATGAATAGGATTTTAAGAACGGATGAGATCGGAGATATCGACGGAAATTACAGAACGGCTTCTGGCCAGACGGGAAAGGGCAACTTTGGTGTCGGTTAAACGATCTTTGACAGTACTTAAATTATTTAAGAATATTTGAGTAGAAGCAACGTATCCTATTATCAGAACCAAATCGGAAATTGATTTGTCCCCCCGGATAACATTTATTGCCAGATAGAGCAAAATAAAGCTATAAAAAGTGACAGCAACGGTTTGGAGGCTGAACCATTCAACAATTCCCCAGTTGCATAAGTGCTGGTAGTGCTTGGTGAACTGCCGCTCCTCTTTGAGAATGTCGTTACTGTCTTGAAGCTTGGCATAATAATCTTCAACCCGAAGGTTGTGGGCATTTTTTAGCCGAGCGTAACGCTCGGTAGTAAAAGTGTCGATAAAATAGTAAATCAAGATATAGGCAACTTCGAGAGCAAAAACCTTGAAGTCAAGGAAAAACAAAATTACCGGAGTAATCATGAGGGAAACCAGACTGTCGATGCCCGGCTGGCGAAAAAGCTCAAAAGTAACACGGACAGCCTCGGAAAAATTGCGAATCGCCTGAATGGCTTCATGACGGATGGCTTTGTCGCGGGTCTTAAGATCAGTTATGAGAAAGTCGTGGACGTAAAACTGAAAATTGCTGATAAGATAGTCCAGCTTAAAAACCGAAAGAATGCGGGTGGTGTTGTCGATGGTAAATATTAGAAAGATGATGGCGATAAGCGGATAGATTTGATCAAGGGAAGAGTTGCTTTCGATAATTCTAATAGTCCGGGAAAAAAGATAAATTGAAAATAAAGGGAAAAGGGCGGAAACAAACCGAACGGCAAACCAAAAAACAAACTCTTTTTTGTTGTTTAGTAGTTTAAGAATAAATCTGATGACCTCCCGAGTCTCCTGTGTCACGATTTAATTATTCAGCCAAAAGCGGGTTTCGTCAACTTTCTCCAAATTCGCCCGATAATTAATTAATCAGGAATACAAAATTTAAGTTTTTATTATTGACAATTACAGGAAGTGAAGTGAATCAGAAAATAGTATCAGAAAAGAAGGTACTAGTTAACGGTTAGAGCTTGGTGGTTAAGCAGGTAATCCTGGCCATTAACGAGAAAAATTATCTGGCCACCTCCAGCGCTAGAAATCTGAAACTGGTGAAAGGTGGTTTGGGCAAGAGAGCCTACGGGCAGAATGGGCGTCCAGGAGACGGAGTTGGCGCCTTTAAACTTTAGGGTAACGACGGCGGGACGGGAGGTAAGAAATTGGACAGATATTATTTGCGGGCCAGAGCGACTGATTGACAGATCGGATATTTCGACCTGACCGGAGGCTTGGGACTGGTAGTTGACGGCAAAGTTAAGCTGGTTTAGGCCAACGGGTAGGGCAAAAGCAGCAACAAGAAAAAAAACAATCTGAGAGCTATGATCGGCAACATCTTTGATGGACCAGCCGAAGAGGAAAATAATTAGCAAGAAGAACACAAAAAACAAAATAAGACCAAATAGAAGCCATTGGTAGAGCGGTAGACCCAAAAGCGAATAATCGGGAAAGAGAGTATTCACTGATTTATTGTATACGAAGTATGGGATAAAATAGGGACATGAAAAACGGAGAGGAAGTGTGGGAGTCGATTATAATCGGGACCGGACCAGCAGGGTTAACTGCTGCGATATATCAAATCAGGGCGTCGGTAAAGACGCTGATTATAAGCGGTAACCAGCCGGGAGGACAGCTGACAATCACGACGACGGTAGAAAACTTTCCGGGTTTTGCCAATGGAGTGGGGGGAGTGAAATTGATGATGGAGATGCTTTCACAGGTAAAAAACTTGGGAGGAGTAATAAAAAATGGAATAGTTCTAAAAATCAACCAAAACAAGACATCGGGGAATTTTGAAATTGAACTTGAAGGCGGAGAAAGGCTGGAAAGTAAGTCGGTGATTGTGGCCACCGGAGCCAGCGCTAAGTGGCTGGGGCTAGAAAAAGAAAGGGGGCTAGTAGGTAAAGGTATCAGCGGTTGCGCGACTTGTGACGGAACATTGTTTAGAGGCAAAACAGTAGCAATAGTGGGCGGAGGAAATACGGCCTGCGAAGAAGCGGTGTTTTTGGCAAAAATTACCAAGAAGGTCTATATGATCCACCGGAGAGACAGATTCAGAGCCGGACCAACCGAACAAAAAAGAGTGCTTGACTGCCCGAATATTGAAATTTGGTGGGACAGTGAAGTGGTGGAGATAAACCCTAAATTTGAAATACTTCCGCCAAAGGCGGATTGTGTCTTTAGCCAAAATTTGTCGTTAGACTCCAAATTTCGAGCTAAAGAAACAAAAAATTCTAAGGAAAGCCAAAATTCAAAAGACCAAGATTCAAATGAAATTTTAAAAAGCGTAATGATTAAAAACAACAAAACAGCAGAAGAGAAAATATTGGAGTTAGAAGGATTGTTTGTGGCAATCGGGAGAACTCCGGCGACTGGTTTTGTTAAGGATTTAGTGGAGCTGGGCAGCGAGGGGCATATTGTCGTGTGCAAAAATCCGGCGTTGCCGACGATGAGTAGCATGGAAGGCCTGTTTGCGGCCGGTGATTGTGCTGACGACAGCTATCGACAGGCCATTGTGGCAGCCGGGGACGGAGCCAAGGCTGCCATGGACAGCCAGAGGTGGTTTGGAGGGAGATGAGAGGGTAAACCGGTCTAGAAAGATGAAGTGAGTTTTTTAATTTTAGCGATAAAGACATCTCTGGAAAACTGCTTGGCGCGGGATTGACAAGATTTTGAGATTGCTTCAGCCGATGTTATGTCGGCTTCGCAATGACGGCTAAGAAGATTTTGGAGTCGTTTAATGGCGGCGGCGCAGGAAGAGGGAGTCAGTTCGTCAAACAACACTCCGGTTTTGCCATCAATTACGGTCTCGGACGTACCGCCGGCGTTATAGCCAATTACCGGGCAACCGCAGGCCATAGCTTCGACAGGCATAATGCCAAAATCTTCCTGGTCAGAGCAAAAAATAAAGGCTTTGGCCTGGGAATATAATTTGGCCTTTTGAAGTTGGTCGACTTCACCCAAAAATTCAATGGTTGGCCCCGATATTTTTTTTAGGTCGGATTCGAAACCAGCAAAATCGCGGCCGAAAACTTTGAGAGGAACTTTGAGCTTATTACAGGCTTGAATAGCGATATCGTAACGTTTGGCACGGGCTAATCTTCCACCAGTAAGATAAAAAGTCTTGCGCTTAATGATTTTTGATGGATGAGATTGCTTCGTCCCGGTTATATCGGGACTCGCAATGACGGGGGCTGGGATATCGACAGGGGGATTGATGATAATGGATTTTTGGCGATAGAATTTCCAGATACGATCTGAAGTGGATTGGGAATTAGCAATAAAATGGTCGACATTCTGGGCATATTTAAAATCATAAAGACGAAGAATGTGATTAATAACAGCAACTACAGCACGGACTATTTTATTGTTGGTTAGCTGGCGAGCTGTGGGCAGACCGTAAAGATAGCGCGGTGGGGTGTGGCAGTAGCAAAGTAGCTTGGCGGATTTTTTATTAAGGGCGTTGGGAAAGTAGGCGCCGGTAGCAGAGGAGATAATTAAGTCAAAAGTCTGAAAGTCGAAAAGTCTGAAAGCTAAAGGAGAGAGAAGGCGAAGAGGACTGATTAGCTTGGAAGCGAAGGGAATAAATTTAAAAAAACTTTGATGAACGCGGCTCCCCCACTTTTGTTCGAGCCGTGGACGGTGGGGGCCAAAAAATTCGGGACGATAAAGAGTAGTAAAAATCGGGGCGCCGGGGAAAATATCGGACAGGGTTTCCAGAACCAACTCGGCTCCGCCATATTCTTTGAGATAGTCGTGAACGAGGGCGATTCTCATTGGAATAACCAATAAACCAATAAACCAATAACCAAATAATAACCAATTTTACAATTTCCAATTAAATGACAGTTGATAATAATATCAAGCATTCTTGCGTGTGATTTTTATAATAATGGAAGATAAAATATTTCGAATTTGAGTACATTCATCAATTAATTTTACAATCTGCAAACTCAAGGTCGGATTAGCCTGCTGAACCAGTTGCAGCCAAAAAATTGTTTCTTTGGCTTCTTTTCTGGAAATCCTTAATCTTAAAACAAAATCCTTGTTGCCTAAGGAATCATTAGCTTCTCTGTAATTAGCGCCGACAGAGCCAGCAGAGCGAATCATTTGGTCGACAAGTTTATTATTTACGATATTATTTGGTAGTATCTGGCATATTTTGATTATGGATTTGGCAAAGTCCAAAGTTCTGTCTTCAAGATTAAACTTATTGGTAGATTGAATATTAGTCATTGGAATTTATTTGGAACTTGGAATTTGGTTATTGGTTATTCTAGAATAAGGAAGTCTGGCCACTACTATTCTGTTTTTTGGATATGAGTTTCTGGTGATATTTCTTTTTGAGACGGGAAATTAAAGAGCGAAAGTTAAATGATTCAAAGACGGGGATAAGCTGCCGGGCACGGGAGGAGTTCCAGCGAGCGGAGGCGAGGGTGAAGCTAATAGGAATATTGTCAATTAAAGTGGCAAGTCTTTGGGACATATAGGCCGATTCTTTTCCGGATATTAATTTGTCGCGGAGGCTGCCTTTAATGTCGAAAAGATGACTATAAATATTATCCAGAGTTTGAAACTGACCCAAAAGGTCGGTCGCGGCTTTGGGGCCGACACCTTCGATGCCAGGGTAATTGTCGGAACTATCACCCATCAGAGCCTTTAGATCTATAACCTGGGAGGGAGAAACACCAAGACGCTCCTGAACTTCCTTGGGACCATAAAGAGAACTTTCAGAGAGGCCACGAATGGGCATAAAGAGGCTTACCTGATCCCCTACCAACTGCATAAGATCTTTGTCGCCGGTAATAATGGTAATTTGGGAAACAAACCTTTTTTTAGTTTTTGGGTGTACTTTTTTTAGTGATTTTTTAACAATAGTGGCAATAAGGTCATCGGCTTCATAGCCACCCATGGCGAAAGAGGAAATTTGGGCCTGACTTAGAGTGTCGGGCAAAAGAGGCAGCTGGGAGATTAAATCCCGGTCGGGAACTTTCCGTTTGGCACGGTAGCCGATAAACTCGGATTGGCGAAAAGTGGGGCCGGGAGAATCGAGGGCGACGATAAGATAATCGGGTTTAAGCTGGTCAACAGCAGAAAGAAGCATGGAATAAAAGCCATAAATAGCGTTGACCGGCTGGCCATTGGAAGTTAAGGGAGGTATGGAATGATAAGCCCGATGGAGAACGGCGTGGGCGTCGACTATGAGGAGATGATTCATGATTTATGATTTACGATATACGATTTTGGGGGAATTCTATAGATGGACTATTTATCAATTCTGGCGGCTTGTTTTAGAACTTCAGAAGATAAGGTGCGGGAGGCAGATAGAATTTCGATGCCGACAAGCCGGTTATCTTGGTCAAAATCTAAGTTAATAAAAGCTTTCCCTTCAGCCAGAACGGTTTTTTTGACTTCGCCAAAATTGATATTAGGTTTTAAGAAGATGTAGGCAGCGTCAACTGATTTCTCGTAAGTAGTTTTCATCGAAAAGTAAAATTATTTTAACATTTAGGTAGAAATAAAGATCAGAGCGGAAAAACTATAGAATTTTTAACCTGGTGGAGGTACTAAAAAATTAGAGTGGCGGAATGAAGAACGGCTGGGGTAAAATTGAAGGATGGAGCAACATCCAATCCCACAACAAATATCATCCTACGAATTCAAACTAGTAGGAGAGATGACGTTAAGGCAGTTTTTGAAGGCGGCGGGAGGGGTGGTACTAGCGGTTATGATTAATGCGTCAGGATTGGTTTTTTTTATTAAATACCCATTGATGCTACTGTTTGGGGCTGGCGGGTTGGCTTTAGCATTTGTACCTTTTCAGGACAGACCATTGGAAACCTGGATAGCCGCCTTTTTTAAATCGATTTACTCACCAACCATATATACCTTCAAAAAAAGACCAGACAAAAACTGGCTGGACATAGACTTAACCAAGGTTTTGCCAACAAATGAAGAGGAGGACACCCCAGAGGAAAAGAGTGTAAAAAGTATTAAAAAGGTTAACGAATTTATTAATTCTTTGCCATCGGTACAGAGGGAAGAGCAGGAAAGAAAGGCCAGCGAAAAGGAAGATTTTGAAAATATTAAGATGGAGGACCTGGAGGTTGAAGCAGAGGAAAAGACAGAAGCCCAAATAAAAGATGAACGTCAGGCCGGACCAAAAGTAGACGAGGAGTTGAAACCGGTAATAAAGGAGGAGGCAAAACCAGCGGAAGAAAGGTGGAGTAGTGAAGCGAGTATGAAACTTAATCTAAGGTCCGAAAAACTTGAAGCAACCGGCGAAACAGTTTACGGAGAAATCCCGATGCCTGACATTCCGGAAGTAGCCAATATATTGGTGGGGATGGTGACGGGCAAAGACGGAAAAATAATTGAAGGGGCAATCGTAGAGGTAGAGGACGAAAACGGTAATCCAACCAGGGTACTAAAGACCAATGCTCTGGGGCAGTTCAGAACCCTGTCGCCGCTGGCTAATGGAAAATACCTAATAATTACCGAGAAAGAAGGCCTGGACTTTAATAGGGTTGGAGTAGATCTGGGGGGACAAATTGTCAAACCAATCAAAATAATAAGTTTATAGAAATATAAGTTATGATTAATTATGCCAGTTGATCCTCTAAAGATAGCGATAAGAGGGAGTACGCAAGACCACCTGCCAATTGAGGACTTAATTGACGGAATAGTGCTTTTGAAAGACGGATCGTGTGCCATGATCTTGCAGCTGTCGTCGGTAAATTTTGATTTGTTATCGGAAAGAGAGCAAATGGCCTTGATCTATGCCTACGGTGGAATATTAAATTCCCTTAATTTTCCGATACAAATTATGATCCAGTCCACGGCTAAGGATGTAACGTCGTATTTGAGCAACCTGAAACAGGCTGGGGAAAAGCAGATTAACCCGATGCTAAAAGATAGAATTATTTCTTACAGGAGGTTCATTGAGGAGACAGTTAAAAAGAATGATGTGCTATCAAAGTCCTTTTACATAGTAGTCCCGTTTTCGCTTTTGGAACTAGGAATTAAGAGCGCACCGGCACAGGCCATGACGATTTTGCTACCCAGCATCAAGAGACCTGAAGCGGGGTTGCCATTTTCGAAGGAGTATATATTAGAAAAGGCGAAGGCGTCACTTGAGCCTAAGCGGGACCACCTGATAAGATTATTTTCCCGGCTGGGTTTGGATATCAAGCCACTAAACACAAAAGAGCTGATTAATTTATTTTACCGGATTTACAACCAAGAGACGGCGGTTAATGAAAAAGTCCAAAGCCTAAATTACAGCGCACCGCTGGTAACGGTGAAAAAACAACAATGAAACTAAGCGATCTTTTTAACAAAAAAAAGGCCCCGGTGGCCGAAACGCCGGTAACCGAAGGGAGTAAGACGACCAAAGATGTCGGAGTAAAGCCATTTACCGAAGGCCTGGTGTCGACCAAAGATATTATTGCACCTTCCTCGCTGGAGGTGGATTTTGACAATGTCCGGATTGACTCAAAATATTATCGGACCTTGTTCGTGGTTGGATATCCCAGGTTTGTAGGAATTAATTGGCTGTCATCTTTGGTTAACTTTGACGCGTCGCTGACAGTGTCGATGTATATTTACCCGACTGACGGAAAGCAAATATTGGACGATTTGAGGCGAAAAATTGCCGAGATGGAGGCGGAAATTAATACCGATATCCAAAGGGGCCGGGTGGTTAATCCGACAACCCAAGCAAAACTAGAAGATGCACTCAATCTGCAGACCGACTTGGTAAAAGGGGAGGAAAGATTTTTCCAGTTCGGGCTGTACGTAACTATTTCGGCGATTTCGGTTCCGGAGCTTGACAGGATCACAAAAAACTTAGAGGCGGCTTTGGGGGCTTTAATGATAATCAGCAAAAAGGCGACGCTACAAATGGAGGATGGGTTTGCGACAACTATGCCGGTGTGCCTCGACAGAATTAAAGTAACCAGAAACATGGACACGACATCGTTGGCCACCACTTTTCCTTTTGTGTCTTCTGACCTGTCGGACGATAAGGGAATTATGTTTGGAATTAATGAGCATAATGGTAGCTTGGTGATATTTGACCGCTTTTCGATGCCAAACTACAACTCGGTGGTGTTTGCTACCGCCGGTGCCGGAAAATCATATTTAATTAAACTGGAATCGATTAGATCCCTGATGATGGGAACAGAAATTATTGTAATTGACCCGGAAAACGAATACCGGGATTTGTGCTTGTCGGTGGGAGGCCAATATATTGCCTTCGGTTACGGAGAAGAGTCGAAAATTAACCCGTTTGACCTGTCGCTGGTGGAGGAAGAAGGAGAAAATGCACTGAACTCAAAAATTTTGAATTTGCACAAGTTACTGAAAATAATGATCGGAGAAATGGACCCGATAGAAGAGTCAATAATTGACAGGGCAGTAATGGACGCTTACAAAATGAAAGGAGTAACGCCGGATCCGGAAAGCCAGAAAAGGGAGCCGCCATTAATTGAGGATTTGTATAAATCGCTAATCGGAATGGAAGACCAGAAGGCGCAGACTTTGGCGGCCAGAATTGAAAAATATATTAAAGGGTCGTTTGCCGGGATTTTTAACCAAAAAACCAACGTTAACCTGACTAACAGCTTTGTGGTGTTTGGAATCAGGAACCTGGAAGACGCGCTTAGGCCGGTGGCCATGCACATAATTCTCGACTATATCTGGACTATTGTTAAAAAGACGTTAAAAAAGAGGATTCTGGTGGTGGACGAGGCCTGGTATTTGATGCAGTATGAGGACTCGGCGTCGTTTTTGAGAGGAATCGTTAAAAGAGGCAGGAAATACTATTTAGGAGTTACAACAATCACCCAAGATGTGGATGACTTTTTACAAACTCCATACGGGAAAGAGATCGTAACCAACAGCTCAATTCAAATACTTTTAAAGCAACACACCGCTGCTATCGACCAAGTGGGAGAGGTATTTTATTTGTCGGAAGGAGAGAAGCAATTATTACTGTCGGCCGATAAGGGGGAAGGAATATTTTTTGCCGGACAAAACCATGTGGCTATCAGAGTGATTGCTTCCGAAGAAGAGCATGACCTGATTACTTCGAACCCGGAAGAAACCCTGAAAAAAAGGGCGGCGGCGGCGGCTAAAAAGGGGTTGGACCAACCAATCGGTGTTGGCGGAATAAAAGAGAAAATTAATGTTGGTGGTGGAGTAGCAACAACGCCCCAGGCGATAGCGGCCAAACCATTAACGAAGATAACTAAACCAGAAATCAAAGAGGTGGTAGCGGAGATACCCTTGAAGGCGGCAGAAACTCCCAAGGCAGAAGCCGCGGCCGAGCCAGCAATAAGTAAGGCCGACAACGAAACAACCAGCGAGGAAATGCTGATGAGAAAAATAAAGGAGATGGAGGAGCAGGAAAAGAGAGAGCTGGAAGAACATGCAAAAAAAATGACGGAAGAAAAGGAAAAGGCAGAGAAGTTGCAAAATGAAAGAACGCTGCCTAAATACCAAGATTTGTTTAAAACCAGCCCGCTTGGTAAGTTGCCTCCATTACCGCCATTGCCAAAATTTGAACCACCTAGCAAACCGTTTGTACCGCCATTTAAACCAGAAGTGGTGGCAGCGAAAAAGGAGGATAAGGCTAAACCAATATTTGTTGACCAGACCAAAGAAAAGGCAGTACCACAACCACCTCAACTGGCCAAGAAACCCCGACCGGAATTTGTTAATTTCGACCAACAGAAGGCGGAAGTAAAAGAACCGAAAACGGTTAGTGGTCAGTCTTCGGCGACAGCCAGTTCCCCGTCAAGTTCGAAACAAAATCAGAAAAACGAAGAGGCTAAAATGACTTACGATAAACTGTTTACGAATTAGAGCTTGTTGACGCTATAATTAAGCATAATGGCAGCGGAAACAGTGTTAATCCAAAGTGAGATAGGATCAATCGAGGAGCTAAGGGAGGCGGTTGGGAGTCTGGTAGAAAAGGGCTGGGCTATCAATAAAGATGTGGCTTTGGCCAGATTAATCAGGAATCTAAAAAGGGATACCGGAATCGATTTGGGGGAGGGGTTTGATTTTAGCTTGCCGGGCTCATCTAGAATTGTAGCCTTAAAATTGGGCCGAATCAGAGATACCAGCATAATTGGAGTATTAAATAACTGGCTAACCAACAATGCCGGTGGGGCGGTTGAGGAACCGGGCAAAGAATTTGAAAGCAGAGCTTTGTCGGCAAGCGAAATTGAGCTATTGCTGGAGAACTATGAAGCAGGATTGAGAGCAGGTAACGATCCGGAACGGGCGGTGAGAGAAATTGTACAAAGAGGACAGATCAAGGCTTCTGAAGGAGAAATCAGAACTTTAATTGACAGGGCAAGATTAGTACGAGACGAGGTGGTGGCAAAACTCGAAGGAACGGTAGAGCCAGGGAAGGCAGAAGTAATTGCAGTGGAAACGGCGAAAGCAGAATTGCTGGCAGAAGAAAGAGTCAATCAACTAGCGGAGGCTGGGAGGATACCGAAAGAGAAGGCGGAAATAATGGCGAGGGAAGCCGGTGAGGCAATAGTAGATCGGGTTATTTTGGAGTTAAGTTCAGAAAAAACTACAGAGAGAAAAGAGTTCAAGCCGGTGGTGGGAGACGGAAAAAAGACGGTGGTGGATGAGATGATAGAAGAGATTGTGACAGAAGGGCAGGCAGCCGTTGTCGTTAAGGCGGAGGCGAGGGCAGAAGCAAGAGATATCGCAGCGGAGGCGCTCGAAAGACTGAAAAGAGAAAATATTGGGCCGACAGTAGCCGGAAGAGAAGAGGCGATAAGGAGAGTGCTTGAAACCGGAGCGTACACAGCCATAGCAGCAAACCCCGTCATGGCAAGCATCGGGGAAAAGATGACTGAGGCGATTTCAAATAGAGAATTACCGAGAGAAGCAAAGATGGGTCAGAATAGGGAAAAACAAGATACTGCCCAAGAGAAGATCGAAAGGATGATAAAGGTGGCAGGGCCGATGGCTACCAGAGTGGCTGTAAGCCCAGAAGCTCAAGAGATGATTACCAAAGCGGTGGATTATGTAATGGAGGAAGGCGGGAAAGACACGGCAGTAGAAAGAAAACTGGCGGTAGCTCAAATTATTGGCCAACTGGAAAAAGCCGGAGCGGCGACAGGAACAAAAGAGGCCGACAGGGCAGGGTTGGCAGTGGTATTGAGAAGGAAGCTGGATGAAGAAATTGAAAGTAGACAGATGGAACTAGTAGATAGCGGAAAGGCAGAAACTGCAATCAGGGAGGGAGCACTAGAAGTTGAGGCTGGGGCGGAGAGATTTATAAGAAATAATTGGCCTGAAGTAATGCACTTAAGAGGAATAACGATTACTGAGAGTCTTGAGGAAAGTTTTGGAAGACAAGAAACACCGGAGGCGATAAAGGCAGTCAGGGACTACGCTACTCAAGTAGCCAAATTAACGGAAGGGGTAACGGCATTTGACAGCTTGGGATTACCAAGTTATCAACAATTCTTGGATAGGGGCGGATCGGAACAGGATTATACCCGTCTCAAAGTTTTGGTGGGAATGATGGGAATGGACAAAGAGCAATTTGGCCGCTGGGTGGAGACATATATGGCTTCCCGGATGGCATTGACGGAGCAAGGAGTGGAGATTCCGTACCGGGAAAACAACCAGGTGCTGGCGACAGAAGAGTTGATGAACTTGTGGCGGAATGATAACGAGTTTAAAGAGCTACTAGGAAGGGCACAGGGCTTGGTTAGTTTAGGTAATTACGGCGGGATTTGGGGTAAAATTGCCGGGACCGTGGACGGATGGACCGGGGGGAGATTCTCGGGCTTTTTGGGACAGGTGTCGGGATTAAGAAGTCAGGCGTTTGATTATTTGGGAAAACAGGTAACGAATGAATTTATGAGGAGTTCTTTGGCAGTATTGGGAAAAGAAGGATTGCAACAAGGGCTGAAAACTATATTAAAAGGAGTGCTGGCGGGAGGGGTTAAGGCTGGTGCAGGGGCTGCAGCCAGTGTGGCGGGAGGAACAGCGGCAGGAGTGGCCGGCGGAGCTGCGGCCGGGGCAGCAGCAGGGACGGCAGTGATGCCGGTGGTGGGAACAATACTTGGAGCCATAGCCGGGTTTTTGGGCCAGAAAGTTATTGGCAGGTTAATGTCGTTTTTTGGATTAGGAAAACTAAAAGATGCCTTGGCCAAGGTACCGGGAGGATTGCTGGGAGCCGGGGTGGCGGCGGCTTCGGCAGTGATTATGTTGCCAACTTTATTGGTGGGAGCAGCGGTGGCACCAGCGTTTA
>JBAZSP010000014.1:0-30256 GCA_041663285.1 Candidatus Shapirobacteria bacterium
ACCACCCAAAAAATCATTCCCGATGCCGAAATCGGCAAATACCGGCATCAGCAGGTCGTCCTCAAAAACACCCAAACCGGCGAAATTGCCCACCGCCCACCGCCCGCCATCGAAGTTCCATACCTTATCACCGACTTTCTCGACTGGATAAATTCCCCCAAATCCCGCGAAACCCATCCGGCCATCCGTAGCGCCATCACCCAATATATTTTGGTCGCCATCCACCCCTTTATCGAAGGCAATGGCCGATGCAGCCGGGCGTTTGCTTTATTGCCGCTCTATGTCGAAGGCTACGATATCCGCCGCCTCTTCTCTACCGAAGAATATTTCGACCGCAATGCCGAATCCTATTACGCCACCATCCAGTCTACTCACCAGCTCAATTCCGACATTTTTAAACGTGATCTAACCAGCTGGATCGAGTATTTTACCCAGGCTCTGGCAGTCGAGTTGTCCCGGGTAAAAGACAAAGTCCAAGCCCTTTCCCGTGATCTCAAATTTAAACAAAAATTAGGTGGCAAACAAGTTCACTTGACTGAACGTCAAATAAAATTAGTCGAATACATGCAACAATTTGGTGGTCTCCGCATGCCCGACGCCCAGTCACTTCTGCCCATGGTTTCCGACGATACGATTTGGCGTGACCTCAAAAAGCTGATTGACGACAAAGTATGTGAAAAACGCGGTTCTACCAAAGGTGCCTACTACTGCCTCGCCAATGTCTGATTTTAAAGCCCTAAACCTTTCTTTCTGAAAACATCCCGGCGCTCCTTAATGTATCCAAAATTCGCCTATTTCTGGCCACATCCTCTCTAGTTACTGGTAGTCCAACGTAGTTACCCCATTTTCTTTGATTTTCTAGAGTCACTTGGCTAAATCCACCGTCAACAATAAATTTTGCCATAATTTTCCAGAAAGGTCCGGAAATTGCTTCAAAAGGCAAAGAATCCACCTTCCTTGTCCCTAAAGGCAAATGCATCCCTAGATACTTTTCCTTTTCCAAAATCCGGCTTAAATCCGCTAACATCCTTTTCAAATTATTTTCAACACCCTCTCCAACAATAGCTGCCATCTGATGTATTTCTTTATAATAATGCACCAAATCCACCAATACTCTGGCGCTTACCCCTCTTTCTCTTAACCCCGCTACCGCTCGTATTGTCAATTCCAAAGAATCCGGTTCGCAACAATTTTCCACATAAACCACTTGCCCCCGAGCTCCTTTCTCCCACCAATCATAATCATTATCGGCCACATGTCGCTGATGAACCAGCAAATATCCTCCCTGTCGTCTACCGATATTCACCAATTCTTGTCGTGTTACCATTGCTCCAGCCAACGCCATATCGAGTAACTGCCTTTCGCCATTCTTACCATCAACCGGGCCATGCCATCCATCAACTTTTAGAGGTGAATTACGGTTAGTGAATGGTTGCCAGCCTCCTCTTAAGCAAATCACTTCTACCCCCAATCCTCCAATTTGCGTTATTCCACCGTAACCTTGAACCAATCTTTCTGGTCCCCCTAAACCAACACAATCACTAGATATCGTCCAATTAGTAGCCATTTTAAAAAATGTATCGCATTGTATCACTTAATTCTTTTATTTCTCCAGGCTAAAATATCACTATGGTCACACTCGAATCCCTAGATTTAAAAAAATCACCCCCGAGCAGCTCGGGGAGCTCTTGATTGAGGCCAAAAAAGCCTATTACACCATCAGTACCCACTACTGCCTCGCCAGCGCCAAACTTTTATCCTATGTACGGGGTGTTTGCCTCTTAAGCGGGCATAGAACATCTTTTCTTGCTAATACTGATTCGTGTATTCCAGCATAAAGTGCCATCGCCCTTACCGTACAACCTCCTTCTCGGCAAAGATCACAGAGCACGTTACCTGTGCCATCCAAGGAAACTCGTCGAGGAAATTGATCGCCAGAACCGCTTCTTTTTAGTTCTTCACTCGTCAAACCTGCAGATCCACATGTTATTTGTCTTTCACTAATCGCGCCTCCCACTCTTTGTTTTTCCACCACTACCACCCTAACTCTATTGCCACTAGGAGGTCTACGTTTGGCTGTTCGTTCATATTCTGCCCTTCTTCTCATATTTGTATTACAAATCAGTTCAAATTATATCATCATATTCGGCCATATATCAATTTAGCCTGTACCTGGCTTATTTCCTAGCCCAAGTTTAGGATCTGGAGGATTAATGCATCCTACATTTTCTGCCTTTAAGTGTTGCCTTCTCAGGCATATGCCTCTCTTTAACCTATTGCACAACAGCCCTGCTTCCCTAAAGACCACTAACCCCTGTCTGCCTTCACCAGCCCGAACCACAGTATCGATATCAGCATCACACCAATAAAATCCAAACTCCGCGATTCTTAAAGTCATAAAGATATTTCCTCTGGTTTTTTAATCAAGTAATTTATCCGGCTTCTTTAATTACTCGATCTTCAAAAAATCACCCCCGGGAAACCCCTAATTTCAATTAAGTTTTTGGTCTCGGCGGCCGTGGGCAAATAAGGCTCCAGCGCATATTGCAGTGACGGCCATTCTGGCCTAGCTGGCTGCATCCATCAAAACTATCTCCGCGGTATTCTACTATGCCGTCATCAGACTTGAATATATATCCGGAGGTTCCTCCGTCACACCGATAACCCCAAAAAATATTATGTTTTACCCTTACCGAGTTGCGCTCACTCCCACCAGCCATATACTTAATTTTACCTCTATTTTTCGCGCTTATCAATTACTACCACCTTTTAAATTTCTTGGGCTAAAATAAACCATGGTTACCCTAGAATCCCTCAATCTTCAAAAACTTGCTCCCGAGCAGCTCGGGGAGCTCTTGATTGAGGCCAAAAAAGCCTATTACACCATCAGTACCCACTACTGCCTCGCCAGCGCCAAAAAGGTTCTATTTATCTCATCCCAATATCAAATCTTACACTTATTGGTCCCTCTGACGCAGCATTCTTAACGCATCTAACGCATCTCCCCTTCTCTCCGCTGGCACCTGGCTGTAATCTCCTGCCCCATTTACGCCAACCTTCTCTTTATCCGCTGGCCGCCTCGCTTTGCTTGCACCACCTTGTCTCGCCAAAAACCTTCTTACCATCCCAACAACAGCCTCCTTCTTAGTCCCCATGGGTCTTATCTTACACCATTCTTGCCAAAACCAAAAAACTTATTACGCGCTTTCTTTTAGCAGCTGGAAGGCTACTCTAGAAAAAGTTTTAATCCGGGTAGCTTCAGCCCTAGTCAACCCACCTCGCCTTACTCCCTCGGCTATCGAAGGTTCCACAAGCACAAGTCTTGCCATTCTTCCTGGAACAGAATCGCTTGTGTCCCCAGCAATTCTTTTAACAACTCCAATGAAGCTTTCTACTTTTTGGTATGACATAACTCGATCATATCAGTTTATCAACCGTCATTTGCTTTCGGCTATAATTTCCATATGGTCACTCTCGACTCCCTCAACCTTCAAAAAGCCACTCCCGAAGAATTAGGCGAGCTCTTAATTGAGGCCAAAAAAGCTTACTACACCACCGGTAAGCCGATAATGGACGATCACACCTACGACACCCTCGAAGCCATTTTAAAACAAAAAAATCCTCACCACCGCCTTTTTCAAAAGGTAGGTAACTCAAACTTCGATACCGGCTTCGAAAAAAAGCCCCACTCCATGCCCATGGGTTCCCAAAACAAAGTCACCACCTTCAACGAAATGGTTCATTATTTTGAATTAAAATCCAAAGCCGCGAGCATTGTAGATATGCGAAGCATATCGTACGTTGTCCAGCCCAAGTGCGACGGTATTTCCCTCGAAATCGAATATCAAAAGGGTAAGGTAGTCGACGCCATTACTCGGGGTGATGGCTTTATCGGCGATGTCGTCACCCAAAACATCGTCAAAATGCAAAATTTTGTGCCTGTCCTTAAACAAAAATTTACCGGTTCCATCCGCTGCGAAATCATCGTTACCTATAAGGATTTTAAGAAATTAAATCTGCTTACTTCAAAACTTGTTACGCCCTCCCATTCTCAAGGGGAGGGTGGGGGAGGGGTTTCGTATTCTAATCCCCGTAATGCGGCGGCGGGCTTGCCCGCCAAAGCTGAGACTATTACTCAATATTCTAATCCTAGGAATGCGGCGGCGGGATTAACCCAACGCCTGGATTCCAAATATTCCGATCTCTGCACCCTTCTGGCAGTCGATATCTATCCGGTAAGCGTAGCTACCGAAAATGAAAAAATCCGGCTTCTTCAATCTCTTGGTATTTCCACCGTCGAAACTCATCACTGCCAAAACTTCGACAATATCGAGCAAGTCTACCAAAGGTTCCTAGCCACCGACCGCAAAAATTACCCCTTCGATATCGACGGTCTGGTTATCAAAATTGACAACTTGAAGCTACAGCAATCCCTTGGCTCTCACGCCAACCGCCCCAAAGGCCAGGTTGCCTACAAATTTCCCGCCTCCACCAATCAAACCCGAATCCTTTCCGTTAATTGGCAGGTTGGCCCTTTGGGCACCATCACGCCAGTGGCCAAGGTTGAGCCAATCGAACTGTCCGGCGCAGTGGTTACCTTCGCCTCACTAGCCAACTACGAACTTATTAAAGAAAAAAACATTAATGTCGGTGATATCGTCCAAATCTCCCGCCGCGGTGACGTTATTCCCCATATCGAAAAAATCATTTCCAAGGTAACTCCTGGCCACCTTGTGCCACCCAAAACCTGTCCTTCTTGCGCCACTGATTTAATTATTGAATCAAAGTTCTTACGTTGCCCCAATAATCAAAAATGTCTGGCCCAAATTTTAGGCAGCCTCCGTCTTTTTTGTGATACTCTGGAAATCCGCGGTATCTCCGACAAGACTATTGAAAAGTTATACCAAGCCGGCCGCCTCCGGTTACCAGGCGATTTCTATCGTTTGACCGTTAACGATTTTATTGATCTTGAAGGCCTGGGCCAAAAATCGGGCCAAAACATCATTCACCAGATTCAGTCCAAAAAAATTTTAACCGTCCGGCAGCTTTTTGACGCCGCCATCATTCCCAATTTTAGTGCCGCCCGTATCCAGCAGCTTATAGAAGCCGGTTTTGATACCCCCGAAAAAATTCTCAATCTCGCTGTTTCTGATCTCGAATCACTGCCCGGTTTCAAAATTACCCTGGCTCAAAAAATTATTGACGGTATCAACCTTCGGCGTCCCTGGATCGCCTCCATCCTTTCCCAAACAAATATTCAAAAATCAACCATCACAAATCACCAATCACTTTCCGGCTTAACCTTCTGCATCACCGGCAGTCTTTCCCGCCCCCGCAAAAAAATTATCGAAGATATCGAATCCGCTGGTGGCAAAGTCGCTTCGGGCGTCTCCTCCAATACCTCCTATTTGGTTACCAATGAAACCGAGTCTGGCTCAACCAAGTTCCAAACCGCCAAAAAATTCGGAGTAAAGATCATTTCCGAGCCCGATTTCTACCAGCTTCTTTCAACCAACCAGTTAGCAAACCCTACAAAGTAAGTCTTCTTGGGCATGTTCCCGCCTCCCTCTGGCTTACACAAACCGCAAGTGTTTGATGATCAAATCCTTCCTGTTGGCAGTCAACAGTCACTCCGGTGTCGTGACCACATAGTCCGTTTTCACCAATATCTACAATTAAAGATTGTCTGCTCGGGTGACCAAAACCTTCAGGAGCCAACACGCATCTTCGCTGTTCTTTTTTTTCTACGCTACTTCCTGCCATATTTTTATAAAATTTTATAAAAATAATTAACCTAATTTGTCACAATTTTACTATTCACATCCTTCCGATCTTCCGGGAACCCTATCACCCAATAATCTTAAGGGGTTTCTCAAATCCACCATCTTACCGAGAGGGCACCCCCCCTGCTCCTTTTTGCATCCCCTTTGGGTATAACATAGGCTCCAACTGTGGACGGGGTTTTTACCTCCCTCCTCAACTCCAACTTCCTTGCAACACCGGCCGTTTTCATCCACTTCGACCAGCCGAGTATCCGGGCTACCACGTCCGCATCCATCATTCACACACTCTACCACCGTACACCGCTCTACTCTTAATCCACCAGCCATATTCTTATGTAATTACTTCAACACTTTTTAAAATATAAACCCTATAATAGTCTCATGGTCTTCAAAAATCAAGCTGAATCAGCTTCGCTTTTATCCGCCCGTATCCAAGCCGAAATTCCTTCAGAATATTTGCTCTGCTATATCAACCCCGAAGCTCAAGGCTATGCTGACTTAATAGCCAAACAGCTTGAAACTCAAGCTTTTGATTTGTCCAAATCCATCGGCCACCTGCCACAAGCTAATGCTATCCTGATTATCGACACCGGCGACACCCGGGCCGCCGAATACAGTGAATATTCCGACCTTATTCGCCGCACCTTCCCCGAAACCAAAATTATTATCGCCGTTCCGGTAGTTCCTCAATCCGAAGAAGCGACCTTCAAAACCAACTGCGATTCCTTGCTTACCCTTCACGTCGAGCCGCTGTTCTTTTCAATGTCCCAATTCTACCCGCAAACTCAATCTTAGCAGTCTAAAAGCATCTCTGCCAACAGACAGGCCAATTTTGTTTTACCCTATCTTTCGATATTAATAATATACATACCACCTCACACCGACTCATTGAGAGTACTAATGTATCTCTATATCCCATCGCCCCTCTATACGTCATTGCGCCTGCCCGCCTCTGGAGGGATCCGCCTCTGGCGGAGCGGCAATCTCAGCCTCTTGCGTCATTGCGTCAACACCGACCGAAGTGTGCCAAGGAACCCGGCTTTACAACGAAAGAAGCAGCCTCAATCCACCCCATGCCACCGGCAACTTTTACATATTTTTAGTTTATTAAATTGTTAAATTCCTAAATTGTCTTCCTTCCCCGGCTTGTTACAATACCCTATGAGCTTGTTTATCGGTCTTGGCAATCCGGGTTCAAAATATCAGTCTACCCGTCACAATTTAGGCCAAAATGTCATCCTGAACCTGTTTCAGCTCCTTGGCCTTACTCCAAAGTCTCATCCCAAGCTTTTGGCCCACATCGCCCAGTCTGGGCATTTTTACGCCTACACTACCACCTATATGAACGAATCCGGCATCAGTGCCCAAAAAATCGTTAATTTCTACAAAATTCCGTCTGCCGGTCTATACCTGATTCACGACGATCTTGACTTACCGGTAGGGGAGTGGCGGCTCCAGTTTGGCCGTGGCCCGGCTGGCCACAAAGGGGTTGAGTCGGTCGTGTCCCATCTTGGTAGCCAGGATTTCTGGCGGTTTCGGCTAGGTATCGGCCATCCCCGCGATTCTTCCAATCCCGGTCTTCCAGTCGAAGACTATGTTCTGATGCCCTTTACTCCTCCCGAGCAAGTGCTTATTGAGGCCGTTATTGCTAAAATAATCACCGAGATCAAAAATCTCCATCAATCCTAGATTTTAGTTCTTACATCCAATTACTAAACTCGATCTTTTATAATCATTCGTAATTGATGGACTGAACAATTTAGAAACTAAAAGTACGGTTTAATTAAAGTTTTATTTTTTAAATTTAGAAATTATAGTATTTTCAGGTCAAAACTTGAAATGGAATGCCAAATTTCGCCTAATACAATCCCTGCCCTCCTCTTTAGGATCCACTAAGGTAGGCCTGGCAATTATTTTTTCTATCTTAAGTTACTTAGTTTTATAAATTTAAAAATTAGATATTTTAAATTGATTAAAAATTTTAAATTAGAAATTCTCTGTCTATTAGGGCCCATAGTTCAGTTGGTTAAAACACGTCAGTCGCACTGATGAGTCGGGGGTTCGACTCCCCCTGGGTCCACCAGCTTAAATCCCGCTATCCATATTGTCCGGGCAGTGTTCCGACTTTACATATCCCGCCGCCGCCGCGTCTTTTTCAGTACAAAACCATTCTTCCCCCAAATCCTTTTCCACAATCGTTGTTTGGAATTCAATGCACCCGGGAAAATGATACATTTTTCTGCCGGTAGTCTTATCAATATTCCCTTTTATCAGGCATTCCGGCTTTTCCCGGTTAACTTCGGGTCGGCACTTGTCGCTAAAAATCCCGATTTTTTTCTCCCTGGCAAAATCCGATGCCGCCCTCAACAGTTTCTCCTCCGAATTTAAGTTACCATCCCATCGGGCCGCGCCCGCCCTAAGCATCTTCTCGTTTATAAAAGTATTCCCCACATAGGCCAGCCCCAGCACTCTTCCATACCTATCTCCCCGCACTTCTCCCAGCCTCACCATCCGTCCCAGCACCAACTCTTCCAGCATTGTCTTTGCCTCCGGTCCACCACACCATTCCATTTCCGGCGCATCGATTCCCAGTAGCCTCACCCGCTGTCCATTTCCCAGGGTAAACGTATCACCGTCAATCACCTCCTTCACCCGATTCCATCTAAAATTTACTCCGGCCGCAATGGCCAAAGCCAATCCGGCCAACACCACCCACTTTTTCATTTCTTCATTCTACCAGCAAAAACCGATCCCTAGCTTCGAATTGAGTTAAAATATATCTGCTCTCTCTAACACCTACCATGCGTAAAGAACATCCAAAACTAGTCGATCCCGTTAGCCCCGAAGCCGCTTTGGCTCAAGCTGGCTTTCTTAGCCTATTATCCTCGGTGGCAATACCGGCAGCCCAAATACCAGTATCGTTGGCTCTCTATCACCATTTGGACAATCTAACTCCGGATCAAAGTGTCACTTTTGCCCTTGCTATCTTGGCCACCACCACCGCCGTCGGCATCTGTTTCGAAGCCAAAACTCTCAAAGAAACCGGCCAAAGTCCCAACCCGATTACCCAGGCGACCTTCTTAAAAATCCATAACCCGCTAGTGGCCACCCTGGCTGGTACTATTTACGGGCTAGGCTCTTCAGTTATATTCAATCCAGCTGATTACGCCGCCCTGCTAAGCGGTGATGCTAGATTTTTAAGTTGTAACGTAGCAGCCAAGTGTGGCTGCGGCCTCACCTATGCAACCGGGGCTATCATCCTCATTCGATCTCATGCTACCGAAAAACTTACCAATCCAGTTCAGAAAATCGCCAATAAAACCAAAGAATTATCAGAACGTTACGGTGTTACCCAAGCACTAAACGTCCTTAAATCTAATCTCAATTTCGGCCATCTTTCTCAAGCACTAGCCACAGACGCCAAGCTTATGGAGCAATTACTGGCCGCCCACCACGCTTCGTCTACTTTTTAACCATTACATTTTTGTCCTTTTAGAGTTAATATAGGCCATGAAACAAACCATTTTTCTCCTGACTTTCTGCTTTTTTCTGACAATCTGTTCTCCCGCAATCTTTGCCCAAGCCTCCCGGCCGGCCTTTTCCGGCCATAATTTTTATTATGGTGATCTTCATGGTCACAGCGGTTATTCCCAAGATGGGGTAGGGGAGCCCGATGCCGCCTACGACACCGCCAGAAGCAAATATAACGAT
The DNA here is from genome assembly GCA_041663285.1 of Candidatus Shapirobacteria bacterium. Classification (GTDB taxonomy): domain Bacteria; phylum Patescibacteriota; class Microgenomatia; order UBA12405; family UBA12405; genus UBA1435. The sequence continues at coordinate 9,495 of JBAZSP010000014.1, forward strand.
TTTTATTCCCTCACCGAGCACGACGAAGCTTTTATCAGCAACCCCTATCTTTGCCTAAGCGGGGTCGACAATTCCAAGGCCGGCACCACCGGTTTTAGTTGCGCCAAATCAATAAATCTCGGTACCGCTCAAAAATGGCAAAATCTAAAAACCATTGCCCTGAACAAAAATCAGCCCGGTCAGTTCGTCGCCTTCTACGGCTTCGAGTGGACCCATTCCGGTGGTCACCTCAATGTTTTTGAAGCTCCCACCTTTGTTAATCCTCCCTATACTCTCGATAATTTCTATTCGTCTATCAGCCAGCATTCCGATAAATCCAACCTCTTTGTTTCCTTTAATCATCCGGCCTCCACTGGAAATATGGATTTCCGCCTTCCGGTTGGAAGCACTGATCAAAAAACAATTTTTACCTACCGTTCTACCATCGCCCCATACGCCTATATGATCGAAACCAATAATTTTGCCGCTTACTACCCCAAGGCTTTAAAAAAAGGCTATAAGCTGGGAGCCACCGGTTATGGTGATGGTCATAATGCTGCCCAGGCCGGTACCCGCCGTTATGGCATCCTGGCCACCGACCTTTCCAAAGAATCTCTCATTTCCGCCATCAAAAACCGCCAAACTTTCGGGGTTCTCGACGGTCGGGCCGGCTCCTCTAATTTTCCTCTGGCTATCGCATTAAAAGTCAACGGTCAACTAATGGGTGGTGCTACCCAATTTAACGGCTCCATTTCCTATCAAATTTATGTCCGCGACGACCTAAAAAAAGTTGAGTCGGTTGAACTTCGCTATGGTGGCTATGACTACTCTTCCGACAATTATCAGGCAGCTGTTTTTCAGAATTTGGGCAACGAAAAAACTATTGACGGCACTTTCTCCGCCTTTGCTTTCTCCGCTCCCAAACGGGCAAAATTTGTCTATGCTGTCGCCAAGCAGCGTGACTCAAAAAATAATCTAATCGAAGTTGCCTGGTCATCTCCCGTTTGGATCAACTATCAGGCTAACTACACCCCCCAAGTCGACACCTCCACACCAACCCCTATCCCGCCCACCACCACCCCTTCTATGGTGTCTCCAAGCCCCACCCTGATACCGGCAACTCTAACCCCCACCCAAACGCCATCATCTCCCACTCCCACCAAGGCTATCCCCACTCCCACCGTCGCCAAAACCTGCTTTGATGGTTGCTATGGAAGTCAGACCAATTGCAGCATCAACTGTGGGATTCCTTGCACCAAGTTTTACGGTTCCCAGGTTCTTTCCCAATGCGGTTGGGCCAGTACGGTTGCCTACCGCTGTTGCCGCTAATAAAAAAACTAAACGGCTTTCCACCACAATCTCCGCTCTTGCCTCGTATTCCAGGTCATATTATCATCCTCATCGTGCAAAGGTCTGGCATTGGCCTGTATCGCCTGTATCATCCAAAATTCCGCTCGCTTTCCCCATGCTCCTGCCACCTCAAAATCCCCATTTTCAGGATTATGATCCACCGGCCATTCGCCTCTGCCCAATCTCTCCTGCGACCATCTGTCCAATGCCAAGTCTACTAATGCTCCATTACCCCATTTGACAGCCCTGCTTATCTCGTCTACCAAATCGGCCAGCTTCCTCTCTATCTTTGAAGCTAATGCTCCCACCTCCTTTTCTCGTCTTACTTCCAGCTCCTGACGCAGCCGTTTAAGCTCGTTACCTGCAAGCTCAACCAGATTAGTTTCCAATACTCTCCCTGCCAATACTTCGGCCCACTCTAAAATTCGAATACTGTTTGACTTAGTACCTTTCAAAGTACCATAAGCTTCAGCCAAAGCCAGCATCGCTTGCCCGGGGTCAGTCCTCGTCAAAATTATCCTTTGTTGATCAAGCCATCCATCCACCTCTTTTATTACACTTACTCTGTCTACCCGGCTGCCCATCGCCGTCACCACCGCCACCAAGGCACAAAGCCCCTGACCGTCCAAGCCCTTATTTTTTGCCATAGCCATAAGTTCTTCCCGGTCAGGATTCTCCAAATTCCACGGTCCAAATGTTGTGGCTAAATACCTTTCTGCTTCTTCACCGTAAAAATCAGCCACTTCTTTCGCCCGTCTAGTAGCTGCCACCATAGCCTCATCTCTTTTGGCGGCTGCCAATACCTCCTGCCTTTTCCTTTCAAATAATCTAACCCCCTGGTCGGAAATCCTTTTCTCCCGGTCCAAGCCAAAAAAATCTCGATCTTCTATCACTTCCACTCCACCATCCCCGTCAGCAACGCTTATCGCCCCATCAAGCCCAGCCTCTACTTTCAATCTTGATGCTTCAAGAACACCCAAGTCCATTCCATCAATTTCCAGGCCTCGATATACACTTTCACAAAATACTACCCCAAGTCTCCCGCTAAGAGCTCTCACCATTTCCAAAGCACTAATATTTTTATTCGTTTCCCCTCTCCCCAAAACATCAATACTTTCCACTGCTATTCCAATATCCAGAACCACCGCCGGAACACATTCAGCCTCAATTATCCCTCCCGGTGTCGCCAAAAGTCCTTGAACTAAAAGATAAGTACCCAAAGCCACCTCTCTCTGTCCTTCCGCTGGGCTCTTATTTGTCCAAATCAAGCCGGCCTTCGCTCCTACCTGACGAGGGTACAATCTTTCTAGGGCTGTTCTTAATCTCCAGTCAGTTTCTGGATCATCGCCTTTTCTCTTAAACCATTTCCAATAATCTTCTCTCCGTTGATTCCAACTTCCCGCACTTTCGTTTCCCGTTACCTCTGCGCCTGAAGCATCTACCGCCACCAACGGCTCCACCCTCTCTATCCCCAGCACCTTACCTTCAGCCAATGGCCTGACTACCAATCCAACCCTCTCTGTCATTATAATCGGCCTGTCGGCACCTCTCCCTCCTCCTCTGTCATCCGGAACATCATAACAATCTCTTGGTCCCACCCAGCCGTCAAGTCGCAACAATTCTCTTCCTGCCATATGGCAGGATTATATTCCCTTCTTACTCTTCTGCAACACAAAGATATACAAAATATATTCCCAACTACTATTTTCTCTTCCAATAAATAAACTAAAATACATCATGGCCAAAACTAAGCCGGTAAGTCTCAAAGACATCCTACCAGAATATCAAAACTCCCTTTTTAATCGCCAAAAATATATAAAAAACGAATTTCAGGCCTTCGGTCTAGAACTGGCCAAAGAGCTTCATGATTGGGACAACCGATCTCTTTATATCCGTCTGGCCAAGCAAATACCCCGTCACCTTTTAGAATCTGCCCGCTACTTTGTCAAAGATCAAACCACCGGCACCATCAAAAATCGGGCCAGGCTTTTTATGTGGAAATTAAAAGAATTAAAAGCCAAGGACAAGGTTTAATTCTAGCTATTTTTAAGCTATAATTATCTTCTTATGATATCTTTCCGTCTCAAGTCTTCACTGATCTGGCCGTTACTGGCCTTCCTAGTGCTTACTTTTTCTTTTTCCGGCCGCATCATCTCCCAAACCGCCAAACCTGCCACCAAATACAATCCCAAAAAAGACACCTTGATTTTTCCGGCCCGAAAAAATATTCAGGAAACTCTTGTCCTGGCCGGTTCAATCCGTGCCGAAACCCAATCCGAGCTCCGTTTTTCCACCTCCGGTCGTCTAGCTTGGGTCGGGGCCAAGCTGGGGGACTCCGTTAAAAAAGGCCAGGCCATCGCCTCGCTTGACCGGGAAGAGCTCAAAAAACAATACCAAAAATACATGAACGACTATCTTACTAACCGTTGGAATTTTGAAGACGTCCAGGATAGGTACAAAGACGAAAGAGACAAGTTGCTAGTTACAGACGAAATCAAACGCATTCTCGAAAGGTCTAATTTTTCTCTTACCAATGCAGCCTTAACGGTCGAAATTCAAAACATTGCCCTAAAATATGCCACTATCTACACTCCGATCAGTGGTATTGTCACCGCCGTCGATCAGCCCAATGCCGGTATCAACGTCACCCCTGCCACCGCCACCTTTACCATCATCGATCCCCAAAGCCTCTATTTTGAATCAGAAATCGATCAGGAAGACGTCAGTCGGGTAAGCCTTTCCCAAGCCGCCTCTGTCAACCTCGACAGTTTCCCCGACACCACTCATTCCTCCCGCATAACCTATATCTCCTTTACCCCCGTCTCCGGCCAAACTTCCACCACCTATCACATCCGTTTTGAGCTACCGGTCGATAACTCCAGCCTAAATTACCGCCTGGGCATGGCTGGCGACGCCACTATCAGTCTCAAGGAAGCTCAAAACACCCTTACGGTTCCGGTCGAAGCAGTCTACGAAGATTCCCAAATCCAGTACGTTTTGGTCAAAAAAGCCGATAATCAGGTTGTCGAACAACCGGTCAAGACCGGCATCGAAAGCGACATCGATATCGAAATTCTCGAAGGGCTTTCCGAATCCGATCAGGTAGTCATCCGCAAATCTTCATAATGGCCCAAGTAATTTTAGAGCTCAAAAATATCGTCAAAACTTATACTTCCGGCAATACTAGTTTCAATGCCCTTGACGGTGTTGATCTGTCCATAAAAGCCGGCGAATTTCTGGCCATTACCGGTCCTTCAGGCTCCGGGAAGTCCACCCTAATGCACATTGTCGGTCTTCTTGACACTCCCACCTCCGGCCAGGTCCTCCTGGACGGCAAAGACGTTTCCCGTTTAAAGGAGCACCAATTAGCCCAACTTCGCAATGTCACCCTGGGCTTTGTTTTTCAACAATTTAACCTCCTGGCCAAAACCTCCGCCGTCGAAAACGTCACCTTACCGCTACTATATTCCGATGTGCCCCGTTCCAAAAGAACCCAGTTGGCTGTTGACATGCTTACCAAGGTCAGCCTGTCCGACAAGCTCAAAAACACTCCCTCCCAGCTTTCCGGCGGCCAGCAGCAACGGGTAGCCATTGCCCGAGCCTTAGTCAATAATCCCAAAATTATTTTAGCCGACGAGCCAACCGGCAATCTCGACAGTAAATCAGGCGGCGAGCTCATGCGAACTTTCCACCAGCTCAACGCCGAAGGCCGTACTATCGTTTACGTCACTCACGATCTAGACCTAGCCAAAGAAGCCCAACGCTTAGTAGTTATCCGCGACGGCAAACTTTTCGACAAATAATCCCCATGCTCAAACCTACTCTTGACGAACTTTTCAAAAGCAGCGTCCGCAGCATTCTCAAAAACAAGGGCCGGACTATTCTCACCTCCTTAGGTATCATTATTGGCGTCACTTCCGTCATCCTCTTAACCTCCATCGGTAACGGTCTCAAAACGTATGTTGGCGAACAGTTCGAATCTCTTGGCAGTAATTCCATTTTTATTACTCCCGGCCGGGTGTTTGATGAGGGTGGGGGATTCAGCCGCGGTGGCGCCGGTTCCATGCTCACTGCTACTTTCACCCAAAAAGATGTCGCCAAAATCGAACGCCAGTTCAAAAATTTCCTGGTCATGCCCGCCAATGTCAGCTTTAACGACATCAAATCTCCCTATACCACCAAAAAATCAGTCGAAACCGCCGGCTCTACTTTTCAATACGGGCCCAACAATAATTTATCTCCTTCCGCCGAAAACGGCCGCTGGTTTACCAAAGAAGAAGACGACAAAAAAAATCAGGTTATAATTTTAGGTAACAAACTGGCTTCCGACCTCTTTCCAAACGGCTCGGCTTTAGGTAAAAAAATTATCATCAAAGGCAAGAGCCTTAAAATAATTGGTGTAATTGACAAGAGGGGAGCCTCCTTTGGCGGCCCCAGTATCGACGACCACGCTTTCATTCCTTTATCGGTGGCTTTCGAAATCTCAGGTAATCAGGACATTAGCACCATTGTTGTCAAAATTCCCAACAAAGATGAGATCGATACCGCCAAAAAGGGGCTAACCAACATCATGCTCCAAAAATACGACGAAGACGCCTTCTCGGTTTTCGACAGTGCCCAGCTTCTGAATTCCATCAACGCCATCATCAGCACTTTAACTATCGGATTGACCGGCATTGCTGCCATCTCTCTGGTAGTTGGCGGTATCGGCATTATGAATATAATGCTGGTCACCGTCACCGAACGAACCAGAGAAATCGGCTTACGCAAAGCTATCGGCGCCTATCCCCGGGCCATATTAATCCAGTTCCTTATCGAAGCTATGATTTTATCTCTTCTGGGTGGCCTGGTCGGTGTCATTCTTGGCTCCGCCGGTACCCTTTTGATTGACAACTTTTTCCCGGCCAAAGTCACCCCCAACGCCATCCTTCTGGCCTTTGGGGTTTCCTCTCTGGTGGGAATAATTTTTGGGGTGGCCCCGGCCAATAAAGCCTCAAAATTATCCCCGATTGAAGCTCTCCGCTATGAGTAAATAAAGGCTTTCTGCTATCATGTATTAGTGAGGTCCGAATTAGAAAAACATCTTCCGCCACTTCTGGCATTATTTTTAGTAATCTCCCTTTTTTGGGCTTTAAATCTCACCCCCTGGCCAAATTTCCTAATCCTCTTTTTAGGCTTGGCCGTCGGTTCATTTTTCCTCGATGTTGACCATCTTATCTATTGGTTCTTTCTTAAGCCCAACACCCAGGAAAGCCGTCTAGCCCAAGCAACTTTTAGACAAAAAGATGTCAAAAGTCTAATTAAACTTCTTGCCCTGACCAGCAAAGAACACACCAACCTGATTTTCCATCACTATTTTTTCCAGGTCATTCTGGCCCTGATGTCTTTTTTCGTTTTTACCTCCACCACCAGTATTTTTATCATGGCTTTTCTTTTGGCCTCCAACGTCCATCTGATAGTTGACGAAGTCACCGACCTTAAGCACGACAAGCCTCATCTTCAAAAATGGCTCTTCGCCCGGGAAAAAAAGCAGCTTTCCCTTGACTATCTTCGTTACTATGTCCTGGTTTTTATATTTTTCTCGCTCCTTTTTCTTTTATTGTTAATTAGATTCCGCTCATGAGTCCCATCCCTCAAAGTGTCTTTACTAGTGCCCAAAAATTCGTCTCTCCTCCGCAAAAAAAACTTTTAACCGATATTCAGACTATTTCCTCCCGGCTTCACCAGGATTCAATCAGTGATTATTCTTTTCTGGTCTCTCCCATTGCCAAAGCCTATGAGGGTTTTCTAAAGGATTTTTTCCTCAAACTAGGCATAATCGACCAATACAATTACCATAGTGACCGTTTCCGGGTAGGCAAAACCCTCAATCCTTCCCTTAGGTACAAGCGGTTCTCCATTTTCCAAAAACTAGCCGATTTGGACGAAGAGGGCGAAGCCCTGGCCGAAACTCTCTGGGATGCCTGGAAATACGGCCGCAACGAAATTTTTCACTACTTTCCCCATAACCTCAAAAACATCACCTCTGGCGAAGCCTATGAGCGGATTGTTCAAATTCTTAATGCCATCATTAAATCCGGTGAATTTCTAAAAAAGCACCGCTCCGACCTTATGGACCCACTATCCTGATTTCCCCACCCCGGTAGTCCCTAAAACTTTTCCATTCTCCATTCCAAAATTCCAGTGGCACCGGCACCTTACCATACCCCCCCGGGGCATCAACCACATACATCGGATAGGCAATACCGCTTAGCACCTTCCTCAATTCAGTCATGATCTTAATTTCTTTTTTAAAGGGCACTATAAAATGTTCTGCTCCCTTAACCGGATCACACCGGTAAATATAATACGGCCTTACTCCCAATTCCGCCAACCGGTTAAAAAGCTTAGCCAATATTTCCGTCGAATCGTTAACTCCGGCCAAAAACACCGATTGTGACACCAGTATCGCTTCAGTCTGTCTCAACTTTCTTATCGCCCTTTCTACCTCCGAAGTAATTTCGTCCGGGTGCTCAAAGTGCAACGACAAATAAAACGCCTGTTTTTTGATCCGGCTCAATATTTTCACCAAACGGGTTGTCACCATTTTGGGATTTGAAACCGGCACTCTGGTGTGTACCCGAATAATTTTTACCTGTTCAATCGGTATTATTTTATTTAAACCATATTCCAGCATGTCTATAGCCATCAGCGGGTCACCTCCGGAAAATATTACTTCATTAATAGTCTTTTCCTGTCTTATCTTTTCTACCACTGTGTCTAGTTGCTCCCGGCTTAACTTGCCATTCTTAATATCGTTTACCTTTCTTCTTCGGGTGCAAAATCGGCAGTAGGCAGCACAAGCCAAGGTCAGCTCCAGCAGTACTCTTCGGGGGTATTTTTGGACCAAGCCTTCAACCAGCACATTTTCTTCTTCCAAAAGCGGATCGTCGCAAGAAAAATCCAGCGATTCGTTTTCCTCATCTGACGGGTAAAACTCCCTTCTAACTGCCGCAGACTTTCCAGCCAACTTTTCCAAATAAGAATTTATCTTAAAAACCAGATTACTCGGAGGCTTATCTTCACTCTCTTTTTCCATGATAAAATCTATGATATAACCAGACGAAAGACTGTCAATATATCAATTTAATCAACATGCCAACCAAAAAAATAATTATCGATCCAGTTAAATGTATCGGCTGCAACACTTGCCCGCTCATCGATCCCGACACCTTTGAACTGGACAGTAATACTTTCAAAGCCAAAGTCATCAAGCAACCTCAAGGCGATTTATCTCCCCAAACCCAGTCAGCCATTACTTCCTGCCCCACCCAGGCAATTTCTGTGGTTGAAGAGTAACTAAATTAATGTATACTCAATTTCTAAGTTAAAAATTAGCCAATTCTTTTATGAGCGATAAGCCCAAATTTATCAAAGTTCCCATATTCAGTGCCGTTTTATTTCTGGTTTTGTTCACCGCTGCCATCGGCTATTCTGCCTATTCGCTGATAACTAATCAATCCGCTACCCAGGCTTCCACCACCAGCAGTACCAAAGTCACCTTTGCTCCGGCCAAAAAAGACAAAGCTGAACTTCAATTCTATGTCATGAGTTTCTGTCCCTACGGCAACCAGGCCGAAGATATCATTAAACCGGTCCATGATCTGTTGGGCGCTAAAGCCGATATCCGTCCCCAATATATTTTCGACAAAATCCCCAATCTGGTCGAATACTGCAAGTCCCGCACCGGCGACATTGCCCAATGCGCCAAATACGTCGAGGGTGGTTATTTTAAAGACGAAAAAGAATGTGTCGCCCAGGTTACCGCCGACAATAAAGAATGCAACAACGAAAAAAATTTCATCAAAGCCCAAAACGGAGCTTTTTATGGATCCCTCCATGGTCGGGTTGAAGCCAATCAGGATGTCCGCGAAATCTGCGCCTACAATCAGGCAGCCAACAAAAATGATTGGTGGGCTTTTATTGACAACGTCAACAAAAACTGTACTTCCCAAAATGCCGATACCTGCTGGGAAGAGCAGGCCAAAAAAGCCAATCTTGATACCGCCAAAATTACCCAATGCTTCAACACCGAAGCTATTGACTTAATCGAAAAAGAGTTGGCTTTAACCAATTCCAACAATATCCAGGGTTCGCCCACTTTAATGGTCAACGGCGTGGCTTTCCCGCCCGAAAATTCCTACACCCAGGACGGCAAAGGCACGGTGACCATCGGTAAAAAAATAATTACTCAAGATAAGTTCCGCAGTCCCGACGCTCTCAAGGAAGCGATTTGCGCCGGCTTCAAAAAAGCCCCCAAAGAGTGTTCCACCGTCCTTGCCGATCTGGTCGCTGCTGCTGGTAGCCAACCATCCGCCGACGCTGCCGGCTGCGCCACCAATTAAATTACTTAGCACCTATGGGGCACAAAAACCGACAAGAACACAACTTTAGTTCTCCCAAACCAACGCACGAACTTGAATGTGACACCAGCAAGGCTGCTAGTTTTGGTACAGGCATACAGCCCAAGAGAAGAGATATTTTACCCAGTTGCCCATTAGCGCCATTTTGTCACAGTCAGTGCCCATCCGAGCGCCGGGCCGTAGTTGATAGGGTAGAAAAAGTAGGTGTCACTGGAAGGACAGTCCATATTAAACCCGCAGAATCAGGGACCCGCGTTTGATATTAGACAATATTCGCGACTTTCTTCTAGTCTGGACGAATTCAAAGTTGTTGATCCTATCCGTCTTCAATTAAAATTCCCAAATAGACCGCAGTAAGACAATCCTGCTCCTTGTCTCAGAATAGGTTTTTTCTTTTAATATTTTGTAAAATAGCCTCATGCCACGGCTCAATTCCCATCAGCTCCGTAAAAGTAGGGTAGGCCTGCCCGCCGATAAAACGCAACATCAGTCGTGTTCGAATAGAACTGAAAAGACTGATGCTAAGTTAAGGCAGGGGAGTCAGTCAAAATTGAATTCGCATCAATTAAGGTCAAGTAAACCCAACGAAGCCAAGATAACTAGAAATCGGTTCCCGCGCCACCCCTTGGTCTTAGTCCTCGACAATGTCCAGGACACCTACAACATCGGCTCCTTTTTCCGTCTGGCCGACGCCCTAGCTGTCCAAAAAATTTACCTTTGCGGGCCTGTTGTCACTCCGCCCAATATCAAAATCCATCGGGCTTCCATCGGCACCTGGAAATTTGTTGACTGGGAAAATCCACCATCAACTGCCGACTGTCTCCGGCAACTTAAAAATCAGGGCTACCAAATCGTCGCCTGCGAACAAACAGCCAAAAGTATCAATTTCCTCAAAGCCAAATACCGTTTTCCCGTCGCCATTATTGCCGGTAGCGAGTCATCTGGCATATCTTCCGAAGTCCTCGAGCTAGCCGACCGGGTGGTTGAAATCCCCATGTACGGAGTCAACAAATCACTCAATGTCCTGGTCGCTACCTCCGTCATCGGCTTTCATCTGGCTGGTCAGCATAATTTGCCCAATAACAGGTAGTATTTTTCATCTTAAATGATATGTTTTGACCGGCTTTGATATGTGCGTTATAACCTATCTTTCCACTTATTTTTCTACTTGTAAAGCTAATTTCCTCTGTTACAATAGAATTGCATTGAAATTTTGGTAATATTTATCTACCTCCCACTATGCCAGATACTACTAACTATACCAGTGAACAAATCGTTGTCCTTGAAGGTCTTGAGCCCGTCCGCAAACGGCCGGCCATGTATATCGGCTCCACCGACATCCGCGGTCTCCACCACTGTCTGACCGAGATAATCGACAATGCCATCGACGAAGCCCTAGCCGGCTTTGCCAAAAACGTCTGGGTGATCATCCATCCCGATAGCTCCGCCACCGTCGCCGACGATGGCCGCGGCTTTCCCATCGACATCATGGACAAATACAAAAAGCCGGCAGTCGAAGTTGTTATGACCACTTTGCACTCCGGCGGCAAATTCGAAGGTACCGCCTACAAAGTCTCCGGTGGTCTTCATGGTGTTGGTGCCGCTTGCGTTAACGCTTTATCCAGCTCCTACCAAATCGAGGTCCGCCGCGATAACAAAATCTACTATATCGATTTTAGCCGCGGAAAAGTCAAAACCAAATTAATCCCGATTCCCGCCACCAAAGTCAGCCGACTGGAGTCAATAATTCCTGTCAACCAAACCGGCACCACCGTCACCTTCCATCCCGACAAGGAAATTTTTAAAGAAACCACTGAATTCGACCACAAAATTATTATTCACTCCCTTAAAGACCGGGCTTATCTTACCTCCAAAATTTATTTTCACTACTACGACGAACGTCACCATTTAGAGCGCCATTTTTATTTCGAAGGCGGAATTGTTTCCCTTTTACGGGAGTTAAACAAATCCAAAACCATAGTTCACGAGCCAATCTATTTCCACCGCCAGGAAGAGGGGATTGATGCCGAAGTTGCCATTCAGTACAACGACACCTTCAAAGAAAACACTCCCTCTTACGTCAACATCATCAATACCGTCGAAGGCGGCACTCACCTTTCCGGTTTCAAAAGCGCTCTCACCAAAGCCATCAAGGATTATGCTGACAAAAAGGAACTGCTCAAAAACAAAGACGATACCATCACCGGAGACGATGTCCGCGAAGGCCTGACCGCCGTAATTTCTATTCGTATGGGCAGTAAAGACCTTCAGTTTGAAGGACAAACCAAAGGCAAGCTAGGTAATTCCGAAGTTCAGCCAATTATGGCCAAAATCGTCCGCGAAGAGCTGGAAATGTACTTCGAGGAACACCCCGATGTTGCCAAGGCCATTGTTGGCAAATCGATTTTGGCTATTCAAATCCGCAAAGCCGCCAAAGCCGCCAAAGATGCCATTATGCGTAAAGGGGCCTTCGATTCTTTGGGTCTTCCGGGTAAATTAGCTGATTGCCAAAGCAAAAAACCCGAAGACTCCGAGATTTTCATAGTCGAAGGCGATTCCGCCGGCGGTTCCGCCAAGCAGGGTCGCGACCGCAAATTCCAGGCCATTCTGCCTCTTTGGGGCAAAGGCCTCAACACCGAAGGCATGCGGCTCGACAAAATCGTCTCTTCCGAAAAATTTAAAGACTTAATCATTGCTCTGGGTATGGGAATAGGGGAGACCTTAAACACCGAAAAACTCCGCTATCACCGGATTATCCTGATGGCCGACGCCGACGTTGACGGTTCCCACATCAACACCCTCTGGCTCACTCTTCTTTTCCGCCATCTGTCCTATACCATTCAAAACGGTCACGTCTATATTGCCATGCCGCCCCTCTACCGCATCAAGCACGGCAAAGAAACCCAATATGTTTATACCGAAGAAGAAAAAGAAGTCTATCTCAAAAAAATCGGCGATATCAAATTCGATATCCAGCGCTACAAAGGTTTAGGCGAAATGAACCCTGAGCAGCTCTGGGAAACCACCATGAATCCCGAATCCCGGGTTTTAAAGCGGGTAACCATCGCCGACGCCCAAAAAGCTGATGAAGTTTTTCGGACTTTAATGAGCGAAGACGTTCCCCCCCGCAAAAAATTTATTCAAACCCACGCCCACTTGGCCACCTTAGATATCTAATAAATTTATGTCTGATCAAACCACTAAACCAATTCCAAACGAAAATCGGATTTCCGCTATCGGCAAAGTCATTGACGTCGATATCGTTCCCGAGATGGAAAAATCCTATCTCGATTACGCCATGTCGGTCATCGTCGCTCGGGCCTTACCCGATGTCCGCGACGGCCTTAAGCCTGTTCACCGCCGGATAATTTACGCCATGGATAAGATGGGTTTAGGTGCTACCGGCAGAAACGTCAAATCGGCCGCAGTTGTTGGTGAAGTTCTCAAGTCTTTCCATCCTCACGGTGACGCCGCAGTTTATATGTCGCTGGTTCGCATGGCTCAGGATTTTTCCCTCCGTTACCCCCTGGTTTTTGGTCAGGGAAACTTCGGTTCTATCGACGGCGATCCTCCGGCCGCCATGAGGTACACCGAAGTTCGTATGAGCCGCTATACCCCGGAAATGGTCAAAGACATCGACAAAGAAACCGTCGACATGGTCCCAAATTATGACGCCACCACCCAGGAGCCAAACGTTCTGCCCACCCGGATTCCCAACCTGCTTCTCAATGGAGGTGACGGCATCGCCGTCGGCATGGCCACCCGGATTCCACCTCACAATCTCACCGAGCTTTGTCAGGCGTTGGATTTAATTCTCGATCAGGCCCACCTGGAGCCCAGTCCCGACACCAGCATTCCCCATCTACTTCCCAAAAATCAATCGACCATAGATTCAGTCCTGGCGCCGGTCTATCAGCTCGAACACCAGCAATATCTTTTCGAAACCTCTACCACCATCGAACAATTAACCAAAATTGTTTTAGGTCCGGATTTTCCCACCGCCGGTGAAATCTTTGGCAAAAAGGGGATTCTGGAAATGTACACCACCGGCCGGGGCAAATTTTCCGTCCGCGGCGTCTCCCGCATCGACGAAACTAAATCAGGTAAAGTTCGGATTATCATCACCGAGTTACCTTATCAGGTCAACAAAGCCGAATTTGTCAAAAAGATTGCTGATCTGGTTCGTGACAAAAAAATTATCGGCATTTCCGACCTGCGCGACGAATCCGACCGCCACGGTATTCGGGTAGTTGCCGAAATCCGCAAAAACGGCAAGCCCAAATCCATCCTTAACAAGCTCTACAAATACACCCCGCTTCAAAGTTCCTATTCGGCGATCATGCTCTCTCTGGTTAACGGCGTTCCTCAAACTTTAAATTTACGGCAAATGCTTCTCCTTTTCCTCCGGCACCGCGAGCAGGTTGTTCGCCGCCGGTCCATCTTCGACCTCAAAACCGCTTATCTTCGTCACCACATCCTTGAAGGCTTCAAAAAGGCTCTCGACCTTATCGACGAAGTTATCAAAACCATCCGCAGTACCAAAGTCGACGAAGATCCCAAGTCCAAGTTAATGACCAAATTCGGATTTACTGATCTTCAGGCCCAGGCCATTCTCGATCTCCAGCTTCGCCGCTTATCCGGCCTGGAAAGGCAAAAAATCGACGAAGAGTACAACCAGGTTACCGAGCTCATCAACAAGCTCACCGCCATTGTCACCAATTCCGAATCCATGATCAAGATCCTCAAAACCGAAAACAAAGAAATCCTCGACAAGTATCAGGACAACCGTCGGACCAAAATTCATTCCCGCGATTTGGAAGAAATCAGCGAGGAAGACTTAACCCCCAATGAAGCCGTTTTAGTCACTATCACCAAAACCGGTTATATCAAACGTGTCCCCAAAGAAACCTACCGCAGTCAAAAACGGGGCGGTATCGGTGTTGTCGGCATGGCCACCAAAGCCGAAGATGAAGTCGAAAGTATGCTGTCCGTCAACACCCACGATGACCTTCTGTATTTCACCAACAAAGGCCGGGTGTTCAAAACCAAAGTCTGGGATGTCCCCGAGAGCAACCGCCAAGCCAAAGGCCAAGCCCTCATAAATTTGATCAATATAATCCAGGGCGAAACCATCCAGGCGGTATTACCCCTTTCGAAAGATCCGGATTTTAAATTTATCGTCCTCGCTACCAAAAATGGCGTCGTCAAAAAAACCGCCATCGACCGCTTTGGCAATATCCGCCAAAACGGTCTAACCGCCATCAAGCTCGACCCCGGTGATCAGCTTATTTGGGCCAAAGTCACCACTGGCACCAATCACATATTTTTGGTCACCTACAAAGGCAAGTGCATCCGATTTAACGAAAGCGACATCCGGCCAATGGGTCGACATACCCGCGGTGTCCGGGGCATACTTCTCAAAGAAAACGACTACCTTGTTAGCATGGGTGTTGTCAGCCCCTCCAAAGAGAAAAACGAATTCCGTCACCTTTTGGTAGTAACCGAAAACGGCGTTGGCAAACGGTCCGACGTCTATGTTTACCCGGTCCAAAAAAGAGGCGGTATCGGCATCAAAGTTTCCAATCTTGGTCCCAAAACCGGCTTTGTTGCAGTCGCCCAGGTGGTCAACCAAAATGACGATCAAATATTCCTGGTATCCAAGAAAGCAGTTACTCTAAAAATTCCCATCAAGAACATTCCGGTTCTTAGCCGCAATACCAAGGGTGTAATCCTCATGCGATTCAAGTCTACCGACGATAAGGTCAACGCTCTGACCGTCATCCAGAAGCTACCAATTGACCTCTTACCTCAATAAGGCTATAGGTCTATTTTTCTTATCCGTTTCCAACCTCCGGGTCATGTTTTTATCTTTTCTCATTTATGCCGCCTAAAATAAGCTTGACTCAAATTCCTCTCCAAGCCAAAAGAGGGTAGGGGAGTACTACTATTATAGGCCTTTCTCATTTTGGTCACCCGGTTTAGCAGTCTATTTACTACCTGCTAACTCCATAGTCAATTTTTATATACCGTATCTATAGGGTTAATCTATCGCTTTGCAAGCTAAGTCTTTCAAGACTATTACCCAACTCTTATCCCTTTCTAAACCGGCTCCACTATAGGATGTAACTGATGTGTAAATAAGCTACTTATTACCGCTATGAAACTTTTCATGTACTTCCCTCAATCTGGCATCGGTTACGTGGGTATAAATCTGGGTGGTGGCAATGTTTTTGTGGCCCAATATTTCCTGGACAGACCTTAAGTCAGCTCCACCTCTTAGTAAGTCCGTCGCCATTGAGTGCCTTAACGTGTGGGGCGAGGCCAGTACCGGCAGGTTAGCCTTCCTCACATATTTGGCCACCATTCTCTGGACCGATCTGGCCGACAGCCTGGCCTTGGCCTCTTCCACCACCAGTTCTTTTCTTTTGGCGTAATTTACAAACAACGCCCTAAAATGGTCCGTTCTGGCTTTAAGGTAACGGTCCAAAAATGAAGCCGCACGCTTGGAAATAAAAACTACCCGCGATCTGCCACCCTTACCAATAACCCCAAACTCCCGGGTATTAATATTGATTTGATCCCGGTTTAAAGCCATCAATTCCGACACCCTCAAACCGGTAGAAAACAAAAGCTCCAGAATTGCCTTGTCTCGCAATCCTACCTTGGTCGATAAAATCGGCTGGTTTAAAAGTCTTTCTATTTGGCTCCCGTCTAAAAATTTGAGCGAATGGTCTTTGTTTTTCGGTACCTCCAATTTCTCCGGCGATAAAACTTTCATATCGTTTTTTGTCAGCCATTTCAGAAGTGATCTCAAGGCAATAACGTAATACCCTTGGGTTACTGTCTTCATCCCGCCCGTTACCCCTTTCCGCCGTGACAAAAATAGTCTGAAGTTTCTTATGCTTTCCGTGTTTAAGTCATCAACTGTCAAAGCCTTATTTTCTTTGTTATCCAAAAACTCAATCAGGCTGGTTAAGTAGTGACGGTAGTTTCTGATTGTTAACTTAGAGCAGTTCCTTTCAATTTCCAGGTACTCCAAAAACCGGTCAACCACATATCTTAAGTCATTGTTCATTTCATTTATCTTATCATTCCTATAAAAGAGTCGGCCTTATATCAACCTTAAGCCTGGTGGCCTCTGGTGAAGTCATATTTACATTATCGTATCTTTAGGGCTTTTTTACATCTCTCTCCGCTATTTTAGGCTGGGGGAGTCAAGTCTCAATTTACAAGCTAAAAAAAAGCCTGGTATCGACCCGGCAGGAAACAGATAAACCTGACCTTTTTAAAAGTTTTTTTATTTTCTTTTTATTACTTCCCAAATTAGAAACTAAAAATTAATATATAGAAATTTGTTTTTCGGCCCCTCCCCTAGCTCTATGACTTACAATAGGTCGTAAAAGATACATTGTGCGTCCCTATGAATTTTGGTTATCCAAAAGCAGGGAACAAAAGAACTAATAAGTTATCCTCCCGTCTTCGTCCTAAATTAATCAAATCAATTTTCATCATGTAGTAATAAATTCTCTCCTTCCCTGTGTCTTACCAGCACTCTTACCTTCTTCTTGCCATCCTCCTAGCTTATCCACCGAGACTATATCACTGTATATCACTTGATTTTAGACCATCTATCCTATAATTATCATGAAAATTATAGGATATGTCGTGAAAACCCCTCTCCCCTTCCCTGCCGCTACCTCTGTAAAAATTTAACGATAATACCGTAATATTTAATATATTAATCACAAATTACAGCTTCCCCCGAAGCTATTTCGGTTTCTTTTCTACCGGGCCGTTACGGCCAGACCAGCCAATACCCTCTGCGGCCTACTCCCCTGCTACCAGCGGGTAACCGAAATTATTCCGATTAGGATTGCCACTCCAATCCATATATACATAATCCAGGTCCGTTTAAATAATCTTTCCCTAATTTCCGCCTGGATTAACCCGGAAAGCACATAAACTCCCGAAACCAGATAAATAGATCCCTTAAAAATACCGACCGGCCAAAAAGAAAAAACCAAAGCAATCTGGCTTAAAAGCCACGCCGGTATAAATACGTATACCGATTTATCCTTCCCTACCCCGTCATCAGGTAGCTCTATCGTCATTGCCCAAAACTGATAAAAAAATATCAAAAACGATAATACAAAAACTACCAACATATTTCCCCAATAAGGAAAATTAAATGACAGCAAAGTGTCAAACATAAAAAAGGCCGCCAGTAGCAGCACCATCAGACTGACCGTATAGGCTGCCCGATAAAGCGGTACTGTCTTGTAGCCAATCGCCACCAAAAAAACGTTTTCCACCAAAAACAAAATATAAAAAATCACTCCAAAAAACACCGATGCCGACACCATTCCCAGTACCGACAACGGCAATAAGGCAATAAACATCCCAAACCCCACAAAAAAACACGAAGGCAAAATAACCGACATTAACCTGATATAAAGACTTTTATCAAAAATAATCCCCAGGCCAAACCAAAAACAAAACATGGTTAACACCGTTCCCACCATCAGCCCGAAATATCTGACCTCATATGGCAGCGAAATGAAAAAATAAAATCCAACCGCCGCCAAAACCGAAGAGATAATATACTTTATCTTTTTAGGCATCAGCTTTAAAATCCATTCCGGAATAAACATTCGTTACCTCGTCCAGATCTTCCAGGCTTTCAATCAAGTCCAATACCGAAGCTACTTCGTCCTCATTTTTTAGCCACACCGGCGATTTTGCTTTCATTACCACCTCTGCTCTCTTAACCGCCAGCCCCATAGCTTCCATTTTTTGACTAAATTTATTAACTTCTTCCGGCATTACCCAAATCAGGTTATCTTCTATGTCCACTGCTCCGGCATCAATAACCTCCAACTCTTTCTCCGGGTAACCTTTTTCCAGTTCCACTTCTCCCCTCCGGTCAAACAAAAACCTTACCGAGCCTTCTTCCCCCAAATTCCCCTGGTGATTTTTAAAAATCGACCTGACTTCTGCAATTGTCCTGTTCTTATTGTCAGATTCCGCTTCCACTATAATCGGCACTCCCAAAGGTCCGTACCCCTCAAATACATAATTGGCTAAATGCGCCTTTCTCTGTTCAAAAGCCTCCAACAAACCGCTGATTTTTTCCTTGGGCATATTTACTTCCCTGGCCTTATCAATTGCCATTTTTAGGTGGTGATTGGTTTCCGGATTAGTATTGCCGCCACCCACCCTGACTGCCGTCAAAATGTCTTTTGCCTTCTTGGTAAATGCTTCGCTTCTTTTTTTATCCTGGGCTCCTTTTCTATTTTTTATATTCGCCCATTTAGAATGTCCCGACATAAATTTGTTTAATTATTTTCAATTTTATCTGGTTCTAATATGTTGTCGTAGCTGGAATATTTTAACATTTCCCCCACAGCCTCTCCCCAATATACTTCCACCTCATCGTCGGGCAAACCCTCGTCAGGTTTTACTGCACACTCCCACCAGCTGATAATCTTACCCAAATCGCCGTTTTCTTTCGTCTTACTATTTACCACCACCTGACAATTATTAGATTTTTCATCAAAGTTTTCTACCGACATCACAAAGTAGCCCGCCCATTCCATTCTTCTACCCAAAAATGCCGCCAGCCCTTTTTGTTGGCTGGTATTGTAAAGTCTAAACTTTAAGTTACCACCCAATATCTGGCTATCGGCCAAATCTCTCGGCGCAACTTCATCCAGTAATTCGCTGGCCAAATTACTATTTTCTCCCGCTACATCTTCATCCTTAAAAATTAGATTCGGCTCCATCAGTTTATACTTTAAATATCCAAGCCAGCCCAGCTGGCGCCCCAAGATTGATCGGCTCTGCCACCTATCCAAGGCTCCGAATTCAAATTCATCCGGCCAAAATCCAAAATTGTAAAAAAATATTTCTTCCACCAATCGGTAATTTTTCTCCTGCAAAAATATTTTTTCAATTTTCGCCGCTTCATACCAGCCCATCCCTCCCGGAACCCAGACCCTTGTCTTCCCGTCTATCCTAACTGTATTAACCATCCTCCTGGTCGGACTAATGGCAATCAGCCCCAGCCCATCCTGGCTAATCATGGCCAATCGGTAATCCCTCCTCCCATCCCATTTCGACCGGCTTTGCCAATAAACCATGCCCGCCACCATTGCTACTAAAATAATCACCGCTGTAATAATTTTAAATTTTTTCATAACCCTCCATCTCTCTTTTCAATTCATCATCCAGATCAATCTGCTGCTCCAGAAATTCGGAAGTACCCGGCCTTTTGATCCGAATTTTATAGGCCTCCAAAAATAACCGGTCCAATCCTCCCGGTCCCCGTCGGCCGTACACCCTATCCCCCACTATCGGCCATCCTAAATAACTCAAATGCACCCTTATTTGGTGGGTTCTTCCGGTCAACAACCTCACTTCGAGCATCGAATAGATTTTCCCGTTTCGGCGGAACTTGTCGATCCGCCAAAACCTGGTAATAGCGTTCTTGCCATCCTCTCTGACCCCGTATTTGGCAAATCCAAATCGGTGTCTACCAATCGGCATGTTTACTTCACCCTCAAAAGGTACCTCTCCTTCTACCAACGCCCAATATTTTTTTTCCACCAGCCGATTCTTAAATTGCTTTTTAAAAAACTCGAGGGCCTTTTCTGTCTTAGCCACTACCACCAATCCGGAAGTTGCCAGATCCAGTCGATGAGCTATTCCCGCCCGCCCAAGATCATTACTCCTCTGCTCCATCACCCAATCCTCTAACGAGTTTACTTTGGCATTTTCTCTGGTAGTAGTTATGCCTGCCGGTTTATAAAGCACCAATATTTGGTCGTCTTCGTAAACTATCCTTACTTTTTCCATAGTTTTATTATCAGGCTGACCATGCCGGCCACAATAAAATAATCCATTAGGTTATTATAGATGCCGCTACTGCCAATCGGCCAGTAATCGCGCACAAACCCAAACCTCATCCGATCAATTAAGTTTCCCCAACCCCCAAGCACTATTAGCCCCCACCCCCAATCCCGGCCGCTTCTT
>JBAZSP010000015.1:0-29774 GCA_041663285.1 Candidatus Shapirobacteria bacterium
GAGAACTAGTAAAAGATTATGTAAATAGTAAAGACTAGGTTGACTAATATAATTTAAGAATTTAATAATTTAAAAATTTAAGAAACTGAGGGATAAGAGGCTTTAGATAGAAAGAAGAGATTGCTTCGTCGTCAAATACACTCCTCGCAATGACGGATGAGGGGGCGGAATGATGAAGGAAGAATTAATAGATTTCGGAGAGATAGCGGAAGACAAGGCGACCGTCCGGGAAAAGATATTCGTTGTAACTGGAACCACAAAGGGAGCCGCAGATAAATTCGCTTTTTTGCTTAAGAAGCCGGGAAGCCGGCTGACCGGAACTTTTGTCGATAACGGTAACCTGGCCGGAATCGATAATTGAATCAAGGCTGGGAGCAAAATAGATGGCGTTGGACTTGGACAATTCAAGATGCTGATTTAAATCAAAAACGGCGGCGGATGACTCCTCTACGCTCGATATTAAAACAGTTACCGGGCTGTGAGGAACCTCGTCATCGGCTGTATTGGCGGCTAGATGCTTTACAAAAAGCGACTGGTTGACCTGGATGATGGCGTATTGGGTTTGGAAGGAAACTAAAGGAGTTTGGGGGAGAGTTAAATGGATCTCTTTGGTAAATTTGGTCCGGTGGCGAATGGAACTGAAAGCTCCTAGCTGAAGAGTCAGGCAAAGGTAAATAAAGTAGAGACCAAAGACGGCAAGAACTATAAGCAGGGCTAATAGAACGCGGCGGAAATTAAAAACCGGCTGAAAAAAAGCAGACTTCTTGACGGTTATTTTCATTAGATAAGATGCACCAGAAAACACCCGGTGATAATTAAAGATAACACAAATAATAATCAGCCAATTATTCGAATTCCATACAATCAAAAAGTGTGTCGGCAACTGGAAGTAGTCTCCGAGTGACAGATGCTTGATTTACGATTTATGAAATAAGATTTACGAATAAAAACAAACACTTCAAATTTTGTCCTGTAAATACTAAAATTTCTAATATCTAAATCCTAAGCTCTAAACAAATCTAAAATTCAAATTTTCCAAATTCAAAACTTAAATAAGAAATACCTCACTAACTCTCCCTTTCCCGATGTTTCGATCGGGACAGGTGATCCACCTACGCCAAGGCTTCGGCGGGCGAGGAAAAAGGGAGAGAACTAGTAAAAGATTATGTAAATAGTAAAGACTAGGTTGACTAATATAATTTAAGAATTTAATAATTTAAAAATTTAAGAAACTGAGGGATAAGAGGCTTTAGATAGAAAGAAGAGATTGCTTCTTTGCCAGAGGCGGTCCCGCCAAAAGCCTCGCATTTAGGCGGGCAGGCGCAATGACCCGCCAACAGCTTCGCAGTTTAGGCGGGCAGGAAGAAATTTATTAATAGGTTTAACTCCAAGAATTGGGCAGGTTTATTCCGGCTGGTCTAAATGGAACAGAATATCTAAGGCCCAGGCGGTAGATAGCTTCACCCCGTAGCAGTTGATTGGTTAATTCCGTCGTCAAAGAGGATTTACCCGATATGTCCATGCCAGTAACACCTGCTGATAAACCCAGTAAGTAGGAACATTGGCCATCAGTGAGAAAGCCAAGGGGATTGAGCCGGTCGGTAAGAGGGGCTCTGGACGCCGGATCGGGCGGAACGTCAGCTAGGGGAAGGATTAGCTTTTCTGTACTGAAAGACATAATTTGGGTATATTATATAGTTATTTGATATATATGTAAATTTAATCAATGCTTGGGGATGATTTTGGTAGTAATAAGGTAAAATAGTGGGTTAGGTTATTAGTTACCAGCAATTAGTAAATGCTGACAATAAAATCAAGAGGCAATAAGGTAATAGAAAAAACGGTGGAGGTGATAAAAAACGGCGGGCTGGTGGTGTTCCCCAGCGATACGGTGTACGGATTGTTTGTAGATGCGACCAACCAAAAGGCGGTGGAAAAGCTGCTGGCCTTTAAAGACCGATGGACGGGGAAAGCGATTTCGGTGGCAGTAAGAGATAAAAAGATGGCCGGAGACTTTGTTGAAATTACTGACCAGGTTAATAATATTATTGATAATCTGCTACCCGGACCGTTTACGATTATTGCCCCGGGGAAACATAAGGTGGCCAAGGGGATAGAGGCCGAAAACGGAACGCTGGGAATCAGAATGCCGGATTATGAACCCATAAAAAAACTAGTCAGACTGGTGGGGCGGCCAGTGACAGCGACTTCGGCGAACTTATCAGGCCGAAGACCGCATTATTCGATAGAAAGCTTTTTAAAAACCTTGTCAAAAAGAAAAAGAGAGATGATCGACCTGCTGGTTGATGGCGGGAAGTTGCCAAGAAACTTACCGTCGACAGTAATTGACGCGTCACTCCCCTCTTTGAAAGTGCTAAGACGGGGGGATGTGGTGGTGGATGGGGCAAAAAGCATAATTACTAAATCGGAAAAGGAGACAGGAAAGGTGGCGGAGTGGATATTTAAAAGGTTTTTTGATTGCCACGCCCCAAATAGTTCTGGGGCTCGCAATGACGTATCAGTGGTATTTTTGTTGACCGGGGAGCTGGGATGCGGCAAGACGGTCTTTGTCAGAGCGATGGGAAAGATATTGGGAGTGACGGAGAGGATTACCAGCCCGACTTTCGTGATAATGAATTGCTACAAAATTACCAATAACCAAGCACCAATAACCAAACAAATTCCAAATTACAATTTACAAAACACAAATTTTCTTCATTTTGACCTTTATAGGATTAAGGATCAGTATGAGCTCGAAGAGATAAGGCTTTGGAA
Source organism: Candidatus Shapirobacteria bacterium (assembly GCA_041663285.1). GTDB lineage: Bacteria > Patescibacteriota > Microgenomatia > UBA12405 > UBA12405 > UBA1435. The sequence continues at coordinate 2,776 of JBAZSP010000015.1, forward strand.
CCAGTTCACACCCGGAACAGTGGCGTGCATTGAGTGGCCGGAAAATCTGGGAAAAGAAAATTTGGAAAAACTTAAAAAAATTGCCAGAACGGTGACGGTGGGATTTGAATATGTGGACGAAGGGACGAGGAGAGTGAGATATGATTTATGATTCATGAAACAGGAAACATGATTCATGAATAACAGCGAAATCCTAATATCTAAATCCTAAACAATATCAAAATCCAAATTGGGTAAATTCAAAATTACAGTTATCATATTTTCAGGACTTAATAAAGATTAAGCCGGTCGGGCCTCTTAGTCTAGCCAAGTATAAGAATTTACCATTTGCCGGAGGCGCCGCCACCGCCGCTGCGGCCACCGCCAAAACCACTAAAACCTCCCCCGCCTGATCGGCCCCCTGACCAAAAACCACCCCGGCTGCCCCAAAAATTAGTTGGAAGCTTTTGAGATTTTAGATTTTTATAGTTTCGGGAAAGAATAAAGTCCAAAAGAAGGCCGAAGATTCCAAGTCCAAGCCCTAAGAGGACACCGGAAACAACGAGCCCTAAGATCAGGCCAGCGACACCGCCGGTAAAAAACTCTTTGGAGCGGCTAAGATAGGCTAAAAGATATATCGGCAGACCGGAAAAAAGAATTATAAGGATGATGGGGAGAGCCTGACCCAGATCGACAGACGAGGAAGGGGCCGGAGTGGGTGCGCCCGGAGCAAGATAAATTTTTACCTGATTGATGGCGGCTTGGGTGCCAGCCTGATAATCACCTTTTTTGAACTCGGGGAAAATAATATTTCTGATAATTTCGCCGGCCCGGCCGTCGGTAATGATGGGCTCCAAGCCGTAACCGACTTCGAAACGGACCTCCCGGTCGTCTGGGGCGATTAAAAGCAATAGGCCGTTATCCTGACCTTTTTGACCTATCCCCCATTTTTCAAAAAGTTTAACGGCATACTCTTCGATGGACAAGCCCTCTAAAGATTTGATGGTAACGACGGCCACCTGGGAAGAGGTTGAGGCTTCAAGAGATGACAACTGCTGGTTTAAATCAAGCTCGAACTGGGGAGAATAAACATCGGCAAAATCGTTAACATAATTGGAATAATCGGGTAATTTTTGGGCTAAAACCGGTAAAACACTAACGGCCAGGAAAAAAAGAAAAAGGAGCAGACGGCCAAGCCAGCGCATTAGTTGATGTTGAATTTGACAGTGGGGGCAACTTCTGAACCCGGAGTGCCCTGGAAGAAAGGCCGGTCCCGGAAGCCAAACATTCCGGCCATAATTGAACCGGGGAAGCGCTTAACCAGAAGATTGTAGGAAGTGACCTGTTCGTTGAAGCGTTGACGCTCGACGGCAATCCGGTTTTCGGTGCCAGCTAACTCGTCTATCAGGCGGTTGGCCGATTCGCTGGCCTTGAGCTGGGGATAGTTTTCCATTATTACTAAAAGACGACCTAGAGAGGATTCAACCTGGTTGGCGGCGGCGGCTTTGTCGTCGACAGTCTTGGCTCCGGCGTAATTGGCCCGGGCGTTGGCCAGATCGGCAAATACCTGCCGTTCCTGCTGCATAACCCCTTCAACAGTAGCGACAAGATTGGGAATAAGATCGAAACGGCGCTGATATTGGGTTTCGACCTGAGCCCATTGCTGGTCGACCTTTTGGCTTTGAGTGACCAGGCCGTTATAAGAACCGACAAGGGAAAAACCGATAAGGAAAACGAAGGCAACAAGGCCGATTAAGAATGGTTTCATGGTTTAATAATAACATTTTTTGTATTAAATTTTTTCAATATAGATAAAGGTTAGTCTACGGCTGGAAAAGGTTAATAATATGGCATAGTGAAAGGGAAGACGAAAGGTTGATATTTATGTATTTCGTGGTAGAATAGGGAAGTAATATTTGTAGCGACTGAACCCAGGATGCTGGATAACAAGCTATGTTTGCTAGCAACTACTTTTTATAAACAAAATAAGGAGCAATTATGGCGACTGAACGAATAAAAACAAAGGAAAGAGTTGATCAGCCAGGACGATCATTTGACCAAATTTTAGCGGAAAGAGCGTTATTGGCTAAAGCCGCCAGACGAGAGGTACTAAAAGTGACTATGAGAGCAGCGAAATGGAGGAAAGATCACCCGGTGGAGATGCCGGTAGACGAAGAAGGAACCCCCAGAATGTTTACCCCTGATGACTTGCGGCCGGCTCAAGTATATGAAGACGGGGCGGGCGGGCTGATTACGGTAGTAGAAGGTTATACCCCCTGGAAAAGTACCAAACCGGGTGAAAAGCTTAAGTGTATGGTATTAACGATAAGAAGCGGGGCGTTAGTAAGCCCAAAAGAACTAAGCGATGCGATGGATGGAGCAGAAGAGGATGGTTTGAGGGAAAGCGATATATTTACCGAAACTGGTACGCCAACAACAGTATTTGTTTTGTATAGAGATAAGACGGCTGACAGCAAGTATTCTGCAAACGGGGTGGCGGTGGCGGTAAAGGCGGGTGAGTATTATTATCAGGAACCAGCCGTAGAGCAAATGAGCCAAATGTATGCAGTGGCAAGACTTGGAGGAGGAGTGGCTGGGAAAAACGGGGATTCTGCTTTGGAAACTGCTAATAGGATTTTTGACGCTTTAAGCGCGAAGACAACCAGATTGGTAGCCACTTATAAACTTGGCGGATTAATCGAAGATTTTGAGTTTGTAGGTGACCAGACCGGGACTTTAAACTAAAAAACAGCAAGCTCGGAAAGAAGGCCGAAAAAGAAAACCAAAAGGATCAGAAGAGAGATGGCAATAAGCTTTGGGCCGCGATTGATTTTGAGACGGATAAGACAAATTATGATGGCGGAAACGAAGATGGTGACGGAGCCGGTAAGAGAAAGGATAGTGACCAGAGGAACTTTGAGAAAAATCAGGGAAAAAGCAAAAATTAAAAAAGATAAAAGGTAGGAGTTGGGTAAAGAGAGATTAAAATCACGAAAAAATGTCTCTTTAAAAATCATGAGGAAATTAAGCGAGGCTTCGAAAACCAGAATTAAGCCAAGAAAGGAGACCAAACGGGCCAGATTGGGAGAGACGTAGCTTAGGCCAGTGACCACATCGGCGGTAAGATAGGGGCCGGAAATATGGATGATGGAAAAAGCAAAGAAAAAATAAATCAGGGCAGCGAAAACCTGACCATAAATAGTAGAAGCTATCAGGCGATGGCGCTTGTGAGGGAAAGGCCGGAGATATTCTTCGACTTCGGGGATAACGGTGAAACCCGTCAGAGCAAAAACGGTGGAACCGAAGAATGCCCAGGAAGGGATGGCCAACTCCAGAGGAGGGCTGGGTAATTGAAGAGCCAACGACAGAAGAACGATTACGATAAAGATGGTAAGAACAGGAATAACCTGGTAATAGTTTTTTAACAATGGAATTTTGGCCAAATGAAAAAAGGAGACGGCAATAAAAAAGATGGTGGTAGAAAGATTGGGGGTGAGAGGAAGAAGGGTGGAAATAAAACTAGTACCCAGCTGAAGATAGGCAAAGAGGGCGCCTAAGCCAAGAATAAAGATATTGATTAAAGATAGAATTTTGAGACGGCGGCCAAAATATATATCGGAATAGCCGGATAGCTGATGATCACCTTTGGTGGAAAGGATAATATCGGTATAAAAACTGTTTAACTGGATCATGACATAGGCCAGGACAATCAGCCCGAAAGTCGCGAAAACAAAATTGGAGCGGGAAAATACGTAGGGCAAAACAAACATGCCGGCACCAAGGATGCCCGAAAGCTGAAGAAGAATAGCAATCAGTAACCGCTTGGAGACAATGGAAAACATTTAAGGAGTGAGGTAACGGTAGTAACTGCTGTTGCCTTTGGTTATAGTTTGGATAATTTTGCTGCCGGTGGCGACCATGTCGTAGCTATCAATAGGCAAGGTGAGGTTACCAAGATAGTAGGAATAGTTTTCAGAGAGATCATGCCAGGGGGAAGGATTACTCCAATTAAAACGACCTTCAGGGGTAGAAGGAATGAAACGATAGATACCTTCCTGGCCCCGGATAAGGATCTGGGTTAAGGTACCCTGGGGATCAACATGGGTGGCGTAACTTAAGTTACCCGAAGAGGGTAAGGGAAGAGTACCAAGAGAGAGAACTGACCAGGCAGAGGCATTGGACCAGTCGGGGGTACCGTCTCCTTTAGGAGGAATAGTTCTGAAGTGACTGTTGTTACCTAAGATAAAGTTTTGCCAGAGGGTGCCTGACCTTTCTTTAAAGGTAGTGGCGGCATCAAAGGGAGAGGTGTTACCAGCCAAGATAGTATTGGTGGTGATGGTTTGCCAGCTACCGGCTCTAGTGAAGTCAGGAGTACCATCTCCTTTGGGAGGAACTGATCTAAAGTAAGAGGTAGTACCTTTGAGAAGATTTTGCCAGAAGTAGTTGGCTTGGTCGGTAAAGGTCACATAGGCCTGATAGGGACCGGGGCCACCGGGGTAATTTTGCATGGATATTTGATTCCAGGAGAGAGAGGGAGAAATGAAATCAAATACCTGAAGGCGATGGTTAGAGGTGTCGGCGATATAGACGCGACCACGAAAGTCGATGTCGATACCGTTTGGCCAATTGAACTGGCCAGCGTTTTCACCCTGAATCCCCCATTTGGTAACAAATTGACCCTCGGAAGTAAACTTTTGGATGCGATGATTGCCGGAATCGACGATATAAACGTCACCATTAAAATCAAGTGTTATTTGGCTGGGAGATTTTAGCTGGCCTTCGCCGGAACCGCTGCTCCCCCACTTGGTTAAGAAAGTGCCGTCGGAAGTGAATTTTTGGATCCGGTTATTACCGGAATCGACAACATAAACTTCGTTCTGGGGAGAGACGGCAATACTACGGGGGTATTTAAACTGACCATTGGCTGAACCAGAACTGCCCCACTTGGTAACAAATTGACCCTCGGAAGTAAACTTTTGGATGCGATGATTGCCGGAATCGGAAATGTAGATATTGCCCTGAGAGTCGATAGATATGTCGGTAGGATTTAAAAACTGGCCTTCGCCGGAACCGCTGCTCCCCCACTTGGTTAAGAAAGTGCCGTCGGAAGTGAATTTTTGGATCCGGTTATTACCGGAATCGACAACATAAACTTCGTTCTGGGGAGAGACGGCAATTCCTCGGGGATTGGTAAAATAGCCGTCGGCGGAACCATGACCATCCCATTTGGCCAAAAAAGCTCCGGCGGAGGTCAATTTTTGGATCCGGTTATTACCGGAATCGGAGATGTAGATGTCACCATTTGGCGCCGCCGTGATATCGGTCGGGTAATAAAAAACGCCATCCTCATGTGGTAACCCGGAACGTTTCCAGACAGTCACATTTAAGTAGTCAACCAGTTCGGGATTAAAATTATATTTTTGGCCAAAGTAGTCCGTGCCTTGCTGCATTTGGACCGAAAATGTGGGAGTGGTTGGGGAGAGCCCACTGGCTTGGACCAGGAGTGACAGGGATCCTCCGGAGCCGCTTTGGACACTTGAGGAAAACCGGACAGGAGACACCTGCAAAAGAGGGCTTAGGTTCGGGTAATTAACCTGAATCGAAGAAGGGATCCAAACTTGAGAGCCGATATTGGTCACTACGACCGGGACGGCGCGAGTAGAACCGACCGGCACCCAGGTGACATCAGAGGGAAATTCTATGCGGGAAGCCATGGCTTGACGGTGACCGGTTTGATGGAGGGAAATGGCGGGATCGCCCAAAAGATTGGCCGTATAGATTACATAACGGATATTCCGGTTGCCAATGTCCCAAAGATTATCGACCTTGGAATCGTTTTGGAGATCCCCTAAGCGGGTGATGTTTTCGGCCAAAAAAGCATCCCAAAACTGACGATTTAGACGCTGAGAAGGACCGTCGGTTGAATCTGAGGCACCCCAACCGTAACGGGAATTGACGATGGCGGCAAAAGCGTTATGGGGATAAGAAGTTAAGGCCTCGGCGATAGAATCGGTAGCGGAATAGGAACCATCACCGGTCCAATTGTCAAAAGAACCGGCGTAACAACCGTGGGAATAGAGAAAAAAAGGATGAGGATTGGTAAGTTCTGATAGATCGTCCTTGACGGGCGGGTTGTATTTTAATTTTAAAACGGAAAAGCTATTGGCATGGCCAAGATGGTTGATAATGTGGACACCGGAGTTAATAATATCCTGAAGCTGATACGAGGTCCAGGTGGATTGGTAATCATCATAAAGAGTGTTGAGCGAGTAATAGTTAGAATAGGTGAAACCAGCGGTAGTGTAGCCATGGCGATTGGAGCCCCGACGAATTTCTTCCATCGTAGAGGTGGCGAATTCTGACTCGCCGCCAAAACCCAGATGTTCACCGGCAAAGTAGATATTCTGAAGATATGGCTCGGAGGTGGTGGCGTAGTCAATAGTTTTGGCGACAAAATTAGCAACTTCTTCTTCGGTATCAACCGTGGCCCGGCCGATAGCCAATTCAGGAAGAAGGTCGATATCGGCACCGGCGGGACCATCGACCGCCTCACCGTAATAGCCGTTGGCATTGTTATCGAAGGTACCGTCAAGATTGGAGTAATAGATATCGGCTGGAATATTGTAATTGTCGGAGGGGTCCCCGGAATAAAAAAGCCTCATAGGAACGACAGGATCTTCGGTTTCACCGCCGACGTTTTGACCGTCGGCATCGCCGCCTAAAAGCACATAGCGAGTATTCCAATTTTGAAAGGCGTCTATTAAGAAGTTACGGATTTTGGTTTGTTGGTCACGCTGGCCATCGGGCCGGAGATCGGAATAGTCGGAGTTTTGATAAATTTCTTCAAGGGTGATAACCCGGGCAGTAAGACCCTGCGCCTGGTGATGGCTAACGAGGGGGGCAAAAGCGGCAGCAAAACGGCCGGGGGTAATTATAAGATAACGATAATCGACTGTAGCTGACTGCTGGCGCACTGCTCCGGAACGACTGCGGGGACTAAGGCGGGATAATTTTTTAGGCGATGAAGAAGGAGAAGGGGAAGAAACCAGAGCGGGATTATCGACAAAATTTTTGATTTTTTGGATATCGGCCGGAAGAATGGAGGTGAAAGATTGAGGTGAAACGACTGGCTCAAAGCTGACTTTAAGAGTCAAAGATTGAAAATAGGAAATGGTTTTGGAAGCAGGCAGATAACGGAGAGGGTAAAGATTGATGATGGCAATTTGGTAACCAGCCATGGACTGAATATTGGCGGTGGCGGAGTAGGGTGAAGGCGGGTAAGGAGTTGCTTGGGAATAAACGGAAGGATCGGGAGGAGCTTGGGAGGAAACGGCGTAACCTTTTTTGACGAGCTCTTCGGCCGGAAGTAAGGGAAATTGCGGCTGGCCGGGCTCGAGAACATACTGCCCGGGAAGAGTAACTTGGGAGCCGGGAGTAACAGTAAAAGAGGCTAACTTTTTGCCGGCTGGAATATAAACTTTAACATTTTTTAGAGGAACGGTGGGCCGGCCGACTACTTGAAAACTATTGGTGTTGGCCATAGAAATTTTGACGTATTGGGGGTCAAGAAATGAGGGGACAATCTCGGGAGCGGAAAAGGTGAAACTGAGAGTTTGGGCAGAGGTTACGGCGGGGGCGGCTTGGTTTTTGAAAATACGAGGAAGGTGAAGAGAGGATAATAGCACAAAAAGGGTAAGCAGGCCAAAAAGAACAAGGGATAAGGGCTTGAGCCAAAGCATAACATTATGTTTCACCTAAGATCATCATAGAGCAAGATAAAAAAATTAACAATTCTTGGCTAACCTATATTCTTGCATAAGGACAGATGTTTGATCATAGGTATTAGAAGTAAAAACTCTTAAATAAAATACACACAGTTTAAAGTCTGTGGTATTGTGTTACACTTTGGTCATATTAATACCCTGTGATAAATCGTAGGGTATTAATGGAATTCTTGTAATAATAAAAGGGACGAAACAATGAATGCTATTATTGGGTATGGGTGAGAAGTCCGGACTAGGACCAATTAGGCGAAGAGACTTATTTAAGAATGCTGGAAAGGCGGGCTTAGGGATAGCAGCCACCATAGTAGTTGGCAATGAATTGGGACATGAGAGCAAATTGGCGAAAGAAGGAACATTTGAAACAGCTTTGGCCAAATACTGCCCAATTTACGAAAGACACGACCAGCATGAAGAGCAATTATCGCCGGAAAATATCCCAACAGATTTAGACGTTCTCTCCATGGAAGGTCAGACGATGATTAGAGCACCAAAGGGAGATACGGAAAAAATTATGAACGTTTATCAGTTACCGGTACCATCTCTTTTTATCGGAAAAATGATTTATGAAGATGCACCAAATAAATCAGAGCCAAAAACATTTCCACAGCCTACACTGGATTATTTAAAGAAAAATAGAATTGCAGTGGCTTTTGGTGATATTTACTATCATAAGGGATCTACGCTGGAATATCCGGCAATTGTTGAACAAGCCCTGGAAACCAGAGAAAAAATCGGGTTGGTATTCGCGGCTTTTGGCCTTACGGCTACTGCCGAAGGGATAGTTCTAAGCCAAAAGAAAATTGACAGACGAGGATTATTAAAACTAGGTGGGATAACCGGCCTAGCTGCCGGCTTGGGAGCATCTTTGCCACCGTTATTTCGAGGGAAGATACATCAAAAACTAATGGATTCTATTTTAAAAGAGTCACCTTATCAGAGGTTGTGGGCGAGACTATCGACTGTCGATGGCAATTTGCTGCCGGAGTTTCTAAATGGACTTTTTAGAGAATTGGTTCAAGCGAATAAACTGATGTCGCTATCAGAGACTCTGAGAGGATCAAATGACCAAGAACCATTTATTGGCTATAATTGGCACTTGGGTCACCGAGGAATTGAAGACTGGGTAAGGATGGATAGACGATTTGTTCGCGCCTGCATTTTGGCCTTCCCTGATAAGATTTTAAGACAGGTAATTGAGGCCAATAATGATGACCCAAGATGTTTGTATGCTTCCCGAGTAGCCAGAGTGCCTCAGAGTTTAGAGGTATTAAAATCGGATGACCCTGACGTTTTGCCGTATACATATGACGAAAAAGAAGCAATGGAAAGCTATATTGTGGAGGACCAGGTATTGGCTGACAAATTAAGAGGGCGGGGAATAACATGAAAAGGGAACGAGGAATAGGCAAAAAGGCAGAGGACGGAAGAAAAAGTTTGAGAATAATATAATGGTAGAATAGGGTAATGATCATATTGGCAATTGAAACCAGCTGTGACGATACCTGCGCGGCGGTATTGGAAAATGACCGGGTATTGGCGTCGGTGATATCGTCCCAGGTGGACCTGCACAAAAAATGGGGTGGGGTGGTGCCGGATTTGGCCAGGAGAGCACACGCCGAACGAATTATGGCTGTAATTAGCGAGGCCTTAATTCGTTCGAAAATTCCAAATTCTAAATGCCAAATTCCAAACAAATACCAATGCCAGAAACTCCAAGATACAAACAAAAACGGGTCCAAAAACGATTTGTTAAAAATAATCGAAAAAAAAATTCAGGAAGTTGATGTGGTGGCGGTGACGGTGGGACCGGGACTGGCGCCGGCATTGGAAGTCGGAGTGGAAACAGCTAAAGAACTGGCGAAAAAGTACAACAAAAGACTAGTGGCAGTTAACCATATTGAAGGCCATCTGATGTCGAACTGGATAAATAATAGGTTCGGCAAACCGGCAAGAAAAATGGTGTTTCCGCAACTAGCGCTTACTGTATCGGGGGGACACACTAAACTCATCTTGATAAACCAAGATGAGCAAATTCCAAATCCTAAATTCCAAATTCTAAAAATGGAAAAAACTAAGGACCAACTGCGAGAAAAGAATCAAAAAGAAAAGATTGATTTTAAATACCAGGTAGTTGGAGAGACACTGGATGATGCGGCGGGGGAAGCACTGGATAAAGCGGCGAAATTATTGGGGCTGGGGTACCCCGGCGGGCCAGTAATAGAAAGACTGGCGCTAAAAGGAGATAAAAAGTTTTTGCCTCTCCCCTCTCCAATGGCGGATAAAAAAATTTTGGATTTAAGTTTTTCGGGGCTGAAAACCAGCTTTTATTACAAGATCAAAGACTGGCCGAAAGAAAAAGTTAACGAGCATTTAACTGACCTGGCGGCCAGCTTCCAGGAAGCGGTGATTGAACACCTGACCCGCAAATTTAAACTGGCAATAGAAAAGTATCAACCAAAACTACTATTGGCCTCGGGCGGGGTGATGGCTAACAGGCAACTTAGAAAAAGACTAAGGGCTCTGGCTAGAGAAAAAGGACTGACAATATATATGCCTTATAAAAAAGAATATAACACCGATAATGCCGCTATGATCGGTGTGGCGGGATACTACAAAGCCTTGAGGGGAGAGTATGTGGAGAATATGGAGGAGTTGGAGAGAAAGCCGAGGTGGGAGATTTAATTCAATCTTTCAATGGTTCAATTACGTCCGCCAGAGGCGGATCGACTGATAGTCGAAATTACGGATTAACAAAATAACTTGATTTATGATTTATGAAATAAGATTTACGAATAATTTCTAATTTCTAATCAATTTCTTCCACCAGAGGCGGGGAGGTAGCCTATGGCTGAAAATATCAAAACTTAGGAGATTACTAAAAACATTAAGTAGCCTAAGTTACTTAGGGGCTTAAATGAAATCAGAACGGAAGTTGATATCTTCTAATATCTTCTAATTTCTTCTAAGATTATCTAAATGATTTCGTATTACTTTAATGAGCTTGATTGTATAAAAAGGTATCTTATTGAGATTGAGGCAATTAAAATCGTCACTGATAAACTGAAGATTAAAGTAAAAAGAGAAGAACTGATACAAAGAAAGTCAATTTTGAAAAGTTCGATATTTTCGGCACGGATTGAGGGCAATCCGCTGGGGCTTAAAAACTACCAGGCCGAAGATAATGAAAAAATCCACCGCCAGGAGATAGAAAATCTACTAAAAGCTTACACGACAGTATATTTTCGGCCGGTACCGTTAGAATTATCGGTAGAATGGATAAAGCGTTTACACGGGATGGTAATGTCGGAGATCGACCAGACCAGGGCAGGCAAATACAGACAGGAAGCTTGGGGAATATTTAACGAGTGGGGGTTTCCGATTTATAAGGCCTCAGCCTACTTTGAAGTACCAAAGCTGATGGAAGAATATGTAAACTATATAAATAATTTAGGACACCATCCGGCAATTATCAGTGCGATAGGGCAATTTATTTTTGAAAAAATCCACCCGTTTGCTGACGGTAATGGAAGAGTGGGAAGGCTGATTTCGGCCTGGATATTAAGACGCGGAGGATACCATTTTAGGGGTATTTTGCCGTTTGAAGAGTATCTGGATAAACACCGGAGCAATTACTACCGAAGCCTGGAACCTTCGAAAGATATGACGGCTTTTGTGGAATATTTTGTAAAATCGATAGCCGAAACCGGCAGAAGAGCACTGGATGGACTTACTAAAAAAGGAAACAACGGACTAACCAAAGAAATTATGCTCCCCAGAAGGGAAGAAATATTTGGAGTGATTAACGACCACCCGGGATGTTCGTTTGATTTTATTAGACGGCGATTTTTGGCAGTTAACCCAAAAACTTTGCATTACGATTTGGGACAGCTACAAAAGAAGAAATTGATTGTAAAGATGGGATCGACCAGGGGAGCGGTGTATAAAATAAACCAAAAATCAAAATCCTAATTTCTCCCGCCAGAGGCGCCCTCCAGAGGCGGGAGAGAACTGATTTATGAAATATGATTTATTAGATATGAGTAAGGGCAGAGATGGCCGCTTTGCCAGAGGCGGTCCCGCCAACAGCTTCGCAGTTTAGGCGGGCGGGCGCAATGACGGAGGAAGGAGACAACAAGGGGAGACGCACTAAAGGCAGGATAAAAGATTTAAGGGCAATGCTTTGAAAAATTAAACCTGGTGGACTGGAGATTGAAGATAGATTGGAGGGGAGGGTGATATAATAAGATACAAATGACGATTTTAGCGGCAGTTATCGCACTGATGTACTGGGTTTGGCTAAAAAACGGCTGGTGGCAACTGGGATTGAGCGTAGTGAACACTGTATTTTTGGCCGGTATTTGGAAGGGTAAAAAAGAAATTAGGAAAAACAAATACTTGGTCGGGTTGTGGCTGGTTTCGCTGGCAATCGGCTGGTTTCAGACATGGCGGAATTATGAAGAAGTTAAAGTTGTAAGCATCCTTAGCCTGCTGGCCTTAAACGGATACCTGGCGGCCTTGGGGACAGAGCCGAAAGTGGCTTTGAGCTTGGGGAGAATTTGGATGAGTGCCTGGAAAACGATTCCGGATTTTTTTGGTGAGATTTTTGGGCTTAGCAAATACCTGAAACAGTCAGCCCAAGTTAAAGTTAAAGGCCAGATTAACTGGGGAAAAATTGGGATGGCAACAATTTTTGCGATTCCAATGATGCTGGTGTTTGGCGGATTATTTTATAGTGCTGATCCGATATTTGCCAATCTGGTAAACAGAATCCACTTGCCGGTCATTAACATTTCGGGAAAAACGGTCTTTGAACTGGTGGCGACTGGGATTTGTTTTGGAGTGACGGCAACATTGGCAAAGTTTAAACTGGCGGACGAGAGGGAAGGTGAAGGTATGGAAAAGGATGAGGGGCTAAGGGACGGACTAATCTGGGCGTCGGGGGTGGTGGCCGGACTATTTGCGGTTTTTACAATTATCCAAGTCAGATACTGGGGAGTGTCGGGTGATGACTTGAGGCAAATGGGGATAACTTTCTCGGAATATACCCGGAAGGGCTATAGCGAAATGCTTCTAGCGGCCGGAGGAGCTTTGGGGCTGGCGTACCTGCTCAACCGGTTTAAGGGCTCCAGGGCGGCAGCTAAGATCGGGCTGGTGCTGTTGACACTAACCGTAATAATTGTTTTGTCGGCAACAAAAAGAAATTATCTTTACCAAGCAACTTACGGCTTTACCAGGATAAGGTTAATCGGCTATTTTTTGAGTGCCTGGATGGTAACGGCCTTAACTTTGGCCGGAATTAAAATTAACCAGACAAGGAACGACGATTGGTTTTTTAGAAAAGTAATTGCATTGACGGCAGTGGCGGTGCTGGCGGTTAATGTGGCCAATATTGATAAAATGATCGTGTCAATTAATCCGCCAAATTTGGGGTACGATACCGATTACTATTATGCGACAAACTTGTCGGCTGATGCGGCCGAATATTACCCGGTGGTTATTGAGGCCTTGGAGAAAAAACTAATTAGTCAAAATGTAAATTGGGAGGAATTGATGTGGATAAGGATGGCTAATAGAGAGTTAATTGAAAAAACCGAATCTTTGCGAAGGCAACGGGAAAATAACTGGCAAAACCTGGCCAGATGGAACGGCAGCAGCGCTAAGGCGGTAAAAATACTGGAGAGCAACTGGGAGAAGCTGGGAGAAATTAACCGATTGATCGCGGAAAACGAGAAAAGGCTGGGAGAAATTGATTCGGCCAGAAGGAAGGACGGGCAAGGATAAGAAAAGAGAGAGGAGAAAGTGATCGGGATAGTTTGTGATATGATGCGTTATATGCCTGGCTTTGAAAACGTGCGTCTTTTCCCAACGGTTGAGTGTGAAGCCGACGGAAGTACAAGAAAGGTAATAGTGAATGGTGACGATACTCTTTGGTGTCCCAGAAGCTGCCCAAGGGCTAGCCTCCCTCATAAGGCAAAAGTGGACAAGAGGACTTGGACAATTACAACTTGCCACACAAGGGGACAGGCACCGCTAAATAGGCTTGGACTGGGGCGTGTGTTGGGCCGGTTGAAACCGAGAATCTAGCTATCTTGGTCGGGTGATTTAGGGGACTAAGGAGGAGCTGGTAATTTTTGACTTTGGAATCAGCTTTGAGAAATCGGGGATGCTGCCGGGAAGATGGCGGGACAGGCTTGAAAGTAACGAGGAGGGGCGGTGGCGGCAGGACCACTCGAGGCGGGATGCCTGACGATGAGCCTGATGGTAGGCAAAACCCCGATACATCAAAGAGCGCTCGTAGGCTTCGTGGAGCAAAACATAGGGTAAATCGGCGGGAGCTAGATCGTTGTCCAGCCAAATTTCGCCCGGGGGGACAAAGTCATAAACCAGATCATGGCCACCTTCGGTAAAGTCAACAAAGAAAACAGAACGGACCAGGCGACCGTTGACCAACCAAACGCAAATTTTTGAGCCGGGGGCAGAGAGGCATTTTTGGTGGACTTTGGCGGCATCAGGAATACCTTTGGGGTTGATAACTTTGAGAAAATCGTTGCTACGGAAACGCTCGGCACGCTCTTTGGCGTCGGCCAAAACAAGAGCGCGATCATAGGAATTCCCCTGCTTCATTAACTGCCATTCAACCAAAAGATGGTCGATAAAAAAACGGCGTTCGTCGGGGGCTGATTCGTGGTCGATCCAAAATTCGTTTTTGGGTATAAAAGAAAAATGGTAATGCTGACCAAAATTGGTAAATTCCCTATCAATTTCAGACCGAATGACAACACCATCGACGGAGTAAATTTTGATGTGACCACGATGACCCAAAAGTTTGAGGCGAGGAGGGGTGACCATAATTTATGATGAATGATACAGGATTTGGTGAAAAATTGCTTCCGGCAAGGGGGATCACATTAAAATCGGGCAGACAGCATTAGGAGGAAAAACAGAAATGGAGAATAAAAAGTTGGGATGAGATCAGTATGTAAAAGCATGTTCTTCTCTCTTACTCCAGCGATCACTTGGTTCATAGTTATATATTAACTGGAAAGGTTCCAGTGCAACTGTAAGATCCCAAATAGTGCCAGCCACGCCCGGGAGTGGGGGAATGAGATTAAGGCTCTTATCTTCGACATTAATTTCGACAGATGGACGCCCATCGGTTTGACTAAATCTCATTGAGCAAACGTTCTTAGGCCTAGCTAGGCCTGAGGCTGGATCAGAAGGAAATTCTTTGGCAAAAACCGTCTTGGCTTGCCCAGGCGGGACGCGTTCGATAAAATGGTCCACGCCCAACCAATAAGGATCCAGATCATCTTTTGGCTTACCACTCATAACCAGCTGACAAGCTTGGGCAATCAAAGTCTGCATAGGGGCAAGGCCGCGAGAGGCAAAAATCTTGGTCGACGAATTATCGGCTTTAAAAAAGGTGGTAAAAGCTGCGGCAACAGCCGAAGCCTCGGAGGAAAATGGTGGAGGATTTTCTGGCCCCTTAAGAGTATCAACAGACATATTAAGAAAAATTTGTAATGAAATCATTATACGACAAGAAAATAGGAGTGAGATTGCTTCTCCTCCAGAGGCGGATCCCTCCAGAGGCGGGCGGGCGCAATGACGTGAATAGGGGTAATGACCCGACAAAAGATTCGAGTTTAGGCGGGCGGAAGGGGGTGGTGGAGGATTGAGGTTGATTCATTGCCTGGGGGCAACAAAGTTTAAACCTACTTAGGAGGTTTTGGCGGCGGCTTTTTTTGGAGTAGAGCGATGACGGGGACGAGGGGCATGACTATTTTGTTCTAATAAACAGGTATCACAACGTCTAATAGACAGCAAATCGCGGGGACATTCCCTGTGCCCCGGATCCCTGCCTGACAACCTGGGGCACGCAGGCCTAACGGTTTCTCCTATGGGTATAATTTTGTCTTAATTTATATGATGTAATAATTATTATACTGACTATATTGTGAGGATTCGGTAAGAATTTTAAAAGAGGAAATAGCTTTACTGACTTTATGAGCTTATAATTTAAATAGATTAACTATCGGTAAAACGAACTATGTTAACTAGAGAATGTCGGTTTTGCGGTCAAGTTGTAGGACAATATGTTGTATCTACCAGAGAGATGTCTCCATCGGCAAAAGCCGTTACCTTGATTGCGGCACATTTGGTACCGAGAGAACCGGGGACAAAACCTCCAGATGTACCCCAAAGATGGATGACTGATGGATGGGAGACAACACCAGTGGGCGATCTGCCATGCCCAAGGAGCCCTGATGGTAAACATCAAGTAAAAGGGACAACCTAGATATTGATTATTTGCGTTACAGCTGCACGGGTCGCCTACGCTAGGGCTGCGGCGGACCGCGACGGTAAACGGCGGCCCAAGGAACGAAATTGGAGGTAAAAGTTTTTTGATGGAGAACCTCGTCGCCCCGGGTAACGGTCCAATCGAAAGCAGTCTTGAGGCCGGCGACGGCGGTTTCTTCTTTAATTACTTTGCCCGGAGGTAAGGTGGGATCTTCTATGTAGCGGGCGGGCGGAGGCGGGGCGGCACCCCACTTGCGATAGTTTGTGATTTCGACCCGGCGGCCATCGGAAGTGCCATAAATCTCGTAGGTAAGGGATTTGTTGACACCATCATACAGGTTGCGGACTAAAACGTAATGACCGGTATCGTTTACGAAACGAAGGTCCGGCTTGGGGATAAAGACGGTAGCGTCGTAACCCGGGGGCATATCTTCTTCGTAATAACCGACCCGATAGGCATGATTTTGACGTTCGATAATATTGACACCGGCGTTGAGCATAGCCCGGAAAAGAGTGGTGGAAACCTGGCAGATACCACCACCGACGTCGAGCTCGGTGCGGCCCTGGCGGATGATATAGGCTTTTTTGAAACCCGCATCAACTGTAACTTCACCTAAATTTTCGATAAAAGAAAAGGTGGCTCCGGGCGGCACTAAAATACGATTGACAATAGAAGCACCTTTTTCGACATTAAAATTCCGGGTGGCGTTGGAATGTTTGAAGGTGGAAGTCCCCCGTCCGAGAAGCTCTCTGATGCCCAAATCATTAGCTGATTGGGTGGTTATTTGGGGATCAAGCTGCTTGAAGGGAATGGCCAGATCAAGCGACCGCGGATCGGAAAGCATGGAATCGAGGGTGGAAATAAGGAGAGCGGTAAGCTCGTCTTCTTTGACCACTAAACCCGGGTGGGACGGCTGAAACTCCAAAACCCGGCCGTCTTGGAAATCAAAAACAGCATCCTGGGGAGACTGATTTAGCGACTGGGAGATGGAGGCGACGAATTGGCGGATTTGATCGTAGCTGGTGGTATTGTCGATATTGACCCAGGAGATTAAAGTTTTGTCGTCCAGAATAAAAGGGGCTGAACCACCGGTAAGATTGATGGTTTTGCCTATCAAGTTTTGGGCCTGGGCAAGAGCAGTGGCCACCTGACTTTCGGAGGCCAGAGAACCTGTTGGGACCAGAGGAATGGGAAGCGGCTGGGAAAGACTGTAGTTGGCAAAAGCAGCGGTGATAGCATTTTTTAGAGCCGGCTGATCGATACTATAACCAACTTCGCCGGTCTTGACCACCAGAGCTTTGCCCTGGGAGGCATCGACTAAATCGAAACGAGTGGGAACAAAGGGCTTGCTGACCTGGCCGGAAAGATCGGAAAGATAACTATCGAGAGCGATATGATCATAAGAAATATCGAGAGGATAGGTGTGAGGTTGATAAGGATAGGTAAGGTAATGGAGAGGGCCGTGATTGAGAAAATCGAAAAGAAGGGAGGAAACAATTTTGTCGGAATCAAGCCGGGCGGAAACGGAGGCGACCGGGAGCTGATAAGTTTGGCTATCTAAACTAAAGGATAAATACTGGGGCAGAGGAAAATCGGCGGCCAGACGGGTGCGAATTTCGGACTTGGTGAGGCGGGAGTAATCGCGGTCGAGAAGAAAAGTGTGGGGTGAGGTACGGTTAAAACACCAGGCAAGAGGGATGGTGATGGCCACCAAGATCAGGGTCATGATTATGAGAAATGAGACAAAAAGGAATCGGGCTTTCATAGTCGGCTGTCCATTGCCTGATTGGCCAGCGAATCGGCCAAACAGTTTTGGGAACGGGGAATGGAGCGATAAGAAACAGGTAAACTTAGATGACGGATTAAATCGGAAGCGGCGGCAAAAAGAGGCTTGAGATTTGGGGCTTTGACTTTGTACCGGCCGCGGAGCTGATTGATGAGAAGCTCGGAATCGGAAAAAATGTTCAGAGAAGCGGGAGAGTAGGCAGAAAGGTGATCCGTCAAATAAGCCAGTGCGGCTATTAAACCTAAATATTCGGCTTCGTTGTTGGTTTTGACACCCAAAAACTTTTTACCCTGATAGAGAATGTCACCGGTGTCGTTTTTGAGGACAAAACCATAGCCGGCGATACCGGGATTGCCCCTGGCTCCCCCATCGGTATAAATACTGATGACCATAAGTACAATTATCAATTATCTGATTGCGAAATACAACCCGATTATTCCATTAATCAATCTGCCAGAGATAGCCTACGGTGGCGGATAAGGCTATGTATTCGATCTAAAACCGGAACATCCGGTTGCTCCCGGGACTTCCGGAACCCGGGTTACTATAGGACCTGTATCTTTGAGTTTAATAACATATGCACCAATTAGCATATCCGTGCATCGACCGCCTGTCCGCCGGCAAATAGGGGTTGCCGAGATACAGGCAACTCGAACGTCCAGGTCTGGATATCTTTCGGTAAGTTCGGGACTTAATTCAGCCATAGCCGAATTATAGTACAAACAACTTTATTGTCTACATCCAGATACATCAAGTTATGGGCTAAAATTTTTTGTTTTGAGTGTAATATTTTTGTCAGAAGACAAGAGATTACCGGGGGCCGGTAGCGAACGGGTAATTAGGTGAGGTGGGAAATTTGTTTCTATTTTGCAGAAGAATTATTGCCAAAAAGAGATATAGGACGAGTAAAATTAGTGGGTGGCGAGGCTTGGAAAAATAGTAACAGCGATAGCATGGATCGGGGTGCTGGTGGCGGTGGTGGCCGGCGGTAGCTGGCGGCGAAACGAACCGGGGATCGCGGGAACAACCCCGACGGCCAGTGAGTTAATAATCCTTCCGGAAAAGGTAGAATGGCCAGTGCCATTTACACCGCAGGCACCGCTAGGAAACTGGGCCGATATAAAGCAAGGGAACGGCTGCGAAGAAGCGTCGATGCTGATGGTAGATGCCTGGGCCAATAATAAAACACTGGAGCCGGCCAGAACGGCCGGAGAAATTGATAAGATTTCCGATTTTGCTTTTAAGGCTTTGGGGCATTTTCATGATATTTCTAACGCCGATACATTAAGAGTCCTGAACGAGTATTTTGAATTTCAAAACGCTTATTTGGAAAAAGAGGCAAATTTGGAAAAGCTAAGAACTTTGATAGCTGAAGGGAGGGTGACAATCGCAGCGGTAGACGGAGACAGACTGGACAATCCAAACTACCAAATCCCGAGACCGGCCAACCACAAATTGGTGATTATTGGCTATGATGACAAAACCAAAGAGTTTGTCACCAACGACCCGGGAACATCGAGAGGTAAGGGATACCGATACGGATATGACAAAATGCTTGAAGCGATAACCGACTACCCTACCGGATACCGGGAATCGTTTGAGAAGGCGGAAAAGTCGGTGATAGTGGCGGGGAAACAGCCTTGATTCAGGAAACGGATATAACAACTTTGAAACATGAAACAGGAAACATGATTCATGAATAAGTCAAAGATCAAAGATCTCCACTATAGGCGGATTCACCTTTGGTGGAAAATATCAAATTTTCAAAACTTAATTAAGAAATCCACCCCTAGCCCCTCCTTTCCCGATGCTTCGATCGGGACAGGTGATCCGCCTACGCTAA
The DNA here is from genome assembly GCA_041663285.1 of Candidatus Shapirobacteria bacterium. GTDB lineage: Bacteria > Patescibacteriota > Microgenomatia > UBA12405 > UBA12405 > UBA1435. The sequence goes on from JBAZSP010000015.1 coordinate 22,470, forward strand.
AGCTTCGGCGGACGAGGGGAAAGGGAGGTAGGTGACTTAAGAATAAAAAACCCACGACCTTAAGGTCGGGGTTTTGTGTTCCGCTCCTGTCGGACTTTGTCCGACCATTTATAGCTTCAACACCGATTTTACAATCGGGGCCCACCGGAGGCGGGTAAATTTTCGCTGTCTTGGAATTAAAAAAGGGATCAGCGATAACCGAGCTTTTGGAGGAAAACCAGCTGATAAGGAATTATATTCGAAGGAAGGGGCAAAAAATAATTCTGGCCTTCAATACTTGGTAATTTGATTTTAACGGGATGGTGAAGGATGTGGCCGCGGGGATCGCCCTGCAAAGTTTCAAAGATACCAAGCCTTTGGGCAGATACGGGATCAAGAGTAATATTTAATTCATCCTCGGCTAAACGCGTAATGCAATCATCAATCGGCTCGTCTTTTAATAGAAAGCCACCGGGGAGGTGCCAATAACCGGCAAAAGGATCTTTGTCCCTTTTTAACAAAAGCAACTGGCCGGCAGGATTTTCGACGAGAAGCTCGACGGCTAGCCTTGGGCAAAATTCAAAGCTTTTTAGGAAGTCCGGAAGGGAGAGTTTTTGAGGCAATGGAAAAGTATATAACGGCAAACACAATTAATCACTTAGGGTACCTACGCCCAGGATCAGGCTCGACCCAGCTTTTACCTTGTCCGCTTGGCCTTGAGGGGACTACTGTTGTAGTCGGGAGTCTTTCGGGTGGCACATGCTCATCTCGCGGCTTGGATCTTAGTATGTCAGGCTGGGGATCTATTACAATTTTTGGCTTGGGTGGTTCCTGTGGAGACGGGGCTGGGCGGGGAGGGGGCAGAACGTCACCATGAACAACGCGAAGGGGCTCTTCAGATTCGGGAGCGGGAGAGGCAAGGAGATTGCCATTGGCGTCAGTGGCAAGCCATTTTTGATCAGCATCATTATAGCGAGCAATCCGAGTCATTTGAATATTATCGCCGGCATTAAGGAAATTTATCCAGACAAGATCTTCGTCAATAATTAAGTAATAACCAGGAAGTTTTTCGATTTGACCGGAAAAGGTTTGATTGCCAATAGTGGTACGGCCTTGTTCCGGATTCCAGGTGTATGAACCAACTGCTAACGGCATACCAGGATTTGCGTAACTTCGGGAGACTACACCGACTAAAAGCGGATTAACAGTGCCGTCCTGATTTAATGACTGGTGGATGACGCTAGGGGCATCTCCGGCATCTATCCCGTGGACTATGGAAGAAAATGTCCCTTCATATTTTTGGGGCAAACCGCCTTGGCAACCGACAGGATGCAGGTGATAAATACCATTAAGCTCCTGATTCCAAGAGGCCCGTCCCCTTTCACGGACTTGCCGATTCACCCGGTCAACATCGACCGTGACAGTTCCGGCGCCCTGCTCTTTGGTCCCATCAGTGACTTCCTGAACGAGATAGACGGTTTTGCCATTGATTTGAGCCACTTCATGATCTCCCCAGTTAATAAGAACGGCTTCGACCGGCGGATTATGACTATACCAGCGATTTTCTAAATCAAGCAGGCCTTGATAGGCGGGACCGTCGAAAATTATGGCGGCTTTTTGGGAAACGGGCATTTCTTTACCACGTAGGGGATCTAACTCGCGGGCGAACTTACTAGCCGGCTCGGTGCGGGCAGCAACGAAATCGACGGCAGCTGATTGCTTGGGATCGAGAGAATGCCATTCCTGCCGACCGATTTTGGTTTCTCGATTTCTTTGGCCTATCTGCAGTTCAACGGCGATATTCTGGCCATCCCGGGCGGAAGGTTCGAATTTTACCAAAGGAGCTTCGCCGAGTGCTTCTTTCAAATCTCCCAAGTCTCGTATAGTCATAACTTAATATAACATCTTATAAACACTTACTTTCGCAAGCGAAAATGTCGGGCTGATTGGCGTCATTTCGCTGGCACTCTTCGACACAAGATTTGCAGGCGGTAAATTTTGAATCAATCTGAAGCTGACAGTTACCAGCTATAACTTGACAATTGGCAAATCGACGGCAGCCATCGCCTAGCATATAAATTTCGGTGCAGACATCAGGAACATTTGGGCCACAGGTAAGATTGAGACCGTGGCATTCCTGAAGACCGCAGCGGGACGATAAAACGGGAGGAGAGTTTTTGTTCTGATGGAGGTAAAGGTAAAAGGCGATAAAAATGATAATCAAAAATATGGCCAGAAACAAAAGGGATGGACGGGACTTCATACGATCTAGTATACATAACCCATGACCTTACGGTCAGGGTTTTGCCCTCCAGAGGCGGGTAAAAGGTCCGCTCCTGGCGGACTTTGTCCGACCATTTATAGCTTCAACACCGATTTTACAATCGGGGCCCACCGGAGGCGGGTAAATTTTCGCTGTCTTGGAATAAACGCAAAGATGCCTAAGTCAACTGAGCTACTTAAGGGGGGTTAAGAGAAGAAATGAGATTATTCTAAAAAAACCAGAAGATACATAAAGGCAAGACCAATAAAAATAAAGGCTAACTGCCTGGCGGAATCAGAGAGCCGGGGGGTGTGGCGGTGAAGCTCGGGAATAAGATCAGAGGAGGCCAGATAGATGAAACCACCGGCGGTGACCGGGATAAGAAAATCAGACAAGCCGGTAATAGATTTGCCAAGAATAAAAAAAAGAAGAGTGCCAAAAACGGATGATAAAGAAACTAAAAAGTTTAATCGCAAAGCTTTGGAAGGGGGAAGGCCACTGTGAACCATAATACCGAAATCCCCTATTTCCTGCGGTATTTCGTGAGCCATGATGGCTAGGGAGGTGGTTATGCCCAGAGGCAGACTGACCTGGAAACTGGCGGCGATTAATAAACCGTCAATAAAGTTATGGACTAGGTCACCGGCTAGGTTGAGTGCAGCCAGGTGAGACCTGGAATCGTCGCAATCCACGTTGTGACAATGCCGCCAGCGAAAAATTTTTTCGATAAAAAAGAAAAGAAACAGCCCGGAAAGAGTTAATCCGGAAGCTGATGAAGGTAAAATCTCGAAAGCCTGGGGCAAAAGGTGAATAAAGGCGTCGCCAAGAAGGGTGCCGACCGCCAGACTAACCAGATAAGGGGTGAGACGGGCAAGCCCGGAAAATTTTTTGGAAGCAAAAAAAAGACCAAGGTAAGAAATCAGGCCGATGGAAAAGGAGACGATTAGAGAAAGGAAAAAAGGAGACATGGCTATGTAGATTTATTGCTCTTTTGGGAGACGTAAGTGCTAAAAATATGACTGTCCCAAATCAATTTAGGAATAATATTTAATGTGTAAAAGGTTTTAAAATAGGGCGAAACTTGGATAAATATGGGCTGGCCGATATACGGCCTTAGCCTTTTTGAGGGATAACGAAGGTGAGACTGATCATAATAACTATCTTCAATTGTATAAACGTTTTTTGAGCAAACTAAAGACGTTTCACGAATATAATACCAACCGGAACGCTTTCTTCTTTTGTATTGGCGGAATTTAACGTCCTTGAGGATGTCTTTTTGAATAGCCGAAGGTTTGAGACGTTCAATAAATAGGAGGATGAGAAAAACATCGAGTGTGAAAGATATAAAAATAAAAAAAGTAAGGTAGGAAGTACCCAGTAGAAACCAAAGAAATATCAAAATCACAACGATAGTAGCGCTATGGGGAAACCAATGCCATTCAAGACGGTGCCTTAATTCTTTACCGGCGAAAAGCAGAACAACAAACCAATAAAACACCGGCAGACAAAGCAGCACCAAACCGAGCATGGTTAATGACGTCATTGTGTAAACTAATGGATATATAGGTAAAGTTTAACATAAAAATGAAAACTTGATTCGAGAAAAATGGTTCAGGATTCAAGAATAACTTCTAAGTTCTAAATCCTGATATCTCCCGCCGGTGGCGGATTGTATTTTAAGGCAAAATTTGTCGTTGTACTTCAAATTTCGACCTGAAAATACTAATAATAATTCCCATGGGTTGAGGGTTGTGACAGCAGATATCGTATAGACTTTTGTTCCCGTAGGACTAAAGTTGAAATCTCCATCCTAATCAATAAATATAAATAATGGTGCTACTGCCATGATAAATCCCAATTTATCATTGCTTAATATCAAGTTATAATTGTCGTATGAATTGGTTTTTAGTTGCTTTAATTGCAGGCTTGTCTGGTATGCTTGGTTGGGGTATTTCTGATTTCTTTGCCAAAAAAACAATTGATAAAATTGGCGACCTAAAAACACTGATAGGCTCGCAAATTATTGGTGGGTTGTTTCTACTTGCATATTACCTTCTTGCCAAACCAGCCTTTCCTGCAATAACAGGGGCAATGCTATTTTATGTTTCCTGTTTAGCCTTATTAGATGGAGCAGGATATTTATTTCTGTATCATGCTTTTCAAAAGGGAGTTATGTCTATAGTCAGTCCAATAGCGGCAAGTGCGGCGGGATTTTCGGTAATTATTGCTGTCTTTCTGTTCAAGGATAGTCTTTCTACCTTTGGCCTTATAGGCGTAATCTTAATTTTTCTCGGAATTCTTATTACGTCAACCGATTTTAAGGATTTGAAAAGAAGTTTTTCAAAAGCAAATCTAAGCAATGGAGTTCCAGAAGCTATTGCTGTCATGGTTTTAATCGGATTGTGGTTTCCTCTTTGGGATAAGTTTGTCGGTGATAAAGAATGGTTGTTTTGGTTAATAATGTTGAAACTGATAATGGGGCTATGCTTTGTTTATATTTCTACCTAACGAATAAGGGGAAAAGATTATTAAGCGGCTATAAATCGGTAATCAAAATACTACTACCAGTTGCTATTCTTGACGCTTTAGCATATTTGGGAACTACCTGGGGTTATTCTATTACTACAAATACAACCAGTTTGATAACTGTGATTGCTAATGCTTATTCTTTGCCAACCATCATACTTGCCTATTTTCTCTTAAAAGAGAGAATCGATAGAACTCAAGCTCTTGGCATTGCGTGTATTCTAGGTGGAATAATAACGAGTTCTCTCTAGGTAAAAGCTGGTTGAATATTGAAGTTTTCAAATACTGTTTGAATACCCTGAAGGGTAAAAACAAACTCTATTTTTCGGTTAGTGAATAAGTCTGCTAGGGGGGAGGCCGGGGTGATCTTATTTGAGATTGCCGCGCTTTGGGCGCAATGACGTATGAGGTGGGTGGACAAGAATGGAGAAGACAAGTGAGATGCTGTATTATTTAAGTGATGGATGAAATTAACAGCCCCCTGCCGCCAAGAAGAACAAATATACCGGAGGAACAACCGGTAGAAGAAAAACCGACAGAAGAAAAAGTCAGTGAAGAAATACTGCCGCAAAACAGGACGGAGCCGATTATGGTGTCGTCAAAACCGACTGGATTGCCCCTGGCTAAGGCTATAATTCCCCGGGACAACCGGGGGCCGATTACAATAGCCCTAATCGGATTGGCGATAATTGCACTGATATTGGTGGTGGTTAAAGTACTTATCCCCAGACTTAAGGGGAGCGGAAAAACGGCCGGAGAAAAAACAATAGTATATTGGGGACTGTGGGAAGACGACAGCTTGATAAACGGAGTATTGGCTGATTTTGAGACCAAAAACCCGGGAATTAAAGTTAAGTATATAAAAAATTCGAAAATTGATTACCGGTCACGACTTCAGGGCAGGCTAGCGAAAGACCCCGAGGCGGAGGAAGTGCCCGACTTGTTTAGATTCCATAGCAGCTGGGTGCCGATGATGAAGAATTACCTGGATGCGGCCCCGGACGAGACGGCCCAGAAATTAGAGCTGGAAAACGACTTTTACCGGGTATATCAAAATGACCTTAAAATCGGAAAGTCTTATGTAGGGATACCGCTAATGTATGACGGGCTGGCGCTGTTTTATAACAAAGATATTATTGAAAAATCGCAAATGAGTCTGCCAAGAACTTGGTGGGATTTTCAGGAGACGGCGACGAAGGTGACGGTAAAAGACCAAAACGGGAAAATTACGGTGGCCGGAGCCGGAATGGGTTTAGCCGATAACGTGGATCATTGGAGCGATATTTTGGGCCTGATTATGAAACAAAATGGAATTGACATTTTGAATTTGGACGCAGCCACTGAAGCCAAGCTCAAAAATGTGCTGAACTTTTATACCCTTTTCCGTACCCGGGACGAGGTGTGGAACGAAAGCTTGCCGACGACAACAGAGATGTTTGCCAGCGGAAAACTGGCTTTTTATTTTGGGCCTTCTTGGCGGATATTTAACCTGGAAGAAATGAAACCGACTTTAAATCCCCAACTGGAATATGAAGTAATTGGAGTGCCGCAACTGCCGGTGTTGGAGGAGGGTGAAGAGCTGTCGCCGGAAACCAGATTAACTGATATTCAGTGGGCAACTTATTGGGCTGAAGGGGTAAACGCCAGAAGTAAAAACCAAAAAGAGGCCTGGAAATTGCTGGAGTTTTTGGCAGCCAAGGAAAACCTGGAAGTTTTGTACCGGACGGCATCACAGGTGAGATATTTTGGTGAACTTTACCCCAGAAGAAGCATGGGGCCAATGCTGACTGATAACCTGAAAGCCAGCGCATTTTTGCAGGGAGCGGACAGCGCCAGCAGCGGTTACTTATCGTCCCGAACTTACGATGCCGGACTTAATGACCAAATGAGCGATTACTTTAAAAACGCGATAAATGCAATAGTGTTTGATAAAGAGTCGAGTGACTCGGTGGTGGAAACGCTGAAAAAGGGAATACAGCAACTAAAACAAAAATACGAGCTAAGGTAACAGGCTGGATTTTGGAAAAAAAGATGGGTGAAATATGAAATATGATTCAGGAATAACATCTAAGCTCTTCCGCCAGAGGCGGATTGTATTTTAAGGCAAAATTTGGCATTACACTTCAAATTTTGACCTGTAAATACTAAAATTTCTAATATCTAAATCCTAAACTCTAAACAAATTCAAAATTATAATTATCAAATTTCAAAACTTAATTAAGAAATCCCTCACTAACTCTCCCTTTCCCGATGTTTCGATCGGGACAGGTGATCCACCTACGCCAAGGCTTCGGCGGACGAGGGAAAAGGGAGAGTACTAGTAAAAGATTATTCAAATAGTAAAGACTAAGTTGATTAATATAATTTAAGAATTTAATAATTTAAGAAACTGAGGGATAAGAGGCTTTAGATAGAAAGAAGAGATTGCTTCTTTGCCAGAGGCGGTTCCGCCAACAGCTTCGCAGTTTAGGCGGGCAGGCGGATGGAGTAGAATAAGGGTATGATTTTTGTAAACTTTAAACTATATGGACAGTCGT
>JBAZSP010000016.1:0-28595 GCA_041663285.1 Candidatus Shapirobacteria bacterium
AGCCGTTTTGGCCATTTTAGCAATTTCTTGACCTAAAGTATAGGCTTTTTCTGTTTTTGTGGATTTTGTTTTTAATACCTTGGTGTTACCGGACGCTAATGTTTTGCCGTGTAAGTCGTCAATAATTTGAGCCCATAAGTGCTGATTACTCCGATAAACAGAAAGACGGGGAATGCCTTTGTTATGGTTTATTTTTTGGCGGACTCTTCTTAGCCGACGAATTTTGGGGTCATGAATGATCATAGGTTAGGCTTTGGCAGTTTTGCCAGCTTTTAATTTAATATATTCACCCAGATAGCGGATACCCTTGCCTTTGTAAGGCTCCGGCTTTCTAATTTTACGGATGTTACTAGCAACCTGACCAACAATAGTTTTGTCGGGGCCGGTAACTGAAATAGCAGTATCCTGGGTAACTAAAAATTGAATGCCTTCAGGAGCAATAATTTCGACCGGATGAATGTAACCGGCAATGACTGTAAGTTTGTTACCGGAAACGCTGGCCTTATAACCAGTGCCCCGGATTTCTAAATCCTTTTTCCAATGAGTAACTACACCAGAAACCATGTTTTGCAGATGGGCCCGGATAGCACCGTGGACAGATTTGGCCGATTTGTCTTCTGACATACGAGTTACCAAGACCTGGTTTTCAAGGACTTCGACCTTAATTTTTGAAGGAACGTTAAGGCTTAAGGTGCCTTTGGGACCGGTAACGACAACGTGGCCAGGATTAACGGTAACAGTGACACCTTGAGGAATGGAAACAGGCATTTTACCGATTCGTGACATATAAATTAGTTGATTTCGGCAACCAACTCCCCTCCCAGCTTTTTGGTAACTGCTTCACGTTGGGACATAAGACCGGAAGAAGTTGAAATTATAATTAATGAATTTTTGGTTTTACCCCAGGGAATTGAGGATGATTTGGAATATAGCCGCCGACCCGGCTTAGAAAGTAAAGTTAAGCCAGAGATAGCCGGCCGGGCATTAGAATAAGATAAAGTAGTCTGAAGCGTTTTGGGGTCGTCAGACATGGGGCTGTAGTCGGCAATGAAATGGTGCCGTTTTAAAATTTCGGCAAGTGCCAGACAGTATTTGGAGGATGGGGAGGTAACGACTTTATTCCCTGCCATATAGGCATTTTTTAACCTGATAAGATAGTCGAAATTTAAAGGGGTGCTCATAGTTTTACCAACTGGCTTTTTTAACACCGGGTAAAAGACCGGCATTAGCTAACTGACGAAAACAAATACGACAGAGGCCAAATAAACGAATAAACGAGCGGGGACGACCACAAAGCTGGCAACGGTGGTGATACCGTACCTGATATCTCAATTTTTTGTGTTCTCGAGCAATTTTTGCTTTATTGGCCATTTTTTATCTTTTTTCAAATGGAAATCCTAGGGCGGATAATAACATTTTTGCTTCGTCTTTTGAAGAGGCAGTGATATTTAGGGTAATTTGAACCGTCCGGATTTTAGTTATTTTATCTAGATCTATTTCGGGAAAATAGGTTTGATCTTTGATAATCATATTGTAGTTGCCGGCTTGATCAAAGGAATCCAAAGGCATACCTTTAAAGTCGCGCAATCTGGGCAAAACCAAGTTAAAAAGTTTTTCGACAAAATCAAACATCCGACGACCGCGAAGGGTTACTTTGTAGGCCAAAGGATCACCCTGACGTAATTTAAAAGAGGAAACCGATTTTTTGGCTTTGGTTAATTGAGGCTTTTGGCCGGTAACTGCCATAATTTCGTTTTGAGCAGCGGCCAGGCTTTCCTGACTTTCACGACCGTCCGGAACACGGTAGTTAATGACTACCTTATTTAGTCGGGGCAGGGAAAGAAGGTTGCGGGATTGGGCTTTGAAGCTGTCCCGGATTAGTTGCTGATAACTTTGGTAGAGCATAGGTTATTTTTGTTTGGTAGATGAAATAATTTCTGATTGGCATTTGGAGCAATATCGGGTTTTGCCGGAAGACGGATTGAGGCGATAATGAACCCGAACCGGCTTTTGGCAATTTGGACAAATCAGCATAAGCTTGGAAGCAGCCAGGGGGCGTTCCTTTTCAATGATTCCGCCTTTCTGGCCCTTTTGAGCTTTAAGGTGGCGTTTAAAAATATTAATGTCTTTAACTAAAACAGTATTTAATTTGGGATAAGTTCTGACCACCTGGCCAGTACGGTTTTTGTCTTTACCCAGAAGGATTTTTACTTTATCGCCGGTAAGTATTTTCATATTAGTAGACTTCCTTGGCCATTGAGGCAATCTTGGCAAAACCTAAATCTTTAATTTCCCGGGCGATTGGTCCAAAGATTCTTGTGCCTCGGGGATTATTTTGGGCATCGATAGTAACAGCGGCATTATCGCTGAAACGAATATAAGAACCATCGGATCGGCGGAACTCCTTTCTGGTGCGAACCACAACCATCCGGATTTTTTCTTTCTTTTTGACTAGAGCGTTGGGAATAGCTTGTTTGACAGAGGCCAGAATAATGTCGCCGATACTACCCTTTTTGTGAATACTACCTTTGTAGACGTGGAGAACCTGAACCAATTTGGCTCCACAATTGTCGGCTGGCTTGATAATACTTCTTAATTGGATCATGCTGATTTACTTTTTGGTGATAATTTCTTGGGTAGTAAAGCGTTTAAGCTTGCTTAACGGCCTGGTTTCTACCACCTGCACCCGGTCGCCAACTTTGGCGTTAAGATTGTTGCTGGCGTAAATTTTGTTTGTCTTTTTGACAATTTTTTGATAGAGCGGATGCTTAAATTTATAATTTAAAGAAACAGTAATAGTGTTGGCCATTTTGGTCGAAACGACGGTGCCAATAAAGGTTTTGCCGGTTTTAACTGGTTTATTTGTTGCTTCCATGTTGTTTTTCAGTGAGTAATGTTTGAATAAGAGCAATTTCGTATTTGGTTTTTTTGATAACCGAAGTGTCTTTGGTTGATCCAGTATAGATTTTTGACATGACTTCCACTAACTTTTTTTGAAGATCAACTAAAAGTTTTTGGAGCTCTGCCTGATCTTTTTGGCGGTAGGAGATTTTATCAGCTTTTTTCATAAAATAATGTTTAGATTCTTTTAACGACTTTACTGATAATAGGTAGTTTGGCGGCGGCCAATCTTAAGGCCTCGTTGGCAGCTGCTTCCGGTATGCCAGAAACCTCAAACATAACCCTACCCGGCTTGACAACGCAAACATAGCCTTTAACGTCACCTTTTCCGGCACCCATAGTAACGGTGCCTTTTTCGGTAATGGGCTTGTCGGGAAACAGACGAACCCACATCCGGCCGTTTCGCTTGGTTGCGTGGGCAATGGCTCTTCGGGCGGCTTCGATCTGATTGGCAGTGACCCAGGACCTAGCTAAAGCTTTTAACCCAAAATCACCAAAGGAAACCATATTGCCTTTTGACAGGCCTTTCATATGACCCCGAAAGGCTTTGCGATATTTAGTTCGGCTGGGCTGAAGCATAATTTTAACCTAAACAAAGATAAACTTTAACACCAATGTAGCCAGATCGGGTCAGCGATGGGCACTGGGCGTAATCAATGTTGGCTTTGATAGTACTCAAGGGCACCTTGCCGCGGGAGAATTTTTCCCGACGACTGATTTCGGCACCATTTATACGACCACCGAGAATTACTTTAATACCTTTGGCACCAGAAGTCATAGTCCTTTCCATGGCCGAAAGAACAGCCCGGCGATAAGGTAACCTTTTGGTCAGTTGATAAGCAATTTTTTCGGCAATTAATTTGGCTGAAAGATCGCTGTGCTTAAATTCTTCAACCTGGATATCGATATTAAGCTTGGCTGGCCCCCGACGGATTAACTTGGTAATATCAGCCTTAATACTCTCCAGCTCTTTACCGCCCCGACCGATGACTAAACCGGGACGACTAACAACCAGAATGATTTTGATTTTTTTGGCGGATCTTTCAATACGGATGGCAACAACACCGGCAGAATACAGCCTTTTTTGGAGATGGTCACGGATCTTTTTGTCCTCAAGCAACATTTGAGAGTAGTATTTGGGAGCAACATACCAGGAAGACTGCCATTGTGGGCTGGTCTTGGTGGTTTCGAGCCTGAATCCTAGTGGATTGATTTTTTGACCCATAAAAGTTTTTACAAATATTTTTTAAACTAATTATTTTACTATTTTGTTTTGGAAATGGAAGGCTTTGGTGAATCGGTAATGGGAGTAGCAGAAGATAGGATTATAGTTAGGCGACTGTGACGTTTTTGAATAATTCCCCGGGCAAAACGGGAACCGTGCGATTTGTCCATCCTTTTGATCTTGGGCCCATCGCCAACTAAAATTGATGAAAACTTAAGAGTATCGGGACTTAAACCGAAATTAGCCTTGGCGTCAGAGACGGCGTTTTGGACACCTTTGGCCAAAAGACGGGCGGCTTTGGTGTTGGTTAGTTTTAAACGAACTAAAGACTCTATGGGTTTAAGCGGCCTAATCTGGTTGACCAAAAGCATTAATTTTCGAGGTGAGATCTTTAGATTTTTATTCAGATATCTGACATTACGGGGTTGGTTGTCGGCAGCCAATGAAACCGGAGAAGAAATTTTTGAAGTAGCCATAATTTATGTTTTTTCAATAACCCTTTTAACTACACGGCCGTGACCTTTGAAGGTTCTGGTGGGGGCGAATTCGCCCACACGGTGACCAACCATATCTTCCGTGACATAAATATTGATAAACTTTTTGCCGTTGTAGATTGAAAGATTGTGCCCAACAAATTCAGGAGCTATTTGACTGGAACGGGCGTAAGTCTTAATAGGATCAGTACTGGCCTTATGAAGAGCAATTTTCTTGCTTAAATTTTTGTCGATATAGGGACCTTTTTTGGAACTTCGGGACATGGGGTTAATTTCTAATTTTTAATTCAAAAATTTTTAAGATTTAAGTTATTAATTATTTGCGGCGTTTGATGATTAATTTATTTGAAGCCTTTTTGCGCTTTCGAGTCCGCTTACCATAGGCTGGTTTACCCCATTTAGTTTTGGGATTCATACCGATGGAGCTCTTACCCTCACCACCACCGTGAGGATGAGTTTTGGGATTTTGAGCTACACCCCTAACAGTAGGCCGAATGCCCCGATGGCGACTATCACCAGCTTTAGATAGTTTAACATTAAAATGATTTGAATTGCTTATTTGGCCAATGGTAGCATAACAATTTGAATTAAAAATCCGGATTTCGCCAGAAGGCAGGGTAACGACAGCTTTGTTGCCATCAAGACTTTGTACATAGGCGGCAGAGCCGGCGCTTTTTACAATTTGGGCGCCTTTACCGGCTTCGAGCTCTAAAGAATTAAGAGGAACACCGATGGGAATATTTTTGAGCGGTAAACGGTTACCGTCCTTAATTGGAGCGTTGTCGGAACAGACAACCCAGTCATTAGGTTGTAATTTTTCGGTGGCCAAAATATAGGATTTGTAGCCATTGGTATAACTTAGAAGAGCCAGACTGGCCGTCCGATTGGGATCGTATTCCAGGGCAACGACTTTAGCTTTAACTTCTTTGTTAATCCGGCGGTCATCCAGAATGCGAATAAAGCGTTTAGCTTCACCGCCACGATGGCGAACAGAAATATGCCCCTGAGAATCGCGGCCACTAGTTTTCTTCTTAATTCTTAATGGTTTCATGTTTATTTTGTTTTGACGGTTAAAATTTCAATTTTTTGGTCTTTTGGTATAGTAATTATGGCTTTTTTGCGGTCAGATTTGGCGATAGGCTGACGGCGCTTCCAATCGGTTTTAACTTTTCCTTTTATAATTAATGTATTGATCTTTAAGGGAGTAACACTAAATATTTTTTTGAAAGCACTAACAATTTGGTTTTTGGTTGATTTGATCCCGACCCAAAAATGATAACGGCCAAGAGATTGATCGGCCAAAGAAGATTCGGTGATGATGGGTTTTAAAATTGTGGTGTTTAAGTTAGCGTTGGCCATAAAGTTTTTTAAATTTATCAATAGACCGGGGAGAAATAATCAAGAATTGCTGCCGACTTAGATCATAAACGTTTATCGAAGTCATAGGCAAAAGATTGACTTGAGGTAAATTACCAAAAGAACGGGTGATATTTTGATGAGGCTTAGTAGAGATTACGCCCAAACGGCGGTTATCTTTTAGGGCGGAATAGTCGGTCGATAAAAGAGACAGAAACTTAACGGCCTCTTTGGTTTTGGGGTTAATCCGGGAAAGGCTTTTGACTACAATGATTTTATTGTCGGCGGCGAATTGGGATAATATCGATCTATAGGCAACCGCTTTTAATGACTTGGTTAACTTGAGGACATAATTCCGATTCCCTCGGGGACCGTGGGAAACACCGCCACCAACGAAAAGAGGAGCTTTGGCAGAACCATGCCTAGCCCGACCAGTGCCCTTTTGGGCCCACATTTTTTTGGTAGTTCCGGCAACTTCGTGGCGGCTCTTGGTTTTGGCGTGGGATGAACGCTGATTGGCTAAGTAGACTTTTATGGCCTGGGAAATAATTCCGGAATTGATTTTGGCACCAAAAACGGATGAGGGCAGGGTAACCGACGATGAAGTTTTAGAAGTTAGATTATAAATAGGTAGTTTCACTTTAAAGTTTGGTAACAACTAACCAGGAACCCAGGTGGCCGGGAACAGGGCCGCTAATCAGGATTTCTTTGGAAGTTAAATCAACTTTTAATATTTTTAAGCCTTTGATAGTTTTGGTGACATTACCATAATGCCCAGGCATTTTTTTGCCTTTTACAACTTTACCCGGTGTTTGGGCGCCGATAGATCCGGGAGCCCGGACACGATCCGATTGACCTCCAGTAACCGGCTGACGCTGAAAACCCCAACGTTTTATGACACCGGCAAAACCATGACCCTTGGAAGTGGCGGTCACGGCAATCGAATCACCCGGCTGAAGAACTTTATCGATTTCGATGGAATCCCCGACATTAAGGGGGTCGTCGGTAGCCCGGGTAAACTCTTTAAAACCTTTAGGAGTCAAAGATAATGATAATTTATTTAATTTGCGGGAAGTTGATTGGTCCTGCCTTTTTCGGTTACCATAGGCGACCTGAATTGACTGATAGCCATCTTTTTCGGTGGTTTTGACTTGGGTGACAATAAGAGGTGAAACCCGGCATCTGGTGGCGGCAACACGACTGCCGTTTTCAAGATAGATGTTAGTCATTGAGCCTTTTTGGGCAATAAATCCAGAAATCATAGGTTACATTTTAACTTCTATTTCGACACCCGAAGGAAGATCGAGATGCTGAAGGCTGTCTACAGTTCGGAGACTGGCATTGGTAATGTCGATTAAACGTTTGTGGGTCAGGATTTGAAAATGCTCACGGGCATTTTTGTCGGTGTGGGGGCTAGTCAAAACCGGGAATACTTTTCGTTCGGTGGGAAGAGGAATCGGGCCTTGGACTTGGGCACCGGCGGTAACCGCAGCTTCGACAATCTTGACGGCTGCCTCATCGATAATCCGATGATCATATGATTTTAGTCGAATCCTAATGCGGTTACCTTTGGCCATTTTTTACAAAGTGCAAAAATATAAATTTATTTGACTATCTCGATGATGGTACCGGCTCCAACGGTTAAACCACCTTCGCGGAGAGCAAATCTTTGGCCGGTTTGCATAGCTACCGGCTTGATAAGAGTAACTGAAACGGCGGCATTGTCGCCCGGCATAACCATTTCCATGCCTTCGGGGAGTTTGATGTCGCCGGTAACGTCAGTGGTCCGAATAAAGACCTGAGGACGATAACCGTTAAAGATAGGAGTATGCCGACCGCCTTCTTCCTTTTTTAAGAGATAAATTTGAGCCTTAAATTCGGTATGAGGAGTAATGCTACCTGGTTTGGCTAATACCTGTCCCCGCTCGATATCGTCTTTTTCAACTCCGCGGAGAAGTATGCCAACATTGTCGCCGGCTTGACCCTGATCAAGAGACTTATGGAACATCTCGACACCGGTTACAACCGATTTCTTGGTATCACGTAAACCGACAATTTCGATTTCTTCGTTAACTTTGACAACACCAGTCTCGATTCTACCAGTGGCCACAGTGCCACGACCTTTGATCGAAAAAACGTCTTCAACCGGCAAAAGGAAAGGTTTATCAAGCTCACGCTTAGGCTCAGGAATAAAAGTATCTAAGGCATCCATCAACTTCTTGATTGATTCAACCCCGTCCGGATCACCATTTAAAGCTTTGAGGGCTGATCCACGGATAATCGGAGTTTCATCGCCCGGGTAACCGTACTTTTTTAAGAGATCACGGATTTCCATTTCGACTAAATCTAAGAATTCAGGATCGGTGACTAAATCAACTTTGTTAAGATAGACAATCAGAGCCGGAACGTTTACCTGGTTGGCCAGGAGTACGTGTTCTCGGGTTTGAGGCATTGGGCCATCGGGAGCGGAGACAACCAAAATAGCACCATCCATTTGGGCGGCACCGGTAATCATGTTTTTTACATAGTCTGCGTGCCCCGGGCAGTCAATGTGGGCGTAATGCCTTTTGTCGGACTCGTATTCAAGATGGGAAATGGCGATAGTAACGATCTTGGAGGCGTCACGGACAGTACCGCCTTTGGCAATATCGGCGTAAGACTTGGGATTGCCTTGAACTTTACTAATGGCGGCTGATAAGGTGGTTTTACCGTGATCAACGTGCCCAATAGTACCAACATTAACATGGGGTTTGGTTCTTTGAAAAGTACCTGCCATTTTTATACTCCTTTTATTATTTGGTCTTTATTAAAGACTTATAAAAAATATTAATAATTAGCTTAAAATGCTTTAGAATTGTAACAACTAATATGTAGCTTTGCAAGAAATAAAAATACTTTGCTATTTTGACGCCTTTAGGGGGGTGGTAAGCTTTTCCTGGATATCGCGTGGAACCGGGTCATAGTGACTTGGCTCCATATAGAAAGAACCCCGGCCTTGGGTAAGGGAACGAATAACGGTAGCGTAACCCCGGACAGCTTCAAGAGGGATAAGACAGTTGATGGTAGTAAAGCCAAACGATTCGTTGGTACCGGAAATTTGACCACGTCGGGAAGATAGGTCACCAATGACAGTACCTAAGAATTCCGACGGAGTGGCTACCTCCATCTTCATTATAGGCTCCAGAATCAGGGGCTTGGCCTGAACGAAAGCGTCTTTGATAGCGTAGGAACCGGCTAACTTAAAGGCCATTTCTGAAGAGTCAACGTCGTGATAGGAACCATCGAAAACACTAACTTTGACATCGACAGCCGGAAAGCCGGCCAGAATACCTTTTTGGAGAGTTTCTTTGACTCCTTTTTCGATAGCCGGAATAAAGTTAGCAGGAATTATGCCACCTTTAATAGCGTTGACAAACTCAATACCCTCTCCCCTATTTTTGGGCTCGATTCTGATTTTGCAGTGTCCGTATTGGCCGTGGCCGCCGGACTGATGAATATATTTTCCTTCACCGTCGGAATCGGCGGAGATGGTTTCGCGGTAGGCAACCTGGGGGGCACCGGTTTTGACATTGACGCCAAACTCACGCTTAAGGCGATCAACCACGATTTCAAGATAAAGCTCGCCCATACCGGCAATAATGGTCTGACCCGTTTCCTGGTTATAGGAAACTTTAAAGGTCGGATCTTCTGAAGAAAGACGGTAAAGAGCCTGGCTCATTTTTTCCTGATCATCGGTAGTTTCGGGCTCGATAGATAAGGATATAACCGGATCGGGAAATTGAATGGGCGACAGGGATATCGGGGCATTTTTGTCGCAGAGGGTATCGCCGGTAAAGGACTCTTTGAGACCAATACAGGCGATTATTTCGCCAGCAAAACCTTCTTCGATACCTTCTCTTTTGTCGGCATGCATCAGTAATAAACGGCCTATCCTTTCTGTTTTCTTACGGGTACTATTATATACTTCCATGCCGGTTTTGATGCTCCCAGAGTAAATGCGGACGTAAGATAAAGTGCCAACATGGGGATCGGATTGAACTTTGAATAACATTCCGGAAAAAGGCTCGGTTTTGAAGGGCTTGCGCATAACCTTTTCTTCGGTGTTGACGTCGAAACCTTCGATAGGCGGAAGATCGGTGGGACAAGGTAAGTAATCAATTATGGCGTCAAGAATTGGGTGGATGCCCTTGTTGCGCCAGGCAGCACCGCAAAAGACCGGGAATAAACGGCGGGAAATGGTGGCCCGACGAAGAGCCGATTTTAACTCTGCGTTAGTAATTTCCTGGTCGTTTAAAAACTTTTCCATTAACGATTCATCTTCGCCGGCGATTTTTTCTATCATATTTTGCCTGGCTTTTTGAGCCGCTTCCTGATAATCCGGAGAAATGTCTTTGACGGTAAATTCCATGCCCTCATCGTCTTTGTCGTAAACAATCATTTGCATGGCCATAAGGTCGATAACACCGACAAAACTGTGCTCTTCACCGATGGGAATAACCAATGGGACAATTGGTGCCCGAAGCTTTAGCCGGATACTCTCAAGAGTTTTTTCGAAAGAAGCACCTACTTTGTCCATTTTGTTAACAAAGGCGATGCGAGGTACCTGATATTTGTCGGCCTGACGCCAGACAGTTTCGGATTGAGCCTGAACTCCGGCATTGCCGTCGAAAATCATGATAGCCCCGTCAAGGACACGAAGTGATCTTTCTACTTCGGCAGTAAAATCAACGTGACCAGGAGTGTCGATAATATTGATACGATAGTTTTTCCAAAAAGTAGTAATACAAGCTGACTGGATGGTAATCCCGCGCTCCCGCTCCTGAACCATGGAGTCGGTGGTGGTAGTACCTTCGTCGACAGAGCCGATTTTGTGAATTTTGCCGGTATAAAAAAGCAACCTTTCGGTGGTGGTAGTTTTGCCACCATCAATGTGGGCAATAATACCGATATTGCGCACTAATTCCATAGGTACGTCCCGATTTTTAGTTAATTTGATTGCATCAGCCATAATTTTGTAAACAAAAAACTGTCACATTCCTGCAACAGTGAATATCATTGTATATTAGCATGAGGAAGCAGGTTTGCAAGAAGCGGTAAGACCAAAAAAGTAAGCTATACTAAGCTTATATATGAAGATAGCGATAATTGGTGGTGGGGTCGGAGGACTGGTTATCGGATATAGGATGGCGCAAAAAGGGCACAGGGTAGTGATATATGAAAAGAAAAATTTTTTGGGAGGGTTGATGGCCGGAGAAAAACAGGGAAATATTTTTTTGGAAAAAACATACCATCATATCTTTAAGAGCGATAAGTACGCAATTAAATTAATTGAGGAGCTGGGATTTAAAAATAAACTGAAGTGGCACAAAAGCTCGATGGCCATTTATTGGCAGGGTAAATTTTACCCGTTTGTTACGCCGAAGGACTTACTAACGTTTGAGCCGTTGAATATCTTTGACAAATTTAGGTTGGGATTAGTCACCTTGTATCTACAAAAAACAAATAAGTGGAAAAAGTTTGAGAATATTGAAGCATATAAATGGATGGAAAAATGGTGTGGTAAAAGGGCGTACCAAGTAATTTGGGAACCTCTACTACGTGGTAAGTTCCACGACTTTTATAAAGAAGTTTCAATGGCTTGGCTATGGGCTAGAATTCATGTAAGGGCAAACTCTAAAGAAAAAGGAGAGTCAGAAGAAAAACTGGGATATCTTCATGGCGGATTCCAGCAAATAACCGAAAAACTGGCAAGAGAGATTGTAAGAATGGGTGGAGAAGTTAAGACCGGAGTTGAAATAAAAAGTTTTGGTGAAATAAAGGCCGATAGAATAATCGCAACCGTACCAAACCAGCCGTTAGCTAAAGCTTTTAATAATAAAATATATCCTAAGCTGCATCGAAAGTTAACCGCGGTTAATTACCTGGGGGCGATTAACGTTGTTTTTGAATCCCAACAGAACTTGTCGGAATACTATTGGCACAATATTAACGACCTGAATTCGCCGTTTTTGGCGTTTATCCAGCATACCAATTTAGTCGGGAGAACAGAGTATGGGGGTAATAACATTTATTATTTAGGGACTTATGTGCCCCACGATCATAGGTACTTCGAGCTAGACGACAAAGAAATAATTATAGAATTTACCCAATACCTAAAACGGATATTTCCCGAGTTTGATATTGACAAGGCCAGAAATATTAGAGTTTGCAAGCTAAAATTCGCCCAACAAGTAGTGACGAAAAACTACAGCGCTAAGCTAATACCGAGAAAGTTACCAATAAAAAACGTATATCTGTCCAATTTTGCCCAAATTTACCCTGAAGATAGGGGGATAAATTACGCGATTCGGGAAGCGGAAAAAATGGTCGGTTTTTTGGGATTAAAATAATTACGAGGTTTGCTCCTTTAAGGTAGCTAAACCTTCTTTGATTGTTTTCATAAAGATCCCCAATTCAGAAATTTTTTGATTGGAAAGAGACAAGTTGGCTTGCCAGGGGCGGGAGCCGGGAGACTGGGAGGCTTGGTAACCGACCAGGGTCGACGGTTGAATTATCGATTTGTCGAAACCAAAAACCTCGGCAATTACCTGACAAAGATCGTACGGTGATTGAGAAGAAGAACCAACTAAATGAAAAATGCCAGTGCTTTTTTGGGTCAGTAGATATTTAAGGCCGTAGGCAATATCGTCGACAAAAGTGGGAGTGGTGAGCTGATCTGTCCATTGTGGGTATAACTTACCAGCACGAAAACCGTCAATAATTTTCCGGACGATATCTTTTTTGAGCTGATAATCAGCCCGATAAGGAAAGGCAATGCGGGTAACGGCAGCCGGAATACCGGATTCTAAGATAATTTTCTCACCTAAATATTTTGTTTGACCATACCATTCGATTGGATTGGGATCATCGTTTTCGGTATAAGCACCCCTTTTTTGACCGTCAAAAACAAAATCGGTAGAAATGTATATCAGGTATTTTGAGTGTTTCTGGCAAAGGTCGAGGATATTTTTGGTCCCTTCGACATTAAGTCGGTAGCATAAGCCGGTTTTGTCACCACGTTGAAGCCACGCGGCATTAGTGTCAGTAAACCCGGCAAAGTGGATTACGGCCTTTGCGTCGTTGTGGCTAATGAAAGAGTTGTTAAGGTTGGGATAATCCAAGATATCAACATGAGTGTCCAGGGAAAAATCAACAAAATTATAATCGGCGGAAAGAAGTTGAGCTACCCTGGAACCAACCATCCCGGACAAACCGGTAGCAATTATTTTTTGTTTGGCGGTCAAAGAAATTAACTAAATTTATAAGACGGCCATGCTTGATCCTTGGCCGAAAGGATGGGATCTGAAACCGGCCAGGGAATCTGAAGAGAGGGATCGTTATAAATGATCCCGCCTTCGGCTTCCTGGTGATAAAAATCAGAGCATTTGTATAAAAAATTGACTGTTTCGGAAAGGACACAAAAACCATGGGCAAAACCAGCAGGGACATAAAGCATCAAATGGTTTTCGGAGGAAAGATTTACAGAATAATACTGACCAAAAGTTGGAGAGTCGGGCCGAATATCGACCGCAACGTCAAAAACCTCACCAGTAACAACCCTAATCAGTTTGGCTTGGGCAAAGGGAGGGTTTTGAAAGTGAAGGCCCCGCAAAATATTTTTTTGGGAATAAGAATGATTATCCTGGACGAAGTTGACATCAATACCGTTCTGGTTAAATTCTTTTTGGTTATAGGATTCGAGAAAATAACCCCGTTCGTCGGAGAATACTTTTGGCTCAATCAGAAAGAGACCATCCAGAGGAGTGGGGATAAAGTTCATAGGAAGTTTACTTTGGCTGATTTAATTTTTGGTAAAATTTTTCGGCTTCGACCTTGGCAGCTCGCCACCACGGCTCATTAGCCTTATACCAATCGACGGTAGCTTTTAGGCCTGATTCGAGATCGTACTTGGGTTGCCAATGTAGTTCCTGCTGGATTTTGGACCAATCAACGGAGTAATTATCGTGAGCCGGGCGATCAGGCACAAACTCAATCCAACTATCGTCCAACTTAAATATTTTTAATAGAGTCTTAACAATATCAATGTTTCGGGTGCCGCCTTTTAGACCGCCAACACAATAAGTCTGGCCGATTACGCCATTTAAGAAAACGGCTTCTATTGCACTACAATGATCTTCGACAAAAAGCCAGTCACGCAGGTTTAAGCCCTGACCGTAAACGGGTATTTTGTGGCCATCGATAAGGTTGGTGATAACCCGAGGAATAAACTTTTCCGGGTGTTGATAGGGGCCGTAATTATTGGAGCAATTGGTGATAGTTATGGGTAAGTTAAAAGTTTTGCTAAAAGCACGGACAAAATGATCAGCCGAAGCCTTGGAGGCCGAATATGGGCTGGAGGGTGAATAGGGTGTGGATTCGGTAAACTGGTCGGCAGAGTCAAGACCTATAGAGCCAAAAACTTCGTCAGTGGAAATATGATGAAAGCGAGGAGTATGAAATGTATGGGCGGCTTTAAGTAAGGTATAAGTGCCTAAGACGTTAGTTTTAACAAAAAGTAACGGATCATGGATGGAACGGTCGACGTGAGATTCAGCGGCAAAGTGAATAATAGCATCCGCCTGCGGTACTAGTTGGTCAATCAAGGCGGAATCACAAATATCGCCTTTGATAAATTTATAATTTGCCGATGTTTCGATGTCTTTCAAGCTGTCCTGGTTGGCGGCATAGGTTAAATTATCCAAGTTAAAAATAAAATCATCGGGATGTTTAGAAATCCAATAGTGGATAAAATTACTACCAATAAAACCCAATCCACCGGTAATAAGGATTTTCATAATTTATTCTGTTGGGTTGGCGGCTGATTCTGTCGGGGTGACGGCTGATTTGGAGGGAGATGCTTTGGGAGTTGGAGTTGACTCGAGCTCGTCGGTCTCGGTGGGGCTACCGGCTTTACTTAGGTCAGTTCCGATAACAAAGACAAGATCGTAAGTAGCTGAATCTTTTAGGGTGGCAGTAATATTGGCGGGAAAATCAGACATGCTTTGGCTAAAGTAGCCGGAAAAGTCACTAAGTGATGATTTCATCCGAATTTCGTTTTGAGTTAACTTTTCGGAGCTGTTGCCTAGAGTAATGTTGGTAAATCCGAGGTCGGAAAGCGTTTTCTTTAAGGTAGCGGCTTGGCCGTTAATGCTGGTAGCGTTAAGCACCTGGATTTTTAAATCTTTACTAATCGGAACCGGAGTCGGAGAAGGAGTTTCGGTGGGAAGGCTGATGAACACGGTTGGAGTAATATCGGCTATGGTGTTAGAATCCGGCAAGGTGTTACGGTTCATGAAATACCAAATAGCTAAAGAAGCTAAGGCTGCGGTGAATATGAAAACAGCAACTAGAGGTAAAACGTTTTTCTTATTTTCGTGATTGTCCATAGTCTCTGTTTTTTTGGATGTATTGTAACCGGAGGTTGATTTAATTATATCAGCTTTTGAGACATTAGTCCTTGAGAGGAAGACTCCCAAAACCGGCAGGGGAAAATTTGAGGGCTGGGAAAATTTTGAGGCAATTTGGGAATCGAGAAATTCCGTCTTGTCTAAAGTAGTCGATGAGGAAATTTCGAGAGCAAAGTTCTGAGGATAAAAAATTTTTTTGGTTGGAGAAGCGAAATATAAGTTGGAATAGTTGATGGTTTTTTGAATTTCCAGAGCCGGACCTTTGACGGTAGTTGCTAAGTAAACCGAATCGTTTTTGGCCAGTATAAGCCAGTAACTGTTGCCGGTATTTGGGTATATTATAAAATAGTCCTGGTCATAGATTGCCGAAATTACTTTGGCAATCGACGCCGATATCGGTATGAGTCCGGAAACTTTTATATTAACCCGGGACAAGTTGGAAGTAATGGCCTCGATTTTGGCTTGGTTGTAAATCCGGGTTTGGATTAAAGTCTTGTCCTGGAGCTGGACCAAATTATAGGTGATGTTATCGGGAGTAATTTTGAAATTGACGAAACCTTCAGTCAAAGACACCAGCTCTTTCGGATCAATTTGCTGAATAGAGCTATCGTATATAAAGGAACGGGTGACAACAACATCGTC
This sequence comes from Candidatus Shapirobacteria bacterium, assembly GCA_041663285.1. Lineage (GTDB taxonomy): Bacteria > Patescibacteriota > Microgenomatia > UBA12405 > UBA12405 > UBA1435. The sequence continues at coordinate 16,065 of JBAZSP010000016.1, forward strand.
GGGCAAAAGGACTTCCAGGGAGTCGACATGATTTTGGGCTAAATAGGACGAGAGTGACTTTAGGTCGTTATCGGTAGCGGCTTGCCAAAGACTAAAATCAAAAGAGAGGGTGTTATTGTCCTTTCGGTCAAGAAAAAGGTCGGCTGTTTTAGCTTTCGGTAATAGAACTGCTTTAGGCTTGGAAAATAATCCCATCAGTTAATGTTAACACGAAACCAGAAAAGGATCCTTACCATCTTAAATGAGCAAAGGCTTTGTTGGCCTCGGCCATTCTTTCTACTTCAAGTCGCTTGGCCACAGAAGCACCTTCGTTTTTTAAGGCAAGGAGCAGCTCCGAAGATAATTTTTCGGCAAAAGTACGATTTTGCTTATTATCTTTTTTGCGGGCGATAGTTATTAGCCACCGTAAAGCCAGAGAAACCTGACGATTACTTTTTACCGGAGTGGGAACCTGATAAACTGCACCGCCGATACGACGAGGCCGGACCTCAACCTTTGGCTTGATATTGTCTAAGGATTGCTCGAGCACCGTTAGGACATCATCTGTCTTGGTCTCTTTTTTTATAATCTCCAAGGCTTTATATACCTGTTTTTGAGCCGGAATCTTTTTGCCGGCTCTCATGACATCGTTGATTAATTTTGCAACAGTCGGACTTTGGTACAGACCATCTTCATGAAGACGTCGGACCCGGGTTTGTTTCTTTCTGGACATAGTTTATTAGGTGGACGATGACTGGGCGGGCTTTTTGGCGCCGTATTTGCTTCGGGATTGCATTCTCCCGGCAACACTTCCGGCATCAAATTTGCCCCTAATAATATGATAACGGACTCCGGGTAAATCCCGGACACGGCCACCCCGGATGGAGACGATACCGTGCTCGGCTAAATTGTGACCAATACCCGGAATATAGGCAGTGACACTACTACGGTTGCTGAGCTTGACTCTGGCAACCTTACGCAAAGCTGAATGTGGTTTTTTGGGAGTCATGGTTTTGACAACCGTAACAACACCTTTTTTGATGGGGTTAAAAGTAGCTATCGTCCGATTTTTAATACTATTAAAATTATCCCTTAGGGCACCGGTTTTAATTTTAAGAATCCGCTTTTTTCTTGATTTTCTGATTAGTTGATTAAATGTTGGCATGTGATGTTAGATGATGGCTTGATTTTTCCCAACGGGAATAAGTCGTCCGATAATAACATTTTCTTTCAAGCCAATCAAGTTATCGACTTCGGCAATCAGGGAGGCCTCGGTCAAAACGCTGGTAGTTTGCTGGAAAGAAGCAGCCGAAAGCCAAGAGCCAGTGGAGAGAGCAGACTGAATCAATCCCAAAAGGACTTTTTTGCCTTTTGCCGATTTACCTTTGGCTTGTTTGGCCTTTTCGTTTTCGGCCGAGTAAACAGCCCTGGTGGTGACTTGGCCATATAGAAAGTTGGTATCGCCCGGATCTTCGATTTTTATTTTATCGCTCATTTCCTTAACGATAACTTCGATATGTTTATCGTGAATGGAAATCCCCTGGGATTCATAGACAGCCTGGATACTATTTATTAAGTATCTTTGAGCGGCCTCGAGACCTTTGACGTCCATAACTTCGCGAACATCTAGCGAACCAGAACAAAGCTGCATACCCTGGGCAACTAAATCCCCGTCAGCAACAAGTAGGGTAACGTTGACGGGAAGAAGATAGTTGACGGTTTTGGCGACATTGTTCTTGTCTTTGCCAGATAATTTAATTTCGTAACCGTCAATGGTTTCTTTTACCTTGACCTTGCCTGACACTTCAGCTAAAGGTGATGGCAACTTGGGAGTCCTGACTTCAAAGAGCTCCTGAACACGGGGCAAACCCTGGGTAACATCGACACCAACAACTCCACCGGTATGTTTTGTTCTAAGAGTTAGTTGGGTTCCGGGCTCACCGATAGACTGGGCGGCAATGACACCCACCGGTACACCGGTTTCGACGGTCCTTCGGTTGGACAAATCCCAGCCATAACAACGTTGACATAAACCGTGCTTGGCTTTACAAGCCAATGGGGATCGGATATCGATAGCAGTGATTTCTTTTGACTCAATTAAGGCGACCGAGACATCGTCAAGAAGTTGTCCTTTGGCAATTAATACCTGATTCGTGGCAGGATCAAGAATGTCACTGGCCAAATATCTACCGAGTATTCTGCGACTGAAGTAACGCTCACGGCCTTTGTCATTTTTTTCTATGGTAATAAACTTAGTCGAGCCGCAATCTTTGGTTCGGATAATTGAGGCGTGCGAAGCATCAACCAGCCGTCTGGTCAGATAACCGGCATCGGCAGTTTTTAGGGCGGTGTCGGCCAAACCTTTTCTAGTACCACGGGCTCCGGTAACATACTCGAAGACCGATAATCCTTCACGAAAATTGGATTTGGTGGGAAGCTGGACTATTTTACCGGTTGGGTCAACCATAAGTCCGCGCATACCGGACAGTTGTTTGATTTGGTCTTTGGAAGCCCGCTTAATACCGGCAGCGGCAACAATCCGAATTGGCGAATCGGAATCCAAAGTCGCCCAGGTTTTCTCGGCAATTTCTTCGGTTATTTCCATCCAGATATTTTGGCTAAGACGCTTTTTTTCTTCGTTGCTTATCAGACCCATCTTGTAGTTATCTTCAATTTCGGCAACCCTTTTGTTGGCGGCGATGATAATCCCCTCTTTTTCGGGTAAGGAACCGCAGTCTTCCATAGCCAAAGAAATACCAGATAGAGTAAATCCAAAAAATCCGATTTCTTTCAGACTATCAATCAGTTTAACGGTCCTTAGGCGGCCGGCGGTTTCGATTGACTTGACTACCAGGTCGTTCATAGCCTTGCTGCCAGCCATAGATTCGTTTAAAAATTCAAATTCCTTGGGCAATATTCGATTGAATAATACCCGACCAAAGGTGGTTTTGATAATTTTGCCCTGATGACGAAGGCCAATAAGTTGTCGAAGCTGGATTTTTTTGGTCTGGTAAGCCAGTTCGGCTTCGACAGAATCAGAAAAGATCGATAGTCCTTCAAGACTATCAGTTGCAGATAAAGCAGTATCTTCCGACCTAATAGAAGTAATGTAGTAGCAACCGACAGCCATTTCCTGAGTTGGGATAGAAATTGGGCTACCATCGGCCGGCTTCAAAAGGTTCCGTGATGGTAACATTAATTTTCTGGCTTCATCAATGGCGCTCTGGGCTAAAGGCAAATGGACACCCATCTGATCTCCATCAAAATCCGCGTTAAATGCTTTACAGACACAGGGGTGTAAGCGGATAGCGAGACCGTCAGTCAAAACCGGCTTAAAGGCCTGGATTGAGAGCTTGTGGAGGGTAGGAGCCCGATTTAGTAAAACGTAACTATCTTTAGTGACGTTTTCAAGAATATCGTAAACTTCATTTACCCGGTGATCGATTAGGTTTTTGGCACTTTTGATGTTTGGAGCAAATCCTTTTGACATAAGCTCCCTCAATAGGAAGGGCCGGTAAATTTCGAGAGCGATTTCTTTGGGAAGGCCTACCTGATTAAGCTTCAAATCAGGACCAACCACAATTACAGATCGGCCAGAATAGTCAACTCTTTTACCCAGCAAGTTACGACGGAAACGTCCTTTCTTACTTCTTAAGAGATCGGAAAGGGATCGAGGAGTGCGTTTGGCACTTTTTCTTTTATTTTTAGCGCTTTTTTGAGCGTCGATTAAGGTGTCGACTGACTCCTGCAACATTCTTTTCTCGTTCCTTAAAATTATTTCCGGGGCACCAAGTTTTAAGAGCTTTTTTAGACGATTATTGCGATTTATTAGCCGACGATAAAGATCGTTAAGGTCGGAAGTGGCGAAACGGCCGCCTGTGAGCTGGACCATCGGACGAAGATCGGGCGGAATAACTGGAATATTGGTCAAAATCATCCATGAGGGAGAGATATCGTTAGCGACCATGCCATTAATAATTCTGATTTTATACATGATTTTCTTTTTCTTGATCTTGCTGGTCGTTTTTTGGAGTTCTTTTTTTAGATTTTTTACAGTTCCCTTGAGATCAATCTGTTTTAATACTTCCAAAATACTCTCAGCACCCATTTTGGATTCAAAAAAGATATCGGCTTTAAATTGATTCAAATAGAAGCTTTCCTCATCAGAAAGGGTTGATAGCACCTGGAGAGACTCGACTTTGTCCTCAAGAAATTTAAGTAAACCTTCAATCCTGTTTTTTTCAGCAACCGCTTTGTTTTCAATTTTTTGAATTTCCTGCTTATAAAGAACGTCACGTTCTTTTTGGGCAATAAGGAGCTGATCTTTGTTTCTGATTTTTTCCTTAAGGGTTTCTTTTTCGGATTTGTTTTCTTTTAGTCTTTCTTCAATTGCTTTTTTGGTCTCGATATCAATCTGGTCTTGTCGCTTTTTGGTATTAACCCTAAGGTTATCTAAAGCTTCTTTTCTTTTGTCCTTAGTTATTGAGACAACTAAATATTTTGTAAAATAGATGACGCTTTCCAAGTCTTTTTGAGGTACATCGAGAATGACACTTAGGGGTGAGGGGGTGTTTCTAAGGTACCAAAGATGGGCTACCGGAGCCGCCAAACCGATATGGCCCATACGTTCCCGGCGGACTTTTGAGGTAGTTACTTCGACTCCACACTTGTCGCAAATAACTCCTTTAAATCTGATCTTTTTATATTTACCACAGTAACACTCATAGTCACGACTTGGCCCAAATATTTTTTCACAAAAAAGACCGTCCTTTTCTGGTCGCCAACTACGGTAGTTAATGGTTTCGGGTTTGGTGACTTCTCCCTGTGACCAATTGAGAATTTCCTCGGGTGAGGCTAATTTTATCCTTAAACCAGTAAAGTCAAGCATGTTGCGGAATTTGTACATATTAGTTTTCCTCCTTTAGGTTGTCGCTATCTTCGACCTGGGTTTCTAAATTTTTTATTTCGCTATGGGCCGGACTTTTAATTGACGGCTCGGACTTGGCCTCATCGCTCTCGCCAATATCAAGTAGTTTTTCAGCAATCAGCCCAGCCGGAGAAATGTCGATAGCTAAACCGGCTAGTTCCTTAGTTAGGACTTTAAAAGATTCCGGAATTGCCGGCTCGGGAATGGGCAACCCTTTAATAATGGACTGAAAAGCGTGGGTTCTGCCTTCGAGATCATCTGACTTGATAGTTAACATTTCTTGAAGAGTATGGGCAGCCCGATGAGCTTCCAACGCCCAAACTTCCATTTCACCAAGTCTCTGACCACCCATTCGGGCTTTTCCGCCCAAAGGTTGTTGGGTAACCAAAGAGTATGGCCCGGTTGACCTGGCGTGGACCTTGTCGTCTACCATGTGGACCAACTTAAGAATGTAGCCAATGCCAACGACAGATTCCTGATCGTAGGGCTCGCCGCTACGGCCATCATATAGCTGAATTTTGTTATTGCTAGGCAGCCCAGCCAAAGTTAATTCTTGGGAAATTTGAGCTTCGGAATATTTTTCGAAAACCGGAACAGCGTATTTTTTGTTTAGACGATAACCAGCGTGAGCCAAGCTTGTTTCCAGTATTTGGCCCAAATTCATACGAGCGATTACCGAAAGGGGCGAAATGACCAAGTCAACCGGAGTACCATCTTCAAGGCGCGGCATATCATACATTGGCATTATGCGACAGATTACGCCTTTGTTACCATGCCGACCAGCAATTTTGTCGCCTTCCTGGATTCTTCGGATTTGGGCGACGTATACTTTTACGGTTTTGTTGACACCGGGATCGAGCTCATCACCGTCGTCTTTATCCAACGTCTCCACCTTTATTACAACACCGCCCTCGCCGTTAGGTACTCTCAAAGAAGTGTCCTTAACTTCTCGGGCTTTTTCGCCAAATATGGCTCTCAAAAGCCTTTCTTCAGCAGTTAACTCTTTTTCACCCCGGGGCTCGACTTTTCCTACTAAAATATCGTTAGGGCCAACATTGGCCCCTACCATAACGATACCGTCTTCGGTTAACTTAGCCAATTCGTTCTCGGAGACATTGGGAATATCTTTGGTTAGCTCCTCGGAACCAAGCTTGGTTTCGACTACCTGGGCTGAATATTCATAAATCTGGATGTTGGTCAAAATATCCTCTTTTACCAGTCTGTCGGAAATTAAAAATGAATCCTCGTAGCTCAAGCCGTCAATAGAAGCATAAGCAACCAAAATATTTCTTCCCAAAGATAGTTCACCTTCGGAAGTTGAGGGGCCGTCGATTAAAATATCTCCTTTTTTAACGTTGTCGCCTAGATCGGCGACAACTTTTTGGTTATAACAAGTGCCGTAGGGAGATGTCCTTTCAAATTTTGTTAAGAAATAGGTTTCGGTTTTGCCGTCTTTGTCGATAAGGCTATGATCAGTTGACAGCGAAGGATCAGCCTTTTTGTCGAGGGTAACAACAATTTTATTACCATCTAGGTAGGTAATTTTACCCGACCTTTCGGTAATAACTGTCCGACCCATTGCGATTGCGACAGGTGTTTCCATGCCAGTACCAACAATCGGAGCGTCACAGGTAATCAGGGGAACCGCCTGTGTTTGCATGTGAGAACCCATTAGGGCACGGGTAGCATCATCGTGATCAATGAAAGGGATCAGGGAAGCTGAAGCGCCAACTATTTGATTGGGCACAAAATCGACGTAATCAACCAGGTCAACCGGTCCTTCGGCAAATTCACCTTGGTATCTTACCGGCAGCCAATCCTGGCTAATATTCCTTTCGGAGTCGATTTTTATACCCAAATGGCTGATATGGTGGTTGTACTCATCGTCAGCATCCAGGTAAACCCATTTGTCGGATATGTGATACTTGTTGTCTATCTTTTCTATTTTTCTAAATGGTGCTTCGATAAAGCCGTATTTGTTAACTTGAGAATATAAAGCGAGATAAGTTACCAGGCCAATATTTGGACCTTCAGGAGACCTAACGGTACAAATGCGACCATATTGGGAACTATGGACATCCCGGATAGAGAAAGCAGCCCGCTCCCGGGTTAAGCCACCAATCCCGACAACAGTTACCCGGCGCAATAAATCAAGCTCGGACAACGGATTAGTCTGGTCAAGAATGGCTGACAGTTGGTTTGACCGGAAAAATGAGTTAAGCGAGGAAATCAGAGGTTGGGGATTAATCATTTGGGAAGGAGAAGGTTTTTCTTTGGTAGAAACCAGGCTCATCCTCTCCTTGATCATTCTTTCAAATCTGGCTAGCGCGGGACGGATAGCGATTTGGGAAACGATTTCTCCGCTACGACGTAGGCGTCGATTAGCCAAACTGTCGATATCATCCAGTCTGGTAGCTTCTCCTTTTTGGAGGCGGATCAGATATTTGACCGTAAATATAAGGTCTTCTTTTTTTAGTACCCAATTATCTTTATTATTGTCGTCCAAGGTAAATCCAAACTTCTTGTTAATTTTGTAACGGCCGACATTACCTAATTCATAGGTTCGGAGGTCAAAAAATCTTTCCTGAAAAAATTTCTGGGCATTTTCTAAAACAACGGGTTCCCCGGGGCGTAACTTTCGGTAAAATTCCAAAACTGCCTCTTCGCTATTTTTGCTTTGGTCAGCTCCAATTGTCTTTTCGATATAATCGGAGAATTCGGCGATCAATTGTTTGTCGCCCATCTGGCAGGCTGCCCGGAGAATAACAGTAGCCGGAAATTTTTTCTTTCTATCAATTCGGGCAAAGACAACATCTTTTTTTCCAATAAAAAATTCCAACCAGGACCCTCTTACCGGCCTAATTTCGGCATTGTATAGAATTTTGCCAGTAGAAATATCATTTTCGCCGGTAAAATAAATACCGGGAGACCGAACCAGCTGGTTTATCACCCCACGCTCGATACCATTTATAATGAAGGTCCCCTCGTCGGTCATGGTGGGGAGATTCAGGAAAAAAACATTTTCTTCCTTAATGTCGTTGGTACGCTTGTTAATCAATTTGGCCTTAATCCGTACGGGAATGGTATAGTTTAGGCCTTTTTTCTTGGCAACACCGGGCGAAATGCTTGGAGTGTCGAGGGTGATTTGGCTAAGCTCCAACTGCCAATTATTACCGGTATAGTCGGATATGGGTGAAATCGATGTAATGGTTTCCTGCAGCTCCTTTTCGAGAAATTCTTTCCATGAATCTTTTTGGACTTGAATTAAATCAATTTGTGAAATGTTTTGATATTGTTTACCCCAGTTTACTCTTTTAGCGGAAGGCATCAAATAAATTTAACAATTAAAAAGGGCGAGTTATGTACCTACCGCTCGCCAAATAATGTTGTGTATTATATAAGTAATTATTTGATTGTTCAACAAGATAGTTTAGGGGAAAAAGTAAAAGCAAGGAATTCTTTTAAAAAAGCTGGTCCACAGGTTTTTCCTGACAATCCCGGTCGTCACAGACAACCGACATATCTTCGAGACATCGGCAAAGGCTACAACCATCATCGGCGACAAATTGCTGGTTAACGGAATATTTAATGTCGTTTAAAACGCAAGAAGTATCTTGGCTTTGGGTGGAACTTGGTACTTCTTGTGGAGTATCCTTAACCGGAGAATAAATCTTGCTTTGACTATTATAAAGAACAATGACGTTAGCTAAGACAACAGCTATAAATAGTATAACCGATATAACAAAGAGATATTTGAAAATATCAGGTTTGGGTTTCTCCTGGGAACTGTTAGCGATCAAGACCGGCGGCTGACTTCCGGTTGGAGGACTTAAGAGTACCGGGGTAGCGGAGACATTAGAGATAGATTTGGCGGGAGGTGGAAAAGCATCAGGTCTAACCGAACCAGCGAGGACTGGTTTTTGGTCAGGTAGAGGGAACTCCTTAATCGGATCATCGCTCAGGCGATTTACTTCGTCAGAATAATTGTTTAACAAATCCTGGTATTGCCTAACTAAAACATTATATTGATCCTGATCGGATTGGGGGATTGTTGGGGGTTGGCCGGCAGTTGGAATAACATCCATTGTTAGATAATCTCACTTTAGGAAAGGCAAGTCAATTTATTAGTTATGACCCTTGATGAAAGGAGCCAGGGGGATTAGTATGAATTATGTTATTTAAAAAAATGATTTTGGCTGTTGCGATGTTTATGGTTTGTGGTTGGATGTGGACAGTAGAATGTTTGGCTTCGGGCTTTAATATTCAATCCATTGGAGGGATAAGTACCGGCGGATCTCCTCCAAGTAAATTTTGGTATACCGGGTCAAGCCCGGTGGTGAGAGGCCAAGCCTCACCCAATTCTCCAGTCACAATAGACACCGATGGCAGCGCCATGCAGATAAACGCGGATTCCTCTGGTGATTTTGCCTATCAACTTGGCCCATTGGCAAGCGGCAGTCACAATATAAAACTTAGTAATAGCGAAAGCGAAATTGGCTTAGTACTGGTAATAGGTTCAGAAAATGTTGACTGGGAGGCGGTAAATATGGGTGGGGGTGAGAGTCTGCCAACAGTCGGCTTTTTGTTGCCGACGATTTTATTGTCGGGATTGGGTGGCGGAATGATGGTGCTGGCAAAAAAATATATTAACTAAGGTATTTGATAGAATTGGCGAGTGAGAAAAAGGAATAAATATTTTTTAAAGACTTTCGGTTGTATCCAAAATTTCTCTGATTCGGAAAGGGTCAGGGCTTTTTACAACCAAAACGGAGAAGTGGAAGCGGACAGTTGGGAGCAAGCTGATGAGGTAATAATAAACAGTTGCGTAATTAGGGAGTCAGCGGAAAATCGTGTTTACGGCCTGATTGATGAGATTCAAAGGTATTGCCGGAGGCGAAAAAAGAAGATCCTAATAACGTTAACCGGTTGTCTGACGGGGACTAAAAAAGGAAGAATAACCGGAGTAGACAAGTACTTACCGATAAAAAATATTAGCTACCAAATCCCCCCTTTGCGCGATAGGAATAAAGCAGCATTGATTGTGATTAGCACCGGCTGTAATAACCGGTGCTCGTACTGCATTGTGCCTATCGCCCGAGGAGCCGAAGAGTCAAGAAAGATGGCGGAGATTATTGATGAGGCTGAAGTGGCCTTAAAAAACGGTTTTAAAGAAGTTGTATTGATCGGACAAAACGTTAATTCTTACGGGGCAGATTTTCACCAGAGCAGTACGGTGTCGATGGGAAAACTTAGACTTAAAAGTGATTTTCCAAAATTATTAAAAAATATTGCCGATATGGATTTCGAAAAAGTAACTTTTATTAGCAGTAACCCGTGGGATTTTTCGGAAGAATTGATAAAGGTAATTTCGGAAAAGAAAAATATTGACCGACTGATCCATTTACCGATACAGTCCGGAGACGACCAAATACTTAAAAATATGAACCGTGGATATACGGCTGCCGAATACATAAGTCTGGTTAAAAAAATCCGTAAAAATATTGACGGAGTTGAATTTAGTACGGATATCATAATCGGCTTCCCCGGTGAGGACGAAAAGGCTTTTGAAAACACGGTAAAATTGTGCCGTGAAGTTGGATTCAAAATTGCATATTTAAACAAATATTCACCCAGAAAAGGGACGGTGGCGGCCAAACTCTTCAAAGACGACGTGCCAGTGGCCGAAAAGAAAAGAAGATGGAAGATCTTGAACGATTTGATAAACCACTCCCCTATTTAAGGTATTTAGCAATATTCAGATTGTGGTCATCAAGGGTTTTGGCGTAATGCATTTGACCATCGGTTCCTGTTATGTAATAAAGATAATCAGAAGCAGTCGGGCTAATAGCAGCCATTAAGGAGTCAAGACCGGGATTGCAAATGGGCGAAGGGGGTAAATCTTTGGTTAAATAAGTATTAAAAGGAGACTGGATAGACAGATCGGCTGAAGCAAGTGGCCGCCAATAATCTTTAGTTCGATTTTTGGAATCACGGGCGTATTGGACGGTGGCATCTATCTGAAGAGGCATACCCAACTGTAATCGGTTGGCGATTATGCCAGATATCATTTTTTTGGATTCCAATGTCCGACCTTCTCTCTCGATAAGGGAGGCGATAATTACCTGGCGGTGCAGAGCGGCCGGCGACGAAACAGATGATGCTTGAGACTCAATTTTTTTATTAAAATTGGATTTGATAAGGTCTATCACCTGGTTTACCTGATAAGAATCGGGGATAAGGTAGCTATCGGGAAAGAGATAGCCCTGGTAACCAGCAGCGGCAGAAATAAATTCCGAGACAGAATAAGGCGCCTGGGCAGGAAGGTGGAGAGCAATTTCTTCGGTCCGGTAACCATCGACAATTTTTAGCCAATAATCGTGGCTACCACCTTGGGACAGTCGGGCCGCAATTTGCTGGGAAGAAAGGGACGGTGATAAATAAAATGTACCTGATTGGATTTTCTTGTTTAATCCTAATAAATAGGAATTAACAATAAAAACAAACTCGTTTCGGATTAAGGAGATGGAATGAAGTCGGGTAGCAACACTTAGCAGGCTTTCGCCCTGGTTGACAATAAAAGCCTGTTTTTTTGAAGAGGTTGACACCGGCCGACTGGAAATGACAATAAAAGAAGTAATTCCGGCAAACATCAAAGCCAGGAACAATACCACTAAGACGACTTTCTTCATTAGATTTCATCAAATAAAGCCCGGCGATAGGTGTCTTTTGATGTGTCGTGAATAAAAATACGTCCACATTTACAGGTTACCGTCATTTTACCCTGAACATCTTTTCTTGAACCTTTAGTCAGATCAGCCCCGCAACCAACACAGCGTTTTTGAGATAGTAACCAAGCCTGGATAGGTGATATTAAGTTTTTGAACATAAAATGTAAATTAATAACTTACGAAATTGCCCGACGAAGAATAACGGCAGCCGCAATAGAGTCAATTTTATGCTTATAGTTTTTTTTCTTGTTTTTGTTGGATTTATAAATTTGGTCTGCTTCAATAGTTGAAACCTCTTCCTCGACGGTCTCGACAGTTAATTCTAGCATGGCCCGTAAGCGATCTACGAACTTAAGTGTCTCTTCTTTCATTGAGCCCCGGGAAAGACCGACAAATATTTTATTGATGGAATAATCGGTAATTACTAAGGTAAGTTCTTGAAGCAAATTTTGGTCGCACTTGAGCGGAGGGAGGGTAGTTATAAAACCATTTACAGATACGGCGATGCCGACACGAACCGTACCGTAATCAATGGCTAAATAATTCATGTCAGATTTCAACAATCCTGGCCTTAACAATTAGGCGGCGGAGGTAAGTACCGGGAGGGCTACAAGTTATTAAGGTTATATACCGACCATCAAAACGTTGTTCCAGCACGGAAAGGTCGGAAGGTTGAACTTCATACATTTCTTCAACTAAATATTTGTAGCGGACGTTGTCAAAATCAATAAATATTTCGTCACCCTGTTTTAAACGGAACAAGGTGGAAAAGATGGTCATGTAGGACTTGGGGTTAAAGAACTGGGGCAAGACCGAATGTCCAAAAATGACGGCATTCCCAAGCTGGCCAGGCAAGGAGGTCTGGGCATATTGGATTAAACTTTTTTTCAGATCAAG
>JBAZSP010000017.1:0-25512 GCA_041663285.1 Candidatus Shapirobacteria bacterium
TCTTGCCCGTATCGCCCTGGTTTAGGTCATCGATCATCTTCCCAATCTGCTTTTTGGTCATCCCGTGGGCCGCCGCTCCCTGCTCCAAGGTTTCCATCGCTCCCATCGCGCAACCGATACAATGAAACCCGTATTTAGCTACCAGCATTTTCGCCGATTTCGGGTATTTCAGGACAATCTGATTAATCAGCATTTTTGCCGTGATCAACTTTTTTGTTTTTGTTTCCATAACTTTTTAATTTAACATATATCACCTAAATTTATTTTTTTTAATTCGCCCGACAAGCCTTTTTCCAGCCGCCGCCACAGCTTCTGCCACCGGCAGCCCTCCGCCCGGCCGCAATCACCGTCAAAACACTTAACCATCCGCTTATTTTCGCCCAATATTGTTAACAACTCAAAAAAATTTTTCTGCCGCCAGCCTCCATCCATCACATATCCTCCCAGCTTGCCCTCCTTACTTATCAACACTCCCCCTTTCTTCAAATCAGCCGCAATTCTGGCCAAATATCTGTAAGGCAAAGCCAACCTCTCCGCCACTTGACGAAGCGACGTGTTTTCATCCTTACTTTCCGACAAATAGGCCATGAGCATTAAGCTATACTCTATTTTCTTCGGTACTTTGATCATGGTACAATTATATATCCTGCCAAAAACGATCTTTTAGAAGGTGTTTTTTCTAGCTAACCTTTTCATAATGGAAAGCGTCGGTTCTCCTGAAGCGTGCTTCCGGGGATAGCTTTCCACCACGTTAATTAGCGTGGAAAAGCCGCTATAGAAGCTCCCGTTTTTGGCGGGATTTTTGTTTCTTTAGGTGAAAATTTTAAACGATAGTTTAACAATTTTTCCTAAAGACACAACCCGCCTTTGGCGGGTAAATCAACACTAGGTGAAAATTTTAAACGATAGTTTAACAATTTTTCCTAAAGACACAACCCCTGCCCGCCTCTGGAGGTATCCGCCTCTGGTGGAGATCTTTGATTTTTGATCTTTGAATTATTCATGAATCATATTTCTTGTTTCTTGAATCATCTTACCCATTTCGTCCTTCTTTATCCTTTCAACAATTCTTTCCAAACTACCGCGGTTATTTTTCGCTTCTTTCCTAATATCATCATCAAATATCTCGTTGTATTTTTTCGGATTCTTAAGATAGTTAATCAAAAAGCTGGCCGCTTCTCCGGGTTTTTCCTTCACCCAGCCCAGTCTTTTTTCCTTAATCAGCTCAATGTTGCCATCTTCCTGGCCACCAATATGGGTAATTGCCACAAAAGGCTTACCGACAGCCACCACGTCAAACAAAAAATTCGGCCCTGCTTTGCCAAAAACCACATCACAAGCCGACAATACCTCCGCCATATTATCGATCCACCCTAAATTTTTGATCTGCACTAACCCCCGGTTATTAATCAAGCCAAAAATCCTTTTATACTCTTCCACCATATTGTAAGCTAGCCTGTCCGTTCCGGTGTTAAAAATAAAACCTACTTTTTTTCTTAAAATCATCAAAACCGGTAATATCCGCGTTAATGAATTTGTCCCCAAGCTTCCTCCACCCACAAAAACCACCGGCCGGTCATCGGTAAATCCCAGCTTCTTTCTGGCCATCTCCCGGTCACATTTCCGGTACATTTGCGGCCTTACCCACCAACCGGTTTTCAGGACTTTTTCCTTTTCTATTCCCGCCTCTATTGCAGCTTCCTCTTCCACCTCGTCATATACCAAATGCAAGTCAGCTCCCTTAATAAACGACGCCACCGTCGATGTCCATGGATCAGCCACAATTGTCCACAGTTTAAAATTCTGTTTCCCCCTTTTTTTCATTAAGGCCAACGACCGGCTATGAAACAGATAACAGCTGATGATCAGATCCGGCTTCATCCGGCTAATCCGCCACTTTAAATTCTTTAAATTCAATTCTGCCAACCTGTTAAAAATTTCTCCCGCCATTTTGCTCCGGGCGATAATCGGAGCAATCTTGCCCACTTTTGGACTAAATCGGTAGTATAGCTGGTAAAAGTCATTCCCCACTCCGGTTTCGGCTTTTATTTCAGCATATTGCACCTCCCACTTCATTTCTTTCTCTTTTTCTTTTAGATATCCGTATATCGCTTTAGCAATCGACCGGTGCCCCCAGGGCATCGTATCGGTTAATACTAGTATTTTTTTCTTCATTCAGAGCCCGAAATCAGATTCGAACTGATGACCTAGTGTTTACAAAACACTCGCTCTAACCAACTGAGCTATTCGGGCGAATAGCCTTTAAATTATACCAATATAATTGACTTACTCTTATTCTCAAAGGCACTGTCCATCCAAAAGCTTCTTGTTGCCAAGTCTGCCCCTCAATATTAAAACGTAACCATGGCATTGCGTCATCTACCAAAACCCAATCTTCTTTTTCCCCTCTCCTTCTAATCCTTGGCAACATTCGGTCCCACTCTGCCATATTACCTCCAAACATTTTCCAATACCAATCAAATTGACGTCTCTTATATTTTGCTTCTCTTTCTAGCCTTGTTAATCTTGGTGGTTCATCTTTTTCATAGTATTCGCATCTTCTTTTTGAAGGCCCCACCAATCTTTTGTCGACAACTCCCCACATACAAATCGGCTCCTCTGCCAAATCCACCCGATAAATACAACTCCCGCACGATGAAGTAAGGTGCTTTGTCTCCCGATGCCACCTTGAAAATCTATCAGCCGAAAACATCAGCCATTCCGGCCACTGATCTTCACTTATTCCCAATTGTGGGCAAATTTGACTAAGCCTCCACTCTCCGCTCATTTCACGATTATAGCTTACTTCTCTCTTTTACTTTTAAACTTCGTTAAAAAAAACAAGGGGGAAAACCAACGCGTCTTAATGCGAGATCTTATTTTGGAAAGTATTGACCCAATTACCGAGCAATAATACTTGGTTTTAATTTCTTCCCGTCTTCATCATCCTCTCATGGTCCCTTTTTAGGTTTTCCGGGACTATCCGCTTATTCTTAATCAGATAATCATGAATCGCCTCCCTTAACGCATCAACCGACAGAAGCGAGCAGTGGATTTTAACTGGCGGCAAGCCTTCAAGGGAGTCGACTACGTCTTTATTGGTCATCACCAAAGCTTCGCTAATAGTCTTGCCTTTAACCAAGTCCGTAATCACACTGCTGGTAGCAATTGCCGCCGCACAGCCATAAGTTTCAAATTTAATATTTGCTATCCTATCGTCGGTAACTTTAATATATAGCTTCATCACATCTCCGCAGGCCATATTACCCACCTCCCCCACGCCATCCGGCTTAGCCATCTTTCCCACGTTATGGGGATTTCTAAAATGTTTCAAAACTTTTTTTGAATAATTGATCATAGTTACATAGAAGGGTGAAAATGGCAATTTTCAGCACGGAATCATCCGAGTCCCGTAATATTTGGACGAAGGGCGTGAGTACTGAAAATTGTCATTAAATCCTTCTAATAATTTTTTAAACTTTTAAATATATTAAAAACTAAAAACGAGATAATGTTTTTTGGGAATAATTGAGTCTCTATATTTCCAGAAAAACAAAAATAATAAATTTTCAGCGCACAGCGAATGCGAGTACCCGCCGTAGGCGGGACGGAGCCCTAAGGTGCGCCTGCCCGCCTCTGGCGGGAGCACTGCAAAATTATCGTCGAGTCTTTTAACCATTATCAACTTTTAAACGGCGAAATTTTTCGCAACTTGTAAACAATCGGCGGCAAAACTTTTATCACATAATCCAATTCGGCCTTTGTCGTCCATCTTCCCAGGCTAAATCTTATCGATCCATGCGCCGCCTTCTCACCTAAGCCCATCGCCATTAGCACATGGCTTGGCTCCAGGCTTCTGGACGAACAGGCCGAACCGGTCGATACCTCAACCCCCCTCCGATCCAATTCCATCAAAAGCGATTCTCCCTCAATATTGGCAAAAGAAATATTAATGTTGTTCGGTAGCCTTTCTGTTGGATGTCCGTTTAAGCTCGTCCCTTCAATCAATCCTAAAACCTCTTTAATAAAATAATCTCTTAGTTTAGCCAACTTCCTGTTTTCTTTATCCCTAGTTTTTTGGACTATTTCCACCGCTTTTGCCAATCCCACAATCGCTGGCACGTTAACGGTTGACGATCTTAAGCCATTCTCCTGGCCACCCCCGTGCAACCAGGGCTCAATTTTTGTCCCTTTTTTTAAATACAAAACCGCCGCTCCCTTTGGCCCGTAAATCTTGTGGGAAGAAATTGTCAAGGCATCCAAGTTCATTTGGTTAACATCAATCTTTACCGGCCCAAAACTTTGGGCAGCATCGGTATGAAAACGCACTCCCCTTTCTTTGCAAATAGCACCGATTTCCCTAATGTTCTGAACCGTTCCCATCTCATTATTTCCATGAATTACCGACACCAAAAATGTCTCTATGCTAATTTCTCTTTTAAGCTGATCCGTGTCAACCACCCCTTCCCCGTCCACCGCCAGCCAGCTGATCTTCCAGCCCAAATTCCTTAGCCACTTGGCACTTTCCATTACGCAATCATGCTCGATTGTGGAAATAATTAAATGTTTACCTTTTTTCTGGTTGGCAAATGCCATTCCCTTAATAGCCAGATTGTTGCTCTCCGTTGCCGAAGCCGTAAAAATTATTTCTTCCGGTAATGCTTCCAATGATCTTGCTATCACCCTCCTGGCCTTTTCCACCGCTTCAGATTGCCTTTGGCCGAAGGCATGAATAGACATAGTATTACCGTATTTTTGGTTATAATATGGCTCCATCGCCCTGATCACTTCCGGATCCACCGGTGTCGTCGCCGCGTAATCCAAATAAGTTTTTCTGCTGACTGTCATACTAATACAATTCTAGTACGAGTATACCAAAAATCAAGCAGTTAATTCTACGAGGGCTTTCTTCTGCTTAGATAGCATTACTTACTGGGTTTGTTAATCAGGACATCTAGCCATCAGCCGCCAAAAGACTTTAAAAACCAGCCTACAACGACGTTACCTAAAAAGTCGTTTAAAAGGCTAAAATATAGTATAAAATATAACTTACCAAATTAAGCCCAGATAGCTCAGTTGGTAGAGCATCCCCTTGGTAAGGGGAAGGTCAAGGATTCGAGCTCCTTTCTGGGCTCCTGTGTTCCTCAAACCAACCCGGTTATTTCTGGTAGCAGCGGGAATTATCGCTTTAATTTTCGCCCTCAATGCCTTAGACCTAACCCCTCTTCTCCCCCCTGGCCGCTCTCCCGGCTCTCCCCCGCAGCCATCAGTCACCCCCACCCCTGCCTCTCCCAACTCCCTAACCATAAACAACCGCTCCTATCAATATTACTATCGGCAAGTCGATACCTACAACGAAACTCTTGACCTCATCCCCAATTTTTCCGCCAGTTCGACTTCCTCCGAAATAATTAAACAGCACGAGTGTATTTACGGTATCAATGGAGGTTTCTATCTTCCTACAAACTCCCCTCTAGGCTTGTTTCAAGTTGGTAGCCAAAAACTAGGCCAAACCAGTAAAAGCCCCACTTTCAACGGCTTCTTATCAAAATCAAAACACGGCGACCTTTTAATATCAAGCAATCCAAGCCCATCACCTCCGAATCAGCCTCTCCAGTTCATTTTCCAGTCCGGCCCTTTCTATAGCTTGGCATCATCAGCCAAAATGCATTTTGCTGATACCAAAAACGCCCGGCGCCACCTCATAGCTCAAGACAAAAATTCTGTTTCCTATCTTTTTTCTGTTTTTGGTGCCGAATCTGCTTTTAACGGCCCCACCCTGGACGAAATATACGATTTTTTTACTCATCCCTCAATTCAGAATATTGCCCCTTTTACCGCCATATTAAATCTCGACGGTGGTTCTGCTTCCGCTTTTTACGACCAAAATCAAAGCATCAAAGTCGAAGAGCTCAAGCCCGTCGGTAGCTTTCTCTGCGGCCAGCTAAAATCGTCAAATTAACCAAAGATTGCTAAAATATCCCAAGAGGAGGGCTTCGCCCTCCGTAGCGTAGCGAAGGAGGGTGGGCAGGACGGTAATGCGCTAGTCTTGTCCACCAGAGGTGGATCCGCCTCCGGCGGAAAAACTAGCAACAATGGCCTGCATCTACATTCTTCAAAGTCTTAAAACTCGAAAATTTTACATCGGTTCCAGCCATCAGGACAATCCCGCCATTCGGCTCAAATCTCACAATTCCGGTAAAACCAGATCGACCAAATCCGGCCGTCCTTGGGTTATAATTCATCAGGAATATTTTTCTACCTACACCGAAGCCTGCAAAAGGGAAGTTTTCCTTAAATCCGGTCAAGGTAGAAAACTCATCAAGGAGGGTGGGCAGGACGGTAATGCGCTAGTCTTGAAAACTAGTGGGAGCAATCCCTAACAGGTTCGACCCCTGTACCCTCCGCAACGTAAATTTTTTTAAAAAAATTGTACGTCCCGCCTTTGTCCCCCTCCAGTTAATAAATCAGCGGCTACTTCTCCGAATAACCCCACGGAATCACCTGCCACCATCCCCCAGTAGATAATAAAATTTTTATCAACCCCCTTGCCTGATTTCCCTTAGTCGCTCCGCCCCAAATCTCCCTGCCCAGCGCATAATTTTCCCCAAACTCTTCCCAAGACGAAAATCTCTTTTTTGCTACCTCCCCGTTTTTATCCAAAATTATCCACGCCTCTTTTTTGCTTAAGTAACCCACCATATTTCCGCTCCTAACTAGCAAAACCAGTCTACCCTGATCCCAGGCATAAACCAATTTTTCATCCAAGCTCCCCTTATGTTGTTTTACCAGCCTTAAAATTCTTAAATCTTCTTCTTTAATATTCGGCTCTCTTGACTTTATTTCGTCCTCGCTTAAATCACCATATAACCTGGACAATTCCATGTATAGCCTAGCTTCTCTGCTGTGGCCTTCGGTCGCCACCCAGGTCATTGCTTCCAATAATTCCTCTCGATTGTTAACCCCCCAATCCCGTGAAAGCATTTCTTTCAAATTTGCCACTTCTGCCGTCCTATTCCCTTTAATTTCCAAAATATCCCCGCTCCAGCCATTCATTATCGACAATACTCCCCCCAAAGCCACCGCCCATCTCCGATAATTTGTCTTCTCCTCACCCACCTCAAATACTTTCGCTTCTTCGATTAGTCCATTTATATCCATTGCCTCTGCCGCCGGTAGAGCTTTTCCTGCTTTCCCCCCTATCACGTTCTTTGATAACACCGGCTCCCCTCTTGGCCGATTATCGGTACTCATCATTACCCTAACTTTTTCCGCCAGAGTCTTACTATACGGTCCCCACTTTCTGGCAATCAGCCCTCCCAAAACTACCAGTAACACCATCATCAATCCAAACACTATTACCGATAAATAATCTTTATTGCCTGTGTTGTCGGTCATAATTAATGCTGCTTTAGTATAACTCATCCCCGCCCTTTTGTTATTATCTTAAATTTGCTATCCTTAATTAACTAATGTCTTTACTTAAAGTTATTAGTTTAAATTTCCCATAGCTTATGCTCATCCATATTGCCACCCTTAATTTTGACCTCACCGACAAAATCCGGGAGCTCGTCGATACCAAATTATCCCAGAAACTGGATCGGCTACTAAGTTCGGTCGACCAGGCCCTTCGGGTTGCCAACGTCTCCATCGAAAAGTTACCCCGGTCCGGCTACAAAATTAAATTCGATATGGTTTTACCGCCCCGACACCAAATATTTGCCGAAAACCAGCACCCGGTTTTAACCACTGCCCTCACTGGCCTTAAAGAACAGATCGAAAAACAGCTCCTTCGCTACAAGCCCCAGTAGTCCAACTTTAAACCTTTCTATTGCGACATCTTTTCCCTATACTGACACTATGGTTTTATTGGCTCTTTCTTTATTTATTTTCTTTCTGATATCCGCTAAGCCCGTTAACTCCCAAATTCCCATCTTTTATCAGCTTCTTCAAGCCTACCACCCGGTAAGCCTTGGCCTGAACGAGCCCCCCTCCTCCATTGTTTCATACTCTAGTTTGGCAAAATCTACCTTAGCCTCTTTTCCTCCCACTCCGGCGGTTCCGACGGTTCTTGGTGTTACCACCAGCTTGCCCCCGATTGGCGGCTCCGGCAAAGTCACTACAATCGTTGTTTTAGGCGACTCCATGATCGACAGCCTGGGAGCCGACATCCCCAAACTACAGCAGGCACTCCAAAAATTATATCCAAATCAAAAATTCTCTATCATAAATTATGGCTACAGCTCAACCAATATTGACTATGGCCTTTATCGACTAACCAACAACTTCGAATACAAGGGCCTCCCCTACCAGTCCCTGATCTCCCTAAATCCCGACATCGTGGTTGTTGAGTCTTTTGCTTACAACAATTTTGGCAACACTCAATCCGGTATTGACCGCCAATGGCTTAACCTTGGTGCTATTACCACCATCCTCAAAGAAAAATTACCCGACACTCAAATCGTCCTCGCTGCTACCATCGCTCCCAACTCGGTTATTTTTGGTAATGGCGCCCCGGGGCTTTCTTTTTCCGCACTCGAAAAAATCGAACGGACCAAAACTATCAACCTTTATCTTCAAAACCTGATTAATTTTGCCAACTCCCAAGGTTTCCCCCTGACAAACGCCTACACCGGCAGCCTAATAGATGGCAACGGTCGTAAGGACTTTATAAGTTCCGATGGCATCCACCCCTCCACCCTCGGCTCCGAATTCTTCTCCCAAACTCTGGCCAGAACTATTCATGACAATAATCTAATCTCTCCCTAAACAACATTCCTTCAAACAAAGCAAAACTCCATATTTTTTTATGTAATAGCCTACTTCCCAATCATCCGTCTCAATTCCTGTACTGTCACCACTCTCGGCTCAGCCTCACCACTTGGCGGTGAAGCCACGCAAATAACTCGCTCTCCCACTCGTACTCCAGCCACACCTACTACATTTCCTGCCCGACTAATAGCTTGCTGGAAAAAAACTCTTGCAGCTTCATCCCGACGTTCTTGGTCATATCCGCCATAATCACCCCTCCCCTTTGCCGCAGCCGTCGCCCGCTCTATACAAAGTCTAATCGCCCGCCTCATCTCATCTGGGCTTAGCTGTGCCTTTGGAAAAATACCTCTCCTTTCTGCATTGTTATCTCCCATATAGCCAATTTTACCAAACTCCTTACTTTTGTCCAGCTTTTTTATCCCAAAATTCTCCACATAAAACTTCTATCAATTGCTAATTAACGGCTAAATATCTATAATACCCCCTATGGCTAAAGCAAAAAAAACACCCCGTCAAATTTTGGCCCTACTTTGCTCTGTCTGCGGAGCTCAAAATTATTTGACCGAAAAAAACAAAACCAATACCCCCGACAAGCTCAAGTTGACCAAGTATTGCCGCTGGTGCCGCAAGCGAACCGAGCACAAGGAATCGACTAAACTCAAATAAGTTTTGTGGTATGATCATACCCCCCAGTCTCGTTTCCGCCCTGGAAAATATCTATATCTCTCCGTTTGAAACCTGCAATCTTCACTGCCGTCTCTGCTATACCAAAAAATCACCGGCCGGTCTTTCCAACTCCCAAATCCTTAATTTTGTTAACTCCTATTCCCGGTATTTAGAAAATAATTTCGAAGATACCTTTTTTGACGGCCTTCAACGCGTTAGCATTGATCAGCCAAAAAAAAGCGTATCAAGAAATATCACGCTAAAGTCTATTATTTTTTGCGGCGGCGAAGTATTTTTGCGCTCCTCTTTCCCTTCTTTAATCAACCGTTTAAACAATCAGAATATTTTCATCACTATTATTACCAATGGCACTATAGATAAATTAACTAAAATCAAACAACCTTCCGCCTGCCAACTTCTCGTTTCCCTAGATGGACCACAAGAAATCCACGACCAAAACCGTGGTTCGGGTAATTTCGACAAAACCATTTCTTTTATCCGGCACGCACTTCAACTAGGATTCCCCACCGAAATTATGTTTTTGGTCACTCCGGACTCCTACCCCTATTCCGCCTCCTTCTCAAACTATCTCTCTGTATCTTTTGGGCTACCGTTACTTCGCCTAAACTATATCACTTTAAAATCTGGTAATTTTATAAATGGTCATCCCCTCTGCCAAACCGCTCATACTGGTCCATCTCTAACCTCTCATCAGATCATTGATCTTAAAAAGAATTATTCATCTCTCCCTCCAAAAGACTTCGGTTGCTTCCAGCTAGCTCTCCAGTCCAACGGTCTTATCTATGGCTGTTGTGAATCGCCATACCCGCTTGGTTCCATGAACGATAACCCTCAAATTTATATCAATAATTTATTTAAAGCCCTGAAGCCATGCCTGGGCTGTGGCCAGTGCCGGGGTTGCTGCGCTCCCGATTTTCTCTGTGGTTATCTTCGTGAACTGCAGGCCCCAGATTGTCAGAATGCTGTAAAATTATTTCACTAATATGGTTTCACCTTTCCCTAAACAGCTCATCCGGGAGCGGGTAACAAGTTTGATCAGACAATACTTTAATAAAGGTGGATTCCGAGAAATCGATACCCCCACTCTTATCCCCTCTCTCCCTATCGAACCAAATCTCTACCCTCTAAAAACTAATTGGTCTTATCGCCAACAGGAATTGTTTCTGGCCACCTCACCCGAATCTTCGTTAAAAAAATTAATCTCGCAAGGAATCGGCAATTGTTTCACCATTGCCAAAGTCTTCCGTGATCTCGAAGATATCGGTCCCACTCACAATCTCGAATTTTCTATGCTTGAGTGGTACGAAATGGGGCATGATTATTATCACCTGGCTAAGTCTGTCGAAAAACTAATAAATTATATATACGTAAGAATAGATAAAGAAAAAAGCAAAAGAACTACTAATATACTCACCTACCAAAACCAGCTCATCGACCTTTCTCCACCCTGGCACCGAGTTACACTCCAAAAACTTTTTTTAGAATACGCCGGCATCGATCTGGCAGCCAACCTATCTCTACCCTCCATAATCAAAACCGCCGCCGCCAAAGGTTACAATGTCTCTGGGGTTACCACCTGGGAGCCACTTTACACCCAAATTTTTGTCAACGAAATCGAGCCCCGCCTACCCACCGATAAACCGGTTTTTATTTTTGATTATCCCGCCGCCCTTTCTCCCCTTTGCCAAGTCTGTCCAAAACATCCTGGGTTTTCACAGCGTTTTGAGCTTTATATCGGTGGGATGGAAATAGCCAATGGCTACACCGAATTAACCGACGCCAAAACGATGGAATCCAATTTTAAAGCCGAAACCGAATTCCGCCGCCAGAATCGCTTACCTTTACATCCCTACGACCAAGACCTTGTTCAAGCCACTACCCATTTCCCCTCCTGTACCGGCATCGGACTGGGTGTCGACCGCCTGGCCATGCTTTTTGCCAACACCGCTCACGTTGACGACGTTCTCTACTTCCCCACCTCCAAAATGATTTCCTAGCCCACATCCTCATTACCGCCCCTTGCTAATTTGAATTTTTCATTAAGTTTTGATTTTTGATATTTGGCTTTTGAATTTATTGGTTATTGTTGAACGAAGTGAAATCCGCCTTTGGCGAAGATTTTGGAAATTTCAGCCAAAGGCTGCCTGCCCGCCTCTGGAGGGATCCACCTTTGGTGGAGAAAATTGGAATATATTTAGGATTTTTAGTATTTACAGGTCAATTTTTGGAGCAAAGCGACAATAAATTGCCTTTAAATACAATCCACCTCTGGTGGAAGATATTAGGATTTGAAAGATTATTTCTATTCCTGAATCCTATTTCCTGAATCATGATTCAATTGTATAATCTATTAGTATGGCCAATTCCAAATTACCCAAAAAAAATATTACACCGCCGTCCACGGTACCTACCGTCCCGCCAAAATTTCCGGTTTTCAAAAAACCAAATTTTACCGGAAACAACACCCGTCTGGGCACCTTCATGTCCAACAACCGCGGCCGCCGCTAACCTCCTTTGCCCTCACCTTAAACCCTACTCGTCTCGAGTAACCCTGCTTTTTACATCTAATACCCTAGTACACAAGTTTAGCTATATTCCAATTCATACGAGATCCTTATTGATCTTTATGTACCAAAAACATATATTAATAATAAAAAGATGTCACAACTCGAATGTCCCGATTGCCAAGCAATGGAAAAGATTAAAGAACAAATCGTTCAGTTTACACTCCAAAATCCCAATACCCCTATTCCTCTAGAAATGGCAGTAGATCTCGCTAATACCATCATATGCCGGGACGCCCACCATGGTACCGGGGAAACCAAAGATTGCCAGGTTATATCAACAATCCAAAGATGTCGTCTTCCTTAATTTTTTACGACTATAATCAAGTATGCCACTTCCTGCATTAATTCTAATTTCAGGCCTCTCCTGCACCGGCAAATCCACCTTAGCCCAAAAAATCTCCACCAAATTTTGCCTGCCTTGTTTCAGCAAAGATATGTTTAAGGAAGCACTCTTTGACCGTCTTGGCTATTCTGACCGCTCCTGGTCCCAGCAGCTCGGCCGGGCTTCATACGATATCATGTATCTTATCGCCCAAAATCTCCTCTGTACCGGCCACTCACTGATTCTTGAAAGCAATTTCAAGGCCGATTTTGATCGGCCCCGCCTGCTTCAGATAAAACGTTCCACCCCTTTCCGGTCTCTAGAAATCCTCTGTTTTGCTCAAGGAGAAATCTTGTTTGAGCGCTTTAAGCAGCGTGCCCTATCCGGCCTCCGCCACCCCGGCCATGTCGACAATCTCTGCCTTCAGGAGCAGCAGGCCGTTCTCTCTTCCGGAGTTTGCCCGCCCCTGACTATTGGCCCGGTCATCAAAGTCAACACCACCGATTTCGAAAAAGTCCGTTATCCTCAAGTACTAACCCGAGTCAAACAGTTTATTTCCGGAAAATAGCTTTTTCCTCTGCTATTATTTTTATATGTCATCTCACCTACCCAAATTAATCGCCCTTTCGCTGTCTTCATTACTCTTTAGCTCCTGTACACTGGTTCCCCAAAAAGCCACCTCTCCTTCTGCCATTATCAACCAAAGCCCTCCCCAATCACTCACTCCCACCCCAGCGACTATCCCCACAACTGCCGGCTGGCTCGAATTCTCCCCTTCCGCCGGTAACTTCAAGGCCGGGTTTCCTATCTATCCCTCCTCTCAATCTCAGCAGCTGGCTGCTGGATCTATTTCTATAAATCATACCCAGTATTCCGCCACCGACCAAAACGGTAATCTCTTTTTAATCGCTTATTCAACTTACGAAACTACCGCCTCAATCGACTACGCCAAGGGTCTACAGGGTTCCGTCAACGGGTCGCTCACGGCTACCCCGAATGGCCAACTTTTACGTTCCGATCCGGGTACTTTTTTAACTTATCCGTCAATTGACTACACCATCTACAGTTCTTCCGAAAATGGGTTTTTAATCGGCCGTAATTTTATGGTCGGTAACCAGCTCTACCAAATCATGATTTCCTCACCTATCAACGATCTCAACCTCTTCAACCAGTTCGCTGGCACTTTCGAGCTCACCAGCTTTTAATTCCCAGCCAAGCATTCGCTAACCTAATAAAAACTTAGTTTCCCATCAACCTGTTTGCAATACTTATAACCGCATTAGCCGTATTCCCATTCAAATCCCTTCCGATAACCTCACCAACTGTCCCTACTACCCTGGTATGTCCTCCTCTCGGGCTCACTCCTATCGAAATACCGGAATCCCTGCAAATAGATCTCACCTTACCAATCTGCGTTCCTAATTCCGTTAATGTCAGTCTTGGCCTGGAGGTAGTCAGCACCCAAGGCCTAAGTCTCCCATCATCTTTAATCATCTTCATGTATTGAGGCGAAAACACACCCGAATCACTAAGTCCGCAAGTTCGCTCTCTCATCTCCCATACCAATTGCTGGGTTCTAGTATCGAGTTCTTTACTTCCCAATGCCAAACCCTTAAGCCGGTCAGCCAGCGCCATAATACGCCCATCCCCCGTCCAACACTCCACACCCGCCAACAACACCCTGGCTAATGGATGATATTTTATTGCAGTTCTGGTGCGGCCATCTGTAAAATTATTTAAAACATCAGGGTCAACCGACAAAAATACTCCATGTGCTTTTGTAGATTCCAAAAAATCACCTAATTTATCAACGCCAAAACCATCCATAATCATGATTCTGTCCTTGAATTTTTTATATACTTCATGCATTCCCTTTATCGTTCTATCACCACCTCTTTGCCACTCACCCATAACCTGACGCCGGGTCATACTATTCACCCCTATCAATGCTACTCCTCCAATCCCCATCTCCAATAACTCAGTCAAAAAAATGGCATCCGCTTCTCCTCTGTCCAGCTTGGCAATATCGGCATGATGATCCCAAACAACAGTTACTATTTCGTTTAGTCTACCAGCCCCGAATCTCTCAAGTAGGATCCTGTCGAGCGAGTGATCCGGAGTTAAGACTACAAACTCATCTCCTGCATTCCCCAATCCGTTTTTACCCGCATTCCAGACCTGGTCCAAGGTGCTTACCCGCTCCCCTCTGTCAACACCCCTGTCTCTTAAAGTCCTTGTAGATAGTTCAGATACCATCAACCGTCGCATTAATTGGCAAAGACCAGCCTCAGTTAACTCTCTCTCAAAAAATGGATAGAAACTTTCAGGAAAATCGTCTAGTAAAAACCTCATCCTTCGATCTTTCGAATTTTGACAAACAATCCTGACAGCTGTACTAATTAGCGCCAGGTGCTCCCAATTACTACTAAATATTCCCTCATCAAACAGCCTTACATTTCCCGGCCACAAATAACCATTTACCCTGTATTCCGGCAATCCCAATATAGTTTCTCCTTTTCTCCCCGGCATTCGCTATTTTACCATTCAAAATCTTAAATCTAATCTAACCTAATGACAGCTTCAAGTCGTGTTCAACCCGTCTTTACAAATGTCAGTCTTAAACGTTTGATTTTAGTGGCCTCAGGTTTACCTAGCCACGTTTAAATCGCTTTGCGATTTATTACGTTGCAGGCCCGTATGGATTCGAACCATAAACAAAGGTTTTGGAGACCTCGATGATACCATTTCACCACGGGCCTAAAGTTTCAAAGATCCTTCAATCTGCAATTTTAAACTATTCTTGGCCTTCCCGCCAGATTTCAAATCTATCTGCCTTGTTTTATTTCATTTAACATAATACATTTACTCAAGGTCCTCTTTAATGCCTTACGCAATTGGTCTCGACCAAATCCACTTTTTAAAAATACCTCCCTGGCTCTTGCATCTTCCTTGTCAACAAAATATTCGTAATGGATTACTTTAAATGGTCTCCGGTTTCTTGTTGAAACAACATTCCCCAGCATATGTTCGCGTAGTCTTCGAGTTAAATCAGTTGTCATTCCTACATAAAACCGCCTGTCCTTCAAGCTTATCAACACATAAATCCAATACTTACCTTCGGCCACACTGTTGTTCAATTCCGTATTGTGCCAAGTCAGACTTGGCACCTCGTCAAAATTCGATAAACCATTTTTAAATATATTGGTTTACCGAGTTTGACTCGGTGGACCTGAGGGGACTCGAACCCCTGACCTTCCCCATGCCATGGGGACGCGCTACCAACTACGCTACAGGCCCATTTATAAATCAATGTGCTATCTTATCAAAAATAAGCCTGATCTGTCCGATATTCCTCGAACGGCGCTAGCCTCCGCCAAAGGCGGATCAGCCTCTGGCTGAAACTACGCTACAGGCCATTTTCTCTCAAATTTTAAAGGCACTTTACTTTTTATCAAAGACCTTGCTAGCCTCCACCAACGGAGTTTATCCGCCCCTGGCGGACTACAGGCCCAATTTTATTACTCCTTCAGTAATAATACGCTCGATTATATCTTTATTCTCTCGTCTCTTCAATCTACACCCTATTACTTTACCCCACCCTCCTCGTACCGTCTTCCCCCACGGTAGAAGAAGTGGCCTTTTCCAAAAATATTGGACATTTTTCAAACCCTGTTTTTAAAATCCCCGAAGCCATGGCAACACGACCACCCATCGGTCTTCTGCTCATCTGCCTAACGCCTATAGATCCATCTTGCCTTCTTCTCGTAAAAATAACCTCTCCCGTATCTTGTCTCCTACAATCAAACCCCCCACATTGGCAACGTCCTAGCTCAGCTTCAATGCTTCCGGTCATATCATATTAAAACTGTAATTTCACATAATAAACCATCTATCTTTGTATTTCAACCTCAGCTCTTCGCGCCCCCACATGCTTAATTAAGACACTACTCTCTTCACCTAGTTTGGTGTTGCCACTCTGGCTAAGCTATCCGCTAAATGCCAACATGCAGCCCGCTCACCACCCTTTTCCCATTCGACCCTGGCCCACAGATTATAATTTGGCTCGTCTTCTCCCTCACAGGCATTGTCTGTCAACAAATGTCTACATATTCAATAAGTAGATCTATCTTCCCTTTCTCTCTTGGCTTATGTACCTTTACTTGATATTATTAGCCATGCCAACCATCACCAAAGCCGTCATTGCCTGCGGGGGTTACTCTACCCGCTTTCTTCCTACTGTTAAAACTTACGCCAAGCAGCTTATCCCCATCTTGGACAAACCCCAAATCCAATGGGTTATTGAGGAGTTAATCGGTGCCGGCATTACCGATATGGTCATTGTCCATCGTGACGGCGAAGAAACCCTAAAAAAGCACTTCACCCGCGACGCCGAGCTTGATGCTTATCTGGATCAAACCGGCAAACAAAAATGCCTCGACAGTCTGGAATATATTTGGTCCAAAACCCGCCTTGATTTTTTGCCCCAAACCAAAGAGTACCCCTACGGCAACGGTGTCCCTATCCTGGTCGCCCAGGATTTTATTGGTTCTGATCCCTTTATTTATCTTTGGGGCGACGATATCACCCTCGAAGATACTCCCGGCGCCTTCTTAACCAAAGCTATCGCTTTGTATCAGCAATATTCTCCAGCAGTTTTGGAATGTGTCCAATGGATGCCCGATGACGTTCTTTACCGTTACGGCACCGTCAAATATGTTGACGACCCAAAATATCCTCACCGAATTTCCGAGCTCAAGGAAAAGCTGCCCTTCGGCCAGGCTCCCAGTAACTTTATTCAAGGCGGCCGCTTTGTCTGCTCGCCCAAAGTTATTGAAGTTCTCAAAAAAACCGCCGTTTCCAAAGGCGAACTCTGGTTTGCTGATGCCGTCAATTTTTTGGCCCAGACCGATGTGGTCATGACCCATAACTACACCGAAAACAATGCTCTTTGGTCTACCACCGGCGATCCTCTAAACTGGCTCCGGGTCAATCTTTATCTTGCTTCCCGCCATCCCGATTTCCAAGGCAAGCTTGAGTTGGAAGCCAATTTTCAAACCAAATAGTCTTCCCAATTCCCTCTCGTCACCTATCTTTTTCCGTCATTGTAGCCTGATACACCATTTCACTCATCAGCCTATCTGTAATGCTTTCAGTCATCTATATTTTTGAATTTTTTATTTGGTATTATTTAGAATTTAGATATTAGATATTAGAAATTGATTAAAAATTATAAATTTTTAAATTTAAAATTTTTATTTGTTATACTACCCTATATATCTATTAATATTTAGTTATCGACCTATGATATCCAAAATACTTAATTTGTTCTTATCCTTGGGCTTAATTTTAACCTTAGCCACTCCGGCTATAGCCGACGATGAAGTCCGTAGTCTTACCGTCGATACCAAAGTCAAAGGCTTTTCTCAAACTGACTGGCACGACAATCAGGAAAGCCAGACTATTCTTTTTGGACCAAACAGCAACCTCCAATTACGGCTAGTAGTCAAAAACCAAGGCAACCGCAACCAAACCAATCTGGTCGTCAAAGTCACCGCCCCCTCATCAGTTAGGCTCGACACCCCTTTTCAATATACCATTCCCGAAATCGGCGCTGGTTCTGAATACACCAAAGATTTTACTATCACTGTCAAAGACAAACCCTTTGTTAGCCAGGCCATTTCTCCGGTCACTATTCGCTTCGACGTTACCTCCGAAATCGGCACTAAAGCTGGCGATTTCTCCACTTTTTACATCGGTAACGGTACCAAAGATACTGTCCAACCTACCACCACTAAGCCTATCTTACCGGCAACCGGAGCTACTAACTTATTAATTACCACCCTGCTTTCCCTATCTACCGCCGTTGGCGCCCTAAAACTTCGGCGCTTCGCCCGGGGCTATTAAGCTCTTTTGTTCTAACAATTAATATTTTGCCTAATCCTATGAAAAAATATATTTTAATTTCCCTGGCTGCCATAGCGGTTTTAATGGCCGTTGTCTACCTAACTCTGCAGTACCAAAAGCTCCGCTTCCAGGCTGTCGATAACTGCCTCCAGCTGTCAGGCACCTACCAGTATACTTCTACCAACTTATCAGAAAAATCCACCTTGCCCCAAAAAGAGGTCTACAAAGCCTGTTTGCTCGACAAGGGCATTACTTCTTCCTGGAAATAGTTATAAGCCTTTTTTTCTTATTCCCATCATTTGGCCGGTATCTTTTGTGGTGCCTAACCCGCCCTTGCACTTTTCCGCGTCATTGCAGTCAAAGCGTGTCAATCTCACCTCTTGCGTCATTGCGAGGAGTTCCCGACGAAGCAATCTCATAACCCAGATCGCCACGGCCTCCGGCCTCGCGATGACGTTATTGTTATCCGTCATTTTGCCTGCCCACCTCAATGTAAATCAGATCGGATCTACCTCACCGAAGTCCGTAAAATGTCGAAATATCAACACAACTCATATTTCATCCCCCATAAATCATCGCATTTAAGGTGTTATTCATGAATCATGAACCTGCCCGCAGATGCTAAAGCACCAGCTTTTGCAGGAGGGTCATGTTTCCTGTTTCTGGTTTCATTATACATTATAGGTTTTATCCCCATTATTACAGGCTGATTTGCCTGTTCTTACAATACGTAGGCGTAATTACCCGCTAATTCCCTTATCCTATAGCTTGACAAAATCCTCTTATTATCTTATAATATAAGTCGTAATAACTAGCTCCCTAACAACCCGTTTTCTTTGCTAGTGGCCAAAATGCTTTAGAAGCTAAAAGAGAGCAAGGGGTTATCGGCTTTAACCCTTAACTCCTTCCCTCTTTTGGTCTTTAAGGCCAAAACGCCTAAATAATTGAAACCAGGCAATGCGTCTGTTATTTCAGTTTTCCAAGGCGTAGTTCTTTAACAATCCGCTTTATCCGCCGTAGCGTAAGCGAAGGCGGAAAACTCATACTCAAAAGGGAAAGTGGTTTTCTCTCATTCTATTGAGGTCACCGTTTTGTCTTGGAAATTGTCATCCTGTCCGCCAGCTGGCGGATCAGGATCTTGTGGTGTCATCCTGAACTTGATTCAGGATCCCTCCAATTTCAGGCCAGCACGGTGATCTCACAACTGTGAGGAGATCAAAAAAAATGAATCTGGGCCCGCTGGCATGTTGCAGCGATCACCCCCGGATTCAAGGGTTCGTATATGTTGAGGAGGACACAATGACAGAGACTAAGGCTGGACAACGGACGTGTTCGAATGGCCACCCCATCCAATCCGGATGGGTATCGTGCCCCCAGTGCGGAGAAAGCCTTCCGGCACAAACGGACTCCGAACGCATCGCTGCGCTCGAAGCTCGTGTGAGCGAAATGGAGAATCTCCTCTCGGACATCGCTGAGGCGAAGCAGACCCCGTCCACCAAGGACGACAAGTCTGCTTGGCGACACCTCGGGCGCTGGCTCCTGAATCACTAGCATCGGCTTTGGCATTGGCTACGGATCAATCGGCAATCGATTCTCAAAACAAGAAAGGAGCGCAAAATGCGCACCATCGGAATCGTTCTCGGAGTCGCTCTCGTCGTTGCCTTGTTCGTCTGGCCCGGGATTGCCTTCGGCCACCCCGTCTGGGGACCCTGGCCGCAAGCCGACAACGCGTCCGCCGAGACCTGGCCCGCGCCCGACCCTACCGACGCCCCCGCCGCCGATCCCGCGCCCGCCGCGCCCGAAACCGCGCCCGCCGCGTCCACCGCCGAGGACTCTGAGGAAACCATCTGGTCCGATCCTGATGCCGTGGATAGCACCTCCGCCGAGTACCCCCTGGGTGACTCTAAGGCGTGGACCTATGTCCAAGCCTGGAACACCGTGGAGGTTACCTCGACCGTCCACTTTGTGGTCGCTCCCGGGTGGGTGGTTCGGATGTCCGGCTATACGGGGACTCGCTATCAGATCTGGGGCAAGCTGCCTCTGGATCGCCTCGCGGAAATGGCCAAGGAATGCCAATCCCGGGACAAGCTGCCCTTTATCCCCCAAGTCGTCGTCATCGACGATAACAAGGATCCGGATATCGGCAAACTGCCCCGTGGTTGGTCCATCCAGCCCTTTCCCCGCAGCTAGCGAGAGCTCGCCCCTACAACCGAATAATCGTGCCCCACCGGGATACTCAAACAAGCGATGGCTTGTTTGCCCGGTGGGGTTACGGTGTTGGTTGTGGTGAGTATGAGTTTTGCGGATGGTAGTCTTCCGATTTTATCGGAACTGACGAGTCCTAATTTTTAAATTAAGACTGCTACAGGCTTATCCACTAAGTCCTGAGCTTGTCGAAGGACGAAACTACCAAACCTTAAAAAGATATTCAAATTAATTCCTCATTCTTGATTCTCCCCTTAAATATGGAGGGTAAATTAAATTATGGCCATTAAAGCTAACCCACTAATTTCCGTCCTCCTGCCTGTCTACAACGGGGAAGCTTATTTGGCCCAATCCATCCGCAGTATTCTCAATCAAACTTTAACTGATTTTGAATTGATTTGCATTAACGACGGCTCCACTGATTCCAGCCTCAAAATCTTGCGGCAATTCGCCCGTACCGACAAAAGGATCAGAATTTTAAATAATGCCCAAAATATGGGCATGGCCGCCTCTCTTAACCGCGCCCTACCCCTATCCAAAGGCAAATATATCGCCCGCATGGATGCCGATGATATTTCCCTATCCACTCGCTTCCAAAAACAGGTCGCCCTACTTGAATCAAACCCCAAATTAGTCGCCGTCGGCGGCCAAGAAGATATTATCAACGATGCTGGCGATGTCATTGCTCAAAAGTTTTTCCCTACCAATCCCCAAACCTGCTACCAGGTATTAGCCAACTTCATGCCTATCCAGCCTCCTACCCTCATGGTCCGTGGCGACGCTTTCCGCTCAATCCGTTACAACACCACTATCTGTAAAAATGACGACATCAACATCTACTTCAAATTACTACAATTTGGGGAATTGAGTAATGTCGACTCGATTATTTTCCAATATCGCCAAACTGCTTCCTCCCTCACCCACTCCAACGCTAAAAAAGTCTATTTTATGGCCTTGCGCAACCGTCTCGACGCCATGATCAACTTTGGCTACCGACCCAACCTCTTGCGCCTTATCGGACTAATCACCGAAACTGCCTTTATCAGTCTCGTCCCCTCCAACTGGATAATTACCATTTTTAACTTCTTTCGTCAAACCAGACCAACCACCACTATCTCATCCTCGGTTGATTATTTAAAATAATCATATGGTCAACCGCCTACTTTGCTTTGCCCTAGTGTTCTTCCTTTTAGGCTGGTACGTAGTTCAACTTCGGCTTTATCTTGACGATAGCTATTTCATCTTCCCCGCTCAAACCCATTCCTACACCGCCCACTTTAACACTTATACCCAATATTACGGTATTTTCCGTCCTCTTACATTGCTCTATTACTATTTTATCTATACTTCCTTCCTTGCCTACCCCAGCCTTAGCCACCTCCTCCCCTTTTTCCTCTTTATAATCACCATTTTAGTCCTTTACCGTCTTTTCCAATCCCAAAACCTCTCTCCCCGAGCCTCTTTAAGCATCTGCCTTCTAATCGCTCTTACCCCCTTTGCTCTCGAAGGATATTCCTGGTTTGCCGCCAACAGCGCCATTATTGCCTATTTTTTGTTCATCACCAACCTTTGGCTTCTTATCACCAAAAAACCGAACTTTTTTACCTTAATTATTTCTCTCCTGCTTAACCTCCTGGCAACTTTTACCTATGAGTCAACCATTTTCATGCCCTTAATTTTTATATATCTTTTCCTAACCCGGTCAAGACGTTCTTCCTCCAGCAGACTGACTTTTACTAAGACCATTCTGGCCATCCTTCTTTTTCTAGCTCCAGTCGCTGGTTATTTATATCTCCGTCTCGCTTTCCCGCCAATTATCTTTTCCCGTATTCAGTTTCTTAGTCCTCAACAACTGCTGTTAAATATTCTCCAAACAACTAAATCTTTTGTCGCCTTATTTAG
The DNA here is from genome assembly GCA_041663285.1 of Candidatus Shapirobacteria bacterium. GTDB lineage: Bacteria > Patescibacteriota > Microgenomatia > UBA12405 > UBA12405 > UBA1435. Next base: position 22,360 of record JBAZSP010000017.1, read on the forward strand.
CCCCTCTCAACTAGTCAACTTCTGGTATCAACCATCCGTTAATGGCTTATTCAGTCTTGCTTCCTCCCCTTTCCTGTCTATCCTTTCTATTCTGTTTATAGCCTCCTTAATTTATACCCTATTTTTCACCCATCCATCCCCAGTCAAACCACCCCGTCCTCTTCCTCGTTTTTTTTGGCTATTCACCTTTATTCTTAGCCTCCTTCCCTTAACATTCCAATCGAATTATCTTCCATTTCGCACTTACCTTTTACCCCTTACTCTCCTTTTGCTTCTTCTCTCCTCTCAGTTCTCCCGTCAATTCCTCTTGCCCTTAAAACCGGTAATAAAACTAACTTTTATTCCCATCATCATCCTTCTTTTGGGTTTAAATATCTCCCCGCTTTCTAACTTGCGCGACCAATATCATCTTGATAAAGAAATTGCTGCTGAAATTAACAAACACTCTTTAGCCACTTTTGGCCCCCATCCATATCAGCGCCAAACAATCATCATCGATAATCTGCCAACTAATATGTTGGAATCCGCCACCTACGGGGATAGTCTACTTTCAGCCTACTACCACCCCTGGGCTGCTGATTATTTTCACTATTTTCAAACCCAAACTTGGGAAAACTTTGGGCTTATTGATAACCATACTAGTCAATTTAAATCAAATCTACCCCAATCTCAGCTACTTCTTCAAAAACCCATCCTCTATCTTCGCTATACTGATACCACCAGCTGTCATTACCATCACTGTCTCGACTTGGTTTCTGTCACCCAGTAACTACCCTACTTACTGTAAACTTTACTTAAGGTGAAACTAAACAAAACCGACCCGTACCTCATCGGCTTACTCCTTGTCCTAACTTTTCTAGCCGTAGCTAACTACACCCCTGGCACCTTTCTTCTAGGTTGGGACAACCTTATGCCGGAATTAGATCCTTGGCTCAACCTTAAACGGACCTTCTTTGCAGTTTGGCAAGAATATCAGGGACTTGGGCTAGTCGGTGGTTTAGGCTTTGCCGCCGATCTCATCCGCCAATTAATTCTTCTTCCCTTTGCCCTCCTCTTCCCCGCTAGCATTATCCGCTATCTTTGGCTTTTTGCCATGCTGGTTCTTGGCACCCTAGGAGTTTACTTTAATCTTAAAAAACAATTGCGTTTCCCATCCTGGATTTCCTTCCTCTCGTCGCTTTTTTATCTACTCAACTTCGGCTCCGTCCAAAATTTCTTTGTCCCTCACGAATCTTTTTCTACCTTCTGGGGTTTCTTCCCTTGGTTAATTTTTGCGATTTGGGAGTTACTTAACTTTAAGCACAAACAGAAAACTCTCCCGTCTCCACACCACTCCTGGCGTAAATTTATCTTTTTGAATCTCCTGGCCACTCCCTCTTTTTACATCCCCACAATTTTTATTGTCTACCTTCTCTGTCTTGGCTGCGTTCTTCTATCGTATCTTTTTGTTTCTTTTGATGATTGGAAATCGAAAATTAAAAATTTAGCCAAAATCTCAATCATCATTTTGACCATTAATTCCTTCTGGTTGCTTCCCTTTGTCTATTTTGTCAAAACCAATTCCCAAAATCCCCGCCAAGCTTTTGCCAACTTTATGGCCACCGATATCACCTACGATCGTAATCTTCGTCGTGGAACTATCCCCGACTTTCTCCTACTTCGCGGTTATTACTACGATTTCGATACTGACGGCAATACCACCCTAATGACCCCCTGGCACAACTACTACAGTAATTCATATTTCCTTATTCCAGGCTACCTCCTCTCTCTAATCGCCATAGCGGGCTTATTTTCCCTTCTTGTTAATTTCCGCCAACTTACTCCAACACAGCAAGGCCTAATCCTTATCTTTTCACTTTGCGCTATCGCCCTGCTACCGTTAACCTGGCCCCTATCCCTTATCAATTCTCTGTTTCGTCAATCGTCATTTTTAAACCAGGTCTTCCGTTCCCCCTTTACAAAATTCATATATCCCGGCATTTTTTCTTTCACCCTCTTTACCGCCTACGGCCTTCAATTCATCACCAAGCTCACCTCTTCCCTGAATTACTCCCCAAGAATCTTTTCTTCGTCTTTAATTGTCATCTACAGTATCCTAATCATAATTTATTCATATCCTTCGTTTACTGGAAATTACCTTTCTCCCCGCCTCCGTCTCACCCTCGAAAAAGACTACTCTCAACTGTTCCAATACTTTAAAAGTAAACCCCCCGATCGTCGAATCGCCACTCTTCCTTCTGGCACCTTCTGGGGTTGGGTAAATTATCGCTGGGGTTATAATGGCTCCGGTTTCCTGTGGTATGGTTTATCCCAGCCGCTACTCGACCGGGCTTTTGATGTCTGGAATCCCCAAAACGAGCGCTACTATTGGCAACTGAATTTAGCCCTCCAACAAAAAAACCCCCAGCTTTTAAGCCAACTTCTCAATAAATATCAAATCGAATATTTAATTTTTGACAATAACATATATTTCCCCGATGAAATGGTGTTTTCTAAGCAAGCATTGTCAACTTCGGATCTCCTTGCCGCCCTCCCCGGTCTAACTCTCGACCAACAATTTGGCCTAATATCTGTTTACCATTACTCTAACCCAACCCTTCCCTATATAACCACTAAGATAAACGACAGTCCCGACTTCCCCACTTACGCCACCCAGCAACCAACCCCCATCATCTCCGGCCTCACTCCCATCTTGCCAGACTGGCACACACCCCCCTTAGAACCCCAGCAGCAAACTGTCAACACTCCTGATTCTTCTTTTTACCGGCTCCAAAATAACCTTTCCCATAATAACTTTTCATTCAGTTTTTCTGATTTGGAGTTTAACCAATCTTACGTTCTTAAGGTTGTACACCGCCATATCCAAGGCCATCCTCTTTATCTCTCTGCCTTTGCTTTTCGCTCGCGTTACAAATTCTTTTATAGCAAAATGCCTGCTTCTTCAGATTGGCAAACCTCATGGTTTATACTCCCACCCATGGAGCCCTTCGCCTTTTCTAAGGGGCTAACTATTTATTTTGATAACATCTCATACAACCAAATTGAAACCATCAACGACATTAAGAATGTCGAAATTTTCCCCTACCCGCTTCAATATAATTACTTCACCCCAACTTCCTATCAACCACCCTTTCGCTACTACCAAAAATCCCG
>JBAZSP010000018.1:0-24399 GCA_041663285.1 Candidatus Shapirobacteria bacterium
GACTTCGCTACCTTAGAACAGTTAGAGTTACTGCTGACGTTCACCAGGGCTTATAAAACAAGCCTTCAACCTTGCGGTCTCAACTCGCCTTCTTAACCTTCTGGCACCGGTCAGGTTTCAGCCCATATACATCCCCTTACGGGTTAGCATGGACCTGTGTTTGTGATAAACAGTCGCCGTGCATTCTTTTGTTGTAGGCCGACTTACGTCGGTCAGGGTATCTTGCATAGCTTACACCCAGCTGATTTGCCAATTTCCTTAACCATCTGTCTTCCAATCGCCTTAGTCTACTCGACTTATCCACCAGTGTCGGTTTTGGTACGATTAACCTGGTTTCTAGTTGCGACACTTTTCTTGTGTGATTGGGGTCAACTCGATTGATCCGATTTGCATCGGACCTCTTATTCGTGCTTCACGTTAAAACGAAAAGGCGGATTTTCCAACCCCTTCTAGCTAGACACTTAATCCAGCAAAGCTGGACGAATCTTCCATTCACCGTCATGCCCCAACTTAAAACGAAACCAAGTTAGAACCGGAATATTAACCGGTTATCCATCGGCTACCCCCGCACTATACGGGACTCACCTTAGGATCGCCTAACCCTCAGTCGAACAACGTAGCTGAGGAAACCTTGGATATTTCGGCGTGCCGAATTCTCATCGGCATTTCGTTACTCATGCCCGCATTCTCACTTCTGACCGCTCCACCCCGGACTTACGTCGGAGCTTCACCGCTGTCAGAACGCTCTCCTACTGATCTCGTGCTTCACACGAGAAAATCCAAATATCTAATATCTAATTTCTAAACAAAATCAAAAATTCAATATTTTGAAAATTACCTATTTGAATTTAAATATTATTTAGAATTTAGAGCTTAGAATTTAGAATTTCCTTGTGCGAAGCACAAAATCCTCCAATTTCGGCTCTTAGCTTTAGCCTCGTTACATTTTAGGTGCAATCTACCCCCTCCAACTTGCGTCGAAGTTCGAACAGTGAGCTATTACGCTTTCTTTAAAGGATGGCTGCTTCTGAGCCAACCTCCTGCCTGTCTGAGGTAAACCACTGCCTTTCCCACTTAGCTAAGAATTAGAGGCCTTAATTGAGAGTCTGGGATCTTCCCCTCTTGCCCGGCCAGCTTATCCCGGTCGGACTGACTGCCGCACTAGAAACAACGGTATTCGGAGTTTGGTTAAAAGCCGAGGCTTGCGCCTCAAACTTTCATCCAGTAGCTCTACCCCCATTGTCCACCATGCGACGCTATACCTATATATATTTCGGAGAGAGCCAGCTATTTCCACTTTCGATTGGCATATAACCCCTAACCACAAATCATCGGACAGATTTGCAGCTCTGATCCGTACGGGCCTTCCTCCGATTTTCATCGGAGTTCACCCTGTTCATGGTTAGCTCAAGTGGTTTCGGGTCATCTCCAGCCACCTATTCGCGCTATTTGCACTCGCTTTCGCTTCGCCTCCCCCGGAGTTATCCGGGTTAAACTTGGTAGCTAAAAACACTCGCGGGCTCATTCTTCAATAGGCACGACATCACCCTAAGCATTGCTGCCTAAGGCTCTGTCTGTTTGTTAGCAAATGGTTTCAGATCTATTTCACTCCCATACTTTGGGTGTTTTTCACCTTTCCCTCACGGTACTAGTTCACTATCGGTCTGTTAAAGTATTTAGCCTTGGAGTTTGGTCACCCCAGATTCCCAGGACATTTCACGTGGACCCTGGTACTTAGGTATCAAACCGGTTAGTACTTGTCTTTACAATACAGGACTTTCACCTTCTTTGGTCGCCCATTCCATGGCGTTTTTTTAAACTTTCCTAACCTTATGTCTGACCCTGCAACCCTCCGACTTGCGTCGGAGTTTAGGCTCATCCGTTTTCGCTCACCGCTACTGGCGGAATCTCTTACGATTTCTTTTCCTCCGGGTACTTGGATGTTTCGGTTCCCCGAGTTCCCCACCCCGATTTGCATCGGGGTTCTCCGAATATTACTTCGGAAGCGTTTCCGCATTCGGACACCGCCGGATCGTCACTTGTTGACAGCTCCCCGGCGAATTTCGCTATCTTCTGCGTCCTTCTTCGGCTTTAACTGCCTAGGCATCCACCATTTGCTTCTGTTAATTTCTCAATAATTTAGCAACTCAATTTAGTCGCCAATTTACCCGCCTAAGTTACCCTGGGCGGGCTTGCTCCGGTTTTTCACCGGGCTTACCTTAATACCGGCCTATTGTTCCAGTATTAAAGTTATCTAAAAACAGGGACAAATCTGTTTTTAGATTTTCTTGATTCGCCAAATTGTTAATGTACTGTGATCAGAATTAGGAAACAAAAAAATTGTTTCCTAACCACTAACCACTATCTACTAAATACTGATTATCTCCCTGGCCTGCTCACTGTCGCGGATGCCCTAGCTTAGTGGACCTGGGGAGATTCGAACTCCCGACCTCTTCATTGCAAATGAAGCGCTATAACCAACTAAGCCACAGGCCCAGAGATCATCTAAGCCAAATTTTCCTTCAATGTGCCACCGGCTTTCAAAACCAAAAAAAGCCGCTACTCGCGGCTTCAGGCTACCTATCAACCCTATGTTTTCCTCTTTGTTTTTATTATGTTTTCAGCCTTTAGCATCGCCAGTGTTCATATTTTACTTTATCTATCTTTCTACGTCAATTACTAGTTTAAAAGCTCTTCTTTTTATTCATAAAAACACTTTCAGTCCCACATTCTCCACGCCTTGCCGTCTTTCCCCTCATACCCCAATGCCCAAAACCCTACTCCTCCCATGCCCGACTCCCTAGCCAAATTAATCTTTATTCCCAAGCTTTTCTCATCATCATAATATATCTGATAAATCTCCCCTTCTTTTTTATAACTTATCCACGGTGTTTGGCTTAGATCATCCCAATTAAGTCTCATTTCCCCATCTTTCAATTCCGTCACCTGCCCGTCTTGTTTTGCCGCTGATTCTTGAATCATGTTTCCTGAATCCTGAATCAAGGTTTTTACTCTTCCCAAGCTCGCCACCTGATACCACCCCCGTTTTATCTTCGCTCCAAACTCATCTTCTTCCACTTTCCACTCATATCCATACAAAGGATATGCCAAGGTAATTTTTTTCTTATCCAAGCCCAAACTGTCAATCCGTTCTATCAGTTTTCTAATGCTCGGATCCCCTTCCTCATCCTCCACCGGTGCCACTGCCCCGGCCACATCCATTCCCGGTCGGTGAAAATCGTATGCCATTATTACCAGATCATCTATCGCCGAAAGTAATTTTTCCAGCTGTTCCTTATCACTTTTCATTACCGTGTTAACAAACACATCTACTTCTACCTCACCCAGTTGCCCCAGTTCCTTAACCCAACTTAAAAACTTCTCATTCATAATTTTGGTCGGGCTGCTTTGGTATTCAAAATCAATATTAACTCCGTCAAATCCTCCGGTTATTACTACCGCCTTAATTTGTTCGGTTAAATTACTTAATGCCGTGTCACTCGAAAATATCTTATCCAAAATCTCATCGTCAAATTGCTTAAATCCGATCATATTCTTTCCTCCGCATCTTTTTATATTCTCTTTTAACCGAAGGTATTCTTCTTTGTTAATTTTCTTGCTGCTACTGTCCCATACCAAATTTCCCTCTTCATTACTCTCAACCCCCAAAAACACCAAGTGGCTTACCTCCTGGCAATATTCTTGGGTTTTCCCCAGTAGCCACGGAGGAATAAATCCGATCATCCTCATCTCCCTTTTTACCACCATCTTTTGTTTGGGCTCCAAAAAATCCGACTTTTGGTTGTTTTTAATCAAAAGCCAAAAACACACAATTCCCCCCAATACTAGCAACCCAAGCACTAGTCCAATCCACTTGGTTTTCACCGGCTAAACTTTTCCAGGCTAAACTTCATCGTCCTGGCCAAATTCTCTACGCTACCAAATATCACCAGCCAAACAGCCATCACCAACCCCGCAACTTTAAGCCAATCTATTTTCCTCATTATCTAATTTTACCATCGTTTTACTCCCTACCTCCGTTTCCTGCACCAATGCTTTTAACCCTTGTGGGCAATGGAGGACTCGAACCTCCGACCCCCGTCTTATCAGGACGGTGCTCTAACCAACTGAGCTAATTGCCCCTAATATTTACATGGTCTAGTTTTTAATCTACTCAAACCTATCAACTTAGAGCTTCAGCCATAGGCTGATCCGCCTCTGGCGGAAATTGCCCTAAATTAATCCTAGTATACCAAGCTATCGTCCTTTTATCAGCATCTCGACCACCATCTTTGCTACATTAATCCCTGTTGCCATTTCAAATCCTTTAAACTGACATTGTCTGTTCACCTCCAAAACATAACTATCGTAATCCTCTTCTCTAAAACAGTCACTGTCCCCCAATTTTGATCTTTGATCTTTGATTTTTGAATTTTTCATGATGTCTACCCCACAATAGTCCAATCCGCATACCCGGGCTACCTTTTCCGCTAAAGCCCGGTCACTCTCCGATAATTCCCATTTCTCCACTTCCCCGCCTAAGCTAAAATTACTTCTAAACTCTTTCCCTTTTGCCGTTCTCTTCATCGCCCCTATGGCTTTCCCGTCCAAAACTATCACTCTTAAATCCCATTTTGTCGACAGGCATTTTTGCCACAAAAATAATCCCACATTGATCTCTTTAATTTTTTCTACAAATTTTTCCAGCTCTTTTCTATTATCAAATTTCTTAACTGTCTTGCCCTGGTAGCCCTTCTCGTGTTTGGCAATTATCGGCCATCCCCACTCCCTCTCCATTTCTCCAATAGCATTTATTACTTGATCCTTAGTATAAAACAACCTGCTTGGTACTACCGGTATATCGTTTTCCACAAACACCCCATGTTGAGGAATTTTTCCCATTCTCACCCACCTCAAGTATCCATCATGGTTGCAACAAAACACCTTATCCCGCAATATCCTTATCACCAAATTTCTGCCTTCGGTATATTTACCGCTTTTTGTCCCTGCCACTCTAAACCATAGCCCGTAAGTGTTTTTCTCATTTACCTCTTCACCTTTGACCAACACCCTCGGGGATCCATTACTTAAATCGTCCTGATTATTAATCAGAAACGAAATATCCCTATACAGCGCCCGGTTTATCCCCACCCCCAACTTCTTTGCCTCTTCCTCTACCCGGTCAACTTCAAACTGGCTCTGCAACATCGACATTGTAAAAGTGATTATTTTTTTCATAGTTTTAATTAGTTAAAAAACATAGCGACAAATTTTTCAGCGCAAAGCGAACGCAACCCGGCTAAGCCGGATTGCCCGAAGGTAGCGCGCACTGCAAAAATTTCGTTGCTGTGTTTTCTTGAAATTATAACGAAATTAAAAATTTAACTATTTCTTTTGGCACATCTATTCCTGTCGCCTCCATAAACCCCTTAAACTGCGGCCCCTTGTTCACCTCCAATACCAGATAATTCTTCATTTTTGATTTTTGATTTTTGATTTTTGGCATAATATCAACTCCTGCCACCGCAATCCCGCACACCTTCGCTGCTTCAATCGCCATCTTTTTTACCTCCTCCGGTAAATCACCCACCTCCACCCTTCCCCCTACCGAAAAATTATTTCTGAATTCTCCTTCAGCCTGCCTACTCCTCTTCATCACTCCCAACACTTTCTCACCTAGCACCAGCACCCGATAGTCACCTTCGTTTTCAATAAACTCCTGCAACATATATCTTTTCCCCTCTTCCGTTTCCGACTTTCTCAATTGTCTAACCAATTTTTCCAGTTCCTCTAAATTATCCGCCTTAAACACTCTCGTCCCCCTATCTCCCCCGCTGCCTTTTAAAATTATAGGGTAGTTTAAAAATTCGCCATCACCCATTTTTTCGCGCGCATTCATCCGAATGGCTTTATCATGAGGGCGCGAGCACGGAAAAATGCTGTGGCAAGAATTGCTAATAATTTTCGTAGTAATTGTTTTTTTGGCGACTTTCAACCCGGCAACGGATTGACCGGAGCCAAAAAAATGATTACTAGAAAGTTTTGCCTGTGCTCTCATCCATTCATACAAATACCAAAGACTCCCATAAACCGTTTTCGGCACTGGTATCCCGGCCTCATTTAATTTCTTCATCTGCCATGCCTTACAAGCGTAGCTCGGCTTCCCCCATCTTACTATCGGATCAACAATCTTTGGTTGCAGACTTTGATCCTTGATCCTTACTATTTGATCTATCACTAGATCAACTTCCTCCCAATGCTTTCCTGTCGTCCTAAAAAACACCACTCCGTAATCCTTCAATTCAAACCATCTTTTATTATCATTTGAACCTGTTTTATACTTGCCAAAATTCCTTATTCTCACTTCTTTGCTTTCCGTATCAAAACATACCCGGTTGTAAGAAATTAAATCAAGTCTCACTTCCATTTTCCTGGCCGCCTCTCTGATCATCTTCAAATGGCTGCTTATCTTCCCCCCATAAAACACCGCTATTTTGTAATTATTCTTCCTAGATATATCCATAGATAGTCTAACTTTATTTTGAATTTTAAATTAAGTTTTTCAGCCAAAGGCTGATGCGCCTCTGGCGCAGATTTTTTAATATTTGATATTTGAATTTATTTAGGATTTAGAATTTAGGATTTAGTAGTTTGATATTATTCATGTTTCATAAATCCTGAATCATGTTTCAAATCATCCTTCTTTGCTGAAACCAGAAACCCTTCTAGGTCCTTCCTGCCCAACAAAAACTTAGTCCTCAATTTGTGCCTATCCGCCACATTCACCGCCGTTGCCACTTTCTTCCCTTTCAGCCAAAAAGTCACTCCAATCACCGGCCGGTCGTTATGCTTTCCCAGCGATGACCTATAATGCCTATAATACAGCACTCTCTCTTCCGCCAACAGTCCCAATTTTTCTGCTAATGATCTGTCAATTGAACTTCTAAAAGCTCCGGTGTCCACCTTTGCCCTTACCTCCACCACCCGGTGTTTTCCCATTTTAATCGGTACACTTTTCTGCAAATCCGGCTTAAAACCTTTGGGGATCCTTAATCGGATGATCTCAATCGGCAAAACAGTCTTTGCCTCCTCCTTGTTCTCCACCTTTTCAAAAAATACCTCTCCAAACAAGTATTTTGCCAAAGTTATGGCATGGTTAATACTTCTAACCTCCACATCTTCAATTTTTTCAATCCTTGCTTTCAGCCCGGCTTTATTGCAAATCTGAATCGACAGCCCCGGCCTTGCGTTCACTTCAAGCACTTCCGGCCCCTTTTCTTTGTCCAACACCACATCCACCCCCAAAAACCCCAATCCCGGTATTGCCTTCTGGCACTTAATTGATGTCTCCAAAATTTCCCTCCACATTGGGATCTTTATCCCGTTCACCTTCCTCATTTTTTTCTTCCCAAAATCAAAAATCTTTTCAATCAAACTATCCTTCCCCTCCATCCCAAAAGTGGTAATCCCGGTGGCCAAATCTATCCCCAGCCCCAACGCCCCCTGTTGTAAATTTGCCTTTCCACCGCTTTTTTCGGTCGGAATTCTAAACATGGCCATCACCGGCACTCCGTTATAGACCACCACTCTAATATCCGGCGTTCCGGCTCTCGTCAAGGCCAAAAACATCGGATGAATTTTAATTCTCTCCTCCACCAGCACTGCATCTGGCATTCCATGAAGGCTGTATTTTCCCGCCAAAATCTCTTTACACCGCATCGTTAAATCTTCAAAGCTTACGATCATCCCATCCATCCGGTAAAATCCCATTTTCTTCCCCGGGTTTCTTGACTTAACCACCTTTTTCCTTAATACCAGAATTCCTTCGCCTCCATAACCCGAAACCGGTTTCACCACAAAGTTTCCCTCCAAATTATCCCAGTTAAACCGCTCCACCTCGTATTCGTTTTTAAACCTCGCTATCAGTTTTGGTACTCCCACTCCGGCTTTTCCCAAAATCTTTTTTGTTTTATATTTACTATCCGCTATCATCCTGCCTTCAGCGGTATTCTTGCGTAAATATACCTTATTCCTTTCGTTCTTAGTCAAAAACTGACGGTACTTGCCTAAATCAAACATGGGTTTCTTTTTTCTTACTTTTAAATCCCTTTTCTCTTCTGATAGCTTTTCCGAACCTTTTTATCTCCATCATTCTGATTCCTTTATAGCTTCCTACCACTATGTTAGTTGCCAGCACTGCCAACAACACAAATTCCGGATGCAAAATTACCCATTCCTGTACCTGTCGAACGCTCATCAATGTCGCCCCCAGTATCGCCAAAATCAATGTCCCTACCGTCAGCCTTTTGGCTTCCCGCCCGCTTTTCGCCAGCTGTGTCCTCACAAACTCCTCCGCTAACATTATCATCAGCAGCACCGGAAATATCGACATGTTTCTGATATCCACCGCTTCAAAAAACGACGTTCCCCACATTAATCCGAATGTCCCCAGGGCAATAAACATCAGGCTTATTGATCTTGCCGGCCAAAAATGCAGCTTAAATCTCCTTAGCACCTCGTTACAAATCAGCGATATTCCCAAAATTGTAGCAAATAATCCCAATCCTCCCACAATTCCGGTGGCCAAAAACACCACCGCAATCATCGTCGGCATAAAAATCCCATAGCCCGAGAAGCCAAAAACGTAATGTAGCACCGACACTCCAGTAGCAATCAATGGCAGTAATAATAATAGTACTATCGTATTTGCCGCCACCCCTCTGTCTACCGCCTTCCTTACCACTATCCGTGCTGAATTTAAACCGTTCCATTGGCCTACCTTTTGTTGGTCCAAAACCGACTCCAATCTATAACCCACTTCTTTATCAGCGGCTTCGGTTATATTCTCTTTTAGCTCCTCAACCTCCGTCGGTATCAGTACTGTCGCCGACTCACTCGCCTCAAAGGCGGTAGGAGCCATCTTTTCCACCGCCTCCACTCTACCCCCCAGCCCCCACATTGCTAAAATTAATATTATTATCTTATATTTAGCCATACTTTAGGTTATTTACAAATTTCGCCTTTCTAAACGCTGGCTTTCAATTTGGCCGTATTATAACATTCATTTTCTTCCGTTAATATCCTGGTTTTCTTATTTCCCCTCCCCTTGCTATTTTCCCCCGAAATATTTCCCTTTTAGTGTATAATTTGCCATAGATGATGAAATATTTAGCCCTAGTCGATATTGGCAAAAAGCTTCCCATCGCCCCCGGCGTCGCTATTGAATCCAAATACGGCTCAGCCAGCGTCCTCATCCGTCTTATTCTTCAAAACGCCATGACCATCGCTGGTATTCTCCTTCTTTGTCTTCTCGTCTTCGGCGGCGTTATGTATATTGTAGGTGCCGGTGAAGGTGACCCAAAGAAAGCTCAAATTGCCCAAACGGCCATTACCGATGCCCTTATTGGCTTTGTAATTGTCTTTACCGCCTACTTTATAATCCAGATCATTCAATATGTTACTGGTGTCCCAATCCTTAACTCTACTTTATAATAAACACAGTCTATGGCACTAACCAACCGCTCCTACCGTCCACCGGTTTTTTTAGCCGCCGGCTTTTTTGGTACCATTGATTGCCCTCTCAACAACGCCTATTGCCAAGCTGGCGCCGAAGGTCAGGGTCTTTTTCTCTTCCTAAGTAACGTTTTCAAGCTCGCCGCCGTCGCCGGCGGCCTCTACATGATTATTCAGTTCTTCCAGGCTGGGTACCTTTATATGACCTCCGACGGCGATCCCAAAAAAGTCGCTGCCGCTCAAGGCAAGATTTTTCAAAGTCTTATCGGTTTTGCCATTATTGCCGGCGCTTTCCTCATTGCCGGTGTCGTTAAACGTTTGACGGGCATCGACCCTCTCAACCCCGAAATCTATGGACCCCAATAACCTTCTCGCTCTCACCTACCATATCTCTCCCATATCCAGCCGGCCTGTTTCCGACCCTACCAAAGGCCTGGAAGACTACATTAGTCAGGGCATCGGACTACTTACCGTCGCCGCTGTTGTCTATTTCACTATTCAGATCATTTTGGCCGGCTTTGCCTTTTTCACCTCCGAAGGGGACGAAAAAAAGCTGGAAACCGCCCGTCGTCGCATTACCGACAATCTTACCGGTGTTCTTATTGTCATTGCCGCTGTTACTTTGGCCTCTCTCATGGCCAAAGTTACCGGTATCGGCGACATCTTTGATCTCGATCAAATGTTTACCAATATGGGCTTATAACTATGTCATTTCACCTCATCAAACCCGCTTTCGCTCGCATTTGCAATCGTCTTCTCGATCCCGATTGTTCCAAAACCAGCGATCCGGTCGCTACCACTACCAGCTTTATTCAAATCATCATTTCCCTCTTGCTCACTGTCGGTATCATTTATATCCTCTATCACGGTATTCTGGCTGGCTTCAAGTTTGTTACCTCCGAAGGTGACTCCAAAAAAATTGAAGAGGCCAAAAATGACTTAATGAATATTTTCGTTGGCGTTGTTGTTATGTTCTCCGTTTTTGCCTTTCTTAAGCTAATAGGTAGCGTTTTTGGCATTCCCAACCTCGAAAACCTCACCATTACCCTTCCAACCCTTTGATTTTTCAAAATTTACTGCTAAAATAAATCAATTTGTTTATAAATTTATCTTAAAATCCAAAAAAAATGCTTCACACCATCTCTCAAAGAATCAAGACCGCCTGGGCCTTGGCCCCGGTTTTAGCGGCCGACCAAACCGATATCGGTATTAAAGTCCCTGCCGGCATGGAGGGTCTCGACAAAATCACCGTTCAATCCATGATTTCCGGTGTTATCGGTATCATCATGATAGTTGTTGCTCTGGTTTTCTTCTTCATCCTCATTTTAGGTGGCCTTAAATGGGTCACTTCCGAAGGTGACGAGAAAAAGGTTAGTGCTGCCCGTTCTCAAATTACCAACGGTTTAATCGGATTGGCTATCGTCTTTGCTGCCTTTGCTATTATGAAGCTTATCGGTGCTGTCTTCGAAGTCGACATCTTTAACTTCAAGATTCCCAAGCTTACTGGCTAAGCTTTCCTCAGGCTTTTTAACTCCCCCGGCAAAAGTCGGGGGAGTTTTGTTTTATCTTCTCCCTTGTTTGCTGCTATAATTTGGCTATGGTTAAATCCTTCTTACTCTTTCTTTGCCTTTCTTTGCCTTTTCTAAGTCCCTCCCCTTTACTGGCCCAATCCGATTGGAACAACGGCCGTTGCACCAAAACGGTAACTACCTCTCGTGGCACCTTCGACGACGTCGCCACCATCCAGGGAGTTGAATGCGCCTTTGCCAATGTTCTCCAGGTTGTTACCTATCTGGCCGGCCTGGTCTTTATTTTCATGTTCATTTCCGGCGGCTTTAATTATCTCTTTTCCTCCGGTGACCCAAAAAAAGCGGCAGCGGCAGCGGCTTCCCTAACCAGCGCCTTTATCGGCCTCGCCGGTGTCATTCTTGCTTGGTTAGTCTTAAGTTTTATTGCCAACTTCACCGGTCTTCCCAATATTACCAAATTCGAAATTCCTTACCTTTAATGCTTTTGGCCTTACTCCTATTACTATCCCTTTTTTCTCCCCAATTCTCTCTTGCCCAGGATGCCGGCTGTGACGCCAGTCTCTCCCGATCCGAATATTTCGATAAAGAAATTCAGGAATTCACCAGTGGTGGTGCCTTTGCTTATCTTGTTTGGCAGTATTCCGGTGACAAAGGTGCCGAATTCGAGAACGACAAATACTCCTTCTTCCGTCGTGATCCCAAAGATCCCGACCAGCTTCTCTGCCAAACCCTCAAAAAACATGAAGGTAAAGTCGGTGTCAATATCCACGGCTTAGCCAATAAGCAAGATAGCGTTTTAAACGACCACTTGGGCTACCTCCGAAACAACTGCGGCGTTACCTATGTCCGCTTCTGGGGCTTCGACCGCAATATCGGTCAAATCAAAAACGCCGTCACTATCAGTAACAACCTTGGTATCAAATCCATTATCGCCCTGGCCGATTATTCCAATGGCTCCACCGATATGCCTGCTTCTATCCACTCCGATCCGACTTCCTGGTACAGTTCCGGCGGCCATAACCAATATCTGAATTGGATTAAAAATGTGGCTCAGGAATTAGGCGACTCTGTTTTTATTTATGAGCTGGCCAACGAGCCTCACTGCAATGGTGTTACTTCCTGCCCTCCGGTCTACAATTCCTGGGCTGCCGAAGCTGCTGGTATTATTACCTCTATTGTTCCTGGCGCCAAAGTCAGTATCGGCCAAATGGCCAGCCAAAGCACTACTCTCGGCGATTCTCCACCGACTGATTATCAAAATAGCAATTCCACTGGAAGCATCTCTTATGCCTCCGCCCACTATTACACCGAATCCGAAAAAAACAATGCTAAATCCGCCATGGGGGTCGCCCAAAGTATCAGTAAACAATTCTATATCGGCGAAGCCGGTCAACCTACCTCCTGCCCCGATGTCCCTCTCGAATGCGACATTGACTCCTCCGATCCTCCTCCCATTATTATTGATTCCAGCTATGTTTACGGCCCTCCCACATCCGGCGCCGATCATCCCAATGATCTACATCACAATAATGTCTCCAACGATATCGAAAAAAACATTGCCGATGGCAATTATGTCAAATGTACCTTCAACCTCAACGCTACTGCTGAAGTCAAGCCCAGTAACTGCCTTGTCTACGATGAAAACAATAACTGCACTCAATACGCAGCCTCTTTTATCGAGACCGCCATCGCCCAGGTTAAAATCCAAAAAGCTCTATCCAATCTTGGCAGCCGTCAGTCCCAAAAACAAAAGAACAGCCAAGCCATTGGTGAGCTCGACATGTCCGATAGCCAGTATCATCGGGTCTTTACTAACTATGGGAACAACTATGTCGGTTCTCTCGAAAAAGCCCTCCCCCAAGCCCAAAAAAATCAGGCCAAAGACAATCGCCTCCTGGAAGCCGTCAAGAATCGCCAAAATATGGACAGTAAAAATCTCGATGAACAGGTCGCCTGGGGTTGTGGCACCCGCTGTGTCAGTATCGGCTGTAAAAAGCAGGACTCCTGCCGCCCGATCTGGATGAGCGAAGTCGCCTATGTTCTAAACAAAACTCCCCAGCACAACTCTTTCCTCTCCGGCTTTTACAGCAGTACCCCCCGTGTCAGCCAGGAATGCTATCAAAAAATTTACAAACTCCTCGAAGTCCAATCCGCCGGCTCGGTCGACACCAAAATCGAAACCGATAGCGCCGTTCCCGGCGGTGGCACCAAAACCGTAACCACAAAACAAGCCGATCCCAATTACAACGCCTTCAACGGCGAACTTTCTTCCAACCTTCTCCCGGCCTCATTTAAAAAAGGGACTTCCTCGTATGTCGACAAAAAACCGGAAGACGTCTGCAAGGTCGAAAACTTAGGCAGCCGTATGGATGAAGCCAGCCCGACCTTCTTCGAAGTCGCTCTTCAAATCAGCCAGAACATTTCCGAAAAGCTCAGTCTCTCCGAACCCAAGCAGGTCTCGGTCTATATTCCCAAAAATGTTGTCGACGGTAACCGTATCGAAGACACCGTTTTGGTTAATCGTTTCTTTCCCGAATTTCAAGCTAAAGAATTAAAAGATAAACCAGCCTCCAGTGTTAACAACAATCAAAGTCCCACCCATCTAGGCAATAGAAATGAAGAAGCCAGAAAAGATTTAACCAAAAAGCTCTGGCCAGGAAATAAAAGTTATTCTCTTTAATATCAAAATCCTAGTATGCTAAAATTTCCTATGCAGTTGTTTAAAAAGGTACTGCCCATTACTTTTCTTTTCTTCATTTTCGTTCTACCTTGTCGTGCTGCCGACAGTGTCCCCGTACTGGACCATATGATCGGTAACGAGCAGGCCAAAGAGGAAGGTAACAATCTTGAAGCCTGGGACGTATCTCATGCCGTCATTAGCAATACTAACCTCCTCGCCGCCTTGGGTGGTTTTAATGAAACCGACCTTCAGGTCTTAAAAAATAACCCTCAGGAATTTTTCGCTGGAGTCAAAAACGGCAAATATCTTACGGGCGGTGGCGTTTTTGGCCTTACTAATCAGGCTATTGCTGCTCTTTACACCCCCCAGGCTTCCGGCATTGACTACTTAGCTCGCCTCAAAGACAACTTCTTGGGCAAGCCTGCTTATGCTCAGGGTTTTGGCTTTTCCGGACTTGCTCCAATTCTTCCCATCTGGCGGACTTTCCGCAATATGGTCTACATTTTTAGTTCCCTGCTCTTTGTCATAGTTGGTATCATGATTATGCTTCGGGTCAAAATCAGCCCCCAAGCTGTCGTCACCCTCCAAAACGCCATACCTCGGATTATTAGCACTCTCTTATTCATTACCTTTTCCTATGCCATTGCTGGCCTGCTAATCGACCTCTCCCAGCTTATCCAAAGCGTCTTTCTGGCTGCACTTTTCGATGCCGAAGGTCGTAACCTTGGCCAGAGCCTTTTTGCTACTCCCATCACTTCCAACACCGATTTTCAACGCCTTTCCACCGGTGGTATGGGAGTTATTTCCGACTTAACCTGGAGGCTTATTCCCAAAATCCAACTTATCCTTTTTCCTCTCATTCTAGCTGGTATTCTTGCCTTAATCCCCGCCACCTTACCCGCAGCGCCTTTTGTTGCCATGCTTGGCCCAATTCTCCTCATTCTCGTCCTGGTCATAGTTCTTCTTTACTGGATGTTTAAGTTTTATTTTGGCTGTCTAAAATGCTACGTCTCCATTATTTTTAAAATCATTCTGGCTCCCTTTGAACTTGCCTTAGGATCGTTTCCCCAATCAAAAATGGGTTTTAGCACCTGGGTTTGGGATTTGATCGCCAATATCGCCGTCTTTCCCATAAGCATCCTTTTTTTAGTTATAGCCAATATTTTGATCGATAAAACTCAGAGCTCTCTTTGGGGTCTTGGAGGCGACGGTATTTGGGCGCCCCCAATGATTACCACCGGCCTTCAGGGAGTTCTGATTGGCGGCGTTACCGGTGGCCAGTTTGTCTCTGTCGGCATCGGCCTTACAGCTGCCATGATAGTCTCTAAGCTCCCCGAGCTAGTCCCCCAGGCTATCTTCCAGCTCAAACCCTCTCTCTGGGAAAAAGCTATTGGCGAAACAATGGACTTTAGCCGTAACCCTGCTTATAGGCTCGCCAAATCTACTGCCCTCAACCAAGCAGCTAATCAAGTCGCTAGCGGGCAAGGACCTATTGGATCTACTGTAGCTTACGTAGCCAGCAAAGTTGCTCCTGCAGGTCAAGTTGCAGTAGCCGAAGGATTAAAAACACTTGCTAAATAACACCCCAAAGCTGGAAAACCTCTGCAAGCCTATCTACCGTATCTTAGGCTATGGTTTTACAATAATTTCAAACCCCAAAACATCTACCTAATAAAATCCCACCCTCTTTTTGATTGTACACCTTTTCTCAAAAACATTGGAGCTGTACCGTTGGTAACAAAATCATAATCAACGATCTTCTGTCTTAGTTCCCTCATACCATCCCTATCTATACCATAAAATGCCATTATGAATTCTTCTTCGTCTCTTGGTAATGTCATTTTTCGAATTATTAGCTGTGAAGTATCTAGTTGCTTATCAACAAATCCAGTGTCATTCATTGCATCTCTTATTGTTGTAAACATTAGCGCTGGTGGTCTAAAAGGCCATAAGCCAGTAGAAGCCCCAACAACAGCCGCTGTCAACGATCTTGCCAATACAGAGTGCCCATTCTGCCTAAGGGTAAGGATAGTATTATAAAGTGGACCCTTCCATTCATTCACCTTGTTATCTGGCTCTTCGTTAGACCTAAACTCCAACTTGTTTTTACCCGAAATGAACATCCAAAACTCCGCTGCAGCCATAACTCCATCCTTCTTCCATCCAAAATAAAAATCTTGAGCCTTATCTGCAAAATTAATTTCTCTACCGCTCATCAAGGCCTCTCCTAATGGAATCTTACCTCCCCCATCCTCTCTCTTCAGATTAACATCAATGCTTAAAATTGAACTACATAACAAATCAGGGATTACTCCCAACTTATATCCGGCATCTAATGCTCTCTGGGGATTTCTACCATTTGTCAATAACAAATATTCTCCCCAAGGGCCTCCAAATATCTCGGGAAACCTCTTTTTCATGTCTGACCCCGATACACCTGGCCCAATTTTTGCCCTATATTTCGTCTCTGGCCTCATTAAGACTCTAAAAGCGTCCGGCTCATCCGCCACTCGCCTCCAATTGTCAGCCACTCCAAACACACCTCCCAATTCCATTAGGTCACATACCATAGACACTACCACCATGGCCTGTTCACGGGTTTCACATATCTTTCGACCTATTACTCCATAGGGTTTTGTCTCTTCACCCGAAAGATAGGCCGCCATCTCTCTCTTGTACTGTGACGAATCTCTTATATATCTCTCTACGGAATCTTCTGCTTTCCCGTTAGGCTGTTGTTTAAAAACATATACTTTAACTTCTTGTTTGTCTCCACTTCCGTCAAGATCATCAATTCGAGGATACCTTACCTCTCTAAACAAATCTTTTGTAATCACCTGCCATGCATCTTTCACTCCTAATTCGGGAAATTCATACACGAATTTAACGTATTTTTCAGGCGTTACTCCTAGTTGTAATATTTTGTCTTTAATTGCCTTCGGATCTGTTCCCAATTCAGGGTCTCTTCTCCTTGTCATTACTGCGTTACTTAAAGCTTGTGCCGTTTCTAGAATCCATCTACTCTGTATACTGTCTTCCGTCACCCCTTCTAGCCACGTTGGAACTTGTATGTTCCATAAAAGCGGTAACTGGGCTTGTTCTGACTTGCCCATCAACGCATCATCTAAAAACTTCTGGGCCTGGACTTCTCCCAAGGCCAACTGCTGCTCATAATATTCTCTCGACCGATCGCCCCCAAAAACCTGCTGTAGTGCTGTTACAAGGTCAGCATTCCCATCAGCGGCGGGGGTTGCTGCCCTCCCGTCCGGATCCGCATTTACTCCAGGTTGATATACTCCTGCTCTGACTCCAGCTTGGTTATTTATATAAGCCATCGCCATCTCAATTTCGGCAGCCTCATTGTCGTCCGCTGCCTCCATGCCCATTAAATCATCCAATGCTTTGTCTGCCTCTCTTTGATACAACTCGTCCCCCTTAGCGCCTCCAACCCCATCAGCCCTTCTTCTCGCAATTTCAAGCTTTGCCACCCGTGCTCGTACTATGTCCGATTTAACCATATATGACGCCACTTCATCTTCGATACCATAAAGCGGCTCGGGCAGTACCTCTCTTATACTTACCGCCCCAGCTCCCAGCCTATCTACCAAATCATTATTACCCCCAAACCTCATCGCCCCAAACACTGCTGCCGAGGTTGCATATAATAAATCCGCTGCTACTGCCCTATCCTTGTCAGGGCTATTAGGATCTTTAGTCACGTTAATCAGTTCCCCTGCCGATTGTACGTTTTTCAAACCGAACCTGCTTAACCTGTTTAACATCTCTCTCGCCTTCTCCTCTTTATGCCTACTATCTGCTGCATCAACCGGGACTCCAAGTATCTTTTCATCTCTTGCCCATTCCGCAATTTCTTCGATATAAATTGCTCCCTTTGGAGTTTCCTGCGCCAAAGCTTTAAAGCTTTCTGACGGTCTCATGTGCAACATTTCTGCCATACTCCGATTATAACATTAAAGCTCCATTTTTACCTCCTTTATCTCCTTTAATTTGCCCATTCTTTAGAGAATTCCGAATTCTCTCTTCCTTGTCCGCCAACAAGTCGCACCCCCATTCAGTTTTACCCATCCACACATTTAGATTTCTCTTTGAACTTTGATTTAGGTTCTAACTTTTGATCTTTGATTTTTAATCTACTCATGAACCCTATATATCCCCCCTCAATACCTTCATTGAAAATTGGAATTTGAAAATTGTTACAATTATTTGTGTCTACCATCGAATCCATTGACCTCCACGTCCGTACTTACCGTTCCGCCCTAAAGTCCACCCTCGAAGTTACCATCAATTCCCTGTCAAGCTACCACCTCCGCCTCAATGCCATCCTCCATCCCCACGGGTCCGATCAAAATACTATCGATTTTTCCGCTTTATGCTACACCATCCCCCGGCTCCCCTCCCAAATCGACCGTACCTACAAAGTGATTGTCGGCCAGACTCCCGAAGTCTTTTCCAATTCCGGCTTTACCAATGTCGTCTCCTGGCCTTCGGCCTCTTCTGTTGCCCGCCGCCGTACCAGCCACTTCCATCCCCGCAAAAAGCTTTTAGCCATGTTTGCCGCTTCCGTCTCCGATATCGACGATCTGGTTAACCTTCTCATCGCCTACCAAGTCGAATGGAATAAGTTTCACCAGCTTTTAACCGCCCGCTACCACTCGCTGGCTACTTTCAAAAAGGCCGTAAAAAGCGGTCAAATAATTGCCGATTTTCAGTTTGATCCGGTCGAGTGGAGTAATTTTTTGACTGCTCTTGGCCGCATGGCCCCCCTCCGCCTTCGCCGGTTGTACCTTCGCTCACACGATCTCCGCCTCCAGCTTCTAGCTGGTTCCTGGGTGGACTACGCCAAAACTACCCAGTATTGGTGGGACAATATTACTTCCTCTACCTCCCAGTTTCACGACATCAGCCACTTGCCGATTTATTTTGTTTCCAGCAACACCCACTCCCTTGTTAACCTCTTCACCGGATTCTGCCTCAAATCAAAATCTCACATTCTTTCCTACCTCCGGTCAAATCTTCCCGACCTCTTTTCCGTTTGGCAAAAAATCACCCAAGGCGACCACCATCTAAACCCCAACGATTTTCTCTATTTTGCCTCCAAGTATCTCCTCAAAGATCCCCTGTTTAAGCAAGCCTTTCGGCATTACCAGCAAAAAACCGGCATAATCACCATTCCCAGTTCCCACTATCTCGATTCCAAAGTCCAAATTATTCCGGTCAAAAAAATCCTAACCTCGGCCCATCTTGATCCCCGCCTCAAAATCACCCGCCCCTCCAAATTGGCCCAATCCGCGGCCTTAATTGTCAATATCGATTATCCTCTCGGCTTCGCTGCCTACCATATATTCAACAAGGTGCTTGAAACCTCCGGCAAAATCCGTGGCCTCTATGTTCTGGGCAAAGCCGCCGTCTTAAACGGCGAAGTTGGTGATATCCAAATTCCCCGCTTGGTTTTTTGTGAACACACCCAAAATTCCTATATCTTTAATAACTGCTTTAACACTTTCTTCCCTTTTACCAACCGCCAGGGTTCTATTCTAACCAACCAAAAAGCCGTCTCGGTTTTAGGCACCTTTCTTCAAAACGAAGCTCTGATTCAAAAATACTCCGAAAACAATCTTACCGTCATCGAAATGGAATCCGGCCCATATCTTGGAGCTGTTACCCAAGCTACTTACGACCAGCCCACCCCCAAAAACACCATCGTTGACCTAAATAGCGCCCCATTCGATATCGGCATCATCAACTACACTTCCGACACTCCCTATTCCACCACCCGCTCTCTGGGTGTTGGCAATCTCACCCTAAACGGTGTCGAGCCCACCTACCTCTCCTCCCTGGCAATTCTCCAGCGCATCATCCACCTAGAAGAAAATCAAAACTAAAATATCAAAATTTAAAATTTAATTTAAATCTTAAAAAGAAAATTTAAGTGTCTGACAAAGCTGACGTCAAGTATCGCGCTTTCTACCTTTCACTGAACATAATCAAATTTATCGACACATTCGACCATCGATCATCTTTAAAAACTATTTCTAACCAGTTAATCAGAGCCGTTACCTCTATTGGTGCAAATATTGTTGAAGCCAAATCTTCCTCGTCTAAACGGGAGTTTATTAACTATTTCCAGATTTCTCTAAAATCAGCCAACGAGACCAAATACTGGCTTGCTCTATTAAAAGAGCTGGAACCATCAAATTCTCAGGAAATAGAAAAATTTATCACCGAAACTATCGAAATAAGTAAAATCCTTGCCTCCAGCATCCTTACCATGAAAGGTAAAAAACAGCTTTGATTTTTTAATTGAGTTTTGATCTTTGATATTTGACTTTTGAGTTACTTCATCAGTTCTTCGAATTCCTCTTCTGTCAAACTCTCCTTTTCTACCAGCACCTTAGCTACCTCATCCAGTTTTACCCTCTTTTCGTCCAAAATCTTTTTGGC
Source organism: Candidatus Shapirobacteria bacterium (assembly GCA_041663285.1). Taxonomy (GTDB): domain Bacteria; phylum Patescibacteriota; class Microgenomatia; order UBA12405; family UBA12405; genus UBA1435. Next base: position 20,185 of record JBAZSP010000018.1, read on the forward strand.
TCGTTCATAAGCTACCATTACCAGCCCGTTTATCTGTTCGTCTACTTTTACCATCATTCCGTCCGATATTTTTGTCGGTTCCCAAAACGATCTGCCAAATTCGGGACTGTTTACCTGTGGCCCTAAATTTACCGGCCCCAACTTCGACATTCCCCACTCGATTACCATCGCCCTGGCAATATCGGTTGCATGGGCAATATCCGAGGACGCGCCCGTAGTCATGTCGTTAAATTTCATTTCCTCTGCCGCCCTGCCTCCCATCGCCATTGCCATTTGCTTAATCAGCCTTGTTTTGGTCTCATGCATCCTGTCTTTTTTAGGCGGTACTAATGTATAGCCCAGAGCCACACCCCTCGAAACAATCGAAATCCGGTGAACCGGATCCAATCCTTCCACATAATTAACCACCGCATGTCCCCCTTCATGGTAGGCCGTCATTAGCTTATCTTCTTCTGTTTGGGTTCGTCTCTTTTCAGACCCCAGCTTTACTCTCAGAGCGGCTTCTTCAACATCCTCTTCACCTATCACCTGTTTGTTTTCCCTGGCGGCTTTTATGGCAGCTTCGTTTAGCATGTTTTCAATGTCAGCCCCCGAAAAACCCACTGTCCGCCTGGCTACTCTCTCCCAATCAACCTGCCCGCCTGACTGCGAAGCTGTCGGCGAGGCCTTCTCCTCAAATGGTTTACCCTTAGCATGAATCTTTAATATCTCTTTTCTTGCCTCTAAATCAGGCATTTCTAATACTACCCTCCGGTCAAACCTTCCCGGCCTTAGCAGTGCCGGATCCAACAAATCTCCCCTGTTTGTTGCCGCCAACACCACCACCGCCGTATTCGGTTCAAATCCATCCATCTCCACCAGTATCTGGTTTAGAGTTTGTTCCCTCTCGCCGTGACCACCATCATAGCTTCCTCCTCTTGCCCGGCCGATGGCATCAATTTCATCAATAAAGATAATCGCCTTCCCGGCTTTTTTTGCCGTCCCAAACAAATCCCTCACTCTCGAGGCCCCCACTCCCACTAGCATTTCCATAAACTCACTTCCCGCCATTGAATAAAATGGTACGTTCGCTTCCCCTGCAACCGCTTTCGCCAAAAGTGTTTTTCCTACTCCGCTTGGGCCTACCAGAAGCACTCCCTTGGGCGCCCTGGCCCCCATTTTCTTGTATTTATCCGGATTTTTCAAAAAATCCACCACTTCCTCCAAATCCTTTTTGGCCTCTTCTACTCCGGCCACATCCTTAAAGGTCACATTCTGTTTTCCCTTAACAAACAATCTGGCGGTTGACTTCCCAAATCCAAATATTCCTCCCCCGCTTCCGCTCGACTGTCTGGAAAAAAACCATACGATAAACAAAATCGGTAATCCAATCGACAAAAGCAAGCCCACCACGTCTCCCAAGATCTTCAGCCCCTGCCGGTTTTCCACCGTAAAGCCTATTGTTCCCATGTCAACCCCTTCCCGTTGTAGTATTTCAACCATCGACGTATTCGCTTCTTTCGAAGCTACCAATATTTTGTTTTCGTTGCTGACTTTTACAATTACTTCGTTATCAACCACCGTCACCTTCTCGGCCCTTTTTCCCTTTACTACTCCCACCACCTCCGACAATGTCGCCTTAACAATTTCTTCCGGTACAAATAATGACCTGATAGTGCTAAAAAACCAAAAAATCAAAATCATATAAATCAGCCACTTCATTATCTGACTTGGCCCGATTTCAATTTTTCGGATTTTGACTCCCGGTGGTAATCTGTCCAGCACCTCTTTAGGAATACCCAATTCTTCCAAGTTTTTTCCACCGGCCTTCCCGTTTACCTTTTCCGGTTTTGCTGTTTTATCTTTTTTCGAAAGACCTACTATCTTTCTGAATTTTTCACTTATATTATCTTTCTTGGCCATGACTTGGATTATATCATTCAATTAAAAGTATTAACTCAAAGATTCGCTCTAATTTTCCTACCCCCTGCCCACCCAAGCACCTAACTACTTCTGTCGGTATTCTACTTATCTTATCCTGATTTCTGGCTGAAAAAAAACCTTACCCCCTTCTTATCACCACCATCTCCGTTGCTCCGGGAGAACGCAATCTCCGTTCTTCTATCATGGTTGCCCTTAATCTGGCTACTCCTTCTTCTACCGCCTGAACCATTCTCCTGTCACTCCTTAAAACTTCTTTTCTGGTCACACCATAAATATCCATCATCTGTCGTATCCATTCCTCCCTTTTAATATTTGCCAATCTCGCCCTCTCGACTCTATTCATATAAATAATTCTACTCTAAGTAACCAAACCTATTTATATAATTATCTCCGCACAATCTCCTACTTTATTCCGCACCAATTTCTTGCTTTAACTAATAAACATCAGAAAGATGAAAATGGCCATTTTCAGCACGGAATCATCCGAGTCCCGCAATATTAGGACGAAGGGCGTGAGTACTGAAAATGGTCTTTGAATCTTCTAACAATTTTTTAGTTATTATTAAGCTAGGCTAATCAACCTTTCCCTATTATCGTCCTTCCCCTCTCTTACTACAAAACCATGTCCGCACTTCCTGCATTTATAAAATATCCTAAACTCACCCTTCTCCAAAACCGTTTTTATCGGCTCCATCAGCCCACCACAATCACTTGCCCTATCCCCCGGAATCTCTTCGTCCACATGCTTCCCCCACAGGCATTTCGGGCAATGATCCGTATACCCATCTCCCACTACCTTTATTCCACACACCTCACACTTAAAATTTTCCTTCTTCCTAACAAAGTTTCTCATCGACAAAAAAATTTAGTATTTGTTAAAGCGAAGAGCTTTCGCAGACGACCGTTATTGGCTGGAGGTCGTCGAGAATGCAGGTAACAGCCGGATACCCCTATTATAATAAATCTTGCTAGCTGATTACCGGTCTGAGCCTAACAAATACAAAATTTTATCACTTCCCCACCTCCACCCCCATTTTAATATCACTATCCAGCTTCAAATTAAAAAGCAGCTTATCCCCCACCAGGCTCGCCGCCGGTTGCACCTGAAGTGGCCCCCATCCTTCAGGAAAAGCCACCAATGCCACTAATCCTGTATCTCCAAAGCCCGGTTGCCTCTGAATATAGTTTAAGTACGAAAACTTATCTTTCCCGCTCAAATTTATACTGGTCGAATATCTTACTTCCACCACCCTCTTGCTGGCTACCGGCACCACCACCAACATCCCCAGCTCTCTTTTTCTGTCTACTTCCTTCATCATCAGTTGCTCTCCCGAAATTAGCACTTTCTTGTCCGGATCAGCCGGGTCAGTCACACTTACCTCTGCCAAATTTATATCGTTTGGCAAATACAATCTTAGATAGTTTTTATAATCTCCACCCGGCCAATCTTTCGATTTTGACGTATTCTCATAGTTAATCTTCACCACTCTTGTTATGGCATTCTGGCTAATTTCCGTCAGTTGCTCAACATTTCTATATAGAAAATAATTTGCCTTATTAACTCCTAAATTAGCCTCTACAATATATAAATAATCAGCCAAACACCTATCCACTCCACACTTTCCCTGGTAAAGAGATCCGTCCCACCCCAGCGTTGCAATTCTTCTGGCCGCTTCTTTCTCGTTTAAAGCCAGCTGCAAATCATTGCTTTCCAACAACTCAATTATTGCTTTATACAGTTCCGCTTTTTTTCCGCTATTTAAGTTTTTTATTTCCTCAAAAAGCTGTTTCCCTAAATCCCCCAAAAAGCTCGCCTTTTGCGTCGATCCGGGAAAAAATTTCGTTTCCGCATAAAACTCCGCCTGCTCGTATAAATTGTCTTTATTTATTTTCTCCTTAAAATCAGGCACCAACACCTCTCCCGTTACCTCTAGCATCCTTCTGGCCACCGCCAAATCCATCCCAATTACTCCATCTACTTTTCTACCTGTCTCCTTTTCCAGAAACCACAAAATGTCCTTAGCTGCCCGTACAAAACTGGCATCCCAGTTGGCATCTCTCATATACCAGCCCGCTTCTCCTAAATGAGTTTTAATTTCCACCGGTGGCTCTACATGACCTTTGAGCTGGCCATCCGCTTCATAAACATCCTTGATGTCAAATCCCAACAGCCTGCCATCTTCAAAACTTAAAATCCCATACGATCCAATAAAACCTCCTCCTGGCCTTAACTCCATTTCGTTCTGTAGCAATACTAAATACTCCCGTTTTTTTCCATCCAGCCCCAATATT
>JBAZSP010000019.1:0-21824 GCA_041663285.1 Candidatus Shapirobacteria bacterium
GCAGTTATCCCAATATTAGAGAAATAAAATTCATCTCCAAAGAAAAGGCTCTTTCGATCTACAAGGAGCAAAACCGTGACAACCCGCTATTGACCGAAATGGTAACCGCCAGTATTTTGCCTGCCTCTTTTGAAGTTTCCGCCTCAGCCCCTCAAGTTCTCGAACAAATCGCCCAAAATTTTTCTTCCAAAACCGGGCAAATTGATGAAATAATTTATCAAAAAGATATCATTCAATCTCTGCTTAACTGGACAAAAATTATCCGCCAAAGCGGTCTTGCCTTGGTAGCTGCCATTTTAGCTTTTGCTTTTTTGGTTAACTTCACCATTATCAGTATGAAGGTAACCAACCGTAAAGAAGAAATAAAAATCAGTCGCCTTCTGGGCGCTTCTAAGTTTTACGTTAAAAAGCCTTTCCTTCTTGAAGGCATCTACTACGGTTTTTTTGGTGGCGTACTCGGTTCTACCACTTCCCTGCTATTCTTCTTAAACTTCAAAGACTCAATCAACACTTTCTTCACCCCTATTGAGTTCGTAAAATTCGATCCCGCTTTTTCCTTATTGGTAATTTTTTCCAGTCTTTCTCTGGGAATGTTTATTAGCCTTTTTGCCAGCTGGATTAGCTCCAACCGTTTTATAAAGTTTTAGTATTTTTACCGACACCACTCGTCTTTTTAGGACAGGGTCAAAAAAATATATGTCCGGCTTATTTAAACCTTCTTATCCAACTTATCGGGTTCTTTGCCTTTCCCTCATTTGTTTAGTTTTTTACTTATTATCCGGCAACCCCCTATTTTCCCAGGACAACATCTCCGATCTTCAGTCCAGAATTAACGAATATTCCGACAAGCTTGACCAGCTTTCCAAAGCCAAAGATACCCTGGCCAATCAGATCCGTCTTCTTAATTCCCAAGTAGACCTAACTTTACTAAAAATTACTCAGGCAGAAAACCAAATCAAAATACTTCAAAACGATATCTCTATTCTGACAGTCAAAATCGACACCCTAGATATTAAACTCAACCAAACATCATCACAATATATCGAGCAAGTCATTCAAAATTACAAGTTACCAAAAAAAACCTCTCCCCTTGCCCTATTCGCCAATAGTAAATTCGACGATTTCTTTAAAAAGTACAAGTACTACTCCCTTATCCAAAAAAGTAGCCACGATAGCTTGTTGAACATGGAATATGTCCGCACTAACTATGATATTCAAAAAAAGGAAAAAACCAAAAAACAACAGGAGCTTGAAATCATCGAAAAAAAGTTAGCCGAACAAAAATTGAATTTAGCCAAACAGAAAGATAATAAAACCAATCTGCTGGCAGTCACCAAAAACGATGAAACAAAATACCAGCAACTTAAAAGAGCCGCCGAAGACGAGCTAAATTCTCTCCTTAAGGCTCAATTTGTTGGTTCCCGTCAGGTAAAAAAGGGCGATGCCCTGGGCACCATGGGTAATACCGGTTATTCTTTCGGAGACCATCTCCATTTTGGGTTATACGACTTGTCCGCCGACAAAATCACCTCCTGGACTTATCAGAACGATATCGATCCCTTTTCCTATCTACAATCTAACCGGTGGCCTATGGAAAGCTTAAAGCTACCCGACAACGTCTATTCCAATTGCCAGTCTGAAGGTAGCATTACCCAATGTCGTGGCCACACTCGATATTCTTATCTTTATGCCGACAAATTTCACCATGGCATCGATATGGTTTCTTCCCAAAAAACAATCTATGCTGTCAACGACGGCGTTGCTTACTTCTTCCGCAACCCCTCAAGCAGTCTGGGCAACCACGTCAAGCTTTTCCATGCCGACGGTAAAATGTCCCTTTACCTCCATCTCCAATAATTTTTAGTTAAAAACCCCTGGCCGCCTTCCTCATTCTTAAGGCACCAATTCCCAGCGAAACAACTACGCCGGTTTGCCAAATAAGATCACCCGCACCTGTAACCGGAACCACTTTCTTAGCCACAAAGTACGAGGCATTATCACTGTCTACCAAATCTCCACTCCGAGCCTCTACTAGATTAACTTTTTTGACATTTTGGTTTCCGCTCTCGGCCTCGCCGATCACTTTAGCCCTAATATAATATCTTTTTGACTCACCTTTCTCCAATTTGTCAATTTTCCAGCTCACTACACCTTTGGTAGCATCGTAGTCTCCGGGAAAGAAAATCAGGCTTAAATTGCTGGGTAAAGTATCATTGGCCAAAATATTTTCAATTTTTTCTATTCCGCTATTTTCAATTTTTATCTGGAATTCAACTATCTCGCCGTCAGCAAATATCCTCTTCGAACTATCAATATTATCCGAAAATTGCTCATCGTATATATATCTTAATTTTTTATCAACAACAATTTTATTTTTTTGCTCACCCTGCGAATAGTACTGGGCGGCCACCTCTTTAGGAGCTATTCCGGCAACAAAAGTTGCCCACGCCACTAAAGCGAAGGTAATCAATTTTGCACTTCTTTCCATATGTTTCATAATGATTACATAATAACTAAGATTACAGGATATTATATCTTATAATTATTCATTGTCAAGACTATTGCCGCTTCCGAACTACTTGGTATATACTAAAAACTATATGAAAACAAACCTTCTTCCTGGCTTGTCTGTCTTTTTCCCTTGCTATAACGAAGAAAAAAATATAGCTAATACCGTAAATAAATCTTTGCCTATTATTAAATCTATCTCAAAAAATTGGGAAATTATCATCATTAACGACGGTTCTAAGGATAAAACCGGTGAAGTTGTCTTGGCTCTGCAGAAGCTCCACCCCGACAATATTAAAATTATCACCCATAATCCAAACCGGGGCTATGGCGGCGCCCTAAAAAGCGGTTTATACAACTCCCGCTACCCCTGGATTGTTTTTACTGATGCCGATGGACAGTTCGATTTTACCGACATTCATGCCTTATTAGAAAAGCAACATGAAACTCAAGCCGACATAGTTATAGGATATTATTTAGGTCGGAAAGTTCCTTTTTACCGGATTTGGGGCTCAAAGCTTTGGCAGTTAGCCGTATTTCTTCTTTTTGGCTTGAAAGTTACCGATATCGACTGCGGTTTCAAGCTTATAAATCAAAAAGTTGTTAAAGCTATACCTATGTTACAGGCCGAAAGGGGACCATTTATCACCAGTGAATTTCTGATTCACGCCAAAAAAGCCGGCTTCAAAATCTGCGAAACCGGCGTTCATCACTTCAGCCGCCAGGAAGGCGAAGCCACCGGAGCCAAATTAAATGTCATCCTGGCTGGCTTTAAAGACCTCTTTTCCCTCTGGTATCATCTCACTTTTGCTAAAACTATTTGACCTCCCGTGAACCTACTTTTATCACGTATCCGCCAAAACTGGCCACTATTGTTTATCCTTTTACTGTCTGCTTTCCTGCGCCTTTTTCGCTTAATTGATTACACCGAATTTTTGGGCGACCAGGCCCGTGACCTAATTATCATCCGCAACTTTCTTCACTCAGGTGATTTATTTTTTATCGGCCCACAAACCAGTATCGGTAACATGTATCTTGGGCCTTTCTTTTATTACTTAATCTCCCCGGCACTTCTTTTATCTTCATACCACCCCATAGGTCCTGCCGCTTTTATCGCCATTCTTGGAGTGGCTACAGTTTATTTGGTCTATTTGGTTACAAAAACTTTTTTTGATAAATCATCGGCCCTGGTCGCGGCACTTCTATACGCCCTTTCCCCGGTAGTCATCAAGTATTCTACTTTTTCCTGGAATCCTAATATTATGCCTTTTTTCTCCTTACTGTTTATATTTTCCATCTACAATTTTGTCAGCACCAAGTCGCCAAAATACCTTCTTTGGGCCTCCCTGTCTCTTATCCTTTGTCTCAATTCTCACTACCTGGCCCTGCTTTTGATACCTCCGGCCGCCTTCTTTCTAGGCCTCTTTTTCTATCGTCAACGCCATCATCTTGGAACCTTGCCTTCAATGCTGGTTCTGCCAGCTATTCTCCTCTTGCTGTCGCTTCTACCGCAAATATTATTCGATTTTAAACACGACGGTCAAAATGTGAAAGCCATTATTCAGTTTTTTTGCTATCGGGAGACCACTGTTAACATCAAACCTTACAAAGCCATTCCCCACCTCATTCCGCTTTTTAATCAATATACCGCCCGCTTAATCTCCGGAAAAAACGATAATGCCGGCATCCTGTTTTCTGCTTTTATACTGGTTGGTTTATTTGTTTATTATTTCAAAACCCGCCAACAAAATATCCCTTTCAAGAGTCGTTTACTTTTTTTAACCGCTTTCCTCTTTTTTGGTATTTTTGGTCTTAGCTTGTATAAGCAACACATTTATGACCATTATTTTGGGATTATTTTTCCCCTGGGATTCATTGTCTTTGCCTTTCTGGTCACCAGATTATTAACCTCAAAGCTTAAGTTTTTTGCTTACCTCCTGATACTTTCAGCTGCTCTTTTTTCCCTTTGGGAGAACCCTTTCCGCTATGCCCCCAACCGCCAAGTTCAGACTACCCAAGCTATTGTCGACAGTATAATTAACGATTCTCAAAATCAACCTTTCAATTTGGCACTTTTGGCAAAACAAAACTATGACGATACCTACCGTTACTTCTTCTTTCTAGCCGACGCACCGCTCAAAGATGCTCACTCCAAAATAACCGATCAGCTTTACGTTATCTGTGAACCCTGGCAAATCGAATGCCAGCCCATTAATCATCCCCAATGGCAGATAGCCTCTTTTGGCTGGGCCAAAATCGATAAACAGTGGGTTATAAACGGTATCACTGTTTTCCGACTTATCCACACCCAGTAGTTATTTGAAAAACCAGCTCAAAGTTGAGAGAATGATCTAGCCTATGAAAAACCAATCAAAAAATTTGGAAGTAAGTATCATCATTCCCTGTTATAACGAAGAAAATAATCTTAATAGCGGTGTTCTCACTCAAGTTGCTGATTTTCTTTCCACCCAGTCGTTTTCCTACGAGGTTTTGATTTGCAACGATCAGTCCACCGACAATAGCTTAAAACTAGTTCGCCAATTTGTCTCCAACCACCCTCATTTTCGCGCTCTTGATTTACCCAAAGGCGGCAAGCCCGGAGCTCTTTACGGCGGTATTAAAGAGGCCAAGTATTCCATTCTCCTTTTTACCGATATGGATCAGTCTACTCCCTTAAAAGAAATCACGAAGCTTATGCCTTTTTTTAATCAAGGCTATGATATCGTCATTGGCTCACGGGGTCTAAATCGCCAGGGTTACAACCTTCTTCGACAGGCCGGTTCGCGTGTTTTCTCCGCTGTCCGAAATTTGCTTTTAGGAACAAATATTGTCGATACCCAATGCGGATTCAAAACCATCAAAACGTCAATCGCACGTCAAATTTTTCCGCAATTGGATACTATTAAAAATCTAGTTAATCAGAAAGGCTGGCGGGTTACTGCCTATGATGTCGAGATGCTATTTATTGCTCAAAAACTTGGCTATAAAATTAAAGAAGTCGCCGTAGAATGGCGAAACGAGGATTTAAGCACCTCCAAAGGTAATGCCAACGGCCGCTATATTAAAGAATCAAAACTGATGGCCAAAGAGGTCTGGCGGGTACTGATCAATAAGCTAAAAGGTGCCTATGATAGCTAAACCATTTGCTCGTGTTGTTCGGTCACCTCTACTCATCATCGTCTTTTATACTGTTTTCTATCTAACCTCCCGGCTTCAAAACCTGACTTCATTGCCTGTCTTTGGTGACGAGGCCATCTATATTCGCTGGTCGCAGATAATAAAAAATGTCGAAACCCTTCGGTTTGTACCCCTTACTGACGGTAAGCAGCCACTTTTTATGTGGATTGTAGCCGTATTTTTGAAATTCTCTTCTGATCCCTTACTTGCCGGTAGGCTGGTTTCCGTTTTCGCCGGCCTGGCTACCTCTTTAATTATCTTCCAAACAATTTGCTATCTGATAAACTTTTCTGATCCTGAAACGAACCCTCTGATTAATCTGATTTCTACCCTCAAAAAAAATTATTTTCGCGCTTCCCCCGTTTTGCTTATCTATCTTTTTTCTCCCTTTTTCTTTTTTTTCGACCGTCTGGCATTAGCCGATAACCTTTTAAGCTTCTTTGGCTCTCTCTCCCTCTTGCTCTCACTCCTTTTAGCTCGCTGCCGCCGCCTTGACCTAGCTCTGATTCTAGGTTTTAGTCTTGGTTTTGGGCTCCTGACTAAATCTCCGGCACTATACTTTGTTATTTTGACTTTTGTTACCTACATTATCATCAATCGCTCTGCCTCGTTTAAGACTTTTTACTATCCCCTGGTTTCTTCTCTTGTTGCCTTTGCTATGTATAGTATACTCAAGCTCGGCCCCCAATTTCATCAAATTGCCCTAAGAAATCGTGATTATGTTTACACCCTATCAGAAATAATTACCCATCCCCTCGATCCTTTAGTTCCCCACCTTAAAGACATTTTTACCCTTTACGGCCATTTTTTTTCCATTTATCTCATCCTCTTTTTCCTGGCGATCATCCTCTTATCAGTCAGTCGTTTTCGCCACCGAACTATTCTCGTCCTATTAATTTGGTGGCTGGTTCCCTTACTGGCCAATGCCTCCTTCGCCAAATCATTTACCGCCAGGTATATTCTTTTTACTACACCACCGCTTATTATCCTCATAGGCTATCTCGCCTCCTACTTTAATTATAAAGTTGTCCTTCCTCTATTATTCCTTTTACTCCCAAACGTCTTTACCCTATATCGCCTCTCCACCTCACCCTTTACTTATAAATTACCGCCCACTGAAACCGGCTATCTTCAGGACTGGACTTCGGGGTGGGGGATTCGTGACAGTGCCAGCTATCTTATCAACCGAGCCAAAACTCACAACGTTATCGTCGGTACCGAAGGTGCATTCGGAACTCTCCCCGACGGTCTTCAGATTTATGCCGACGGCGTCAAACAGCTTACTATTATCGGTGTTGGTCTTGGGTTCACTTCCCTCCCTCCAAGTTTAATTAACGCCAAAAACTACGGTGACGACGTTTATCTTCTTATTAATCAATCCCGAAATAATCTTAGCACCGCCGAACAACAAAAAATTACCCCCATCTTCCGACACCCTAAGCCCGATAATGATTTTTTAATTCTTTACCAACTCTAGACATTTCCCTTAATGAAAAAATACTTTTTTAATATTCTTGTCTTGCTCCTTTCCCTACCAGCCACTTTCTTCCTTCTCCGTCCCGGATACTACAACATGCACGACGATATGCAGGTTATCCGACAACTGGAAATGGAAAAATGTCTGCTAGACGGACAGATTCCCTGCCGCTGGACTCCGGATCTAGGTTACGGTTACGGCTACCCTTTGTTTAATTACTATCCACCTCTGCCTTACCTGGTTGGCCAGCTCTTTAGGTTATTTAACTTCAGCATGCTTGATTCGGTTAAGTTAACAGCCGCTCTCCAATTTATTTTGGCTGGCCAGTTTATGTATCTTTTGGTCAGCTCCCTTTTTGGCCCCCTGCCCGGGTTACTTTCTGCCGTTCTTTTTACCTATGCACCTTATCACGCCGTTAATATTTATATTCGTGGCGCCATGAACGAAGCCTGGGCCTCCACTTTTTTCCCTTTAATACTTCTATTTATCTACCGCCTTATTACCAAGCCCCGGATTAGTAATTTTTTTGGGTTAGCCATTTCAATTTGTCTACTGCTTCTGTCCCATAACCCCATGGTTATGATTTTTTTTCCGGTAGCCTTGCTTTGGTCTTTCTACTTTCTTTTTTCCCGAGCCGGTTTTAAGCTAAATAATTTATCTAAAGTCAGAAACGTTTTTTTAAATTTGGTCCTGTCCGCAATTATCGGCCTGGGCTTTTCTGCCTTTTTTACCCTACCTTCAATCCTCGAAACGAAGCTTGTCCAAATAGAATCAATGTTTACCAATTATTATCATTTTAGTGTTCATTTCGTCAGTCTTTCCCAGCTTTTTATCAGTAACTTTTGGGGTGATGGCGCCTCGGTTTGGGGACCAAACGACGGCATGCCTTTCAAAATAGGCTACATTCACTGGGCATTACCCATCTTAACTCTACTGCTATTTATTGTCCGGTTGCTTTCTACCAAAAAACCCAAGCTTGCATCACATTGGCCACTTTTTCTGACAATCGAAGCCCTGTCACTCTTAACCATTTTTATGACCCACAACCGTTCTACTTTTCTTTGGCAACTGGTCCCGATTATCCAAAAAATCCAATTTCCCTGGCGGTTTCTTAACCTGGTTGTTTTTTTGTTATCTCTGGCTTCTGCCTGGTTTCTCTTCTTTATCGACTCCTTCAAAAAAAGATGGCTAACCGTCACCCTGACCATTCTTTTAACTGCTGGTACCATTTTTATCAACTATCAACATTTCTGGCCGGTAACTTCCGGCCCTATTACCGACACTCAAAAGCTTTCCGGTAAAAGCTGGAGTAATCTAGTAACTTCGGGTATCTACGATTATCTCCCCAAAACAGCTCAAAAAGCCCCGACTTCGGCTGCTTCATATTTCATTGATAGCTCGTCACCGCCCCATAGTTATCAAATTAAATCCGGCCACCGGGGTACCAATTGGCAGCTTTTTAATCTGGTTATTACTCAAAACGCCAAACTCACTTTGGCCTCTATTTATTTTCCTAATATCCTCGTCACCGACAACAACCAGCCCATCCCTTTTACCATCGAGCCTGAATTTGGCCGTATTAGCCTTAATCTTTCCCAAGGCGAACATCAGATTTTTCTCAAATATACCGATACCCCAATCAGAATATTCTCCAATTCGTTATCCCTATTTTTTTGGGCAGGTAGTCTGATGTTCATTTTTCAACGCTTATGGACGAAAAACAAGCCCAAGAACTAAAAAATAAATCAATCACCGGAGTTGTTTTTCTCTTTTTAAGGAATATTGGCATCCAGTCAATTTCCACCATCGGATTTTTTCTGCTTACAATTCTTTTAGGCCCTTCCGACATTGGCCTTTTTGCTATTGTTGCCGAATCAGTTAGCATTTTAGGTTATTTTTCCGACTTTGGCCTGGCGTCCGCTTTAATTCAGCAAAACGAAGAAGTCACCAAGGATGAGCTTCAAACAACTTTCCTGATTCAGCAATCAATCGTAATTCTAATCCTGATTATTGTTGCAATTTATTCCCCGAAAATTATTGCCGCCCGAAACTACGGATCAAAAGAAACTTTTATTTTAGTTGCTCTCTGTTTTTCTTTCTTTACCGCCTCGCTAAAAACTGTTCCCTCTGTCCTTCTGGAAAGAAAGTTGAATTTTAAGCTTCTGTCGTCAATCGATATTACCGAAAACTTCGTTTTCTACTTTGTCGCTGTTACCTTGGCCTATTTTAACTTTGGAGCCTATGCTTACGCCTACGCCGCCATAATCCGAAGTATTTTTGGTCTAATTCTTATTTATTCCCGGGTTTCCTGGCCTATGGGCCTTACTTTTTCTTTACCGGCAGTTAAAAAACTTTTTAAGTTTGGAATTCCTTATCAGCTGAACACTTTCATTGCCTTAGCCAAAGATCGGCTTTCCAACCTTTTTGTCGCCTCCATCATCGGTCGCGAAGGCTTTGGCTATATCTCCTGGGCACAAAAAGGCCCAAGGATTCCCCTAAGTTTTATGGACTCTCTTATCAAGGTATCCTTCCCCACCTTCTCCCGGCTCCAAAAAGATCCGATCTTGCTCCAAAGATCTATTAAAAGAGTCGTCTTTTTTTCTGCTCTGGTCACCTTTCCCATTTTAGCCGGCCTCACCATTATTACTCCCGATTTAATTGGCCTTATTCCAAAATATCAAAAATGGAATCCTGCCGTCTTGCCGATGTACTTTTTCTGTTTTAACGCTGCTATAGCCGCCATCACTACCCCCCTGACCAACCTTTTGAGCGCCGTCGGTAAAATCTTTCTCACAACCAAATTTATGATCATGTGGACTGCTTTGACCTGGATTCTCTATCCTACCCTAAGCCTAAAATTTGGCTATCTTGGCACTGTTGTCGCCTCTACACTCGTCGGTCTAAGCTCCTTTATAGTTTGGGAATCAGTTCGGCGTCTTTTTCATGTAAATATATTCATTCTCGTCGCCAAACCCTTATTGAGCTCCCTCTCAATTCTTCTGATCCCCGCCTTTGTTAACCTCTTTAATCCTGGCCTGGGCACAAGTCTGTTTTTAAAGATAATTTCCTCCGTTCTGGTTTATCTTGCCCTCATCTTAGTTACTTCTTCATCCGAAATCACTTGGCTAAAACGTCAATTCCAAACCGCCATTTCTACCAAATAGGCAATTACCTTTTTTTTGTCTTTTGCCTTATTGTCCAAATTCTTCCGGTCATTAGAAGTGGCTTATCCTATTCCTATGGTATTGGTTTTTGGGGGCCAAACGGCCATGACGGCATTTGGCACCTTTCTTTAATAAACCATATTTCCGACATCTTTAATATCACCATTCCCAGCTTTGCCGGTTATAGGCTAAATAATTATCATTCCCTTTACGATATTCTGGTGTCTCTGCTTCAACGAGTTACCACTTTACCCTCCCACATTCTTCTTTTCCAGATTGTTCCCATGGTTCTTGGCATTCTTATAATTTACTATAGTTATAAGCTTGGCTACAAGCTAACCGGCCAAAAAATTGGTGCCTATCTGTTGGTACTCATGAATTGCACCGCCACCTCTCTGGGCTGGCTCGTTTCACTTCTTCGTTTTGGTAGGCTCGGTGGCGAATCTACCTTCTGGGCCATGCAGTCAGGCTCCAATCAGTTAAACCCACCTTTAGCCTTATCCTTACTTCTTATCCTCATTCTCCTGAATAAGTTAATCGATAATAAGCCCACCTCCAAAACCGTACTTTTTATTCTAATCATTCTTCCCCTTATCAAAGTTTACGGAGCCTTCTCTGCATTTAGCCTGGTTGGCATTTTTATTCTCCTCCAACATTCTTCCAAAACAGAGCTGCTGTCGCGTTTGTTCCAACTCTTTTTAGCTGCTGTCCTGGCACTACTTCTTTTTCTTTTTTATAACCGCCAGCCCTCTGCTTTAATCGTTTTTCAGCCTTTCTGGTTTATCGATAGCATGATCGACAGCCTTGATCGCCTATATCTTCCCATTTTAACCCGCCTTCGAACCACCCAAAATTCTCACCCGCTTTTTTATCCCAAATATATTTTTGTTCAGACTCTGAGTATTATCTTTTTTATTGTTGGTAATTTTTCTTGGCGACTTCTTCTCCTGAAACGCCTTAAAAGTATTACCCAAAACAAATTTCTCGTTTCCATCTTTATTATTGCCCTGATTTTATTGTTGTTACCACTCCTTTTTATCCAAAAAGGTACTCCCTGGAACACTATCCAATTTTTGTATTACAGCCTATTTTTCGCAAATATTCTACTTGCCTCCGTCTTTACCAACTATCCCAAACGCCTTCAGCTAATCTTTTTTACCCTAATTTTTATCTTTAATATCGCCGGTAATTTTGAGAGCTTTACCAATTACTTGGGCAATCCTGCTCCCGCTGCCATCCCTCCCTCCGAAGTTGAGGCTCTGGCCTTCTTAGCTGCCCAGCCAAGGGGTATAACCCTGGCTTATCCCTACAATAAATACCATCGTCGCCAGTTCGACCACACCCCCTTGCCTCTTTATGCCTACGAAACCACCGCTTATGTTTCCGCCTACGGCCGGCAACCGGTCTTTCTTGAGGACGAAATGAACTTAGAGAATTCTCAGTATCCCTTTCAGGAACGCCTTCGGTCATCACTTGAATTTTTCCAGCAATCAAACACCATCCGTGACCGAGGCTTCCTCCTGAATAATCAAATTGATTATATCTACCTTACCGGCCTACAGCTAACCGAGACCCCCCTTAAGGCCACCGACTTATCTTTAAAACTTATTTTTAACCACCCCACGACCCGAATTTATAAAGTAATTAAATGATAAAATAACGCCATAACTATGAACAATAAAAATTCAATTTCCGTAATTGTCAACGTTCGTAATGAAGCCGTTCATCTCGACCGCTGCCTGAATTCTGTCAAGGGCTTCGCCGACGAAATTATCGTGGTCGACATGCATTCTACCGACACCAGTGTCCAAATCGCTCAAAAATATCACGCCAAAGTTTATCCCTACCGCTGGTTAAGGGTTGTTGAGCCTGCCCGGAATTTTGGCATTTCTAAAGCCTCATCCGAGTGGATTTTAATTCTCGACCCCGACGAATACGTTGGCAAAACCCTCAAAAACGAACTACACAATCTCTCCCGTCGTTCCGATGTCGATTTCGTCAAAATCCCCCGTATGAATTTAATTTTTGGTAAGTGGCTTAGGCACGCTAATTGTTGGCCGGATTATTTAGTCCGTTTTTTTCGTAAGGGATCAATAGTCTGGAAAAAAGAAATTCACAGTCAACCCGACTCTCAAGGTAATGGCGTCAATCTCCTTGACACCGAAAAGCTATCCATTCGCCACAACAACTACCAAAACGTTACCCAATATCTCCAACGTGCCCAAAGATATAGCAGCGTTCAGGCTGATGAATTAGCCAAAAATAACTACAAAATAAAAACCAGTGATTTTTTGCTAAAACCGATTCAGGAATTTAATAGCCGCTTTTTTGCCGGGGAAGGCTATAAAGACGGCATCCATGGCCTTATATTTTGCCTTCTGCAATTGTTTTCCGTTTGTCTCATTTACATTAAATTGTGGGAAAAGTATGGTTCGATTGATAAGCCCATACCCAAAGAATCATTTGTCTCCGCCTCCCAGGAAACCATTTTCGAATACGACTTTTGGTTTACCAAATATTATTATGCTGTTTTTTCACCAAATGTCTTTAAAAAACTTATTATTAAACTTCGGCATCTTTTCATTAGGTCAACCAAAAACTTTTAAATGCTTAGTGTCAACATCATTGTCCTAAACTGGAACCAGCCTCAATTAACTTTGGCCACTCTGGACTCTTTGTTAAAAATTACTTCTTCAGGTTTTTCTTATCACATTTACCTGGTTGATAACGGTTCGACCGATAATTCCTTATCCGTTTTTGCAAAACAATTTTCTGCCCATCCCCAAATTACCTTACTGTCAACCGGCAAAAACTTGGGTTATGTCGGAGGTAACAACTTTGGCATTCTCCACTCTGATCCGAAGGCCAAATACTTCCTTATCTGCAACAACGACATTCGGGTATCAAAAACTTTTTTAGCTACCCTGCTTGATAGTGCCCAAAATTGCTCCCACCCCTCAATTGTCGGCCCCAAAATCTATTTTGAATCTGGCTATGAATACTTCCCGGATCGTTACCAGCCATCCGACTTAGGCAAGGTTATCTGGTCGGCCGGTGGCCATATCGATTGGGCCAATATTTATGGCACCAATATCGGCATCGACGAAGTCGATCAGGGTCAATTCGACCAATCAGCTTATCAGATCGATTTTCTTAGTGGTTGCTGCCAGTTAATCCCCCGTACTATTATTAATACTATCGGCTTACTGGATGATGCCTATTTTATGTATCTTGAAGACGCTGATTATTGCCAACGGGCTCTTCGGGCTGGTTTTGGCCTGGACTTTGTCCCCAATTCGGTAATTTGGCACTTAAACGCCAAGTCCTCCGGTTCCGGTTCCGACCTTCATGACTATTTTCTCACTCGTAACCGCCTTCTTTTTGGATTTAAATATTCCAAACCTCGAACAAAGTTAGCCCTATTTCGTCAATCATTGATCACCCTTTTTGGCTCCGTATCCAATTGGCAAAAAAGGGGTGTTGCCGATTATTATTTTCACCGCCTCAACCGTGGCAGTTGGCCTTTATGACCGATAACCAGATTTCCATTATTGTTCTTGCTGGTAATGAACAAGCCATGATCGGGGATTGCCTAAAAAGTTGCCTTTGGGCTGACAAAATTATTTTGGTAGCTGCTAATTCCACCGACAACACCATAGATATTGCCAAAACAATCGTTCCATCTAAACTTACCATCATCAGAACATTCGATGAGTACAACAAAAACTTTTCCAAATGGCGTAATCTTGGTTTCCAATCAACAACTACCAAATGGCTATTGTATGTTGACGCCGACGAGCGGGTTACGCCTGATCTGGCCTTAGAAATTAAAAAACTATTAAAATTCCATAATACCGACACCAACTATTACGTTATCCCACGGGAAAATTATTACCTGGGGCTTAGGGTAAAATACGGCGGTTCCTACCCTGATTATGTCAAAAGACTTTTTCTCAAGCCACACTTTTCGGGTTTTACCGGTATCCTTCACGAAGAACCAATTGTTACCGGTAGTTTTGGTTATCTTAACTTTCCCCTCCGTCACTTCACTCACCGCGACCTATCTTCAATGCTGACCAAAACCATGGCTTGGACCGACGTTGAAGCCACCAAAATTTATCAACAAGGCCATCCACCGGTAGTCTGGTGGCGATTTTTTCGTATGATACTTACTAAGTTTTGGCAGCGGTTCTTTTGTCAGCAGATGTGGCGCGACGGAGTAGTTGGCTGGATTTCCGTAATTTTTGAAGTTTTTGATACATTTATAATTTACGCCCGACTTTGGGAATTACAAAATTCTTCGCTCTCAAAATCCAAATAATGAAAAAAGCCGCAATTTACGATCCCTACTTAGACACTCTTGGTGGTGGTGAAAAATACTGTCTTACAGTTGCCGAGATCTTGCTGCAACACAATTACCAGGTCGACCTCTTTTGGTCCGGAGACCCACTTCTGCTCGCCAAAGCTCAAAAACGTTTTAATTTAAACCTGACTTCCCTCAATCAAGTTCCCGATATTTTTAATATCGCCAAGGCTAATTTCCGCAATGATTTTGACTCCCGCCCTGACTTATCCCAAAAACTGGTCTCGCTCTACCAAAAATTTTCCATCACCAGACAGTACGATCTATTTTTCTTTTTAAGTGACGGTAGTATTCCCCTGCTATTTTCCAAACAAAACTTTCTTCACACCCAAGTTCCCTTCCTCCCTGCCCCTCTATCTATCAAGTCATCCCTGGCCAAACTTCTAAAATTAAGTTTAATTAAAAAAATTATCTGCAATTCCAAATTTACCCAAAAATTTGTTAATCAAGCTTACAGTCACAACACTACCGTTTTATACCCCCCGGTTGACACCACCTCTTCTTCAAATTCTTCTAAAGATAATATTATTCTTTCTGTCGGTCGTTTTGACAATATTCTAAACGCCAAGAAACAAGATGTCCTTATAGAGGTTTTCAAAAAATTGCCAGCCAAAATAATAAAAAACTGGACCTTGGTCCTAGCCGGCGGCAGCCTTTTACCCCCACCTCAAAACACCTATCTTACCAATCTAAAAAAAATATCCCGGGGCTTTCCTGTCCGCTTTATGGTTAACCCCGACTATGCTTCTCTTCAGGATGTGTACCGGCAAGCCAAAATTTACTGGCATGCCGCCGGTTACGGGGTAGACGAATCATCCCATCCCCAAAACACCGAACATTTTGGCATTACAGTTGTCGAATCCATGAACTATGGCTTGGTTCCCTTAGTCATCGCCAAAGGTGGACTTCCGGAAATAGTCCTAGATAACCATAATGGTTTTCTCTGGTCAACTACCGACGAACTCCTGTCCAAAACTCTTGAAATTATCTCTAGCCCCACCTTGTTCTCACGCTTATCCCATCAAGCCCGTCTTTCTTCTCTTCGTTTTTCCAAAAATAATTTTACATCAAATTTCCTTTCCCTTATCCAAATATGACCATCTCTATTATTGTCACCAACTGGAACGGCTTAAAACTGCTCCAAAAAAATTTTGAAACAATCGTCCGGCATAGCACTCTATCTTCAGAAATAATTTTTGCCGATGATGCTTCAACCGACGATAGCCTCCGCTATATTTATCAATTACAAAAAATATATCCCCAAATTAAAGTTATTGCCCGACGCCACAACCTTGGTTTTGGTGAAAATACCAACCAGGCTGTCTCCACCGCTAAGGGCGAACTTTTAGTCCTCCTCAACAACGACATTCAGGTATACCCTGGCTATCTTGATGCTGCCTTACCATATTTTACTAACCCAAAAATTTTTGGGGTTGGCTTGTGCGAAGTAAACCGTCCCAACTGGGGTAAGTTTTTTTGGCAGGATGGCTATCTTCAATATCAGGCTGGCCAGCCCACTACGACCGGCCACATTTCCGGCTGGTTATCCGGTGGTAGTTCCATCATCCGCAAAGACTATTTCCAAAAATTAGGCGGCTTTGATCCGGTTTATGCCCCTTTCTATTCTGAAGATCTGGACTTGGGTTATCGTGCCTGGAAGTCGGGTTTTGATATCTATTGGGAACCCAAATGTAAAATTGAACACAAGCATGAGTCCACTATTTCCCGCTTTCCCAAAAGATTTTTGGACTACGTCAAAGAACGGAATCGCTTGTTAACCGTCTGGCGAAATATTACCGACCCCCATCTCCTTAAAGCCAACAAATTTGCCTTACTAAACCGTGTTCTCTGGGGACCAAACTATATCAAGATTATATTGGCCGCCAGGCGACAAGTCAAAAAATTTCCACCGCCTATTGTATATCCCACCCGTACCGACCAGGACATCTTTAATCTTTTTTCCGGCACCTAATGTCCAAGCCATCAGTTGATCTATCAATAATTATCGTCACCTGGAACACCGCCCAGGTCACCCGGCGCTGCCTACTTAGCCTCCAAAAATACCTTAAAAAGATACCCCGCAAAGAAATAATCGTCATCGATAATGGCTCCACCGACAATACCAGAAGTGCTTTGGCCGCTCTTTCCTTTATAAAATATATTTATCGGCCCAATAATTTTGGTTTTTCCAGTAGTTGTAATCTGGGTTTTTCGCATTCCATTGGCCGATCCGTATTATTCCTTAATTCCGACATGCAGTTAATTGATGATTCTCTGGTAGACATGTATACCTTTTTTATCCGCCAGCCGCATATTGCCGCCATCGGCCCAATGTTTTTGAATCCCGACCGAACTCCCCAGCCTTCTGTATTTCCTCCTCAAACTCTCACCAATGCCTTCAAAGAATACTGGCTTAATCTTCCGGCATTTAGTAAATACCTTCCGCCTTCTTCAAAGCCCCAGCCGGTTTATTGTATCAGCGGTGGTGCGTTTCTGATAAAACGTTCTGACTTCGAATCTGCCGGCCGCTGGGACGAAAAATATTTTTTTTACTATGAAGATCTCGATCTTTGCCGCCGTCTTTATAACCTAAAACGACAAATTTATTTTTACCCCTCCTGCCAAATAATCCATCATCACGGCCTAAGCGGCCAGAAACTAGCCAGCCCCCAGACCCAATGGAAAAGATTAATCCCCGGTTCCATTATTTTTCACGGCCACTTCATTCATTATTTATTGTTTGCCATAATTAGAACTAGCCAAATCTTTAAAAAACTTTAGTATGTCGCTTTCTAATCTTTTAAAACCAAAACCCATAGCCATCGCCACCCTTATATTTTTGTCTTTTCTGGTTTGCTATCGTCTCTTTAGGCCGGGCTACTTCTCCATGCAGGACGACATGCACATTTTTCGACTCCAACAGTTTTATCAATGTCTCCAAGACGGCCAAATTCCCTGCCGCTCCATTACCGATGGGGGACTAGGTTATGGCTATCCTTTATTTAATTATTACGGATCACTTCCTTATTTGATTGCTAGCGGTTTCCATCTTTTTGGATTCAGCCTTATTTCCAGTATTAAGTTAATATTCATCCTGGGCTTTTTTCTTTCTGCGTTTGGTATGTTTTATCTCGCCCAAAAATTCTATGGTCTGTCCGGTAGTTTATTATCAGCCGCATTCTATCTTTTGGCCCCTTATCGGGCAGTCGACAGTTATGTCCGTGGAGCTCTGGCTGAATTTTTTGCCTTGGCTTTAGCACCTTGGGTTTTTTGGGCTTTAATTTCTTTTTTTCAAACCAAAAAGCCATCTTATCGCCTTTTGGTTATTTTCTTTCTGTCGGGCGTACTTCTAACTCATAACTTAACCGCCCTTGTCCTTATTCCGCTTTTGTTGCTTTTCTCTCTGATTTTTTATCGGCAACAAATCTTTCGCCTACTATCAATTTTTGCCTCCTCATTGGCCTTGAGTGCATTTTTTATCCTCCCGGCTTTTTTTGAAAAGCATCTGGTTACCGTTCACACCATGACCCAAGGCTACTTCCAATACATCAACCATTTTGTCTCTTTATTTCAGCTCTTTTTAGACCGACAATGGGGTTTTGGTGCCTCTCTTTGGGGCCCACAAGACGACATGTCTTTCCAGATCGGGGTTGTCCATTGGTCAATTAGCCTGGTTTCAGTCCTGGCATTTTTTTTAATTAAGCCAAAACAAAACAAAAATAAACTACTGATTCTTTTTTCTGTGGCCACCTCACTCATATTCCTTTTCCTTACTCATTCCCGGTCGACTTTTATCTGGCAAAGTTTTCCCATCCTCGCTTATTTTCAATTTCCCTGGCGCTTTCTTGGCTGGGTAATTTTTTTCCTGGCTTTAATCGCCGGTAATATCTTTACATCTTTCCGTCATCTTTCGAGCCAGCGGATTCTACTGTCATTGCTCCTGTTGCTCCTTATTATTTTTAATCAGCCTTATTTCAAAGAAGATATTTGGTTTTCCAGACTAGCTGACGAGGAAAAACTAAATCCTCAAAACCTCTTAGCTCAAAGTGGGGCCGGTCTAAAAGATTATTGGCCAATTTTTTCAAAAACTTACCCTGAAACTTTTGCCCCCGACACTCCCACCGCCACTACCGGTAACGCCACTTTTACCAATTTTACAAAAAGAAGTAATTTCCTAAGTTTCACTGCTTCCGTCTCCACTCCTGTTTCCCAGGTCACCATTCCCTTAGCTTATTTTCCCAACTGGACAGCCTATGTCAACACAAAGCTACAACCAGTAAGTTACACTGAGTTAGGCTTAATGACACTATCTCTCCCTCAGGGTGAAAATCAGGTCGAGCTGCATTTATTAAATACTCCCCTCCGGTCTGTTTCTAATTTAATCAGTCTTATCGCCCTGATCATTATCCTTATTTATTTCTGCCGCCGCCTAAATCACTCGGCCGCCTTCTGGTTAATTGTTGTCTTTGCCTTTATCGTCCGTTTTGCCAACCTTTCCTCCTATCCCGTTGCCCTTAACTGGGATGAAGTCAGCCATGGCTATACCGCTTACTCCCTATCCCAAACAGGTCACGACCAGTGGGGTCACCCCTGGCCTGTCTTTAATTTTCGCGCATATGGCGACTATCCAACTACCCTTAATGCCTATTTAACCATTCCTTTCATTACTCTTTTTGGCCTGAACGAATTTTCTGTCCGCCTACCCTCCGCCCTCTTGGGCTTCTTCGCGGTTTTGGTCTCTTATTTTTTTGGCCTCAAAATTTTTAAATCCAAAACCCAGGCACTACTATTAATGTTTTTAGTAACCATTTCCCCCTGGACCTTCTTTCCTTCCCGAGCGGTCTTCCAATCCACCATCGCTCTCTTTTTTTTACTTTCCGCGGTAACGGCCTTCCTATGGGCTTTTGATCACCCCCGCTTCCTGCCCCTTTCTGCCTTTTTATTTGGCTTATCCCTTTTCGCTTATCACAACACCCGTATAGTTTCCCCGTTAATTTTTTTGGCCTTGATTCTTATTTATCGTCAGGCTATCTTGGCTTCCGCCAAATTAAAAAAATGGCTTTTCCCCTCTGTCTTCCTTTTCCTTATCTTTTTTCTCCCATCATTTGTAAACCTACTTTCTCCCTCTGCCCGGGCTAGGGGGGAGTGGGTCTCCCTTTTGGGTCCCGCCTCAATAAATTATATTAATAATCTTCGCAATAACTCCTCTCTGCCCCCGTTTTTTTCCCGACTACTTTTTAACAAAGTAACCTATCTGGCCATCAATGTTCCGGCTAACTATCTTGATTTCCTTGATCCCATCAAACTCTTTTTTCGTGGTACTCCCAATTACCAATTTAATCTGCCTCACACCGGTATTCTTTTCCCCGTAGGCCTGCCCTTTTTCTATCTCGGGCTACTTATTTTTTGTAAGCGGGCGCTTGGACGAAACCCTCTTAGCCTTTTCCTTATCCTCTGGTTTTTGATCGGCTTGATACCGTCTGTAATTACTACCGGCGATTTCCCCATCATCCGGGCTACCTCAATCCTCCCCCTACCATATCTTTTTATTGTTCAGGGCTTATTTTCCCTCCGATCCCGTCTTAAGCCGTTAATATCCAGACTGTTCTTGCTGTCCTTTATCACCATCAGTCTGATGTACTTTTCCCGCTACCTTTACGGCTATTTCTACCTCTATCCGTACCAATATTCCTCTTCCTGGCAATATGGCTATAAACAAGCTATCGGCTATGTCAAAGAAAATTACCTTTACTATCCAAAAATTATTATCACCAAAAAATACGGTGAGCCGCACGAATTTTTATTCTTTTATTGGCCGTGGGATCCCAAAAACATTTTAAGTGACCCTAATTTTACTTGGGATTATCACGCCTCCTGGTACTGGGTTGACTCGCTGGATAAATTCCAATTTATAAACGATTGGGAAATTAAGCCCAAGACTCAAATTGTCATCGAGCCCACCTTGCTTATCACCAGTCCCGGCAATTATAATCCTGCCAATGGCCAACTATTAAAAACCATTTACTTTTTAAATCAAGAGCCGGCGTTTGACATCGTCCAACTGTATGCAACCAAATAAGATCGCCTTATTACTGATTTTTCTGTTTTCCTTCCTCGTCCGTATCTGGAACTATAACTATCCTCCCTTAACCTGGGATGAAGCATCTTTGGGCTACAACTCCTATTCCATTAGCCAAACCCTTAGAGATGAGTATGGCACCTTCCTGCCTCTGATTTTCAAATCTTTTGGGGATTACAAACCTGGTCTATATATCTACCTGGCGTCTCTATTCACACCCATCTTCGGCTTAACCGAGCTATCCGTCAGACTGCCATCAATTATCTTGGGTTCCCTAACTCCGATATTGCTTTTTTATTTTGTTTTTCACTTTAGTTCTCACCATAAAATTCTGGCTTATTTATCTGCTCTTGTTTTAGCAGCCAATCCTTATAATATCCATTTTTCCCGCGGCGCCTGGGAAACCAATATTCTCACTTTTGAGCTCATTTTGGCCTCTTATCTTTTTTTCAAATTCCGTCACCAATCAAAATATAAATACTTACTTCTTTCGTCCCTTGTCTTTGCTGCTACCCTTTACACTTACCAGGCCGGCAAACTGATAAGTTTTCTCCTTGTTATCGTTCTTTGGATTTTACATCGGACACTGATAAATAAAAAAAACCTATCAGTCTTTTTCCTCCCCCTAACCCTTTTAATCTTACCGATAATTTTTGGTCTACTTAGCCAATCCGACGCCAACCGTCTAAAAGTGGTCAGTCTTTTGTCTTACCCCCAGCCTGATACCGAAATTAACCAGATCCAATCAGAAACCAGCACTCTGGACTACCAGCTATTCCACTCCCGGCCTCTCTTTTTTCTAAGACAGTTTTTATTTCGTTATTTTAACCATTTCAGCCCCAGGTTTTTAACTTTCGAAGGCGATTGGCAAAATCCCAGACATTCAGCCCCCTATATCGGCATGCTGCTTTTTCCTTCCTGTCTTTTTTTAGTTTTAGGCATAATCCGATATTTACATGAGCATCCTTCCCCTCCACTTGACCGCTTCTTCTTTGCCTGGTTTTTATTAGCCCCCATACCTGCCGCCCTCACCCGCGACACTATTCAGGCAGTTCG
>JBAZSP010000020.1:0-21376 GCA_041663285.1 Candidatus Shapirobacteria bacterium
CTTGGCGATTAGGGCTAAATTTTGGGTGCAAACCACCAAAGCCCGGAGGTTGGTTAAGTCACCTTCTTCGTATTGGGGAAACTGGTGAAAGAGAGTGTCGGAAATCCAGAATTCCAGAATTGCATCTCCCAAAAATTCCAACCTTTCGTTGGAATTAATATTTTGGTGGCGGTTTTCGTTTAGGAAGGAGCGGTGGACCAGGCTCTGATGGAGGAGCTCGGAATTTTTGAACTGAAAACCGATTTGCTGCTGGATTTGAGTGAGATCAGTCATGGGGAGCGGGAGGAGAGGTGACGGGGATATTGAGACGCTTGATGGCAGAACCCATAACCCCGTTAACAAAGGAGGAGCTGGAATCGGTGCCGAATTCTTTGGCTAATTCGACAGCTTCGTCAATTATAACTTTGGGAGGGTTAACTTTTTGGATGACTAATTCCCAGAGGGCGCAGCGGAGAATGGCCAGATCAACCCGGTTTATTTTTTCCAAAGGCCATTTGGGGGCATTGTCGCTGATGATTTGGTCAAGCCGGGGAAGCTCTTTGATAATTTGGTGGTAGTCAGGCGAGATCTTGGCAGAATTACCCAATTGATAGGCAAAAACAGCTTGCATGTTGGAGATTCTTTTTAGGTGACGCGGATCGTGCTTATTTTTCACTGTTTGCAGTTAGGACAGAGAAATCCAGGTAATTTGGCTTGGCCGCAATGACGGCAGGGAACTGTTTTGGCTAAAGGGGTGCCTTTTTGAGAAGCGCGGCGGCGGCCTTGACGACGGGAAGACGGCCAGTGTTTTGGTAAAGCGGTCATAAGGCATATTTTAGGCTAGAACGCGATTAAAAACAATGGAGGAGAAGTTAGTTGTGGGAAAGGTGGGTAGAATCGGGAAGGTTTTGGATTAAGTTGTTTAAGTTAAAATCGGGACAGGAAGAGAGAAGGGAGGCAAGAAGCTGCTGGCCTTGGGTAATTAATTTGGCGTCGGAAATATCGGCTAATTTGAAAGAGGGGAAGCCGTGTTGGAGGAAAGAATAAACTTCGCCGGGGCCGCGGGATTTGAGATCAAAAAGGGCAATCTGAAAACCGTCGTGATGAGTTTCGAGATGCTTTAGGCGGTTTATGGCCTGATCGCTGGGATCTTTGGCAAAGAGAAAGCAATAACTTTGAAGACTCCCCCGCCCTACCCTACCCCGGAGCTGGTGAAGCTGGGCCAGGCCGAAACGGTCGGCTGAAAGAATGATCATGACAGAAGCGTTGGGGATATCGACTCCGACTTCGATAATTGGAGTGGTAACCAGTAATTGGATTTTGTTTTGACGGAAGTTTTTGAGAACAGTATTTCGGGCTTTAAGGGTGGTTTTGCCGTGAACAAGGCCAAGAGAGTACTTGGGAGAAAAGATGCTTTGAAAATGGTCATATTGCTTGGTGGCGGATTCGACGGCAGATTGCTTTTCGGAAGGATCGATAAAGGGACAAACAACATAAACCTGACAATGTAAATCGTCGATTTGGTGCTTAATCCACTCGAGGCAATCGGGTTGTTTGTGGTTGGGGACTAAAAAGGTTTTGACGGGCAGACGGTTGTTGGGGATGGAAGTAATTGTAGACAGCTGCAGGCTACCAAGCATGGTAAGGCTGACAGTTCGGGGAATGGGGGTGGCAGTCATGGTAAGGGTGTGAGGGGGGTTTTTGAGGCCGGAGAGGAAGGAACGCTGCTTGACCCCGAATTTGTGTTGCTCGTCGATAACCACCAGAGCTAGATGGCTTAAGGATTTTTGGTGATAAATGGCCGCGTGAGTGGCGACGACGATAGAATTGGGCTTGAGATGATCCAAACTGGTTTTGGCAGAGGCGGTGAGGAGAACCAGAGGAATTTTGAGGCGGAGGAAATATTTTTTTAGATTTTGAAAGTGCTGGCGGCAAAGGATGTCGGTGGGAGCCATGATAAGAGAAAGCCCGTGGTTTAGGGAAGTTAAGTAGCAAGCCAGTGCGGCGACGATGGTTTTGCCGGAGCCAACATCGCCCTGTAAGAGCCGGTTCATCGGATGATTTGGAGATACCAGATCGGACTTAATTTCGTGCCAGGATTTCTCTTGAGATGGGGTGAGGCTAAAGGGTAAACGGGCGATAAATTTTTGGAGTTTTTGATCAATTAGCGGGGTAGCCGTTAGTTGTTGGTTGGGCTGGCGAATCGCCCATGATTTTTTTTGAAGATGAGAGAAAGCCAGAAGCGACAAAATTTCGTCGAGAGCCAATCTGGCTCGGGACAGTGTCAGCTGGGATTGGGTTTGGGGCTGGTGAATACGGGTTAGGGCAAAAGACAAAGGAGCCAAGCCGAATTTTTTGATGATAGCCGGCGGGAGAGGATCGGTAACCTCCGAGATTAACAGGGAAAGATGTTTTTGGATAGTTGAACGGAACCACTTGGAAGTCAGGCCTTCGGTTTCGGGATAAACACCGATAATTTTGCCGGTATTGTATTGGCCGTATTGGGGGGCGATAAAAGTAGGACGGTTTTGAAATAAGGTGACGGTGCCGGCAAAACTGAAGGTTTGGCCGACTTTTAAAGTTTGGCTAAGATAGGGCTGATTAAACCAGATAAGGTTGAGAGTGCCGGACTTGTCGGTGACGGTGGCTTTTTGGAGATTTTTGTGGGAACGGGTGTAGACGTTTTGGAAGTCAGTAATAATGCCGGTGATGGTAAAATTTTGGCCGGGGATGAGGTGGCTGATGGGAGAAATATGAGAAAAATCAAGATACCGGCTGGGGAAGTGATAGAGCAGATCTTTAAGATTAAAAATTCCCAGACGGTTGAGCTTAAGAAGAGTTTTGGGCCCGATACCGGGAAGGGGGATGGAGGAGGCCATGCTCAACTATGTTATCATTATCCAATGAGAGTGAAGAGGAAGACTATAAAGAAAGCGATATTGATTGTGACGATGCTGGTGCTTTTAATTTCCGGATTGGTACCGACACTGGGAATGCTGATAAAATAGTAAAATGAAAGTCGACCGGAGAAGACTGAAGATAAGGCTTTTGAGGTGGGGGGCGGAGAAAAAAAAGAGATTAATCGGATGGTATATGAAGACAAAAAATACAATTTTTGTTAACAGAAGAAGAATACTTTACGCGATATTTGGGGTGTTGTTTTTGGGGACGGTTTTGAGCTATGTGGGGATGTTTGTTTTGTTTGCCTGGTTTGCTAAGGATTTGCCCACCCCGACCAAAGTAGTCCGGCGGGAAGGCTACGCCAGCCAGATTTTTGACCGGAACGGAGAGCTTTTGTATGACGTTTATAAAGAAGCCAAAAGAACTCCGGTGACCTGGGAACAGGTGCCGGATTACCTGAAAAAAGCGACGGTGGCCATAGAAGATAAAGATTTTTATAAACACGGCGGGTTTGACCCGCTGACGCCTTTAAGGATTTTGAAGAACCTGGTGATGAAGCAGAGGCTGATAGGCGGATCGACACTAACCCAGCAGTTGGTCAAAAACGTATTGCTGACTACGGAAAGGACGATGAACCGTAAAATTAAAGAATTAATTTTGGCGATTCAGATTGACGCAAAATATAAGAAAGAAGAAATTCTTCTGATGTATTTGAACGAAACCCCATACGGCGGGCCGGCCTGGGGAGTGGGAGCGGCATCGGAGCAGTATTTTGGGAAGCCAGTGTCGGAATTAAATTTGGTCGAATGTGCGATTTTGGCCGGCTTACCCCAAAGACCGAACACCTATTCGCCGTTTTCGAAGACGCCACGGGCTTACATTGACCGGACACAGCAGGTGCTGACGAGGATGGTGCAGGACGGTTATCTTGATGCCAAATTGGCGGAAGAAACCCTGGCCCTGGCGGCAAAATATGATTTTTATGAAAATAAAACTTCTATTATGTCGCCCCACTTTGTGTTTTGGGTGAAGGAGCAATTATCGGAAAGATACGGTGAGGATGTGGTGGAAGGCGGCGGATTGAAAGTATATACCACCCTGGATCTGAAACTGCAGAACGAAGTTCAAAAAATTATTTCGGAGGAGATTGATAAGGCAGAAAAGCTGGATATTAGTAACGGGGCGGCGGTGATAATTGACCCAAAGACGGGACAAGTACTGTCGATGGTGGGCTCGAGGGGCTATTTTTCGGACAAAACGGACGGAAAATTTAATGTGGTTACTCAAGGGCTTAGACAGCCGGGATCGGCAATTAAGCCGGTAACCTACCTGACGGCTTTAAAGAAAGGCTGGACGCCGGGGAGCATGATCATAGATGCTCCGGTGACATTTGAAGGCAGCGGCGGCCAAAAAGCGTATTCACCTCAAAATTATAACGGCAAATATAACGGGCCGATGTCGATTCGGACCGCCCTGGGAAATTCGATTAATACGACGGCGGTGAAGATGCTGGCAAATGTGGGCCTTCAAAACATGCTGCAGACGGCTTTTGAAATGGGAATGACGACTTTGGAGCCATCGGCGGAAAACTTGCGGAAGTTTGGGCTGGCGGTAACCTTGGGTGGAGCCGAAGTTAAAATGATTGATTTGGCGGCGGCTTACAGCTCCTTTGCCAACGGCGGTAAAAAGATAGATTTGGTGGGAGTGCTAAAGGTGGAAGACCGAAACGGCCGGGTGCTGGAAGAATATAAACAGGTGGAGTTTCCCAGCGTTATGACGGCGGAAGAGGCGTTTTTGATTAGTAATATATTGTCGGATAATTCAGCCAGAGAAATAACTTTTGGCCGGCAAAACGCTTTGGTGATCCCCAACTACCAGGTGGCGGTTAAAACCGGAACTACTAACGATAAAAGGGATAACTGGGCTATAGGCTGGACACCCAATCTGACGGTGGCGGTGTGGGTGGGTAACAACAATAATTCGCCAATGGGCAAGATTGCTTCCGGGGTGTCGGGTGCCAGCCCAATCTGGCGGAGAATAATGCTTTATGAACTGCCCAACAGACCAAAAGAAGATTTTGTTAAGCCGGAAAAGGTGATTAGCCTGGAGGTGGATAAGTTATCGGGCTTTCCGGCACATGATGGCTATGCGACTAAAACTGAATATTATATTGAGGGAACCCAGCCGAACAACCCGGATCCAATCCATATGAAACTAAAACTGTGCCGGGGAGTTAATGGCCTGGCGACGCCGGACGATGTTCAGTCGGGTAATTATGAAGAAAAAGAATTTATTAAACTGGCCGAAGATGATCCGGTTTCAAAAGACGGGAAAAACCGATGGCAGGAAGGCATTGATTCCTGGATTAATCAGCAAACAGAGAGGGAAAAATATTTTCCACCCTCCGATTTTTGCCGAAGTGACGGATTGGTTAATGTGGGGATTGACAGCCCGGGGCATAGATCGACCGTCGGCTCGACTTTTGATGTAAGGATCAAGACTAATTCGGTTAAAAAAATTGTGGAAGTTAAGCTGTGGGCGGACGGGGTGGAGAAAAAATCATGGACAGAAAAGCCGTATGAGGTCAGCTTGAGCCTGCCGGATGGGACGCATAAGCTAAAAGTGAAAGCGACCGATAAGGACGGTAACAGCCAGGAAAGAGAAGCGGATATTGGGGTAAACGTCCCCTGGGATTGGACGCCGTCGCCTGTCCTGACTGCCACTCCCCTACCGACGGTGACCGTGGCACCAACAGCGGTGCCGACGGCAGCACCGACAACAATTCCGACTGCAGCACCCACTGTTTTGCCGACAGCGACGGTGACGGGGGTATAAGAGGGGAATAGGACAACTCAATTGTTGAGCTAATCATTAAATAGAGAACTGTAGATATTGATATAATCGTTTATGAACGAAAAACGTTATCCTTCGTATTCATGGGGAGATATTTCAAGCAAGCTTGGCGAACTTGTTGCTGTCGATGGAGGTTATACCAGGGCAACGAGAGGGATAATAAGACAAGACGACGGAACCAATATTTTTATAAAACAAGGGGTTGACGACGATACCCGAAGATGGGCTGAAAAAGAAATTGAGGTATACCGATTTCTTGAGCTAAACTCGTATCCTCATATTCCGACCTTATTGTCGGTAAATCCTGACAAGACGGGATTTGCCCTATCGGCTTGTTTGCCGGAGGATGGCTGGAAGTGGCAGGGGGGTTGGAACCAGCAAAGACTGGAGAGGACTTTGGAAGCTATGGATGCTTTGGCAACCTTGGTACCAGATGGGAAATTTTTGGGCCTGTTTTCTGAACGGGTTGTTAGTGGGAGCGATGAGGGATGGCTGCCTCTTCTTAATTCTGAAGAACTCCAGCTTAACTTGATGAGGAAAGTTGAAAAAGCCGGTGCTCGGGTCGATATTAAAAAGGAATCATTGAAGGCTGATTTTGCATTTCAATACACTCATTTAGTCCATAATGATATTCGGGCTGACAATTGTGCCTGGAACGAAGGACAAAACAGAGTTTGCCTGGTTGACTGGAACTGGGCTCAAATGGGTGACAGGAGAATAGATGTTGCGGCCACATTGGTCGATGTTTTTTACGGTGGTTTTGATATTTCGCCATTTTACAAACGGATTGATAGTAGCGCCCTTCATTGGCTGGCTGGATATTGGCTAAAATCAGCCAGCACACCAGGCCCCGAAAAAGTTAGAGAATTTCAATTGAAATCAGGCTTAACAGCATTGAAGCTTGTTGATCAAATTGAGGGGTGAGGTTTGAAAATTGGTCCGTCTAGCGAACATTAAGACATTTGTTTCTAAGATGATAAAATTTGCCATGGATGTAATTGGTGCAGATATTGATGTTTGTTTTTCTACTCCTAAGGATTTTAAAAAAATAATTATTTTGTTGGATGAAATTACTGAGACCATCAATCACAAAAAAGGGTGGTCGAAGTATAAAGTATCAACCACTCTTGCACGCCAAAAAGATGTTTACAAAAAAATACTTTTAGGTGAAAACAAAATATTTGTCGCCAAGTATAAGGAAGAAATTGTAGGGTTAATCAATATGCAGATTGTTTACAATCTTCGACACGGATGGAGACGAGCCCACCTAGAAGAAGTAGTGGTTCACTCAAAGTATCGGGGTCTTGGGATTGGAACTAAATTAATTAATGCAGTTAAGAATCATTGTTTATCAAACAAAATAAAGGTTATTAAGCTAATGTGCGGTAACCAGTTAACTGATGCTTTGGCATTTTATAAAAAAACGGCTTTGTTTTTAAAGATAAGGGGCTACGATTTGAGTTTGAATAACATCTGGGCTGGTACTATTTACCGGGGAGTAAGGCCGAAGGCTGAAAGGTGGATTTTTTTGGCGGTTTTGTCGTCGCAATTGAAATAAGAGACGCGGAAGGTGTAGCGGAAATGGCCGGTGGCAGGATCGGGATAAATATCGGTGATGGCCATTTGCCAAAAGATGGCGGTAGGGATAAGCGGCTGATATTTTTTTATGAGCTCAATCGGATCTTCACGACTTGGTAAGGTCAAATTGGCATCGAGGGTGATGATCTGGGAAGTTAATTCATTGGCCGGATTGGCGGCGGCGGAAATCGGCTGTGCGGCCAGAGCTTGGGGATTCATGGATTTGACTAAATCATCCAAATTTATTTCAAAAAAATTAGTGGTAGGGGTACCTAGCCCAAGATCAGATAAATCAGAGCTTAGCCGGGAGGCGGAATGATGATAAGCGCCTAAGGAATAATTTTCGAAAAATTGGTCACCTTTACGGAAATAAACTTTGCCGATTTCAAAGAATTGGGGCTGGGGTAGCTTGAAACGCTGGTAATGATCAAGCTGGGCTGAAAGGGATTGGATAAGGCTTTGGCGGAGAACCGGATATTCGGAATTAATGCTGTTTTGGGCATAAATGGCAGTACCCGGATCTTGGGGCTCCTGAACTAAGGGCCAGGAACGGACTTCGTCGTAACCAAGGCTTACCAAATCATCTTTGATCTTTTCGATTAAGCGGAGAACGGGCGGGGTGATGTCGGGCAGAGGGGCGGAGCTGATGGGCTGATCCAGCGGAATTCGGGAATAGCCAAAGAAACGGATAACCTCTTCAATAAGATCTTCTTCGATGGTAAGATCGGGGCGAAGAGAGGGCGGAGTAACTGACATGGGTGATTCCGGATCGGAATTGGCCGGTAAGGAGCAGCCCAAGGCTTGGAGGGTGGAATAGGCGAAATCGGCCGGGATAGAAATGCCGGAAAAAAGGGAGGGACGGTGAGGATCGAAGGGTATGGCGGGAAGGGAAATTGGCGCGGGGTAATAATCAAAAAGAGAGCTGGTAACTTTACCGTGACAATTTTCGACAATTAGGGAAACCAGATGGTTTAGGGCTAGAGGTAGAAGCTGGGGATCGAGATCTTTGTCCAGACGAATAGCGGCTTCGGTGACGGTTTTTAGCTCCCGATAGTCAGTTCGGACTTTTACCCGGTCGTAGACAGCCATTTCGATTATGGCTTCGGTGGTGGTAGTATCGATGGCGCAGGATTGGCCGCCTAAGAAGCTCAAAGAAAGGGCGGCGGTCGGATTGTTGACCATGAGGACACCCGGGCGGAGCTTGAGAGTGGTGCCGTCGAGGGTGGTAAATTGGCTAAACTGATGATTTAGCTCCCAAATAAGACGGTCGCCTGATTTGGCGGTATCGAAGGCATGATTGGGGATGCTATAAAGAAACATGATGTAATTGGTTAAATCTACCAGAGTGTTGACGGAGTTGACCTGGTGGTGCTTTAGAAAGCTTTGAAGCCAGGGCGGGGAGGATTGGCTTTGAAGGCCGGACAGCCGGACGGCCTGAATTCTTTTGACGTGAGAAGTGGCAGTAACAGTGATGGGAAGCTGGGGGCCGGAAGCAGGATAGACGATGGCGGGCTGGGGCAAGGCAATGGGAAGGTGGTAGAGAACCGAAAGGTCGCGGGCGAGGCCGTAGTAGCCCAGGCAGTCACCCCGATTTTGACGGATTTCGAGATCAAAAACAGTTTCGGAATCAATGATCTGGACACTGCTGACAAAATGACCAATAGCGGTTAAGTCGTCACGAAGCTTTTTGGTGTCAGTAGTAAGGCCGGGAAGGAGCTGCTGAAGGACCGAATATATAAGTTTCATTTTTGGTTAAAAATTTGGCTTGTAAGCTAGATTGCCACCCAGGAGGGTGCGGATATCTTTAATATTAAATTGGGCCATTACCCAGCGGTCAAGCCCCAAGCCGAAGGCAAAACCCCGCCAGACAGTGGGGTCGATACCGGCCATTTTGAGGACATTGGGATGGATGATGCCGGCACCGCCCATTTCGATCCAGCCGGCGCCTTTGCAGACCTGACAGCCCTGGCCGTGGCAGCTGAAACAGTTTAGATCCAGCCCCAGACCGGGCTCGACTTCGGGATAATATTTGCAACGATAACGAACCAAAACGTCGGGGCCGTAAAGGTCGTGGAAGAGAAGATTAAAAACACCAATTAAGTCCTTGAGGGAGACTGATTTGTCGACGGCGACACCCTGGTATTGATGAAAGATAAAATGGTTGGAGTGAGTGACCTTTTCGTTGCGGTAAACACGGCCGGGGAAAGCGGCCTTGAAGGGGGGCTTTTCTTGGGCTAAAAGCCGGGCTTCGATAGAGGAGGTTTGGGTGCGAAGAAGAACTTCGGGCTCTTTTAGATAAATACTATCCTGCATGTCGCGGGCGGGATGATCTGACGGGACGTTGAGACGACGGAAGCAGAATTCGTCGGTTTCGATTTCGGGGCCGTCGTAAATTGAGAAGCCTAATTTGTTAAAAAGGGCGTTGATGCGGCGTTCGGTTTGGGTGATGGGGTGGAGGTGGCCTATTTTGGGTAAACCAAAAATTGAATTTTCAGAATCGAATTTTTCAATTTTCTGTTTTTGTGGTTCAAGGTTGTTTGCTTGGGCATTAATTAATTCTTCTAAAAGTAACTTTAATAAATTGAGATCAGCACCGTACTGTTTGCGCTGATCGGATGGAACATTTTTGATATCAGAAAAAAGGCGGTTAATAAGGCCGTTTCGGCCTAATAAGGCGACACGGATTTTTTCCAGCTCAACAGGGGTGGAAGCCTGGCTGATTCTGGCTTGGTAGTCCTGCTGTATTTGGTCTAATTTTGGATTCATTGATTTTTATTCATCCGCCTTCGCCCTTCGACAAGCTCAGGGCTTCGGCGAGATTGTATCTTTAGGCAAAATTTGGCGTTACACTTCAAATTTTAACCTAAAGATACTAAAAAAAGCTCCCGTTGGGGAGCTTAAGGCACAGGCTACTCCCCTCTTTTAGTAGGTAAAGAAAAAGAAGAAAGTAGTTGAGGTTGACATGTTGGATTTATTTTACCGAATCGACGATGGATTTGAAAGCAGTGGGATCGGAAATGGCGATTTCGGAAAGCATTTTGCGGTTAAGATCAATTTTTTTCGTTTTAAGTTGGTTAACAAAGATAGAATAACGAATATTGAAAGGCTTAAGGGCGGCGTTTAGCCGGACTATCCAAAGCTTACGAAAATCACGACGGCGGATCCGGCGGCCATTGTAGGCATACTGACCGGCATGCATAACGGCTTCATGGGCGACTTTGAACCTTTTGTGGCGGGTCATCCAAAAACCTTTGGCGGCCTTGAGTACTTTTTTGTGTCCGGCCCGGCGGACTGTTCCTGTTTTAACTCGCATATTTTAGAAATTCCAATTTCCAAGAAAACAAGTTCCAAATAATTTTCAATTTTTCAATTATCAAAAACCAAAGAGTTTAATTTGAAAAATTATTAATTGGTTATTGTTTGGATGTTGGATTTTGGTTATTGGTGATTAAATTATAAACGCCATTAGGCTTTGCCTAAAAGTTTTTTAACCTTGATGGCAAAACGGCCTAAGACTGCCTTTTTGCCCCGGAGCCGGCGAAGCTGCTTTTGGCTTTTGTGACTTCGCAAATGGTTAAGAAAAGAAGATTTTCTTAAAACCTTACCATTTCTGGTTACTTCGAAACGGCTGCTGACCGATTTGAGTATTTTAAATTTTGGCTTGTTTTTCATGGTTATGCGCTTACCTTTTTCTTAACCGGGGTTAAGGTTAAAAATAACCTTTTGCCAATTAATTTTGCCTCACCCTCGGGTATGGCTAATTCAGCAAGATCGTTTTTAAATTTGTCGATGAGATTATACCCGAATTCCTTGCGGGTAATTTGACGACCTTGGAATTTTATACTTAATTTGACTTTATTTCCAGTGGCCAAAAATTTTTGGGTTTTTTTAAGCCGGGTGTCGTAGTCGCTCTGGCCTATAAAAGGCGTCATTTGGATTTCTTTTAACTCACCGCCTTTGGTACCTTTCTTTTCGGCTTTAAGCTTTTTGGCTTCCTGATAACGGAATTTAGCAAAATCTATCAACTTAACCACCGGAGGGACTGCTTTGGGGGCAATTTCGACTAAATCTAGGCCAGTGATCTGGGATTTGAGCCGGGCTTCGGCTATCGGCATAACCCCAATTTGTTTGCCAGCTTCGTCGAGGAGCCGGATAGTGACGGCATTGATATAGTGATTTATCCTATAAAACTTACCGCTGTTTTGTCTGAAACTTGTCATTTATGGGTTATTTTATCAGATGGAGGGATTTGGTGCTGATTTGGCCTTGAATTTGGCTAATAAAGTCGGCTACAGTCATGACACCTAAATCCTGACCGTCACGCTGGCGGACAGAGACCGAATTGGCCTCAAGCTCCCGATTGCCGATAATGGCCATGTAGGGAATTTTTTGGGAAGTGGCTTCCCGGATTTTGGCTTGCATGGTGGCCGACCGATTGTCCAGATCGGCCCTAATACCAGCATCTTTAAGAGTTTGGGCTAAAGTAACACAAAAATCATTTTGCTTGTCGGTTATCGGAATGATCTGGACCTGGACGGGAGCTATCCAAAGGGGGAAGGCACCGGCGAATTGCTCAATTAAAATACCCATAAAACGCTCAAGGGAACCGTAGATAACCCGGTGGATAACTACCGGTGTTTTTTCGCTGCCATCGGAGTCGGTGTATTTTAACTCAAAATTACGGGGAAGCTGAAAATCCAATTGGATAGTACCGGTTTGCCACTGACGGCCAAGGCAATCGTCCATTAAAATGTCCAACTTTGGCCCATAAAAGGCACCTTCGCCTTTACCAATAAAGTAGTCGAATTTGTTATCGATAAGGATTTGCTCCAACTCCTTTTCGGCCCTATCCCAGGTTGGGATGTCTCCCATAAAATCATCAGGCCGGGTGCCTAGGCGAATTTTGAATTTGATATCGAAGATAGAATAGAATAATTTGGCGATATCAAGGATATTTCGGTATTCTTCGGCTATTTGATCTTCGGTGACAAAAATATGAGCGTCATCCTGGCTGAACTTTTGAACCCGGAGCAAGCCACCTAACTCGCCCGATTTTTCATGCCGATGAAGAGTGTCGCAATCTGAAAGCCGGAGCGGTAATTCGCGATAGCTGTGTTTGGTTTTTGAATAGATCGTCATGGCGTTGGGGCAATTCATGGGTTTGAGGCAATACACGCCGTCTTCTTTCATATCGGCAATAAACATGTTTTCTTTGTAGTGATCCCAATGGCCTGAGGTAACGTAAAGGGATTTTTTATTTAATAGCGGAGTAATCGTTTCGAAATAGCCGCGCTTAACATGCTCCTGACGCCAAAAATTCAATAACTCGTTGATCATAATAGTGCCTTTGGGTAGCCAATAGGGCATGCCGGGGGCAGTTTCATCAAGGAAAAACAAACCAAGTTGAGGGCCAAGTTTACGGTGATCCCGTTTTTTGGCTTCTTCGATATTCTTTAAATAATTGTCCAACTCCTTCTGTGACGGGAAAGCGGTGCCGTAAATACGGGTAAGCATTTTATTTTTTTCGGAGCCATGCCAATAAGCCCCGGCGACGGATAAAAGCTTGAATGCCTTGACTTCGCCGGTAGATGCGACATGGGGGCCACGGCAAAAGTCTGCCATAGAATTGGGCTTTCCTGCTTCTCCTGTCCAGTAGACGCTGAACTTTTGATCCTTTTTAACGATTTCATCGATCCATTCCTGTTTGTAGGGGTTGCCGGCAAACAGTTTGCGGGCTTCAGATTCGGAAACAAAAAACTGGGTTATGGGGAGGTCGAGACTGATTAGCTCTTGCATTCTTTTTTCAATCTTGGGGAAATCGGATTCGCTAATAACAGCGCCATTGGGATCGAAATCGTTGTAAAAACCATCGTCGGTAGCCGGACCCATGGCCAGATGGACTTGAGGCCAAAGTTCTTTGATGGCTTGATGCAAAATATGCTCAGCGGAATGGCGAATTTTGTGCAGATCGTCGCTGCCGAAGTTTTTGGAAGACATAATCTAAATTTTTGGAAAATTGGGAAAAAATAACCAAAGCATAGATGCCCGTTGAGAGCTAAAGATCCGCCCTAACGGGCGATGTAGTTAACAGCCTTCGAGAAAACATTAGTATATTTTAGCAGAATATTTAAAAGTGAGTCTAAGAGGGCTTCCGCCAAAGGCGGATAAACTTCCCTCTGACCTGTCCGACATAATGTCGGACCGCTCTAGCTACTTAGTGAGTCTAAGAGGGCTCGAACCTCTGACCTCATCGATGTCAACGATGCGCTCTAACCAACTGAGCTATAGACTCTAGTAAATTTTTAATTGTTCCGCCAGAGGCGGATCAGCCTGTGGCTGACAAACTCCAATTTTTAATTGAATATGATTAAAAGTAACAAGAAGATATTGGAACCTGAATAGCGAGATTATACAAAAAAAGCCACCAAAACTTAAGTAGCAGCTGTGAAGGTTAGGCTTTTCGCTTTGGTTTGAATCGAACCCAACAGACTGGATGGCCAAAAGATTGATATTTGTCTAATTCAACACCGAGCCTATCCAGGACTTGGGCGGCTTGTTGCATAACATCTTGAGTTTCTTCTGTCCCTACTGGGATTCCAAGTATAAAGGAGGTTTGGGCTTGACCCCGAAGATCGACTCTAACACCTATCCGGCGGTCCGGCGGGGTGTGGGCTTCTTGAAGAGCGGTATTGACGATTCTTTTCCCCAGATCAGGCAGATCTTGGTAGCCAGGTAATTTCTGGCTTTATTCAGAGCGGCGTTAAGCTCAGCAGCTAATTCGATATCAATTTTTCGTATGTTATTGATTTAATTATTAAGATAATAATCTGATTACGAAGTTTAAGGGAAGGAACAGAGGGGTTATTTAAGGCTTAAAAGTAAGACGAGGTTTAATGATGACAGATTCTCTCCTTTTGGCATCCGGCTGGTATTGGCGGTCAAGAACTACTCCAACCCTCTTTAGTAATGGGTCGATTAAATTAAAATCTAATTCTTCACCTTGGGTCAAGTCTGCCCTTAGAGGCTGTCTTTTTTTTGGATCTGTAAACGCTTCTTGGACAGCTGTTGCTACCAGATTTTGCGCACGTTCAGGCAGCTCATCCCACAAAGAGGTTCTTTTTACGAAGGACATGGCCTCGGTAGCTGTTTCCGGATTTCTGCCCATAACTAGAAGACAAGCTTTAAGTGGCTGATCTGGCGGCGGAGTGTTCGTTGCTAAAGAGATATTGCTCTCCCCCACCCTTTTTGTTTTTGACCTGGTTCCAGAAACAATTCCGTTTTTTCTTTTTGGCGCTATAGGATTCCAGCCAGATGGAGGCTTGAGAAATATTTTTGCGGAAATTGGCGATAAAAGTTTTGAGCCGGCGGAAAAAACCGACCTGGTAAGCGGAGACTTCGACGACATTGGCATCGACGGCATTGTCGACCTGCTTGTCCAGCTGATCGGTAGCTTTGGCTAGTTGCTTAAGCTCGTCCTGAAGTGCCGCAATTTCTTTAAAGAGTTCTTTTTGACGATTGTCGAGGAGGAGTTTTTCTTCTTTTTCGAGGTGACTTACCCCGGAAATGAATTCCTGACCCCAGGAGTTGAGAGTATTTGATTGTTTGTTAAGCTCGACCGTTTGGC
Organism: Candidatus Shapirobacteria bacterium; assembly: GCA_041663285.1. GTDB lineage: Bacteria > Patescibacteriota > Microgenomatia > UBA12405 > UBA12405 > UBA1435. Next base: position 14,936 of record JBAZSP010000020.1, read on the forward strand.
CCAGACCTAAGATCCCTCCGAGCTTAAAGATTGAGGGTTTTTTGTCCGGTGGGGGCGAATTAAATTGGCCATCCTTGATTGCTTCAGAAGAAAAGCCGTTTTTGAATACGTGTTGGCCTTTGGTTGCCTGCTTACTTCCAAATAGCTTGGCCATAGTGCCGTATTATATCACAGATACGCACAAAATGAGTGGTTTATAAGCTACTCAAGAAACTGACGACTTTTTGTTCTAACAAAACAAAGTAGAGAATATTGGGATTGGATAAATTGTGATTCTTGGCTTTAAGGCTATTTAATTCTTCCTGGCTGACCTGAATGTTTTGTTCCTGGGCTATCAAGCTGATACTTTGGTTAATTTTCCAATCCTGGGTTACCCGGGATGCCAGTTGTTGCCGGTATTGCTCGAGAGTGGTGTTTTTGGATCTTAAATATTGGTCGACGGTTAGGCCAGCTTGGGATGTTTGGTCAATTAAGCCAGACAGGCGGTGCTGGATCTCGGTCTCAAGAAGGATCTCGGGCAGATCGCAGTGGCTGTATTTGATCAAAATATCGTAATATTTTGCTACTTTACCGTCTTTATCGGATTGGGGGGCGGATTCCCCTGTCGGACCTTGGGCATTAAGACTTTTGATATCGGCCTGGTATAGGGGATCAAGAGTGTGAGGGGGTAATTCACAGGAAGTTAGGGAGGCTTGCCATTCGTGGACCAAATCGATCGGAGGGGTTTGGAAGCTAATTTTGGGCGGGATAATCGGCTTTAGCTGATAGTCTTTGATTTTTTGGCCGTAAAGCTTGGAAAAGACAGATGAGGCGACATCTTCGATAAGGTGAGTGAGCGGGATGGATTCTTCGACCATGGACAACGGGGCCTTGCCGGGGCGGAAACCGTCTTTTTGGAAGCTTTGTTGATGATTTTGGAGGACCTCCTGACGGCTTTGATCGATGTCGGTTATAGAGGCCGTAAGGGTGAGAGTAAAACTATTGTCCGGGTTGCGGACTAAATCGGTTGAAGTATCTGTCATAAGTAAGGTTATGATATCATGGAGGAGGCAGTGAAGCCATTCGGTATGATAGACAGGATAATGAAGATGATCAGCAAATCGGTTTTGGTTTTTAGCGTGGCCATAATGATCCTATTGGTGGCGACCTGGGAGCTAACGATTTTGGCCTTGGATAACATAGCTGAAAATAGAAGTCAGAAGGTGTGGGAAAAACAACAAGCGAGAAATTTAACGATAAAAGAGGCGACGACCTTGGTAAGCAGTTTAAACAATGTTGTAGTGGAAGAAATCATGGCAGCCGATAGCCGGCCGGAATTGATACGGCGGTACTTGGAAAAATATAAATCTCCTTTAGCTCCTTATGCTAACTTAATTGTGGATTTATCGGAAGAAAACGGGTTTGATTATTATTGGATGGTGGCGATTGCCCAACAGGAGTCAAATTTATGTAAAAAAATCCCGGTGAATTCCTATAATTGTTGGGGGTACGGAATCCATTCTAAAGGGACTTTACGGTTTGAGAATTATGAGATAGCCCTAAAGACTTATGCAGAGTATTTAAAAAGGCAGTATTTTGATAAAGGTTTGACGACACCGGAGCAGATAATGAAAAAATATTGCCCAAATTCAAACGGATCCTGGGCCCGGGGGGTGCAACAGTTTATTACGGAGCTGGAGCAGGGTGATTTTTGACGGTGTGTAACTAATTTGTACTTGACATATCTATAATATATTGATATAGTGCGTATCAGATCCCGGGGTGGCTCCTCTAAAAGCATGCTCTGGGATTTTTTTATTGCTTTTTATTGTTCTCAAGAATAGAATAACTACCTATGGGAGCAATCAGCACATCACAACTAAAGAAAGGTATCTATATTATTTTCCATGAAGAGCCTCACCTGGTGGTCGATATAACTTTTGTCAGCCCGGGGAAGGGCAGCGCGTTTTATCGAACAAGACTGAAAAATCTTTTTAGCGGTAGAGTGGTGGAATATACCTACAAGTCAGGAGAAAAGGTAGATGAGGTGCTGGTGGAAACTCATGAGGCTTCGTACTCGTATTTTGACGGTTCGGCATATGTTTTTATTGAGCCCAGAACATTTGAACAGTACAGTGTGCCGGCTGAAGTTATGGGCGACGATAAGGTCTATTTGAAAGAAGGACTGCTTTACCGGATTAAGTTCTACGAAGATAAGGCGGTGGGGGTAACACTCCCCAAGAGCATCAGTTGTGTGGTGGTTGAGGCGGAAAATTCGGTTAAAGGTGACACGGCAACGTCGGCGACTAAACAAGCGGTGGTTGATACCGGGGCGAAAGTACAAGTTCCCCTATTTGTGAAAGTCGGGGACGAAATTACCATCAGTACTGAAAGTGGTAGCTATTTGTCGAGAAAATAATCTCATGGGAAAGTAAAGGTAGTGACTTGATGAAAAAGTTGCCTAGAAAGGGTTAAAGAGAAATGTCGGGATCCAAAACTGGCGGCGGAAAATCCTGGTAGTTACGGATATCTTTTTCGACGGTGTCGAAGGTGGCCTGGTATTTGCCTAAAAGTTCGTTTTGAGAGGAAATATCGGAAGGAACAGGCGAAAGTAAAGGATTATTGGTAAGAGGGGTGGGGGTGGGCAGACCGGTAGGGTCGGACTTTTTGGGCTTAAGATAGGGAACGATAAGGCTAAGAAGAAGAACGATGACGATGGTGGCGACCAAAATTTTTAGAAGTTTGATTTTGGGATCGGCAGTGGCGGGAGATTCTGGGACTTTGGGAACGGTAAGATCCGGCACGGGTAATCCGGAAGCTAGGGGATTGTCGGATGGAGGTGGGGTGATTTGGAAATCCTGATCAGCCATTAGGTTTGGTGAATTTAATAATAATTGACTTAAGAGTTTTGGAGATATCGAGAAGATAATTGTCGACCTTGGTGAGCTCTAAGGTTGAGTCAGGATAAAAATTATCGAAAGAGCGCTGGTTTTGCTTTTGATTAGTATAGCTTAGGGACTGGGAGAAGGCTTGGTTGATAAGGTCGATTTTGACGGTAACCGGATCGAACCAGGCCAGCTCACTGGCAGGGATGTCGGGAAGACTTTTTAAATCTTGCTCAATAATTGAGAGCCGCTGGAGATTTAATTTTTGGTAATTAATTCGGTTTTTGACCAGAGCCGAATAGAGTGATTTTTGGATACCGATATAATTTTTTTTGAATTCGGCCAAATAATCTTTGAGATCGTCGGCATTGTTGATAGATTCCAGGATCAGGTTTTGCTCTTTCAGCCACTTTTCCCAGGCAGTAAGCTCAATTTGGCTTTTTTCAATTTCCTGGGGTTGCTGGCTTTTTAGCTTATCTATGTAAAACTGAAGCGCCAGGGCGTAAGTGCGAAGCGTATCGTTTCGGGCGGCTAAGACTTGCTTGGTGGCGTCGAAAATTTCTTTTTGGGTGGTAACAGTGCCGTACTTAAGGTTAATTTGCTTTTTTTCGGTATAAAGTTTGTAGGCTTCCTGATAAAGCTTAATTTGGTATTGATAGTCGGCAAAATATTTGGGGAAGGGATCTTCGGGGGTAGGAGTAGCGGTGGGAGCCAGAGTGACAGTGGAGGTAGGGATGCTAGTCACTATAGTGACGGGTAAGGTGTCGGCGGCGGCAGGGAGGGCAGTGTTTGGAGTGGGAGCAGGAGAGACAATGGCTTGAGAGGTAGGCTCGGGGGTGGGCGAAACAGGATTGGGATTGTTGAGAGGTAACATTAATAGAGCAAAGAGCCACATGAGCTAGTTTAACAGATGGCGAAGGTTTTGGAAAATTTGCTTACCATAAGCAGTAAAGGTGCCGCAGAGAGGACTCGAACCTCCACACCTTACGGTATACGCTCCTAAAGCGTACGTGTATACCAGTTTCACCACTGCGGCGAAAATCGAGTGAGCCGCGTGGGACTCGAACCCACGACCAATCGCTTAAGAGGCGATTGCTCTACCGACTGAGCTAGCGGCTCTAGGTATCCCCAGTTGGGATCGAACCAACGACCTCTTTCTTAGAAGGAAAGCGCTCTATCCAACTGAGCTATGGGGACAGCGGATTGGTGATATTTTACCAGCTTAATTGATAGAATACCTTATTGCGCCTATAGCTCAACGGATAGAGTACTAGTCTTCGGAACTAGTGATGAAGGTCCGATTCCTTCTGGGCGCACAAAGAAATAAAAGTCCTTTAAGAAAGTAAATAAACCTTGCCGAATATTAGGCAGAAAACCACGCTTAAAAGAGTGTAGCTTATTTTCCCCTAATCAAATCACGCACCATTTGTTTTCTTTTAGCGGCCCTAGCTGCTTCTTTATCCTGGACTAGATGATCGATATGGGCTAGAGTAAGTCGGAGGGGAAGATCGTTTAACCCCATTCTGGCCGCTTGGATATTGTCGATGAAATCTGGAGAAATTTGCTGATAATATTGGCATTGACGGAATTCGTGAATGTAAGGCCGAGGCCTTGATTTTACTCTGCCATCGTTGTGGCTGACACCGGCAATGAAACAATCGGCTGGCTTATAACCATCTTTTGGAGTAAGAAGAGAGCTGTATAGATGGGCTTCGACGGGAAAAAACTGACAAATGATTGGCCAGCAGGTATCAGCAAACCATTCGGACATTCCTTCCTCAATATACCTAGGAACCGCCAGAACGCGGATGCCGTTTTGATCAATACGATGAGGAGCGGAGTAATGGTAGATCTCATGAGCGAGAGATTGAGCTTGGCGAATTACTGAAAGGGCTGGAAAGGAACTATTAAAAAACTCATAGCCGGGAAGGCCGCCGTCATTTAAGACCCAGATAGTGTCGATACCGCTAATTCCAAGTGTCATATGGCCAATATCATCCGGCGATTTGGCAACTAAGTCGATGCTATCGGCGGCCAGGATTTTTCGGGGTATGCAAACAGCAGGTTTTAGATTATCGGGCAGGGATTGACTAATAACAAAGAAAGCTTTTTGGGCGAAAGCCATCATTTGAGGAGTAATTGGTTGCTCTCCGGTTACTTTCAAACCTTGTATTTCAAATATTCTGGCTCGATGAATGGCAGTCAAAGTGTCCAATGAACCCGGAGGATAAGGCTTAACTACGTGCTCCAAGAATTTATCGGCTGGCAACTGGCCAAACTCAACTCTTCCGTCCATTTAGATATAAGATAACATAAGGTTGTCCCCTATTTGGGGTTGAGGATAAAAATATATTTTAATTATGGGATGACCAGAATTTTCGGGCGAGAGCTTCGCGAAGCCGGAAGCCGAAATGTTAAGGAGAGGAAGGGAGGAATATGGCCAATATTGGCAAATGGTGGGACGGACTAATTTACAACCAGAACATTATCGTGCCATTCAAGAAACCTTCGAGGATACAGGATTAGATTGGACTGCGACAGCAATGTATTTGACCAGTGAATGCTGTGCTGAAGAAGCAGTTAGTATTTACGCGGTGAGATATGGATTAGCGATGGCGGCAGGGAAAATATTAGAGGCATATAAACAAAGGGTTGAAGAAAGCTATTATTTGATTAGCGGTTGCCGATCAAATATGGCCGCGATCACCTTGTTAATTAATTTGAGGAAGATGGCTAATGAGGAAGAAGGACATGTGAGCACCTTTTAAGATCGGCGGGCTTGGCGGGAATGGCTGAAGATGAAGTTAGAAGTATTTTGAGCCTTGTAGGAGAACAATTAATGGTTGAAACCAGAAGAAAGATAGAGGATAAGTTTGAAACTGCATAGTTAGGGCCATACAGGACACCATGGTAAAATAAAAAACGTTTATACTATAAAATCAGGAAGCAGAGATGGCATAAATGTGGTTTAAAATTGAACGAGTGCATGGACAAAGAAAGGGAAGGGGAGACAAATGGTTTGAAATATTCACAAATGGTATTAAGAACTAACATAACAGCCGCGGATTTTTACCGGATTGAGAGGGCCTTTGCCTGCAGTAATTTTGATTATATTGGATCGGCAAGAGAAGTGCTGGGAAGGACATTCACAACACAAGGGCTGGCTTTATACGCCCTGGGTTACGCCAGAGTTATGAGTCTGGGTAAGGGACTTTATGAAATCGAAACGGCTTTAGGCGGTTTAGGACAAAACAGACAGGGATTTACACTCGATGGTGAAGGTAATTCCACTGCCCTATTGCAAAATATTAGAGAAAGGTTTGCGGGGGCGGTAAAAAGTTTGGAAGAGACAGAAGCGGTAATTAGGGAAATATACCCCAAAAGGGCAACAGTATTGCTTTTGGAGGTGAGAGGGACTGTTGATGCGAGTTTCAGAAGAAGGGCAGTGGAGAATTAGGAAGTGTGCAGCGGAGAGGGCAAGACTATCCGGGTAATAATCGAGAAAAGAAGGATTTGGCGCTTTCCCAAAGATTGGTTTTGGGATGATAAATTCGGTCGATGCCGCTAAACGGGGTGA
>JBAZSP010000021.1:0-20217 GCA_041663285.1 Candidatus Shapirobacteria bacterium
TTAACAATCATAGAAGCAGTTTGGCTAAGCTCCTCATCGGGAACCCGGGCGAAGGAGTAAGAGGCAATATAGCCTTCATACTGGGCAAAATATTTTTTGGGAACGTTGTGATTGGCTGATTCGATGGCTTGCCATTGCCGCAAGTCGCCGGTACCGTGGAGAGGGTAAAGCTTGGCATGAAGATGATTAACACCAAAACCTTCAAACACTAAGCCAGTGCGAGAGACATCGGCAAAAGCGGCATCGAGAATTTTGACAACTTTTTTGGAGGCTAAGATAAAATTGGATAGATCGCGGGCGGGAAGATCGGCAAAGTAGCTGCTGAAGTGTTTTTTGGTTATAAGAACAGTTTGCCCAAGGCAGTTGGGGAAAATATCCAGAAAGGCTAAATGATTGGCATCTTCCCATATTTTATGGGCAGATAACTGGCCGGAAGCTATACGGCAAAAAGTGCAGGATTCGGATTTTGGTTTGGGAGACGAGGAAGACATATGGGCTATTGATACATTATAGCAACAACGGATTGGATGATCAGATACCTGGTCTTGGATATTTGATTAATATTTGGCTCATCACCTAATCGACAGAATGTGCCATTTACTATTAAAAAGTCTTAGGTACTTAAGTACAAGTCTCCCAATATTCCCTATTTTCTGCCGGTTGCCATAAATTATCATCACCGCCCCTTGAAATATAATATTGCGTAGTGTCCATGCCGTCCACGGCGGAGGTTATTGACACCGTCCGCGTACCCCCATTCTCTCTGTAATTAAAGTGTCGAAAAGGATAATTCCCCGCTTGATCGTTTCCGAGCGCTAAAAGCTGGATTTGATCCCCAGCCAGGTTATCAAGAGCAACCGAGACAGGAAGACCTTCGAGGGTAAATCCACTATCGCGGCGTATTTTACCATTGTATATATCGCTAACAGTCTGACACAGACAAATCTGAATATCTCGCCCTTCGGGGGGATTGATTACTGCGGTCGCTTGCAAGGCATTCAGGGCAAGAGTGATTTTGCGATCTCTTGACATCTCGGGACGCGGAGAAACTTCATTTCCAGGTTCCATAGGTTTTTTGTAAAATTTATATGATTAACTAGTTTATTGTATCAGAAAAGAGTGGTCAAAGAACGGGGCTTGAGAGAAAGATTTATGAATAAGGGCAGAGATTGCCGCTCCGCCAGAGGCGGTCCCGCCAACAGCTTCGCAGTTTAGGCGGGCGGGCGGGCGGAATGACGGAGGGAGAGAAACTTGATGATAGATTAATATCAGGACACAGGGCTGGCCGGGGCAGGGGCGGGAGAGGGAGACAGGGCGGAGGGAGGTGGTGTTTTTGGCTTTCTGTATAAAAAGGCATCAAAGGTGTAAGGAGCAATGATATAGAGTAGCTCAAACATGGCGACGGAAAGCTCAAAGGCGCAGGGAATTTGATTAGTAATAAGGAAGGCACCAGCACCAAGAAGGATGGCGTTTTTGAAACTGGTGCGCATTTTTTGACGGAAAACTTTTTCGACTACCGAGGCTTCGATACCGGATTGGGTGGCAATGTCGGCTGTTTTTTTGTGACGGGTGTAACCGGCATGAAGGGTGGTGATAAAAGTAGCGACAGCGGTGATGAAGTTTAGGGTGGTGTTTTGGCGGGTTAAGTCGGCCACCAGCCAAACAAATTGGAAAGAAGTGGGAATGTACCGGAAAAAGACAACAGAAAGAACCAGTAAGGTTAGGCCAAAACCGCCAATTTGGACCAGCACCCGGTTAATATTTTGACGAACGTAAAGAAGCTTTTTGTTGCCGCCTAAAAACCACTTAAACGGCTGCCAGAGGAGACGGGCGAGAGCCAAAAATAGAGTAATGCCCAGCCAAATTTTGAGGATGGTTAACCAGTCGAGGGAGGTGGTTGAAGTAACTTTGTAAAAAGGAAAGAAGAAATCGGTGCCCTGTAGTGGATAACGGGGATATGGGATAAAAGAATAAAGATATTTAGGATCGAGAGAAAAGTGGTAAAAGTCGATTAAAAAAATCCGGCCGGCGGAGAAAAAGGCGATAGCGTTGACAACAAAGTTGAAGATATAGAAGATGAAGGGGAAACTGCCCTTGACGATTTTTTCCCGGAGGACGAAATACTGGTTATCGTGGCTCTTTTGCTTTTCCATGGCATCTTCGAACTCATCAATCGTGTCCCAGACATAGTGGCCAATGAAACGCAGCGGGGTAAAAACTAGATTCTGGATAATACCGATTAAGAGTACCGAAACCCAAATTTTGCCGGTGAGATAGTACAGGCCAAAAAAAGTGCTGGCATAAAGCCGAAAAGCGCCACCACGAAAAAACCAAATAAAAATTACTATCAGGAAAAATACCAATAGGGTGGTAATAAACGGCAACAAAAGGCGGCTGTTGTCGATACGTCGGATTTGGCTTAAAGAAGCCGGACTTTCTGGCATCAGTTTGATTATACAGTTAACATATCCCTTTAATCCTAATATCTAATTTCTAAGCTCTAAACTCTAAACAATATCAAAATCCAAATTGGATAAATTCAAATATATAAATTGTCCCTTTCCAAATCCTAAATCCTAATATCTTCCGCCAGAGGCGCCCACCAAAGGCGGGCAGGGATTGTATTTTAAGGCAAAATTTGGCGTTACACTACAAATTTTGACCTGAAAATACTAAAAATCCTAAACAAATTCAAAATTACAATTATCCAAATTCAAAACTTAATTAAGAAATCCACCCCTAACCCCTCCTTTCCCGAGGCTTCGATCGGGACAGGTGATCCGCCTACGCCAAGGCTTCGGCGAACGAGGGAAAGAAATGGTGGTGGAAGGGGAGGTTTTAGCTTATACTGTCAATTGATATGGCAGAATTGAAAGAAAAATTACCGGGGACAGTAACAGAGGGGAAGCCCAACGAGATTAAGTTTGAGGACTTGGAGCTTGGTAAAGAAGCGCCCTTGCCGCGGGAAGTGGAAACTTGGATGACCAAAGTCGAAAAAACAGCGACGTCGACCGTGACCGATAGCCAAGGCCAGACAGTGATGCAACCGTCAACTCCCCCACCAACAACAACGGCTTTGCCAATCAGCCGTCAAACATTTGTGGCCGGTTTTAAGAAAAAACTTGAAGAAGCAGGCAGATGGCTATCGGAATATATTTTTAGACTAATAAAAATAAAAAAAGGCCAGGTAAAATTTAAACAAAATGAATAGCGAAGCATTAATAGACGGTGGGATGATGGTGGTTGGAATACTGCTTTTACTGGTTTTGGTTGGGATATTTTTAGGTATTTGTTTTTATGCATTGGTGCTGTGGATCAGGTGGAGAGGACGGGAGAATAAGTCGCTCGAACTGGTTACTTTGCAGGTGGCGGTACCACATGATAATGAAGTAAAAATTGACGCGATGGAGCCGATCATTGCTTCCCTATCGAGCATGTATAAACCGGCAAAACCAAAATTTTTACAGCCATTTTTTGCCCAAAAGTCGGCTTCACTGGAAATTGTGGGGAATAAAGACGATATCAGATTTTATATGTCGGTACCAAAAAATTACCAGGACCTAATCGAAAAACAGATATACAGCGTCTTTACCGGAGCTGATGTTCGGCCGGTAGACGAACCGAACATTTATTGCGAAGAAGGAAAGGTGGAATACGCCTGGATGGGAACAAAGAAGACGCCATTTTATCCGCTAAAAACCTATAAAGAAATACCCACCGACCCATTATCGTCGATTACCTCGGCATTGTCGAAACTTAGCAATGAAGAAACGGTGGCCATCCAGCTGGTGATTACGCCAACTGACGGCAGCTGGGCAAAATCCGGCCGAGGCTTTATTAGCGGCACCAAAAAAAGTGAGTCAAATCCGGAAAAGGCATCATATAAAGTGGACGCCAAACAGCTGGAAGCAATTGAAACTAAAACCAGCAAGCAGGGGTTTGAAACGGCTATCAGGATTGTGTCGGTGGCGCCGTCGGCCGAAGTAGCTAAACTAAATATTTCCAATATTAAGGCTTGTTTTGGCCAGTTTGACAGCCCGTGGAACCGGCTGGGTGGCCGGACGATCAGATTTAAGCACATGTTTATGGAAGATTTTATTTATAAATACCAGGTGATTTATTGGTGGAAAAATAAGACGGTACTATCGACCGACGAAATCGCCTCCATATTTCACCTACCTAATAAGGCCATTGAAACTCCGACAATCTATTGGCTAAAATCGAAAAAAGCGCCGGCGCCGGTAGACAGCCCGCAAGAGGGACTATATATTGGTGATAATCTGTACCGGGGAACCAGCAAGAAATATTGCATGACTCAAACGGACCGACAAAGACACTTTTATATTGTGGGGCAAACTGGTGTGGGTAAATCATGGCTACTTGCCGATATGGCACTGCAGGATATTAAAGCCGGAAAAGGAGTGTGCTTTGTGGATCCGCACGATACTTTTGAAAGCATCTTGGAAAGAATTCCAGAAGAGAGAATTGAAGATGTGATTTATTTTGACCCGTCGGTGACTGACCGGCCAATGGGCTTTAATGTGATGGAATGCGAAAGGGAGGACCAGAAAGATTTTGTGACGTCGTCAATTATTAACCTGATGTACAAACTGTATGATCCTTACAAAACCGGAATAGTCGGACCGAGATTTGAACACGCCATCAGAAATATTATGTTGACGGTGATGAGTGAGCCGGGGGCGACATTTATTGAAATTGTAAGATGCTTGACTGACCCGTCGTACGTTCAGGCGATGCTGCCAAAGGTACAGGATGCGATGGTGCGCCGGTATTGGACTGACCAGATCGCCCAAACTAACGATTTTCATAAATCGGAAGTGCTGGATTACATCGTGTCCAAGTTCGGCCGGTTTATTACTAATACCATGATGAGAAATATTATCGGGCAATCAACCTCATCATTTAATTTTAGAAAGGCGATGGATGAGGGGAAAATTTTGATAATCAATCTGGCCAAAGGGACAATCGGAGAGGAAAATTCGGCGTTTTTGGGGTTGGTGCTGATACCAAAAATTCTGATTGCAGCCATGAGCCGACAGGATACTCCGGAAGCCAACAGGCGGGATTTTTACCTGTACGTGGACGAATTCCAGAATTTTGCTACCCAAGATTTTGCCGTAATTATGAGCGAAGCCAGAAAATACCACCTGAATTTGTGCGTGGCTAACCAGTTTATTTCCCAAATGGACGATGAGGTAAAAAATGCCGTTTTTGGAAATGTCGGTACAATTTCCAGCTTCAGAGTGGGTATTTCGGATGCCGGATTTTTGGTAAAACAATTCCAGCCGGAGTTTAGCGAACATGATCTGCTAAATCTGGGAACCGGAGAAATTTATATTAAAACGATGGTGAACGGGACACCGCAAAAACCATTTTCACTTAAAGTGGCAGCGGTAGAAAAGAAGAAGCCGGGAAATCCGAAAATGGCAGAAATGATAAAGAGATTATCGGCCTTAAAGTACGGACGGCCAAGGGCGATTGTGGAAGCGGAAATTGCAAAAAGAGCGAGACTATAAGAGATCAAAATTCAAATATCAAATATCAAAGATCAAAATTGAAACATGATTCAGGATTCATGAAACAGGAATAAATCCTAAGTTTTAAGTTCTAAATCCTAAACAATTTCTAATTTCCTAATACTCCAAATCCAAAACAGAATAAACTATGTTAAACCCCCTCTTAATCTCCCCTCCCTTGACCCGCCTTCGCCAAGGCTACTGCGGGCGAGGAGAATGGGGAGACATTGCATTAATGAGCGACCAAAGCCTAGCCCTATTCCTTTTTCAAGGAGAGGGTTAGTGAGGGGTTTTGAAAATATAAAACAGTAAACCGGCGTTAAAAACAGTAACGAAGTTGAAGAAGAGGAAGGAGATCACCAGGAGCCGGTGACGGGCGGAAGGGGGGCGGAGTGGATAACCTGAAGCTCGACTTCGGGAGTAAAACCGGTTAAATAAAAATAAATTTCGGATGGCTGTTCGCCCTCGGGCTGACGAAGAAAAATCACCTTAACAAATATGGGAATGGCCGGAGAAAGAGGGGTGGAAAAAGTGGCGGTGTGAAAAATTTCGGTTTGAGGGGAACCTGAATCGGATTTATTGACGGTTAAAAGGTCTCGGTTTTGAAAATCCTGACAGGTGGAGGCCTGGCCGCGGAAAAGTTGATCGACCATATAATTCGACCAAAGGTTATTCCAAGCGGAGTGAAATAGGGGGATTTGATCGGCCGGCTGATACAAAGGCCGATAACTCGACGAGTCCAGTGTGCCAATGGGTAAATTGAGATTTTCGGATAGGGAGTTGATGTGATTTAGGAGCCGTTGGTGGAGAAGGTATAAATTTTGGCGGTAGCTAACAACAGTATCGTATTGATACATCAACTCAATCACCTGAGAGGTTTGGGGGGTAATACCGGCGGAAGAAGTGAACTGGCTGTACTCAAGACGACTGTGGATATTGAGATTGTTGAGACGGACAACCAGCCGGTTTTGGATATCGGAAAGGATGCGGTAAAGAGGAGCGAGAGGATTTGGAGCGTCGGACATAATTATATTGTAACTAAAAGAAAATCAAAATATTTAAAGAATTTTCCATCAGAAGTGCCCTCCATAGGCGGATGGGGCTAGGAATAACATCTAAGCTCTTCTGCCAGAGGTGCCCTCCAAAGGCGGACAGGGGCAGGAACAGCAGGCTTGAAACATGATTTATGAAACAGGAAACATGAATAATTTCTAATTTCTAGTCAATTTCTAAATTCTAATATCTAAACTTTAAAACCTAATATCTAAATTACGAATCCTAAACAATATCAAATTCCTCAATATAGAAATTCAAAATAAGACAAGTCGGTAAAGGGGCCTGGCAAAGACTTTAGATTTTGAGAATTAGTGGATTCGACGGAGAGTGGATAGGCTCCGATACTTTGGAGGCGAGCCTAACAGGCCATAGGCGGTTTCGGCAAATATGTCACAAACCAAGATCTCGGAGCCCTCGTCGAGAGGATATCTGGCCATCCTTCGTCTGATTTCGGAAGACTTGGAAGATTCGGCCATTAGAGTTCCTTTAGCTTAATGCCTTTGTATTCTTCTTTGGAATCCGGGTAGTCAATAATCAAGATCTTTATCTAATAACCAGGTTTGGAAACATCGATTTTGAATTGTGGAGGAGCTGCAAATTCAGCACGGAAACGGCATTGAGGAGCGCCGTAAGGACAGGTTATTTTTGAGGTCCTACTCGGACGACGAAGAATATCAGGGCTGTACGCGTTTACATTTTCCAATGTTACCCCCACCCGACACGTAAAATCTCTTGGATTCGTGTCTAGTTTGGGGCAAGTAATTAATACTACCCACTTTGGTAAGTGTTCTCTACTTTTTGGGGCCATAAAAAATTTAAATGATTAAAGCTCCTTTAGTTTGATCCCTTTGGATTCTTCTTTGGAGTCGATTAACTCCAAATATTTTTCGGTGGTGGAGATGCGCTTGTGGCCGACAACCTGGGAAACAACATCAATAGGAACGCCAGCTTTGAGCTGAAAGACAATAAAAGTATTGCGGAGATCATTGACTTTGACGTCTTTAATATCGGCTTTTTCGAAGTATCGGTTAAGTAAAGATCGAATATTACGGGCTAATAGGTGACGGCCGGTTTTGGTGACAAATACATTCTTGGACTTAGTGGGATAGCGGCTTTCTTCGATATAACGACTGAGAGCACCACGGGCAGAATTATTGAGAGGGACGACCCGCTCGGGGTGACTTTCGTAGCTTTCAATGACTACCTCGGAAGATCGGACATTCTCTAATTTAAGGTTTTCAATCTCTTTAATTCTTAGACCGGCCTGGAGCATTAGCTCGACAATGGCGGTGGCCCGAATATCGTTGCGACAGGCGTCGCGGAGTGACCGGTATTCGATAGGCTTGAGGATTTTGGGGAGATCGTTTTGATACTTCGGATGCTTAATATCGGCGGAAGGATCGTTGTCTATTACACCTTCATTTTTTAAAAAAGAAAAGAAGTTTTTGATGGAATTTAGTTTGCGGGAAACCGATTTGGCGGTGTAATCGTTTTTGATCAGATTTTTTTTGAAGTCATCCAGAAGGTTAAATTGGATCTGGTCGAGAGTAGAAATATTGGCGGTTTTTTTGAGATGGATGATTAGCTGGTTGATATCGCCTTTATAAGCTACAATAGTGTTGGTCGACTTGCCTTTTTTGGCAAGCGCGTTAGTAAATAAACCAAGCGCGTTTTCGAGAGTCAGGTCGGTCATTGATTAGGATTTAATAAACAAGTCTTATAGTATCATAAGTAGGGATAATATTCAATTTGGGAGTTATGCGACTATTAAAAAATATATCAATAAGCATCTTAGCGGTTATTGTGCTGATCAGTTCGATAAATAATATCAAAAACCAACTGGAAACTATTGCCCAGGCCAAAAAGAGAACCGGAGAGCTTCAGGAGGAGAATGCGAAGCTGGAAAGGGAAAATGCAGTATGGCAAAGCAGAATTGAGTACGCGACCTCTTCGGCTTACTTGGAGCAGCAGGCCAGAAATAAACTAGGAATGGGAGGAGAAGACGATTATTGGCTGATCCTGCCGCCGGAAGAGGCGGCCGAGGTTAAGGAGGAGGTGAAGGCGGTCGAGCCTCCCCTGCCGACATGGAAACAGTGGTGGGTGAAATTTTTTGGGCCTTGAAAAACATTTGAGAAGTCTGTGTTAAAATAGCTACAGTCGTCGTTGCTAAAGTTAGGCTCATTTTGCCAAATTCGTTTAGCTTATGATGATTGATGTGCGGGGTAGTGTACGGCTGCACGTGAGGCTCATAATCTCACAGGCCAGGTTCAACTCCTGGCCCCGCAACCAGGGATATCTAATAAAAAACTACTAAAACAGTTTTTTATTCCATCCCTGTTTACCCCCTAGCTAATAAAAAACTACTAAAACAGTTTTTTATTCCATCCCTGTTTACCCCCTAGCTAATAAAAAACTACTAAAACAGTTTTTTATTCCATCCCTGTTTGTCACATATAATAGGTAGGTGGATTATGTTTATGTTCTGTTATCGCTGAAGGATAAGAAGTTTTATACCGGAATAACCTCTGATCTTAGAAGGAGACTAGAAGAGCACAATACAGGAAAGTGTTTTTCCACGGCTCCGAGAAGACCATTTAAAATTATTTATTATGAAGCATATATTTATCGACAAGACGCGGAATCTAGAGAAAAGTATTTAAAAACTAATATCGGGAGAAGAACGCTTAAGAAACAGTTAAAGTATTTGATTGAGAGCTTGAGGGTGAGCTAGATTGGAGAATTGGTATATTGTATAATCAGTTGTTCCTAGGTAATAGATATGTATGGCTACAGAAACTCGAAGATATTTTGGATGCCAAATATATGCGCCAGACGGTCGAGAAGTAACTGTGACTATTCAGCCCTTTAATCAGGCAAGTAGAGGGATTGTTACTGTCAGGAAAGGGGGCGAAATGGAAGTGATTATTAATAGAACTTTTAATTCTCGCCCCAACCTTCATGCGTTGATTTTTTTAGCATCACAATATGATGGACCAGGGGCGAAAGAATTGCAGGAACGGGCAAGAATCAGGCTGCCGAAAAAGCAACAAACGGCTTAAAAGGTAAAAAGGGGTATAATCCGGTATTATGGCTAAAAAGAAAGTGACTGCAGGTAAAGGAAAAGAAGGGGGTAGGGAAACGAGCGAAACATCAGCAATACGCGTTATCCCAAGACGGATCCCACTCCAGGATTTAATTGTTAAACATATCGGTGACGAGGTTTTTGCAGAAGTAGAGTTAGGAGAAAGAGTGGTAAAAAATATTGGGCCGGGGCAAGATGTGGTAGAGGATGGAGGGGTGATTACGCAAGTTAAACGCAGATATAATCTCCAATTACCGCCTGAGAAGGCAAGACCAGAAAAAGGACGACCAAGACTGATTGACGCTGGGAAAGACAGCACGGTAACGGGTTCAAAATAATCACAAGTTAGATTTATTGATATAATAGGGTGTTATGGCTAATAAAGAACTTGTAGGGAAGGGAAAGGAGAAGGGGAGGGCTACGCTACCGGCGGTGAGGAAAAGAAAACCGGCAGGAAAAGGTGGAGGACCCACGGTGGTACCGGTAGACCTGGTGTTTACGGATAAAACAACAGTAGTTGTCTCGGCAACTATACGACCTGTGGTAAAACGAATAGAAAAAGTAGTCAAGCATATAGGACCGGGGCAAGATGTAGTGACGGTTGAAGAACGGGTTACAGGAGAGGAATTAGAAATGATATTAGTCCCTAGAAAACCTGGCGGAAGAAAAAGAATTGGCAGCGGAAGTGGAAGCTAGATAGAGAAGGAATTTTCCTGATATAATTTGGATGTTTTAGCCTTACCTGGCCCGCCTACGCTAAAGCTTCGGCGAGCGAGGCCCGCCTAACGTCCTTTGACTAGCTCGGGATTTGGTGGGAATGGTTTGGCTGGACAAGGCTCTCCTTCGCCAAAGGCTTCCGCCTACGCTAAAAGCTTCGGCGGACAAGGCAGGGTAGCTGTCCGATGGATTTGCCAAAGCAAATCATACGGACTGGGGATAAACCCCACAGTTGGTCCTACATGGTCAACTCTGCAGAATAAATAGGACTTTTGACAATCTATGGCAGGGTAGCTCAGTTGGTTAGAGCGTGGCATTCATAACGCCAAGGTCGCGGGTTCGATCCCCGCCTCTGCTACACTAGCAAATATCAAAAATAAAATTTGAGATTGGTAGGGGTGCATAGCTCAGCTGGTTAGAGCACCGATCTTATAAGTCGGTGGTCCCTGGTCCGAATCCAGGTGCACCCACTCATACCCCCGAATAGTTTATTCCGCCTTTGGCTGAAATTTTCAAATTCTCCACCAGAGGTGGATTTCGCGAAGCTCAACAATGAATTTATAAATTAATAAATTTGTAAAACAATAAAGACTAAGTCGATTAATATAATTTAAGAATTTAAGAATTTAATAATTTAAGAAACTGAGGGATAAGAGGCTTTAGATAGAAAGAAGAGATTGCTTCTTTGCCAGAGGCGGTCCCGCCAACAGCTTCGCAGTTTAGGCGGGCAGGGTGACGTGGGGGGCGGAGGGGTTTTTGCTTTCTTGGCACAAGGGCTATAATGTAAACCATATAAGTTAAAAATAAAAAAAATGGCTAGCAACGAAATGGACAGATATGATCCGTTGCCAGATCTTGATTTTCTCGGGCACGGAGTGTGGCAGGGTTATGTTTTAAGGGTTAGAAGGCAAGATGGCTTTAACAAAGCGTATGACAATAGTCATGTAGTCGCGTTTCAGCTGAGGGGAAGAGAGGCATTGTTTGAAAAAAAAGAAGACGCGGACCTGACGTTAAAGGAATTAAAGGCAGCTTCCCTGAAAATGAACGGCGGGATGCGGGCTATGGTTCAAAGTTTGGTAGTTTATGAATTACCAAAGGGACAGGAGTATGAGGTGGGAGAGCAGGGTTTTGAGGCGACACACGGTATAAATGACGGAAAACATGGAAGCGTAAAGGAGAGGTTTTGGCCGGGAATTAAAAGAGGAAGAGAAATATTTTAATAGAAGTTGGCCGAGCAATAAGTTGACAGTATGGGTAACGGAAGATACTTTGGCCTATATTATTTTGTTTTCGGGGAATTTCGTGGTAAAATAGCCGTAGTTGAATGGGGGGGGTGGTTAGAATCCAAAGATTTAAAGGAGGGAATAAATGGACAAAAAAATAAGATTTATTTTTGGCTCTTACCTGATTACGGCAGCGGCACTGGCAATATCGGACTTGGCCAGGAACGGACAAATACGCCCGAATTTATCCATGACGTTTTGGCTAAAGATTTTGGCACCGTTGATGCTGACTTTTTGGGCAGCCACCTGGGTTCGGGATGACTTGGCTAAGGGACCGGTAAAACGGCCAAAAATATGGTTTTGGCTAACACTAGCCTGCTACCCGGTTTTTTTGCCAATATACTTAATTTTTGTCCGAAAAAAGAGAATAAACTTAATAACCGGGGCAGTGATAGTGATGACAGTAATATTGGCTGCTAATACGGTGTCGTTTTATTACCTGGGATGGGACCAGTTCAATATTTTTTACAAGGCGAAAGAAACGTACTCGATTAATGATTGGAATCTGCCTCACATTGTTGAGGTCGATATTGATAATGACGGGATAAAGGACCGGGTGCTCCATGATAACTGCATTTATTTGTCCGGAATTAGAAAATTGACCGATGTCGCAATCAACCGATTATGCACCACGGAATTAGTAGATAACAAGGTAGGCATTAAGATCGTGCCAGACGAGAAGAATAAAAACGGAAAAAGATTCGTTAACGAATATCTGTTATTAAGCCAGGATGACAAATGGTATGTGGTTCAAAACCGAATCGGAAAGACTTTGATGCTGCAAATAAAGCCGACCGGGGAGATAGAAGAGGCAAAAGTGCCATTTGGCTTGTGGCTGGACTCGGCAATCTACACCATGAGCCATATAATGTTGATTTGGTAAAAATCCCTCACTAGCTCTCCCTTTGAGGAAAGGGAGAGCACTAGTCAAATTTTAATTTTCAGTTTACAAATTTCAATTTTCAATCGAAATCCAGCCCCTACTATAAAAAACTAAGTAACTTAAGATAATGACAAAACCCTCCCCTTACCCCTCCCTTGAGGAAGGGCGGGGCACTAGACTAAGTCAACTAAGTATCTTAAGGAGCTTTAGTTAAAATAAATAAAGAATAATTATGAACTGGAAAAAAATAATTAGCCGAAGGAACGCTTTGGCATTTATTATATTTTTGATAGGGTTGCCGTGGGGAACAGGAGTGCCAGGATTGGCTAACTTTCCTTGGTCTAAACCACCAATACTAGTTTGGGCTAATCTCTTGGTGATATTCTATATGGATACATTATGGATAATTTTCTACCCTATCTTATGGATAATCGGAACTTTGGAAATTCTGAGGCTGGAAAATAACAATACAATATTATTAATAATATATTTAATATTGTTGACTGGATATAGCTGCGGTTTGGCCTTTCTAATAGATTCATTATTGAAGGGAATTAGTAAAATATTGAGACAGAATGAAAAAAAGGTTAAGTAACAAAGCGATTTTGGCAATAATCATATTTTTAACTTTTGTGCCCTGACTGATTGGAGCCGGACAGGACCGGGGCTTCTGGCAGCTGCAGCAAATATTACCCAAAGAGAGCGAAATGCCGCTTTATGCCTTCCGGCTATTGTACATATACTCCCTGCTCTTTTTACCTGTATGGATGATTAACTTCTGGTTTGACGAATTTACCCATTATCAATATAGAATATTGTCCTGGTCGTTATTGACCGTTAATGGAATGGTTTATTCGATATTTTTGGCTAATATTTTGACTAAGATATGGTCGACCAGCAAAAATATGGCTAAAACTTTTTATCGTAACAGTTTTCGGACTTAACAAAACCGGCGGCTTGGGCATCTGATTCGGAACAAAACCATTGATCGCCCTGATCAAGTTCAAGGGCAACATTGGAATAATTGCCGCAGCCAGAAAAAAAGTAGGTTTTGCGGCCGTCCTTGATGTTGCCTTTGATGGTGCATTTGGGATTTTCCGGATTATGGGCTTGGAGGCATTTGGGGCTAAAGACACCGAGCTTTTTGGCTTTGGTAGACTGAAAGGCCGATTGAAGACGGGAGGATTCGGCGGAGGCGGTAGAAGTGAAGCGGGCCCAACCGGAAAGGATGAGGCGTTCGTTTACCAGGGTATTGTCGGGCAAATAGACCAAAGACAACAGACGGCCAAAATGATCATTTATATCCCCTACCAGGCGGACCTTTTGGCCTGATGGTAGAAGCTTTTGCAAAACTTCTTTGGCTTCGGGGCTACCACACAAATTAATTTCGGGGGCGTTGACACTCATTAGCCTGATCTCTTGCTGATTGTCGACTACAAAGGTATCACCGTCAATAACCCGGGAGACAGTATAATAATTACTTTTGGCTGATTTGTTGGCCAGAAAGAAGGCACCGAAAGCGGCGTTGAGAAGAAGAGAAAAAATAAGTATTAAACGAATTATGATTTAAGATACATGATTGAGGAAACTAAATTCAAGATACATGGGCAACAGACTTGATTCAGGAATAACATCTAAGCTCTAAATCCTAATATCTAAATCCTAAATAAATTCCAATTTTCAATTTTCAAATTCTCCACCAGAGGTGGATTTCGCGAAGCTCAACAATGAATTTATAAATTAATAAATTTGTAAAACAATAAAGACTAAGTTTACTAATATAATTTAAAAATTTAAGAAAACTAACTGAAAAGGGGCTGAAGCTAAAGTCCCATAGCCTTTAAGACTTCGGCCAGAGTTTTTTGAGCTTCGGCGGCGGCGGCCAGAGAGCCGGAGCGAATAATTTCTTCGATTTCGGCAGGATTTTTTTCGTACTTTGACCTTTTGGCCCGAATGGGATCTAAAAATTTATTGATAGCGGCAGCTAATTTTGTTTTGACTTCAACATCGCCTACCTGGCCTTTTAGATAGCGACTTTTTAGATCTTCGACTTCGGATTTGTTGGGATTAAAAGCGTCATGGTAAATAAAAACCGGATTACCGTCTACCCTACCGGGGTCGGTTGCCCGAATACGGCTGGGATCGGTATACATGTTTTTGACTTTTTGAATGACGGTGGCTTCTTCGTCGGAGAGATAAATACAATTACCAATGGATTTGGACATTTTGGCTTGGCCATCGGTGCCGACAAGACTGGGAACATCGCCGATTAGGGCCTTGGGGACGGGGAAAACTTCACCATAGGTTTTGTTGAAGGTGTCGGCGATTTCGCGAGTGACCTCGATGTGGCTTTCCTGATCTTTGCCGACAGGGACCAGATTGGCTTTGACCATTAAAATATCGGCGGCCTGAAGAACCGGGTAAGTGAGAAGCCCGAGAGAGGGCTTTTCGATGTGAAGATCGTGCATGACTTCCTTGAGCGTGGGAACCCGCTGGGCTCGGGGAACGGTGACAAGCATGGAAAATATAAGGGAAAGATAGGCGACCTGGGGAACCCGAGACTGCTGGTAAATGACGCATTTGGAGGGATCAATACCAACAGATATATAATCCAAAACTAATCCCCTAGCCCGAGAATTGATGGTGGAAGTTTTTTCTTTGGTGGGGGCAGTGGTTAAGGTGTGAAGATCGGCAATTATAAAAAAACAATCGTAAGAATCCTGGAGCTTGACCCGATTTTGAAGGGAGCCGACAAAGTGGCCAAGATGGAGAGGGCCGGTAGGCCGGTCGCCAGTGAGGATGCGGGGTTTGGATTGAGTCATAGTGATTGATAATTTTAACATTTAAGTCGCTTGGGTGACTTTGGTGACTGAAGCAAAAGAGGTATCTACCTTCGTCCTTAGATAAACAGAAAACCCACGACCTGACGGCCGGGACTTTCCCCACCAGTGCGGATAGATTTTTGCTGACTTGGAATAAAATTAAAATAGAAGGCAGGGTCTACTTTGGCAGGCCGGAAGTAAGAAGGGAAGAAGGTTTGCCGGGAAAGTCTTTTATTATTGAACACGTTCCTGGAGAGATAGTAGGTAATAGAGAGTCTAAATAATAGTGTATAATAGGGAATCTTTAATAGAGCCGAGGGGAGGTAATCCGCCAGTTGGCGGACGAAGGCCCGGCAGGCTAAACAAAAAAAATGGCAAAAATTGGACACCAGATTGAAGCAAAATTAAGAGAAGTTAAGGGCAAGAAGGTAAAAAACCTAAGAAACCAGGGACTGACACCGTCGACTGTTTACGGAAAAGGAATGGAGTCAATCAGTATTAGTGTGGATTCCAAAATCCTCCAAAAAACCTTGGAAGAAGTGGGCAGCTCGGGACTAGTAAACCTGAAGGTTGAAGATAAAGAATACCCAATAATGTTTAGAAACCCACAATACCACCCGGTTGAGGGAAATGTGCTGCATGTTGATTGCTATAAAGTGAACCTGAAAGAAAAGATTAAGGCGATGGTGCCGATAGAGCTGGTGGGAGAATCATCATCGGTTAAAAACGGCAATGTGCTGGTAGAGGTGGCCAATGAAATAGAAGTAGAAGGATTACCGACTGATTTGCCGGAACGGATTGAAGTGGACATAACTAAACTAGCCGAGGTTGACGCGATGATTACAGTGGCCGACCTGATAGTGGACACGACAAAAATTACGATTCTGACTGACATGGACCAAGTGATTGTAAAGACCGAAGAACCAAAGATTGAGGAAGAGCCGGTAGCAACCGAGGCCGTAGAACCGGGAGCAGTACCAGCGACGGAACAGAAGACACCGGAAGAGAAAGAGGCAGAGGAAAAAGCTAAGGCAGAGGAAAAGAAAGAAGAAAAGTAAACTCTTGATTCATGAAACATGATTCAGGAATAACAGCAAAACTCTAAATCCTAAGTTCTAAATTCTAAATAAACTCAAAATTCAAACGATTTAAACCCAAAAGAAGATAGGTTGGGTTACCTATGTAGCTTAAACGATGAATACTCATTGGGAGAGCTGGAGATAGAACTTGGCGATGTCGGGACGGACGGGATCCTGATCGTAGGCCAAAGAGACGTATTTGGCGGCTTGGGGGCGGTCGTTGAGAAGCAAATAATAACGGGCGATGGTTAGGCATTCTTCGACAGTAAGGGCGTTTTTGGACGTCAAATAGGTGAGGGATTTGCGGATTTCGCTGGGCTGGCTTTGGGATTTATAAACAAACAGATCAGGAGAGTAAAGATCAGATTCCAACTTGGCGGCAGTTGACCAATCACCTTTTTGGGCAAAATAATACCAGGACTGGAGGCGGGCAAAATAACGGTCACCCCGGGAAAAGGAAAAGAGACGGGAACGGGCCTGGACTAAAGGATCGGGCGAAGTAATATAGTGGTATTGATTCAGGGCAGCGATAGCAACCAGAGAAATACAAACCAGGGCAGCCAGGATTTTATTTAACGGAAGACTTGGAATCATGGGGAGTGGGCCAGGAGGAAACCGCTAACATTTTTTCGGATAGACCGAGACGGGCAACTAGTTGCTGATAGACAGATTCGGTGACGAAAGGAATAAAAGGATGGAGAAGCTTAAGACAGGTAATTAAAACGTAAAAAAGGATGGGCAAAGCATCTTCGCCCCGGGATTTGACGGATTCGATATAAATGTCACAAAACTCATGCCAGAAGAACTGGTAAAGACCTTCGGAAGCTTGGCCGAAATGGTAAGAATTCAGATGTTTGGTGGTGGAAACAATAAGGGCGTCGAGCTTTTGAAGAATAGCGAGATCGGCTGGATTTAAATCCCTCTCGGCTTCGCCGTTTCTCCCTTTGAATAAAGGGAGATTGAAATTTATTTTTAAATCAGGGTTACTTGATTGGAGTTGATCCAATTTCATTAAGATAAAGCGGGAGGCATTCCAAATTTTGTTGACAAAATTACGGTGAGCCCGGATCTTGTCCTCAGAAATGGCGATATCGGCCGCCGGGGCAACTCCATAAACTAAAGCAAAGCGAAGGGCGTCGGTGCCGTAGGTTTGAGTCATAGAAACGGGATCGATAACATTGCCTTTGGATTTACTCATTTTTTGACCGGCTTTGTCGACCACCCGGGCGTGGATATGGACGGTTTTGAAGGGAACGTCGCCGGCCAGATAAAGACCAAACATGATCATGCGGGCGACCCAGAAAAAGAGAATATCCCAAAGAGTATCGAGAACTGAGGTCGGGTAAAAATAGGCAAAATCTGGAGATGATTGGGAGGGATCGGCGGGGTTGAAGCCAAGAGTATTTAGGGGCCATTGGCCGGAAAGAAACCAGGTGTCGAAGGTGTCGGTTTCCTGAAGAAGATGGGAGGAGCCGCATTTGGGACACGAAGAGGGCTCGTCGACGTAATAGGTGGTATCGACCGGAGCCGACAGTGACTGAAGACCTGACTTAATGACTTCGTAGGAATAATTGGCCTTAAGATCAGAATAGAGGCCGGTAACGACCGTTTTGTCGGGAGTGATGAAATTTAACTTGATACCCGGGTGGCACTCGAGACAGTACCAGGCGGGAAGACGCGGACCCCAAACAATTTGGCGGCTGATGTTCCAATCCCGGATGTTTTGCATCCAGTCGGTAAATTGCTTTTTGAAACGGAGAGGAAAAAACTTGACTTGGCCTTTTTGGGCGGCGGCCAGAGCCGGCTTGGCCAAGGAATCAATTTTGACAAACCATTGGGGCATAACCATGGGCTCGATAACGTGCTTACATTTGTAGCAGCGACCAATCCGGTGCTGATATTGATCGTCGACTTTGATCAACATCCCGCTGGCTTTCATATCTTCGACTACTTTTTGGCGGGCTTGAGAGACAGTAAGACCGGCATATTTACCAGTTAATTCGTTAAGACGGCCGTCAAAACCAATAACCCTTTTAATAGCCAGATGGTGACGAAGGCCGGCTTCAAAATCGTCGGGATCGTGGGCCGGAGTGATTTTGACGACACCGGTACCGAATTGCATATCGACCATGTCGTCAGCAATTACTTTTACTTTAAAAGGGCCAATGAGGCCATCAACAGTAATTTCCTGGCCGATGTATTGCTGATACCGCGTATCTTTGGGATTTACGGCTACGGCGGTATCGCCAAACTTGGTTTCGGGCCGGGTGGTAGCCAGAGTGAAGGGGCCATACTTCATGTAATAAAGGCTGGTGACTTCATCGACATAATCAACTTCGAGATTGGAAAAGGCGGTGCCGCAGTGGGTACAGTAGTTGACGATTTTTTCGGCCCGATAAACCAATCCGTCGTGGTGAAGTTTTTTGAAGACAGCTAAAATATTTTTGACAATGGCCGGCTCAAGGCTGTAATGGTAACGGGTCCAGTCCATAGAAAAGCCCAACTGCTTCATTTGCTTGATATTGATTTCGCGGTTGGTTTCGACAAAATCCCAAATCATCCGATAAAGGGTTTCGCGGTCGAAATCAAAACGGGACTTGCCCTCTTTTTGGAGCTTTTTTTCGAAAACGAATTGGGTTTCGATACCGGCGTGATCGGAGCCGGGCAGCCAGAGGACTGAATCCCCCAACAAACGGTGATAACGGCAAAGAATATCCTGAATAGTAAAAAGGGCGTGGCCCATGTGCATGGGATCGTTGGCGTTGGGCAGAGGCAAGATGATGGAATAAGGCTTTCCGCCAGAGGCGGATTTCGCTTTGCTCAATTTGCCGATTTTGGCGGTAAAAACATCGGCAGATTCCCAAAGTTTGTAAATATCGGGCTCGGAAGATGGAGTATAGGCCTTGTCCATGGGAGTATTATATAGCAAAAATCAAAAATCTCCGCCAAAGGCGGATCAGCCTATGGCTGAAAATATCAAAGATCAAAAATCTCTACCAAAGGCACCCACCAGAGGCGGATCGACTGATATACGAATAATTTCTAATTTTTAATTTATCCCACCAAAGGTGCCCTCCAAAGGCGGGCAGGGATTGTATTAGGCAAAATTTGGCATTACATTTCAAATTTTGACCTGAAAATACTAAAATTTCTAATCAATTTAAAATATCTAATTTTTAAATTTATAAAACTAAGTGACCTAAAGTTACTTAAGGAGCTTAAGTAAGCCTAAGAGAATTAAGAAATCCACCTACGCCAAGGCTTCGGCGGGCGAGGGAAAAGGGAGAGAACTAGTAAATAATTATTTAAATAGTAAAGACTAGGTTACTTAATATAATTTAAGAATTTAATAATTTAAGAAACTGAGGGGATGAGAGGCTTTAGATAGAAAGAAGAGATTGCTTCTCCTCCAGAGGCGGTCCCGCCAACAGCTTCGCAGTTTAGGCGGGCAGGTTTATGAAATATGATTTATTAATGAGATTAGTATAATTTCTAATTCTTAATTTATTCCACTAGACGTGGATTGTATTTTAAGACAAAATTTGGCACTACATTTCAAATTTTGACCTGAAAATACTAAAATTTCTAATATCAAAATACTAAGCTCTAAACAATATCAAAATTCAAATTACTTAAATTCAAAACTAAATCCCTCACTAACTCTCCCTTTCCCGATGTTTCGATCGGGACAGGTGATCCACCTACGCCAAGGCTTCGGCGGGCGAGGAAAAAGGGAGAGAACTAGTAAAAGATTATGT
>JBAZSP010000022.1:0-20180 GCA_041663285.1 Candidatus Shapirobacteria bacterium
CCCTGGATGTCGCGCGGGCCGGCCTCAATTTGGCGGCCCTCGACTAACCTGGCAACTTCCTGAAAGGTTAGGTCGTTACCCTCGATACGGGTGCCGAAATGGACGGTGCGGACAATGGCATCCTGCTGAAATTGCTTCTCATATGCCGGAATCAATGGGGCTTCGTCAATAATGGCCTTGGCTGCCTCAACCGATCCAATGTTTTTTAAAACCTGGTTATTGATTGAAAATACGGGAGAAAACATGAGTAACTGATTATAGCATCACAATTTGGAATCAATAAGGGGAAAATGCGGTTTATGAAATTAAATGATTGGGGCTTGAGATTGCTGCTCCGCCAGAGGCGGATCCCTCCAGAGGCGGGCAGGCGCAATGACGGATAGATAAAAGAGGTGAAACTTGGGGAGCTAAGATAGTAAAAGATAGTCGAGGGCGGATTGGGGGTCGACATTGGAATTGATCATTTTGAGGGCAGTGATAATTTTTGTAATGGTGTTGTGGGTTGAAAGCCTGGGGCTGACTATCAGTTCCTGGTGAAAGAGAGTTAACTGATGCCGGAGGAATTCGGGCACAGATTGGGACGATTGGGCAATTTCGGAGGAAAGAGACAAGCTGGCTGTTAAAGACTGGGAAAGCAGGAGCTTTTTGGTGGTAATACTAATAGCCGCCTGGCCGATTTTGACCACCTGGCAGCGGGAGATGATAGTGGGGATGAGGGCTGAAGGCCGGGAGGTAAAAAGTAAAAAAAAGTTAGTCGGCCCCGGCTCTTCAATAGTTTTTAGCAAAGCGTTTTGAGATTCAGGATTGAGATTTTCGGATTGGTAGATGAGGACAAGCTTGGTGGAGTGGGAAGAGGGCGAGCGGGAAAGGAAGGTTTTGGTGCGGCGGATGACGTCGATACCCCAGCCGGAGGCTTGATCGATTATAAAAATATCGGGATTATTGGTAACTTTTTTGTGGCCGATTTGGGGCAGAAAAAGCTCCAAATAGCCCACGATTAGCCCGGGAGAGCGGGAAATTATCAGGGTGGAAGGGAAGGGTGTGGTTGTATTCATGGTGGAATCTGATTATTATTTAATCATACTATGAATGGTCAACCGACGGTTTTTAAAAGTATTAGAGAGGTGCTGCTGGATAAAGGGCTGATTGACCAGGCAAAATTTGACGAGATCAATTTGCGGCAGCTTAAGACCGGGGAGAGCGAGGACGATATTATTAAGTCGCTTAGGATGGTATCGGATGTAGATTTTACCAAGTATAAAGCCGAAGTTTTGAGAGTACCGTATGTAGATTTGGAAACAGTGGCGTTTTCGCCAGAGGCGCTAACACTAGTGCCGGAGAGTGTGGCCCAAAAATATGGACTAGTCCCCTACCGGCTGGATACAAAGGCCAAAACTTTGTTTGTGGCCATGACAAACCCACTAGACCTAGAGACGATTGACTTTTTGGAAAAAAGGACGGGACTGAAAGTGGTGGCGGTAATGGCGACGGAAAAACAGATAAATGTGTATGTGAAGGAGAAATATATAAGAGAAAAAGGGATTACTTCGGAGGTAACTAAAGCACTGGATGAGAGGAAACAGGATGAGAAAGAAATGACCGATAAAAAAAGCCAGTTTTCGGTGGAGGCACCGATTGCCAAAATCGTAGTTCAGATACTGGATTTTGCTATTAAGGCCAGAGCGTCGGATATCCACATTGAGCCACAGGAAGATAATGTCAGGATAAGGTATCGGATAGACGGAATATTGCAGGAAAAATACATTTTGCCCCGAAATGTTCACGAAGCGGTAGTGTCGAGAGTCAAGATTCTCTCTAACCTAAAAATCGACGAAAAAAGGGTGCCCCAGGACGGCCGGTTTTTCTTTTCGTCAAACGGCGTAGATGTGGACTTGAGGGTATCGACCTTACCGACAACCTACGGGGAAAAGGTAGTAATGAGGCTGTTACAGAAAGCGATGAAGGTGCCAACACTGCCGGATTTAGGTTTAAGAGGTTTGGCGTTGCGGAACCTGATGGATGCAATTGAAAGGCCGCACGGAATTATTATTGTTTGTGGGCCGACCGGCTCGGGTAAAACGACAACTTTGTATTCGGTGCTGGATATTGTGGCGACTACAAAGGTAAACGCGGTGACGATTGAAGACCCGGTGGAATATCAGATGAAGGGAGTTAACCAGGTTCAGGTAAATGTGCAGGCCGGCTTAAGTTTTGCGTCGGCCTTAAGATCATTTTTGCGTCAGGATCCTAATATTATAATGGTGGGCGAAATCCGGGATACGGAGACGGCCGAGCTGGCAATTAACGCCGCCCTGACGGGTCACTTGGTGTTTTCGACCTTGCATACTAACGATGCTTCGGGGGTGCCGCCACGGATGATTGATATGGGAGCGGAACCGTTTTTGCTGGTGTCTTCACTAAACTGTGTAGTCGGGCAAAGGGTGTTGCGGAAAGTCTGTAAGTCGTGTGTGGAAACAATGGAAATTGACCCGAGCAGAGATAAGGATTTTGAAATAACTTTGGGGCCAATATATGACATGATTAAAGACAAGTGGAAAAAGGACAATAAGAAGCTGGTAATGCCCAAAATTGTGGGGTGCGATAAGTGCAATAACACAGGATATTTAGGCAGGATAGCTATTTATGAGGTGATGCCGATAACAGATCAAATCAGTAAGCTGATTTTGACAAAATCAGGAGCCGCCCCGATACAGAAACAAGCGATGGAAGAAGGGATGCTGACCATGAAGCAAGACGGGTATGTAAAGGTTTTGGAGGGCGTAACCACTATTGAAGAAGTAGTTAGAGTAGCTCAATATTAATAAAATATGAACAGCAAAATAAAACAACTGCTCGATATGGCAGTAGCAAATAAAGCGTCCGATGTCCATTTGGCGGTGGCGATGGTGCCGAAGTTAAGAGTTAATGGCGATTTGGTGGAAGTGACTAATTTTGATGCCGCTGATGATGCGGTAATGGCGGAGATGATTATGTCGATGCTAAACGAGAAACAGAAAGCCCGGCTGAAAAGTGAAAAGGAGCTTGACTTGTCGGTGGTTAATGGCCAGACGAGGTTTAGGGCCAATTTTTTTTACCAGAAAGGAATGGAGGCTTGCTCGATGAGGACGGTGCCGTATGATATTCCGGATTTTGTGGAGTTAAAATTACCGGACATCTTTAGTTCTTTTGTTGATTTAAAACAGGGCTTTGTGCTGGTGACGGGACCGACCGGACATGGGAAGTCAACTTCGGTGGCGTCGGTATTGAATAAGATTAATTCTAAAAAGTCATACCATATAGTAACGATTGAAGATCCGGTGGAATATGTAATCAGGCCGGAAAAATCGATAATTTCCCAACGGGAAGTAGGGACGGATACCGAAGGTTTTGGCCAGGCGCTAAGGTCGTGCTTAAGACAAGATCCGAACGTGGTATTTGTGGGGGAAATGCGGGACCTGGAGACCATCAGCTCGGCACTGACTATTGCCGAAACCGGCCATTTGGTGTTTTCGACCCTGCACACCAATTCGGCATCCCAAGCGATAGACAGAATTATTGACGTTTTTCCGGAACATTCAAAAGACCAGATAAGAGTTCAGCTGGCATCAGTTATTTCGGCAGTGGTGTCGCAGAGACTGATACCTGGGGTGTATGGCGGTAGAGTGCCTGCCTTTGAGATTATGACGGCAACTCCGGCGGTCAGGAACTGTATCCGTGAAGGCAAGACTTTTATGATCGACAATATTATTCAGACCAGCTATGACCTGGGGATGATCAGCCTGGAGGCTTATTTGGCTAAACTGATTAAACAGGGAGAAATTAGCGAAGAAAACGGGATGGCATATTGCACCAAGCCGGAAGATTTGCATAACAGATTAAGAAAAACACTGAAACTGTAATGACCAAATTTTCTTTTAAGGCAAAGGATTGGAACGGAAAACTGATAAAGGGGGTGCTGGATTTGCCCAATGAAAGAGAGGTGGTGACATCGATAAAGGAGAGCGGACTGGTGCTTTTGGGTGTTAGCCCGATAACCAGCGGAGTGGTGGACGACCTGGTAAAAAAGACTTTCGGACGGGTGGGGATTAAACAAATTACCAACTTTACCAGACAACTGTCGACAATGATGACGGCCGGGCTGGCTTTGACCGATGCCCTGCTACTTTTGAAAAACCAAAATGAAAACAACCGGTTTATGTATGAAATTGTGGATTATGCTTTGACGACGGTGAAGGGAGGCCAATCTTTGGGATCAGCATTGGGGAAATACCATGAGATTTTTGGTGAAGCTTATATAGCCTCAATTGAAGCCGGTGAAGAAGGCGGAGTGCTGGAAGAAATTCTGGCGAAACTGGCCACCAGCCTGGAGAATGAAAGTGAGTTTAGAGGAAAAGTGAAGGGGGCGATGATATATCCGATTATCGTTATTGTAGGCATGGTAATAGTGGCGTTTATTATGATGATTTTTGTAATTCCTAAACTGATGGGACTATATGCTGATTTTGGTACGGCTAAGATGCCGATGGTGACACAAATACTGATGTCGATATCGGAATGGACGGTGAAACTATGGTTTTTGTTTCCGGTGGTGATTTTTGGAGTGATGATGTTGCTTAAGGCGGCAACCCAGTACCAGGCTTTAAGGGAGAAAAGGGACGACCTGATCCTTCGAATGCCGATTATTGGGGTTTTGGCGGAAAAAACGATACTGGCCAATACCATGAGGACTTTGGCGATGCTTCTGGCTGCTGGGCTGGCGCTGGTGGATGCGCTGAAAATTGTAGCCAATGTGTCGGGAAACGAGCGGTTCAGGAAGGCAATAGTAAGGATTTCGGAAAGGGTACAGAAAGGCTTTAGCATATCAAACTCTTTTGAGGAGACGGGAGTGTTCCCCGTGATCGTTAACCAGATGGTGGCGACCGGTGAGGCGACCGGAAAGCTAGATGAAGTGCTTTTGAAGGTGTCGGACTATTTTTCGAAAGAGGCGGAACAGTCGGTAAAAACTTTGACCTCGGCGATAGAACCGATGATTATGATATTGCTGGGGATCGGGGTGGGATTTTTGGTAGTGGCGGTGATAATGCCGATATATAACTTGACATCTTCATTTTAAAGTTATTAAATGGATACAGAGAATATTAAATGTTTATTTATAACTGGAAGAAAATGGTAATTAAAAATAAAATGAGGGGCTTCACTTTAGTTGAGCTTTTGATAGTTATTGCACTGATCGCGATATTGTCGGTAGCGGTACTGGCCACTATTAACCCGATTGAGCAATCAAATAAAGCCCGGGATGCCAAGTTTAAGAATGATGCGGCGGAAGTGTTGTCGGCATATGAAAGATATTACGCATCAAAAAATGTTTATCCCTGGCAGGATGTAGCAATAGGAGCTGCCAATACGATTGCCCAATCGTCGTATATCGGCTCGACAGAGGCGGCATTCGGAGTTTTGAGCAGCACCGGGACAACCGGAGTATTGATAACCAGCTCCGAGCTTAAATCATCTTTTGCGAACAAAGAGCCGTTTGTGACCGGAGTATCGCTCGAAAATCGGCTTTATACCACCTGGAACGGAAGCGATTCAAGCTGGGTCTGTTTTTGTCCTAAAGCAAAGATAAACCGAGAAGATACGGCTAAAGTCAGATGTATTTATGGAGTGGCCGGAGCCTATGTGGTGGGTTCGGGATGTTCCTTGCCGCCTTCAACTGCGTCCGATTACTGCGGTTTGGTGATAGGGGCTAATGCGGCTTCGTCCAAGGGAAATATGATGTGCGTACCGGAGTAATTTAGGTAAGAGATTAAAACCCCCCGAGGAAACTCGGGGGGTTTTGGTTTGGGGTGGTGATCTGCCTTTTGAAGAAAGAAGGTTTTGAAGATAGAATGGGACATGGAAATTATGGTAGTGGTTTTTGTGTTGATGATAGGAATGGCACTGGGAAGTTTTGTGAACATGCTGGTCTACAGAACGGCAATAAAATACAAGATAAAAAATACAAGATCTCCGCCAGAGGCGGATCAGCCTCTGGCTGAAAAAATCAAAGCACAGAAGAGACAAAAGCTGATTGGAAAGCTAACAAAGGAGGCGAAGTGGTCGTTTTGCGATTATTGCGGAAAACCGCTTAGTTGGTTTGAAAATATTCCGGTTATAAGCTGGGTGCTACAGGGCGGCAGAACCAGGTGCTGTAACAGGCAGTTACCAATCGCCTATCCCCTACTGGAGCTGGGGATGGGGGGGGTATTAATTTCTAATTTCAAATTTCTAATTTCTAATGATTGGTTGGTGGCCGGCAATGTTATCGATATGCGGTTGGCTGTGGTCGCATTGTTGGAGGTGGTGATATTGACTTTGATGGTTTTTGGTGCGGTATTTGACGCTAAATACCTGATTCTGCCGGATTTTTCTAACGCCTGGCTGCTGGGATTGGCGGTAGCCAGGTGGCTATTGAATTGGCCGCTAAACTGGGGCTACCCGTTGGCGGGGCTGGTGGCCGGGGCGGTGGTGCTGGGACTATATTTGATTACCCGGGGAAAAGGGATGGGGATGGGTGATGTAAAATATGCACCGTTTATGGGAATGTACTTAGGGCTGATAGGATTAGCGGTAGGCTTGTATGTGGCGTTCATCAGCGGGGCGATGTACGGTGTCGGATTAATTTTGAGTAAAAAGGCTAAGATGAAAAGCGTTATTCCTTTCGGACCGTTTTTGATTGGCGGAACAGTGGTTTCGGCCTGGTGGGGAAGGATTATTATGGACTGGGTGACTAAAGTTTGGTTTTAGCGGCAAAAGGTGTTTTAATAACTTAGTGAAACAGAAAGGCTTTACCTTGGTGGAGATTTTGATTGTGTTTGCGATTATTGCGATTGTGATAGCGGCAATGGTGATGGGCTTGAATCCTTATGGGATATTAAACCGGGGCAAAGATGCCCGGAGAAAGAAAGATTTGAATAGAATCCGGGTGGCCTTTGAAGAATATTTTAATGACAAGGGCTGCTACCCACCCCAATTGCTTTTGGACCAGCTGATGTCGCCGGCAAATTGCGGCAGTGCCTCAATTTTTAGGCCGTGGTTAATTCCCTGGCCGTGCGATCCGGATGGACAACCATATTTTTTGGTCGAGGACACTAATTCCTGCTCGAGATGGTTTAAAATTTTGACTAATTTGGAAAACAGGCAGGATGCGGACATTCCGGCGGGATGGTATGAACCGATAAATTTTGGAGTGGATATTTATAGCGCTTTGGAGGTGAATTTTGGGATGTCGAGCACCAATGTCAGCTGGAACGGCTCGGTGGCGGACAGTGAATGCCGGCCGGATATTTGCCTGGTAGAAACCGATAGGAGCGGGCCGGTATGCAATTCAGCTGTCGGTGGTTGTAGCACCGAATCTGGGCCGAGGGCGTGCTATATGGGGGTTTGCAAAACCAAATGTATTGTTTCCTGCTGCGGAGCAGGATGTGAGTGATATCATTAATTAATTTCAAAATCCTAATTTCTAAACTCTAAACAAATTCAAATTATCAAATTTTAAAACTTAATTTAAATTCAAAGATAGAACGGGATTTAATTTATAATTAATTTGAGAAAACATTAAATATATTAGATATTTTATTTATGGCTAATAAAAGAAACTTAAACAAAGAAGAGAATCGGGGGTTTACGTTGGTGGAACTGTTGGTGGTGATTGCGATTATGTCGATTCTTACGGTTATTACGGTGGGACAATTCCAGCAGGCGAAGATGAAGGCCAATGATGTCCAACGCAAAGGAGACCTGAACTCGTTGTTTAAAGCGGTGTCGATGTACTATACCGACTTGGGTACATTACCAAGCGCGGTAACGATGAATTCTTACCTGACAGATGCTGAAGGTGATGCCGAGTTTAAGGATGGGACCGGCTATGTGTATATGAAGGTGGTGCCAATCGAAAAGATAACTGGGATGCCAGAGTTTTGCTATGCGGTGTCGGCCGACGGTAAAAAATTCGGCTTGTTCGCCGGATTGCAGAATAAGCAGGATGGTGACTGTAATAATCTGAATGATGCTGATAAAGATGCTTGCGATAGTGCCGACAATTACACTTGTGGCGGTAGCCAGAGTTATAACTTTGTGATTTTGAGCCCGAACGCCGGGATAGGAGACGTATGAGACGAAGCGGCTTTACCCTGGTAGAACTACTGGTGTCAATATCGATAATTGCGGTACTGACGGCGATTTTGTTGCCAAATTTTATGGGTGCCAGGGAGAGGGCTAGGGATGCCAAACTAAAACAGGATATGTATTCGATTAAGAATGCGTTGAGGTCGTATTATAACGACAACCAATCATACCCGCTGACGGCAGCTTCGCCTGACGAAACCGGATCGCAAACCTTAACAGCGATTGTTAGTTATTTGCCTAACGCTGTTAGCAGCGGAATAGGCTTTACCTACTTAAGAACCGGGAACGGAGATGGATTTCAGGCTTGTGCATTAATGGAAGCGCCGGTAGGTGGAGATACAATTCTGACCCAAAACAATTGCCAGGAGAGTGGCTTGGTATGCGGCCAGGCAATTGGCGATTCGACAGTTTACGTGGTGTGTGCTAAATAGCAAAATTCCGATTTATAAATTATGATTTGATATATGAATAAATACAAAGTGAGAGGTTTTACATTATTTGAATTATTGGTAAGTATTTCGATTATCGGAATTTTGATGGCCTTAATTTCGTTTTCGTTTTCGTCGGCACAAAGAAAAGCCAGAGACGCCAGGAGGATGCAGGATTTGTCGGGATTGCAGAAAGCGGCGGAACAGTACTATGGATTGGCTAATGCCAACTACCCGGCTAATTGCTCGGTGGGGGTGTCGTGGGCATATGGTAGCCAGACGATTTTGGAAGCGTTTCCGCTGGATCCGAAAGGAGTGGCTTATACGGCTTCAGTCTGCTCCAGTAGCGCTTATTGTGTTTGCGGGGCGATGGAGGGTAATGCGACTGCGGGTAATTCGACCGGGGCTTGTGTGTTTAGTGGAATCGGATCGACCGGCCCATTTTATTGTGTAAAAAATCAACAGTAAATGCTTGATTCATGAATAACAGCCAATTTCAAAATCCTAATTTCTAAACTCTAAACAAATTCAAAATTCAAATTATAAAATTTTAAAACTTAATTAAGAAATCCCTCACTAACTCTCCCTTTGATCCACCTACGCCAAGGCTTCGGCGGACGAGGGAAAAGGGAGAGTACTAGTAAATAATTATTTAAATAATAAAGACTAAGTTACTTTATGAATAAACTTATATTCCTAAATTCTTCCGCCAGAGGCGCCCTCCAGAGGCGGGCAGGGATTGTATTAGGCAAAATTTGGCATTACACTTCAAATTTTGACCTGAAAATACTAAAAAACCTAAACAAATTCAAAATTAAAATTATCAATTTTCAAAATTTAATTTAAATTCAAAGATAGAACGGGATTTAATTTATAATTAATTCGATAAAACATTAAATAAATTGGATATTTTATTTATGACCAATAAAGCAAAATTAAGCAAAGAAAAGAATCAGGGGTTTACGCTGGTGGAACTGTTGGTAACGGTAACCATTATTGCGGTGATAACGGTGGTGGCAATGGTGTCGTACGGGGGGACGGTGGCCAAATCCCGGGATAGCCGGAGAATGTCGGACTTGGAGAAGATCAGGATAGCGGCGGAAATGGCCAAACAGACCGGAGTGACTTATCCGGCTACAGTAGGAGGAATGCAAACCGGCGGCTATTTGCAGCAAATACCTTTGGATCCGGGGAGTTACGACTATTACTATTTGAGAGGAGCGGCAAATCTTTTTACTTATGAACTGTGCGCCCATATTGAAAACGTGGGAAGCACCAACTGCAGCGGTGGGTGTGGAAACTGTGGCAACAACTGTGGCGGAGCTTGTAATTACCGGCTAACAAACCCATAATGAGCTAATGACAAAGCGAGGCGGATTTACAATGGTTGAACTTTTGGTGGTGACGGGGATTATGGTAATTTTGGTGGGCGGGGCAATGGTGGCGGTGGCCAGATTTAACGCCGGGCAAAAAGTTAAAGCGGCCAAAGAACAATTGATTTCTAACTTAAAACTAGCCAGGAATTACGCTAAAGGGATGCAGACACCGCGGGGAATAGGAGGTAATTTGAAATATGTGACCGTAAGTGTGGCGGCTAATACAACGGTAACAATTACCGGAGTGACGGACACTGACAGGGGTGACTTTTTGACTAAGAAGATTAACGAGGGCAGCGAGGTGAGCTTTTCGCCGATAATCGGCCCGGACGTGCTGGCATTTGCTGCCTACGAGAATAAGCTGGTGGACAGCAGCGGTAACCCCTTGGGGGTGGGGATGAGCATTGTGGTAATATCGGCAGAAAGTAGTGGGACTACTGAGATTGTTAATATTAGTGCGTCGGGGTTAATAAATGAAAAATAAAGGCCAGGGACTAGTCGAACTATTGTTGTCGGTCACTATTATAGTTTTGGTGACTACTGGCGTAGTGGCATTGATGGTTAAGACTTTGGCCAATAGAAACCGGGGCTTTGACCGGAATAAGGCCAGCCGGCTGGGGACTTTGGTGCTGGAGGACATGGTAAAAGCTAGAAGTGACCCCGGAATAGATTTTTTTGGGTCGCCATATTCCCCTATCGTTGATGTTAGCGCATTTGTCGGTTACACTTTTACTTATGTATATGAGGATCGTGACTGCGGAGTGGGCAAAACCTGCATTGAGGGAGTAGTGCGGGTGGGCTGGAGTGGCTCGCCGGATCAAGTGGAAATGAAGCGTTTGTTTTATAAGTACTAAATGGCTACAATTAGGTGATGAGAAAAAACGGCTTTACCCTAATTGAACTGGTAATCAGTGCCGGAGTGATGGTGCTTTTGATGGTGGCGATAAGCGGAATACTTTTGGGATCCTTTAAGGCCAGGATGAAAGTCAATGTGGGTGACAGGATTCAAACCAGTGGTGATTGGGTGCTGGGCGAACTACGGAAAAATGTGCTGAATGCCAGGACGGTGGAGTGCCTGCCAACCGATTCCAGCCAGCTGATGCTGACGGATGATCAGGGACTGGGGACTACCCTACTCTGCAGCGAGGCGGGGCAAAAAATTTCGTCGGTGTCGGCTACCAGAACAATTGATTTGACCAATAGTGACGTGCAAGTGACTAACTGTATTAATTTTGCGCTGTGTGATAATTCAGGCTCAAAAGTCGGGGCGGTGGATTTTAATTTTGTGTTAAGCGGTGGAAGCGGTGGTGAAGACGTGGTGAAAAAAGAGTATCGGGGAAAGGTAACCATCAGGTAAGGAACCTATAATAAAGAGCGGAACTTGATGAGTAATGGTTATGTATGTGTATGAATTCAGGATAAATGAGGAAGAAATGTTTACTTTGGATGAAAACCTATAATACTTGACAATGACGGAGGGTAGGGGTAGAATTTAAGTTAGAGAGATTACAAATTATCAAAAACATCATGAGTCCGGATAGATTGATAGACCGAAGAGGTTTTTTGAAGCTTTTAGCAGCGGCAACAGGGGCCGGGGTTCTGGCAGCAGCTAGACCAAGAACCGTTGAATCTCAAATGGTAACCAAGCCAAAAAATGTACCTTTGGTGGAGCAAGCGAGGGAGCCAGTGAAAGTAGGGAAAACTCCTGAAGCGGTAACTAGGGCCATGATTACAGATGTAAAAAGTGCAGATCAAAGAGTGGAGGGAGGAGTTGTAGGTGTAGATCCCAGTGTTACATATAGTAGAGTTGTAAAGCTTTTAGGGCGAGATCCAAGTAAAGAAGGCACAATAACGATGAGTGAAGAGGGTGGCTTGATTACTGTACCGGGAGAATTGGGTATTTATCCTTATGCAATAAACCAAAGACCGACCAGGGTGGATATTTTGGATAGAGATGATGAAGTGGTAGAACAGTTTATCTTAGGTCTTGGTGGTACAGGTTACGAAATGAGGATCGATGGAGGATTTAGGATTCGGTGCGGAAGAGAGGCAGGTAATTATAAGGAAGAGGCATGGGGGGTGACGGCGATAATGCGGGGAGTAGAGCCTCGGGTAAGGATGGCCATACAGACCGCTGGATGTATAGGAGAAGAGATTAGGTCAGTTTCGGTGAGAGGAGATGTTGCTGGAGGAATTGACTGGATTGAACATAATATAAATTTTCCTGAACCTACCGGCGCTGTGACGGCATGGTACGAGGTTGGAGCAGGGTTTGATCGTAAAACGTGGGATCTTGTGGGTAGATGTGATCAGATAGCTAGGTATCCTACTATTTATGAGGTGTGGGCAGGGATTAATTTGCCGAAGGATAATGGAATGTATATATGGGAGGTTACGGCCAGTAAGGATGAGATCCCTGAACCGACTGTTGGTCCGACTTCTTCGCCGTCACCAACTACAACGGTTACAGTTACTCGGGAAGTAACAGGGACGCCGACCGCTGTGGAGGCAACCCCAACATTCACCGCAACACCTGACGTCTCTTTAACACCTCAAGCGCCGACTGAAACACCCGAGGTCAACCCTTCGCCAACAGAAATACCGGAAAATTGTCGGATTTTATTCCCTTTTGTTTCGAGAGGTCATTAGAAGGAGTAGCCAGTATTTAGATTAATTAATGTAATTGCGCAACGAGAACAGGATTGTGGTACATTTATTTAATGTGTTTAAGAATTTGGCGATGGAGTAAGCTACTCCTATTTTTAGGAGGGGTAGGAATTTTTCTATTTTTTCCAAAAACAGTTAAAGCTGCATGTCCAAACTTTACGGTAGGTAGCGTAAAAAAAGATTCGGCAGGGACGGCACTTTTGGTAGATGTGAGAATGACAAGTCCGGCTGCCGGAAAATTTGCCAATAAGAAATATAGTACCCAAGGCTGCACCAGCAGCTGTGGCCGTAATTGCAGTGGATCTTTTGGTGAGCCGATTGAGCAGACTGACCCGGGTACCTCAAATTATTCGGTCAAGGTTTACTACCGGATTTTTTGCGGAGTGACAAAGATAACAGTTAATTTTGACTGGATCAGTGATACCGCTGGCTGCCCGAACCAGGCTTTAAGTGCTTCGACAACTACGGATAGCGTGACTGATTATGGTACTTCCTACTGTGAAAACTGTATCAAATATGATGTGTCCAGCCAGGGATGCTCTTCGACTAATCCTAGCCTATGTGGTGTAAAGGACGGTTGTATTGACGAGGCTGATTATAATTTGTGCGACTGGTGCAAGACCAGCGGAAACAGCAGCTATTGGTATTGTAAAGCTATTTCGGTTAGTTGTGATGCCATAAGATCGTCAACATGTTACCGTCGGTGCCTGGTGGGAATTACCTGCAGTAATCCCCCACCTCCGGTAGGTCCGACATTGCCCCCTCCGCCGCCGGGGACGACGGCGACTCCGGCACCTGAACCGACTATTGACCCGGGTGGCGTAACCTGTGGTACCAATGCCAGCGGCGATTGTGTTTGCGGACATTTTGGATCGTACCCGGAATCATCGGCTGATATGAAGTGTGATGCCAATGGAGGTTTTTTACCTTTAGGCGGCAGTTGCTGCGGTACTTGTGACCGGAATGTAGAAATTAGTGGATTCACCATAAGTAACGATAATCCGATGCCGGGGGAGACAATAACGCTTGGCGGCAAGGCGACTACCACTTTAAGCGGATCATCGGTTAACTACCGGTACGCATTTTATCCGTCAAATGTAGCCAGTGTGTCGATAGGGGCATCGACTGGCTGGGACTGTGAACCGCATAACTGGTTTAAAAGAACGGACAGCACGGTGAATGGAAATTGGTGGGTTGAGGTAGGAACTATCAGACCAAAAACAGATATGCTGATTTCCCGGATGCATATACCACTTCATACCGAAGCGACGACGGCTTGGGATGTTAATTTTGCTATTACCGACGCAACCAGGACAGTTAGTGACAATAATTATGATTCCGATTCGAACCCTGAAGGAGTGCCGCATACATTTGTATTACCTGGTAATTCCCTAGCCTGCCAACCGGGAGGCCAAAGACTAAGAATTGTTCCCGGCAGCGGAATAGCGGAATACCGAGTCGATTTTAATGTCAGGCCCAAATTAACGGCATTGCAGAATTACAAAGTTTGGGCAAGATCAACAGCCAGTGGAGCTGGCCAGGATATAAGCTTGGTGTCGTGTTATGGACCGGAAAAAACCAGGGTACCAGAGCTAAAAGTTATGAAAGACGATGTAGCGGTGGTGGCCGGAGGAGATTTGGGCCAGGCGGAGTCGGGGGTGAGTGGGATGGCCTATGAAAAAGAGTGGACAGTGCCAACAACTTTGGTACCGGGGACAACTTACACAGTAGTGTTGGAGGCGGGTGATTCGGAATCATTGGTCAACGATTATATA
Organism: Candidatus Shapirobacteria bacterium; assembly: GCA_041663285.1. GTDB lineage: Bacteria > Patescibacteriota > Microgenomatia > UBA12405 > UBA12405 > UBA1435. Next base: position 14,410 of record JBAZSP010000022.1, read on the forward strand.
GTTACCAACGGGTATGCATCATACGCTTCGGCATCGCTGGAAAAGAATATTGTGATTGCTCCGCCGGCGCCAACATTTTCGGACTTGGAGATTGAAAATGTCAGCGGCAAAACCTTGCCTCCGGAATGGATAGAGGGACAAAAATACAACGAGATTTGTGATGACGAATATTTTACCTATGGTACCACCGGTTACCGGACAGTGCTGTTTACTTTAGCTTTTGAAATGCTGACGTCCGGAGCCGATATCGATAAGGTGATAATGTCGTTGGATACATACCTGGATATTGGAGTCAGCGGTTTAAGCACCGGGACAACCAAGACCTCAATTAGCGGCAGCGAATCAGCCAATATAAATTTGGCCAGTCCGGGAATCAACACTTGGGTCAGTGGAACTACTAGGTATCTGACGATTCCAATAGAGTTCCTCGACAATTTTAGACAAGGTACATATAGTCTGCTGGCTAATGCTTACAGCAAGCAAGGAAATACAAATCTTTATAGCCGCGATACCGGGCGACAATTTAGGGTTTGGGATTGTAAGGTAAATATTCAGGGGACAGTTTACGATGGGTCGGCGGTTACTCCGGTATGTAGTTTGAATCTGGGATTTACTGACCAGATTGATAAGGCCGGGGCTAATTTAACTTCATTGGATTATGCCGGGGTGGGTAACAGCCAGAACAAGTCAATGGTAATTGATGTGGTTAACCCGACATATTCGGACGGGGGTGACAGTAACCGGGAGCTAATTTTTGGATTGGATTTTCGGCCTGATTTTAATGATGATGCTAATTTTGCCTCACCGGTATTGAAGGTGGTTAACGTGGGGACAGGAGTAACCTATTGCCCGGTGACTGACGTGGTGTCACTTAAAAAATCGACCGGACTAATCGATCCATACAGCGATAACCCGATTATTCAGGTTAATTTTTCGGCCTTAGTCAATCAGGAACCATGGTACCAGCTGGTGGGTGGTGGGGTTCGGGCTAAAACAGACATAATCGATCAGATACCAGTAACTTGCGAAGAGGCAACAAAGGCTATAACCATCGGTTCGACTACCGGGGCCGGAGTGGGAGAGACCAACAACGGAATGGTGACAGCGGTGAGTGTGGTCAGCGGCCAGGGGGTATATGGGATACCGCTGGATATGGGTGTTAATCGAAATACGGTAGCGGTAAACGATGAGATTAAATTTGCCGAAGTATATGACAAATATTTTAGAAAGTTGGGGCAGGGAAGAGAAATAGTTGGCAATGCCAGCATGAGCACAATCGGGACTGGCAGTACCGGAGTGGTGCTGGTTCGGGGTAACTTAACGGTAGATGTGGGTAATTCATTGAGCAGTGGCCAGTTTTTGATGGTTGGGGTGTCGGGAAGTATCACGGTTGACCGGAATGTCGACAGAATGGCCGGGGTATATTTTGCTGACGGAACGATAACTTTTGGCAGCAGCACTCCGGGAGAGGAGTCTGATGCTCAACTGGTGGTCGAAGGCTCGATGTACACTAACGGTGACGTGAGGATGCTGAGAAATTTGGACAGCGGACAAAATAACACTACTCCGGCGGTTGTGGTTAAATACCGGCCAGATCTGGTGTTTTCGATTCCGGAAAAATTAACAGAAATATTATCAGGATGGAGGGAGGGACTATGAAGCAGATGAAAGGCCAAATAGCTTTGGTGGTGCTGGTGGTGTCAAGTATTGTGCTGACTTTGGGATTGTCATTGTCGCGAAAGGCAGTAGTGGAAACAAAAATTGATACCGACGAGGAACTTTTGAAGACAGCCTTTAACACGGCAGAGTCGGGAATTGATTATTACCTGGCGACTGGCCAAACCAATTATCAGACATCTGACCTTTTGTCGCAGGCGACGGTGACGGCCGAAAATATCGGACTAACTTCGGTATTGGTTTCGGACGGAATGACACTGCAGAATGAAAATTCGTACTTTTGGATGGTTGGGCATAATGAGGCTGACGGTAAACTGGATTATGGCAGCGTGTACGGTGGGGCCTCGGTTAAAATTTGCGCCGATAATACTTATAACGGGCTGGTGTATGTTGTTTACTTTTACCGACAGGGGGCAGAGTACAAAACCAGAAGGGCAGGCTATAGCTTGGGAGGAGCGCTGCCAGGGGATACTAAGGGATTCGTGACTCCGGGGGGTGGGGTGTCGGGTTGTAGCGACAGTAGCAAGGAAGGATTTACGTTTAATTTGGGCGGGACTCCCCTACTTTTGGTGGTGTCGCCGATGACCGGCGGAACTAACTTACGGATTGAGGGCAGCGCAATTTTTCCGATTCAGGGGAAGGATATTAGCTCCGTCGGGCAGGCCGGTGATGTGTCGGCTCAGGCGGTTAAGAGAAAAATCTCGGTTAAAAAAATATACGAAGTGCCGGCATTTATGCTGGAAGGAATTACCGCTGACGGGGTTGTAAATAACTGAAGTTTGTTTATACTTAATTTTATGAGTGATTTTTTTGGCATAGATTTGGGAGTGGGTACAACCAAAATCGTGGCGCTGACCAAAGACCAGAAAGGAACAATAATTCTTGATGGGATCGGTGAAACCAGGACACCGAATATTGATTGGCAAAAAGGCGGGGCAAAAGGAAAAGCTCTAAGCCAGATGACGGATGCAGTTAAAAGCCTGATATCGGATTTGAGATTGAAGGCCAGACAGACAGTGGCTACTCTGCCGGAAGATGAGGTGGTGTCGAGACTGATTAATTTGCCGCCACTTAAAGAAACCGAGATAAGGGATGCTTTGAAGTTTGAGGCTGAAACCTTTGTCCCTTACCCGCTGGATCAGGTGTCGATTGATTATGAAGTGGTGGAGCAGGACGAGGGGGGCAGATTATCGGTTTTTGCTATTGCGGCCAGAAATGATTTAATTCAGTCTTACATAAAGTTATTTAAAAACATGGGGCTGGAGCTTATTGCTCTGGAATCTCCGGCGGTGTCGATGAAGAGGGCGGTTAATTTGTCTATTCCGCAAGTGGGCGGGGCGATTGTGGTGGATATGGGGGAGAAATATTCGGACATAATCGGCCTGGCGAATGGAAATATCCGGTTTACCAGATCGATGTCGGTGGGAGGAGAATCCCTCACCCGGGCGATTTCGATTAACTTAAGCTTGGACATGGCATCGGCCGAAGAATACAAAAAAGCCTATGGAATGAAGGAGATGGAGCTGGAAGGTAAAATAAAAGCGGCGATTACCCCGGTATTTAGCAGCATGGCGGAGGAAATAAGGAGAGCCATGACCCTGTTTGCCGAAGAAAGGGGGAAAGCAGCGGATATTTTGGTGTTAAGCGGCGGCGGAGCTAATTTGCCCGGCTTGGCAGAAGAACTGACCAGAACGTTGGGGATAGAAGTTCAGGTGATCCAGCCATTCGTAAAGATTGATACTTCCAAAATTAACGTACCCATAAATTTAAATTCGGACGGCTGCCGTTTTAGCATTGCTGTCGGATCGGCTTTGAGAGGATTGGTATGAATGAGCTAAACCTGTTGCCTTCGAGGGCGCGATTTCAGCAAAGAAAGATCCAGTTAAAGAAGAAATCGATGCTGTTTGTGACCGGATTGGTGGCGGTGCTGGTATTGTCACTTTTGGTAACGGGGATTTTGTGGGGGATGGCAAATTTTAAGCTAACCGCTGAAGACAAGAAGTATAAAAAAACATTAACTGATTATCAGGCAATGGCCGACAATATTGCTACCAGCCAGGACTTGAAATATCGGGCCAAGGTAATCGGTAAAATCTTAAATGAGCGGTTTGAATATGGCAGTTACATTAAAAAAATCGATTCCTTTTTGATTGAGAACGCCGCTATCGATGATTACAAACTTATAGGGTTGAACAAAATTCAGCTGAATGGCAGTGCTAACGGTGATTACATTGATGCGGTGGAAAAAAAGGTGGGAGAAATAAATGCGGGTAAGCTGGAAGGTTTTGGCTCGGCCAGGATTATCGGTTTAGTGGCGGATAACGGCCTGTGGCGGTTTACCCTGGAGGTGGGAACTAATGAAAAATAAAAAAGTAGCGTCGGGTATGATTTTTGGGGTGGAAACAGACCTGATAACGATTTTGATTTGGCCGTTTGTAGCACTGACGGCATTTTTGGTAATAATGCTGGGGGTGGTGCTGCCAAGATATAACGAAATCGGAGAAATGAACAAAAAGGTGCTGGATACGATTCAGAAGCGGCAATCAATTCTTGATAAAAAGAACTACCTGTCATCGGTAAATCAGGAGGTGTTGAAAAGAAATGTAGTGACACTTAATAATGCCTTATTGAAGGAGAAAAACTGGTATACCCTGATTACGGTAGTTAACCAGGTGGCCAGGGATTTTGGATTCCAGCTGGAATCGTTTAACGTCAATCCGGGGAAAGTGACCGGGGAAGAGGAGGAAAAGGCGGCCAAAGAGATGACTTTAAAAATACCAATAACCTTAACCCTGATCGGGCCAAAGAGTAGTTACCTGGATTTTTTGCTGGCTCTGGAAAAAACCTTACCCCTTTTGGTACTGGATCGGTTTGAGATGAAGGTCAGTGGGGAGACTATCGGTTTGGATTTGGTGGTGTCGTCGTATTATTTGGCGGCCAAGCCTTCGGTAATCGGCAATTTAAGCCTGGCGGATTTGGCCTTGAAACCCGAAGAAAATGAAATATTAAAGACTTTGGGCGAATTTAGGAGTACCTTGGAATCGGGAAAATCAGTTCAACCGAAAGAGTACGTCCGGTACGGACGGGAAGATCCATTTAACTTTTGATATCGAGAGAAAATTTTTCGTTCGGATAAGAAAGACCCAAAAGAGTTTTGATGGATTTGATTATTCGGCCGTCTTTTCCGATAATTTGACCAACAATTTCCGGCTGGGCGGTAATGGTAAATTGGGTAAAGACGTCGTTTTTTTCGACGGTTAAGTTGACCGATTCGGCCGGAACTATAGAATGAAGGATAAATTCAAGAGTTTCTTCGATGGTAGCCATAGTATTTAAGTAGTGGAAGTGGCCGAATTTTTGGCTTTGGCTTTAACTTTGGGAGTTGAAAAAGGGTATTTTTCGGGCTCTAGCAGGTGTTTTAACCCCAGAGTGGGAACTGCACCTTTTTTGATCCAGGATTGGTAGAGCTCCTGGTTAAGATTAAGGGTTTTGGTTTGGGGAGTATAAAAACCGATGGTGTCAACGACCTTGCCGGTGACTTTACTTTTAGCTTCAGCGATGACGATCCGGAAGGTGCGCTGGTGCTTTTTCCCTCTGATTGATAGTTTGATTTTGAGCATAGTGGCAATTATACCCTATTTAATCTTTTTTCGAAAGAATTTTGGAAGCAGCGATGGCAGCAGATTCTTCGGCCCGTTGCTTGGAGGTGCCGGAACCGGTAGTAATAAGGGTGTTATCAAGATAGACACCGACTTCAAAAGTTTTGTTGTGGTCGGGGCCGGCTTCGCGAATGGTCTCGTAATGAGGGGTAATCCCCTGCTTGGCCTGGGCGATTTCCTGAAAAAGGCTTTTGGGGTCTTTGTAAATTTTTTGCTGGGAGATTTGATTGATACTGGGAACAAAAAGTTTGGCCAGAAATTTTTTGGTGGCCTGGATACCCTGGTCAAGGTAGATGGCGCCGATTATGGCCTCGAAAGTATCGGCCAGAATGGACTGGTTTTGACGGCCGCCATGGGTTTCTTCACCCTTGGAGAGCAGAATGCAGTCACCCAGATTAATTGAGTTGGCGATTAGGGCTAAATTTTGGGTGCAAA
>JBAZSP010000023.1:0-15456 GCA_041663285.1 Candidatus Shapirobacteria bacterium
GTCAAATTTACTCGTTATGAAAACCAGGTAAGGGACGGCACCGCTTGGGATTTAGGCTATATCACTCCGTTTTTCGGATCACGTGGTTTTGAATCCCTTAAGCTCTGGCTTATGATCAAGTCTCAAGGCACTAAAAGACTGGGCCAGGTGGTTGGTCAAAGATATTACAACGCCCTCTACGCCGCCCGCTTAGTTGAAAAATCTGGCATGTTTTCAATTTTCCACCAGATGAGTTTCTACCGAATGGTTTTTGTTTTTTACCCTAACTCAGTTCGCCACATTGCCAAGGGCGTTACCGATAGTGAAATGAGAAAGGAATTGAAAAAATGTATCGACAGTTATACACACAAAATTAATCAGTTACTATACGAAGAGGGAAAAATTTGTTTAGACGAATTTAAATTACACGACTTGGGCGATTCTACTGGACTAAATTCTGGCGAAGATAGATTTCTAGTCATGAGTATTACTATCGGCAACCCTTTATATACCCACAAAAGTCTTGCTAGAACCTTAGGGCATCTTTTTGCAGTAGCCAAAAAGTATACCAAGCCCATGGAATCGGACGTTTTAAAAATTACCCGCCAGAGAAGTCATTACGTTGGCGAGCAGGCAAAAGTATATGGGCCAGCAGGATGGAATTAATCTACAACATGCCTTACGGCAAAATCCGTATTTGTCCCCGACATTTGCGGAATGGTATAGCCAAATCCTGGTAGACAAGCTGCCGTCTTTGCCAGACCGGGAAACCTTAATCCGAACACATCCTCACTTTTTAATAGTGGATAAAATTAACGGCAATTGTCAAGAAAATGAGCACCTTCAGATGAGATTTCAGAACGAAATTACTGACAATGGTTTAAATGTCTTGTCTACAAATTCAAGAGAACTGATTAACCATTTTAAAAACCTTAATTCTACTCTTGATTCCTATGTATCCGATTTGCCGCCATTGACCACTGGAAGTCTCTATTTGGAATGCAAAAGCACCCCGAAATTGGTTTTTCTCGATAAACAGTCGGTATATGTGATTGTCAGAATACCGGATTTTAGCTACGTTAAAAATTATTATTGTATTCGTCGTCTAATAAGTAAGTTTATCGACTTTAGGCTGTGTGTCGCGGAGAAAATCGGATATATAAAAACGACATCAGGCTGCTATTTTTTTTCCAATTTTTTAGGGTATGACTTTGAGTCAGAAATTATCGAACATCACCATAAGTTGAACAAAAAGCTCTATTTTGTGGCAAAATCAATTAACCGATTCCTTCGAGAAAACAAAATATTCTTTAGAAATGTTTCTCCGAGAAACCTTATTAAAGGGCTCAATAACTCAATTTATCTGATTGATTTTGATCATCTGTTAAATGTAAATGATAAAAATTCTTCGTCAATCTACCATCAGAGCCTATTTGCTCAAATATGGTTTAACGATGTATTACCAAAATATAAATGCCGGAATATCAGCCCTAAATGTCCAACAATCGATGCCAACCTTCAGATAAGGCCTGATAATATCGAAAAGTATGTGCTGGATCAAAAGGTTATTTCTCTGAAAGATAGAAAAAATTTATTTAGAACTACAGATAATTTCGAAAGAAAAGACAAGGTATTAGGGCTAAATATCTATGGACATCAGCTTGGCCGCTTTATTTCTGATTTTTGGCTGGAAAAATCGGAGGCAGCATTATTAAAATTTATGTTTCAATACCCCGATAAAATAAAAATCCTTAGAGCACTTCTATACATCCTCTCTCGGGTAGATCAGGAACTACTACTCCGCAAAAAATATAATTTGAACACTGATCTATCACTTCTTAGCGAAAGGTTTTTCCTGACGTATAGAAACGAAGAAAAAATTAAACTAAAAGAGATTATAAAAGAATATCGGCAGGTTTGTCCATTCTGTCAAAAATATAAAAACATACTATCTTTAATATGAGCGCCAAAGAAATAACCATAGGCATCGATGTAACCCGGGCTCGTCGGGAAAATCGGGGCATCCCCATTTATACCAGAAATATTTTGAACGAATGGGGCGCCCTAGGCCGTCATGACTTAAAATTTCGGCTCTTCAAATACTCGGATGATAGAGATGCTTCGTGCTTTGGGATCAAGGACGCTGACATCGCCAGATTACCGTTTAGTGGTCACTATTATCCGTGGATTAGGATTTTCCAGGAACAGATAATCTATCCCTATATCCAAACGATGTCGAGGCTAGAAGTTTTCTGGCATCCACAAAATCATGCTCAATTATTGAACCCAGTTCCCTATGTCTGTAGTATTCACGATACACTTCCTCTAGCCGCTCCAGAACTGTCGCAAGATCTAGATACACCAGACACCGCCACTCTTTACCGGTCCCGCGTTAAAAGCGCCAGACACGCAAGTAGAATTATTACAGTATCGGAATTTAGCCGGCGTGAAATCTGTCATCATATTGGAGTGCCACAAAATCGGGTAGTCGCAATTCCAAATGGTATTAACCATGAAATTTTTAACAAACAGGTTTCTCGAGGAAAAATAAATACTATAAGGGAAAAATATGGGATTCCTCCGAAATATCTATTAACAGTTGGAAGTTACGCGCCTCATAAAAATTTGCCATTCCTAGTTGATGCCTATTCTCGAAGCCATTTGGTAGATTATGGGTATAGTTTGGTTATGGTCGGGCCAAAGGACGAAACGGTATATACCTCTGACTCTATAAGCCTTGAAATGATGGTTGCCCAACTTAATTTAACTAAAAATGTTTTCATGCTACCCGCCGTTCCCGTCGACGACTTAGTCGCCATTTACAGTGGCGCCTCAATCTTTGCTATCACGTCATTGTACGAAGGTTTTGGGTTCCCTCCCCTAGAAGCCATGGCTTGCGGAGTTCCCGTGGTTTCCTCAAACGTCACCTCCTTGCCAGAAGTATGCGGCGATTGTGCTCTTTACGCCGACCCAAAAGATCCTCTAACGTTTACTGATCAGTTAGACCTGTTAGCCCGAGATGATTCACTAAGATCTGAACTAGCTGTCTTGGGCGCAGATCACGTCCAACAATTCACTTGGGCTAAATCGGCCAGGCTTACGCTTGATGTTCTTCTGAAATCAACAAGATAGTTAATTTAGAGTAGATTTTTAAATCCGCTATACTTAACACGTGTCGGGTAAATCGTTAAGTGCTGTTTTTATTTTGTCTTTAACCGTCTTGGTTCTGTTAATCAGCACAAGTTTCTTAAATTTTAAAATCGGCAATGTTTTGGGCAAATCCTACCCCCCGCCTGAAGCCGATATCAAAGCCCACACTGGCGGCACCGTCACCGATAACGGTATCACCCTAATTGTCTCCGAAAAAACCTTCGACCAGGACGTTTATTTTCGGGTCGACAAAATTGTTCGAAATAATCCGATAGCCGTTGACGGCTTATGGCAGATATCTGACATCTGGGAAACACGGGTTAAATTTATGTCCAATAACGATCAGGTGACCGAATATGCCGCCCACGAAAACTATATACTGTCCTTTCCTTATACTACTCAATTTCTCACTACCGATCAGGCCGTGGCTCTTCCCCGGGAATCTTTAAGGCTGGTCCGCGGCGAAACGGCCTCTGGTCCCTGGACGGTTTTACCAAATAGTGTTGTCGATCAGGCAAACAAGACTGTTTCGGTCATCACCAATAGGGGAGGCTTCTTCATGATTGCCGGCGGATTTCACCAGCCGCCCAAAAGTACCACTTACCCCAAAAATAATCCGCCCAGCAAAATCGTTTCGGTCACCCCTTCCCGGGGGTCGCCCCCACCACTGCCGTCAAAGTTGCCAGCCACTCCACTACCTTCCTTCCCGCCATCGGAGAACACCCAAAGCGGTAGCTCCAATTTTTTCACCGCTATCCTCTCCGCCATCCGGTCATTTCTCCAAAAATTATAAGTTAAAATATTAACCCCGTAATAAAAACATCCTTATGTGGACATGTCCAAAGTGTAATCGGATTTTTGCTAAAGCCAGTCAGCTCCATAGCTGCCAAAATATTCCCCTTAATAAGCATTTTGTAAACAAACCCCAGGCCAAATTTTTGTTTGATCACCTATCCCGGGTAATTGGCGAAAAAATTGGTAAGATCAAAGTTATCTCTCTCCCGTGCTGCGTTCACTTGTTTGGTCAGTACGACTTTTTGGCGGCATTGCCCAAAAAAGAAAAGCTGGAAGTCAGGTTTGCTCTTGACCGTAAACTTGACAGCCCCAGGTTAAAACAATCAGTTCCGCTGTCTGCCAATTCCGTCAAAAACTGCCTTGATATAAATATGGCAGAGGAAATCGACAGTGAGCTTATAGGGTGGATAAGCGAATCCTACCACCTCAAAGACTAGTCAAAAATGGTATTGACAATACAAAACAACAGAACTAATCTTGAACTATGACATTAAAAAATTCGCTTGCAGTCCTCTTTTTTTTATTTACTGTTCAATTTTTTTCCCCAGCCTCGGCGTCAGCTACTGTTTTAAAATGTGACGGTACCGACCATGCTACTCTTGACCACCGCGTTTTTGTTACCGAATTTAACCCTACCGCCACCTCCGGCCACTTTGTCGAATTAATAAACACTACTGACTATAACCTTAATTTGTCCGGATGTACTTTGGAAGTCTACTCTTCTGTCAACAGTCTATTAAGCACGGTAGATCTGGCGGGTACTATTCCTCAAACGGCCTTATTGACCAACGACCTTTCCTCTCCGGTTTACGATAGCGCCGGTGGCAAACTTGTTTTAAAAGAAGCCGATGGCACAGCCCTTTATTCAGTTTCTTATGGCACTTACAGTGGTACCCAAGCCAACGACGCCGGGGCTTCCCTACCGACTTCTGCCCAGTCATTTTTAGTTGATGGTCACAATTCTGCCACCTGGGAAATAGGTTCCTCTACCAAAGGCTGGTGTAATCCTACCGGTTTCGGTGATTGTCCTAATCGGTCTGCTGTTATAGCCGATATGACCTCTCACGGAGTCTCAACGAATCTTGGCGAAATGACCGACTGGACCAGAATAGTCGGTATGTATTTTGAAATGCCCCAAAAGGGTAGGATCGATTTTCTCTCCACCATAAACTTTACCGACAGATATTCCCTCGATTGGCTCCACTCAATTGGCCAAAATATTGACATGGCCACCGCCGGCCAAATCGGTCTTGATGCCGATACCATTCAGGGAATGGTAAACACCCACGCCACCCTAACCATGTACGGTTTGTCGCTCAATAACCCGACTATCTTGGTCAACAACGCCGCCGACTCCAATGGCATTATTACTGGGGTTGTTTACAATCAGGCTACTGGCACTTTAACCTTTGATGCCGCCCATTTTACCACCTTCACCGCAGTCGAGGCCTCCACTTCTGCTCCGGCTTCCTCCACTAGTTCCAGTGTCCCCACCGCTCCTCTTTGCACCAACGTCCAGCCGGCTTCTATCCCCGATCTTTTTCAAATAAACACCAGCCGTAAGTCCGCTAAGTTATATTTCACCCCCCTATCCGATACCAGCCAATATTACATTTCTTTTTCCACTAAGCCCAATGCCGAAGATTATGGGGAATTAGTTACCCTTCTTCGTGAAGGGGTCCAGTCTCACTCTGTTTATTATCTCAAGCCAAACACTACCTACTATGTCAAGGTAAGAGGCCAAAACGGCTGCATGCCCGGCAACTGGAGTAATATATTTAAGTTCAAAACTACCGGCCGAATTTTTTATCGCTACTAAACAGTTATTCCCGTAATTTGTGTCAGAAGACTGCGAAACCAATTAGCCGGCTACGACATCTTTTACCTTGCTAAAACAATTTTGTGGTTATTTCGCTAATTCATCACCGTAATTTTCCAGGAGGTACTTAACCGGGGGTGTCAACTTTTTCAGTAATACTTCTTTAACAAAAAACCATTGCGGATTTCTGCCTTCTTCAGGATCAGTTTCGAGTTTTATATTGTTATCTACCGCAATTTTATAAACATGCCATCGGTGTGAGTCGGCCCCCCTTCGGCAGGGATCATCATGAATATCGATTTCCTTGTAATAATCCAACTCATGAGCAATGATCCCGGTTTCTTCCTCAAGTTCTCTTTTGGCCGCACTTTCCGGTTGTTCTCCAGTCTCTAGGTGTCCCGCCGGCACCGTGTAGCCGTATGGGTAAATAGTCCTTTCCATAAAAAGAATTTGATTTGTTCTATTCCTGACAAAAATTCCTACGCTTTCGTGCCAATATTCTTTTGTTTGGTCATCTACCCACCATCTTAATTTCGGATCAATATCAATCAACCGGTCATATGAGTTACCGCATTTGCCGCATTTATACAACAAACTTCCGTCAATTGTTACCTCTTCAATCAGTTCTGATAGACAATTTTGGCAAAATCGGTGTCTCGCCCCATCAGCTGGTAAAGTAAAATTTATCTTCATCTATTAGCAAAGAATACCACTCACTTACCTCCTTCACTAGTTCTCTCCCCCCAATTCAATTACTGCCACATCTGTCCAATGTTATACTTTTTTATGTCCAAAACCTTTATCTCGTTTTTTTTCGTTTTTAGTTTTTTGTTAGGTGGTTGCACCAATTCTGTCCCTTCGGAAATCAGTGTTCCTACCCTGGTACCATCTCCGATTCCTACACAGCTAGTCGGCAATGACGCCGACGAACACGGCTGTATTGGCTCGGCCGGCTATTCCTGGTGCGAGTTTAGCCAAAAATGTGTTCGTCCCTGGGAAGAGCCCTGTACGGCTGCCAGCCCGGCACCCACCGTCGACGAGACATCAATAATCAAAACAGCCATAAAAAAGGCCATTGTAGCTAAGCACGGCAGCAGTGCCAACAGTTTGATCATCACCGTTTCCAAAATTGTTGATGATTTCAGCTCGGGTGGGGCTTCTGTCCCCGGGGAGGGTGGGGGAATGTGGTTTGCCGCCAAAGCCGATGGTCAATGGCAGTTGGTATGGGATGGTAATGGCATCATTCTCTGCCAGGATTTAGCCTCATACCCCGATTTTCCCTCGTCTCTAATTCCTGAATGCTACGATTCTCAAACCGAAAAATTGAAAGTTAGATAGAGGCTCTCAAAATAATCCCGTCCTGACAATCTTCTTGCCTTTTCATTACCTATCTCTTTCGCTACGTCACTATATTTAACTGAATGCGTCTTGTTGTAGTTGCCATAGCTGTCATCCTTATTTTAATTTTCGTCGGCAGGTTCGTAAACCGGCCTACATCGACACCTGGCAATCCGTCCACACCCACTCCAATATCTACCTTTACCCCCGAGCCGACTCCTTCAATTCTTGTCGCTACTCCCGCTGTCACTCCGCAGCCTTCTATTACCAGTTCCCAAATTACCATTTCCAACTTCTCTTATAATCCCGAAACCATCAAGGTTGTTGCTCCTATCATGATTAGTTGGACTAATTACGACCCTACACCTCACACTGTCACTAGCGACGATGGTCTTTTTAACAGTGGGCCCCTTGCCCCGGGCCAGAGTTTCTCATACACCTTTGATGTTGGCGGCACTTTTACCTATCATTGTCAAATAGAGCCCAACATCCACGGCAGTATCACTGTTTTTTCCCCCCTTCTGTCACCAAAATAGGAGAAATAAGCTCCACTTATCTCTTTGTTACTCAGATCTTTTTTGACTTTTATTTTCGGCTGCCAATATCTTAATTATATATATTAACCAACCTATGAACTGGCTTCTTTTGCTATTGGCAGTTCTGTTACCGCCGGTAGCCGTGTTTCTAAAAGTCGGCATCACCACCCACCTTTGGCTGAATATTATTCTCACAATTCTGGGATATCTGCCTGGAATTATCCACGCTCTTTGGGTTGTCTTAACTTTTTAATCTCGGGTCGCTTCTTCGGACTCTATTACAATTTTATTATGCCCACTCCACACCCCCATCTTAAACTTATAAATTAACTGTTTGCCAAAGGAGGATAATTATGGCCGATTCTACTTTCCGCTGTGCTATGTGCGGTGCTGAGTTCGATAACAATGAGGATCTGAAAACGCACCAGGACGCCGTCCACGGTCAAAAAATGACCGATACCTCGACCACCGTGCCAAAGGAGGACGACGAATAGCCGTTCTCTCTTTTGTAATTTAAAACCCGATAAATTAAAATACCCCGCCTAAGACGGGGTATTTTAAAAGGCTCTTATTAGTTTAATTACTTTGTCTGCCTATACCTTTGCAATTCCCGTTTCCCTGGCCCATACCGAATTTGGCTCTAAAAGCATCCAGCGGTTTTCGGTCACCCTTTTGGGCAGCCAGCTGGGCAGCCGCAAATTCTTTAAAATTTGCCTCGTTCACAAATCTGGTCGCTCCCCTGCCTTGCATATTTGAAGCCCAGGCCTTGTAATCACCTTTTTCAAAGGCATTTACGTTGGCCTGATGCCTTTCTTCGGTGTAATTAGGCCCCTTTACTGTTGGATCCCCTCTATAAGCTAAGGCTGGAGTAAGTGACTGTACTGCTGCCAAGCTTAAAGCCACAGCAGCTATTCCCAAAACGAATTGAGTTTTCATATTTTTATATAATTTTTAATCCGACAGGCCATGTCTATTACTAATACAACCGGTTTCCCGGTTTTCTTTCAACTTAATTTCGTCTTCCCTCCCACGGTCGGATTTCCCGGGCTACAAATTGGTTTTTCCCTGTTTCCTCTCCGATTAGTTTTATCTCTTCGCTAACCGCAATTTTTATCCTCCCCCGAATCACCACATTTTGGCCGGTTATTGTCCATTCCTTTCCTCCAAAATCCCGGATCTCAAAATTATTCATGTCTGTCACATATATAATTTCCCCCGACAGATACCCTTCTTCCGGCCTATTCCATATTTCCATTTTCATCGGCACCACCTTCCGGTAGTAGGGAATACCTTCTAGGTTTTTGTCAATCCGCCCGGCTGTTCCGCTTACATACCACCCTCCGCCCGCCACCAAGCCGACAATAACTAAAATCATTACTATTTGCCATTTCTGGTAACGGTAAGCATGTTTGGTTTTTTCAAAAAGCAGGTATGTCCCGGCCAAAAAAATTAGAGCTACCGCTATCCACAAATAAGGTGTAATCGTGTTACTGATCACTCCAAACCACCAAAGCCCTGCCCCCAAAGTTAGAATAATTAGGCTAATTGTTAATCCTGTCCACGTTACCCAATTCTTTACCAAAAATTCCCATTTCGGTATCGGCTTCATCTGCTGCCGGTTGATAATTTTTAGCGTCTCCCGGCTGACATCAGTTTTCTTTTTCATAGAATTTTTTAAATTGTATTTTTGCCCGGGACAGCAGGGTTGCCACCGTCCCCATCGGCCTTTGTAAAATATCGCTAATTTCCTGATAATCCTTGTCTTCAAAAAACCGTAATACCAAAATCTCTTTATATTCCGGATTCAGTTTTTCCAGTATGTCCTTAATTTGGCCGTTTGCTTGCTTGGTTATTGCTTCCTTTTCAATATTGGTATCAGCCATCAGCCAATCCACCAGCTCGTCATCACCGTCATTTATTTTTATTTTTAATGCCAGTTTATTCTTCTTCAAAAAATTCACTGTTTGATTATGAACAATCCGGTATAGCCAGCTGCTAAATTTTAAATCACAGTCACAATCATTTAGGTGGCGGTAAGCTCCAATAAATGACTCCTGGACTATATCGGCAATATCATCATCGTCAAGATAAGTAAATCTGTGCACATAATTACGAAGCTTTTCTTCGTACCGTCTCATCAGGCAATAAAAATATTGGCTGTCCTCAAGCGCCAGTTTTACCAGTTGGTTGTCACTTCTAGCCTCACAGTCTCTGTGATTATCTACCATCTCTCATATAATACAATTTCACCGCCCCAATTCTTTCAGTTAAAGCAATCCGTCATCTCCTCTCACTCTGTCACCACCAGGCTTCCCACCATTCCCATAGCCCGATGGTTACCAACACTATAGTAATACTCAAAAGTCCCAGTTTTGTTGGCCACAAATTCGACCATATCTGATTGTCCGGCCGAAAGTTCCTGGGTTTCAACTTCAAATTCATCCAGCACAAAATCATGTGTCCCCTGGCGGTTTACCAGTTCTATCCTAATTTTGTCCCCCCGCTTGGCCAAAATTTGTTTTGTCGAGAATGCAAAATCAGCCGCTTCAATCTGAAAAGTCTTTACTTCTGGGGTCGGCTGGGGCGATATGCTTGGGGCAATATTTTGCTTAATCCCGGATTGTCGGTCAACTTCTCCCAGAGTCATCACCGCTCCTCCCAATATTAAAAAACCGATTATTACCAAAAATAGTGTTGTATTTTTCATTAGCTCAAGGCTATTCTCCCACCCTCAAGAACCTATGAGAATTTGGTAAGGTTTTACCCAGTCTCTTATGGCACCAGCTTGAATTCCTCTGATTTTATCGAATCTCTTGCCACTCCCAACTCCTCAAATTGAGATTTCAGATCTTCCATCATCGGAATTGGCCCGCACATATAAATCAAGCATTCCTTTCTATTCTTACTTAATTACGAGATATTTCGGGCAGTCAGTCTGCCTTCTTTTTCAGATTCCCACAGCTTGAATTTAAAGACATTCGACACCTGTTGCCGGATTTTATCAAGATAAATAGCTTCGCTTTTATGAGGCACCGAGTAATAAAAGTCAATCTTTTTTTTTGGACTTATGGCCGACATCATCCCTATCATCGGACTGACACCGATGCCCCCGGCTATCCAAATCTGTCGTTTTTTAGAACTTCGTTGGCAAAATTTTCCGTACGGGCCTTCAATCTTTACCGGTGTTTCTATAGGAGTATCTGGCAATTTACCGGTAAAGTCTCCCAGTATTTTAATGGCCAACCTAAGGTTATTTTCGTCAGGGGCTGAAATAATCGAAAAAGGGTGTTGCTCTTCTATTAGCCCTTGAGTGGCCAGCTTAATAAATACAAATTGTCCCGGTTCAAATTTAATCCTAACCCCTTTTGGTTTAAGTACCAACTCCAGGGTTTGCTTGTTTAGCCAGCTTATATTTTCTACGAGATATTGGTATTTTCTAACCAATATTAAGCCCAGTACTGTCCGGTAAAAATAAGACCCGATTCCGATACCGACCATTAGAAGCATGTGACTTCTTAGCCAGCCGCCTCCGGCCATATCGCTTCCCAGAATTATAAAATGATAAGCTGCGGCTGCAAATGCCACCCCGATGAATTGGTGGATGAATCTCCAAATATGGTAGGGGATTCGTACCCACAAAGTGATAATAATAATGACGGTTAATATTCCTAAGGCCACTGGCCCGGCCCAAAAAGCCAATGACTTAAAGCCAAAAATGAAGTCAACCACCCGGCTGATCCCCTGTAATAGGTAGTACAAAACAAAACTCCCCGGGTGCACTAAAATCAAAAAAAACGTAATCTTTCCCAAATTATGGTGAATAGGGAAAACTTTGTTTAAGCCGTCGAAGGCCTCTTCCAGGATTTTGGCTCTGGTGTTGAGAAACAGTACCAGGGCAAAAAGGGTTACGCCGACCAAGCCAGAAATTTGTCCGAGGCTGTAAGCCACTGATTGGTAATCGCCAAACCGGGTCGAAAGCGGTCGATTAGTAAGCCATAGCCAAATTGTTGTTAGCGGCAAAAATCCCAGAGCTGCATAGCCCACCTTTTTTTTCACAGTCAAATTATGGCAACCCGCTATAAAAATATCAATTTCCTGTTGTCCCCAAAGCAGTAAACCAAAAGGCCGATAAAAAACAATAACAAATCTTAACACTTACATAAACCTCACAAACATACTCCAAAATACCTATAACATCTATCTCCTTGTATAAAAAAAGAAAACCTGTATAGTTATATTATAGATATTTAAGCATTTGAAATATCTATACCGGAGGAAGTATGAAAAGCTTTGAGATGGTACGTTTGCCCGACCGGCAGTCAGAATGGTACGAAAGGCTTATCGGTTTTTTCCAGCGGCAGTGTAGGTGGAAATCCTAGTCACTAAGCCATATTGCTTTCAATAATAATTAAGCCACGGCCTTATATATCTTTAGATAGAGTTCCAGCTTAAAAGAAGCAATATGTGCTAGTGTAAGTCTATTTAGTCAATAAAAGTGAGGGCAAAACCTTTTCTGTTTCCCCGTCCGGTTCTCCCGATTCGGTGCACATAATCCTCGTAATTGTTCGGCTCGTCAAAGTTAATTACATGAGTAATATCCGAAATATCCAGTCCTCTGGCCGCTACATCGGTAGCCACCAGTATTGATACTTGGTTTTCACGGAAGCTTTTTACGATCTGTTGGCGTTGAAATTGTTTTTTCCCGCCGTGCAATCCCTGGGCCCTAAACCCTTTCTGGATTAAGGATTGAGATAATTTTTCTACTATTAATTGGGTTGATCCAAATATCAGTACTTTTTTAAAATCAGGCATTCCCACCAATTGGTGCAATTTTTCTTCTTTGGCGTGTCTTGGTACCCTAACCACATCCTGCTCTACATGAGAAGATGCATTCTGGGTTTTGGTCGAAATTTTTACCGGATCTTTCAAAAATGCCGAAATCAACGGCTCCACTTTTTTGTCAACAGTGGCCGAAAAAAAGAGCGTTTGACGGCTTTTAGGTATTTGTTCCACAATCTCTTTGACATCGGCAATAAATCCCATATCGAGCATTCGGTCTACCTCGTCCAAAACGATTGTATCCATACCCGCAAAATTAATAGCTTTTCGTTTACCCAAATCTTTTATTCGTCCCGGTGTTCCAATAATCACATGTGGCCCTCTCCGGACCTTAATAATTTGCTCTCGGATGAATGCTCCTCCGATTGCCAGAGCGATATATACCTTCATCCCCATGGTAAAAGATCTGAACTCCTCCTTAATTTGTAGCGCTAATTCCCGGGTCGGGGCTAACACAATTATCCGTTTATTAGGATTTTCCAGAATTTTGTTTATTAGTGGCAGCACAAAAGCCGCCGTTTTGCCTGTCCCCGTATTAGCTACTCCCAAAACATCCCGGTTATCTATAATCTGGGGAATCACCTGGTCTTGAATTAATGTCGGTTTGGCATAGCCTTTGGCCCTTATATTTTCCAATAATTCCGCCCTGAACCTAAAGTCAGCAAACGAGTTCACCGTGGTCACATCTTCAATATAATCAAAGCTCTCGGCTTTCCTGATATAAAGCGACCGGTCAATTCTGCTTCTGGTAAATTTACGGGATAACCCCGAACCTCTGGTTTGATAACTATTTCTTCGGAAATTACCCGAATACCTGTTTGTATACATTTTAAATTAAATTGTGGCATCCCGTCTGGCGGGATTAATATGCCCAACTTATTAAAATGTCTTTAGGTAAGACCGGGCAAACTATGATTCTTCGCCTAATGTAAATCTGGCAAGTATACCACCATTAATAATCTTTTGCCATTCTTATCCGAAATTCTCTCATAGTCGTTCGGCAGGCCTTCGTTTTCATACCTCTTTTTAATCCGGCGTTAATCATTATCAAATATCCGGTAGCTAAGCTAACACCATGACTGTCACCGCCAGCATTATTCCTTGTTTGTGGTTTGACAACACCGCCCAGGAGGCGATGAACTTTTACGTTTCAGTTTTTTCCGGCTCACCTCACCATAGTCAGGATTCCCGTATTATTAGTGTCAAGCACTACGAAGAAGGTATGAAGGTACCTGGTATGCCCGAGATGAAGGGCAAAGTTTTGACCGGCATCTTCGAGTTGGCTGGCCAGCGATTTATGGCCCTAGATGGTGGCCTGGTTTTTAAATTTTCTGAAGCGGTCTCATTTTATGTCGAATGTGATACTCAGGAAGAATTGGATTATTTTTGGGGCAAACTTTCTGCCGATCCGGCAGCCGAGCAATGCGGCTGGCTAAAAGACCGTTATGGCCTGTCCTGGCAAATAATCCCCAAAGTTTTGGCTGAATACTCGAGCGATCCCGATCCGGTCAAGGCCAATCGGGTCATAAATGCCATGCTTGACATGAAAAAAATTGATATCACCGCCATTGAACGGGCTTACCAGGAACCTTAACTACTCATCTAGCCTCGTATTCGATTAATTGTATAATTATCCAAATAGTTCTCGGTTGAGTTAATCTACCTCGCTATCCACCAAACTACCCCTTCCAAAAAATGATATCCGTTTCGTCTTTAGATAAGTTAGGCATAAACTTTAATTCAAGCATATTGGCTTTTATGCCCCATCCCGACGACGAAGCGGTTTTTATTGCCGGTTTACTCAAAAAACTTTCTCGTAACAAAATTAGGGCTAAACTCGTTACCGTTACCGCTGGTGAAAAAAGTACCCTCCGCTATGGCTTAAGCCCCGCTGCCGATTTAGCCGAGGTCAGAAAAATAGAACTGGCCAAAGCCTTAGCCATATTAGGTATCACCGATTATGCTATTCTGGGTTTTTCCGACAGCAACTTAACTTCCCAATCAGAAACTCTTGCCCAAGCTGTTTCTCTGCTAATAAGAGATTTTAAACCCAGCCATGTTGTCACCCTTGAGCCGGACGGTATTTACGGCCATCCCGACCACATCTCTCTTAGCCGCGCTGTCTCCGAAGTGGTTGTTCCTCCTGTCCAGCTTCTTTATGCCACTATTGCCATTCCCAAAGTTAAGCCCAAAGCATCCGCCATGTCCCAAAAAGTCGACATCAACCCCTTGCCGCCGCAGTATTGCCTAAAGTTAGGTCTGGTCGAAAAAATGGCCAAGCTCAACGCTCTTCGGGCTCACTCCTCTCAATTTAAAATTTCTCGGACTGATTCAAAAGATTTTAACTTTTTTCAAGCCAACCGCATGCTATCCAACGAATACTTCACTTACCGTCCGGATTCCTCCTAATCACAATCCGTAAACTATTTGACACATTGACAAGCCAGCCGTCAATTGAAATTATAATAAAGAACATGTTTTCCAGCATTCTGTGAGTAAAATTAAAATGGTTTTAGGTTTGCTTTTCCTCTCTCTTTTGTTTTCCGTTTCCCCAGCCCTGGCCATTGACCCGGTAAAGTTTGAGGCCGTTGCCGACAGCCGGGTTCAGCAAGAAGCTCCAACATATAACTACGGTAGTTACAATCCGCTTATCTTTGGTGACCGGTCATCCATTAAGGCCCGTTGGTTGGCATTTAAGTTTAATTTATCGGCTATTCCCCGGGACGCGAATATCGAGACAGCCTATCTTCGGCTTTTTGTCAACAGTACCACCAGTCTTGGCTGTGCTTACAACGTCGCTCGGATTGTCGAAAACTGGAGCGAGTCGACTATCAGCTGGCAAAATAAGCCGGATTATGTAAATACCGACTATAGCGGTGTAATTTTACAAAATAACGACGCCGTTTTAATTGATGTCAAAAACTTGGTCAAGGGCTGGATTACTCCGGGGGCTTATTCAAATTACGGTCTGTATCTTCTTAGCCGTAACGTTGGTGAGTG
>JBAZSP010000024.1:0-14804 GCA_041663285.1 Candidatus Shapirobacteria bacterium
GATGGAGAGAAATCCCCGACGAAGAAAGACTGATAAAACAGGAGGTGGAGGAAGACGATATTGCCCGGATTGTGGCTAAATGGACCGGCATTCCGGCGACCAGAATGATGAAATCGGAGAGTGAAAAATTAAAGAACCTGGAAGAAATTATCGGATTAAGAGTAGTGGGGCAGGACGAGGCGGTTAGGGCGGTAGCCAACGCAGTCAGAAGGTCAAGACTGCATATAGGGGAAGAAAATAAACCAATAGCCACTTTTTTGTTTTTGGGGCCAACCGGGGTGGGCAAAACCGAAACCGCCAAGGCGCTGGCAGAACAATTATTTAATGACGAAAAGGCGGTAATAAGGATCGACATGACCGAATACAGCGAAGCCCATACGGTGGCCAGGCTTATTGGGGCGCCACCGGGATATGTAGGCTACGACGAGGGCGGACAGTTAACCGAAGCAGTAAGACGAAAGCCGTATTCAGTGATACTTTTAGATGAAATCGAAAAAGCCCATCCGCAGATTTTTAACGTTTTCTTGCAGATGTTTGATGAAGGCAGGCTGACGGACGGTAAGGGCAAAACGGTGGATTTTAGCAATACGGTGATTATTATGACATCAAATATCGGGTCGGAGATAATTCAATCTTATACGGGCAAGGATGAAAAACTAATGGAGGGTGAGGTGAGGGAGTTAGTGGGGCACAGTTTTAGGCCGGAGTTTTTGAATCGGATAGACCAAATAATAATTTTTAAAAGACTAAGTGAAAAAATGCTGCAAAAGATTGTGGACATCCAACTGGAGCTAATCGGGCAAAGACTTCGGGAGCAAGGAATAGTGATAACAGTAACAAGCAAAGCCAAAACTTGGCTGGCGAAGAATGGATATGACCCGGTGTTTGGAGCCAGGCCGCTTAAGCGGCTGATCCAGAGTGAGATATTGGATGAAGTGGCGAGTTTGATGTTGGGGCTGGCGGAAGGGGCAAGTGCCGGGATGGTGGTGGATGAAAGAAGAGGGAAGCTGGTGGTGGAATTGATGGAATAATTGGGAAATGAAATAAGATTTACGATTTACGATTTATGAATAACACCTTAAATTCAAATCTGTCACTAGCTCTCCCTTTGAAAAAAAGGACAGATGGGGTAAATCGGAATGCTGGGATTTTAAAGTGATAAAATGGTCGCAGGATGGTGAGTTTTTTAAAAAGATGGCTGCCGGAAGTGGATAATCACCAAGTCAGGTGGTACTACTTAACTTCGATACTGCTGGATATTTGGTTTGTAGAGGCGATTTGGTATTTTTATTGGGGAAAGTTTGGTAATTACCAAGCAGTTGGCACGGTGCTGGCTATTTTGACAATTGTTTGGGTAATATTGGAAATACCGACAGGGCTGTTTGCCGACAAATTTGGACGGAGGAAGTCGACAGTTTTGGGAGTCGGAATAATGGCCGGTGGAGCAATAATCATGGCCGGCGGCCAAAATATGGCTTGGCTGGTGGTAGGGGGATTTTTGGAAAACGTCGGAAGAGCTTTTGTGTCGGGGGCAATGGAAGCGCTGGTTTACGAAGATATAAAGGTAAAATATAAGGGAAAGGCAGACGATATTTACGGACGGGTAGTGGCGGCCAGATTAAGATGGCAAATACTGGGGTACGGGCTGTCGGTGGCTGTCGGAGGATTTTTATTTGAAATATATTTTAGGTTAGCTCACATTTTTCAGGCAATCGCCATCGGGACGGCTTTTTGGGCAAGTAGCCACCTGAAAGAGGCCGGGGTAAGGCTTCGAAAAGATGAAAAAGTTGATTATGTGGCTGGTTTCAGGCAATTATTATCTAAAAAAATGAGTTTATATGTAGTGCCGTTACTGGTAGCGGGAATTTTGATTTATATTTATGACTGGGGATTATCTAAACCAAATATTGCCTTAAAGTTCGGACTCGGTTATCAGGCACAGGGAATATTATTTGGACTTATGGGAGTGGCGGATGCCATGCTGCTGGGGCAATTTAGCAAATGGCGGAAAAAAGTGGGAGACTACCGGAGCATTTATCTTATTAATATGCTGGTGGCCGGTGGGTTTTGGGCGGCTGGCTGGGTGACAGGCTATTTGGGACTGACAATACTGCTGATGATGGAGTTGGTAACGGCTTGGGGAGCGGCCGTAGGCTCGGTAATTACAA
Source organism: Candidatus Shapirobacteria bacterium (assembly GCA_041663285.1). Lineage (GTDB taxonomy): Bacteria > Patescibacteriota > Microgenomatia > UBA12405 > UBA12405 > UBA1435. The sequence goes on from JBAZSP010000024.1 coordinate 2,169, forward strand.
ACAAATACATCGGATCGAAATACCGGGCGACAGTCTTATCGACCGTCGAATTTGTGAGTAAGATACCGTTTGTGCTGACAGCGCCACTGGCGGGAAGGTTGATAGATTTGGGAAAAATAGATAGTTTTCACCGGGGAATCGGAGGGCTGGGGATAATGGTGGGGGTGGTGGCATATCTGGTATTAAAAGATGATAGAGCCAGCAAGGGAAAAACCGCTTTCGCCAAAGCTGTGGCAGGCCGGTATAATATGAACAGCAGGAAGTGCCCATAGTTAAACGGATATAACACTCCCCTCCGAAGGGAGCATTGGAGGTTCAATTCCTCTTGGGCACACTATATTTAATTTCTAATTTATAATTTCTAATTTCTAAACAATTTTTAATATCAAATTTTTAATTTTAAAACCAAAACAATTTAATTGATTAATTAAGAAAAATTAGGAAGATAACCCCTGGTTGCCCGAGCGTGAAGGCTTGGCCGGTTAGCAAGAGAGGTAAAATAGGAGCTATAGAAGTTTTTTGAATATGTTAAAAAAACCAACAAAAATTAGCGATGACCTGTATTACGATGAAAGATCGGCCGGAGGGATCGTATTTAAAAATGAAAATGGAAAAGTTCTTTGGCTGGTAATTAAAACGGCGGCAAATAATAAAGGCAGGCGGATAGGCCAGGGACTAGGCAAAAACCCAGTCTCGGTTTACAAATTCCCAAAAGGGCATCTTAAGGATAACGAGTTTTTGAAGCAGGCGGCTTTGAGAGAGGTGGAAGAAGAGGGTGGAATAAAAGCGGAAATTATTACTAAGATAGGTTCAAATAATTATATTATCTGGGATAAATTACAGAAAAGGAAAATAATTAAAAAGGTTACTTTCTTTTTGATGGAGTATCGGGAAGACAGCAGCTTAAAACATTTTGATATGGAGCTGGTGCTTGACAGGTTGTGGCTCCCCTACCAGGAAGCCGGAGACAGGCTGGCCTATGATTCAGAAAAAGTGCTGCTGGGAAAGGCAAAATATAGACTGGAGCAGTATCTAAAAACAATAACTAATTTTTAGATTGTCTTTTTAGGGCTATTGCGGTAGAATGATTGTATGAACAGACTAGTAACCATTACGCCAAAATTTCAAATACATATACCAACGGCAATCAGAAAAAAGGTCGGGATAAAGGGTCATGGCATGGCAAAAATTACGGTCAGAAAGGGAAAAATCATCCTGGAACCGTTAAAGGATGAAATATCGGTGTTGGCGGGAAAATATAAAGTAAAGAAAATTATCCCAGCAAGCAAGTTACGGGAAAAGATTGATTATTCAAAATGGTAAGGTTGTTTTTGGATACGAATATTTGGGTAACATATTTGACCCAAAGAAATGAAAAGGAAGGAAGATCGATAAATAAACTGTTCGGGTTGATTAAATTAGGAAAAATAATTCCCTATTGCTCCAACATCGTGTTTTTGGAAATATTTTTTGTGATGGTGTCGTTATATAAATTTGAAAAATCAACAGTAGCGGAGGATATTAGAAAATTCCTAAATTTGAGAAACTTGGTAATCGTGGAAAAAACTAATACCAGGCTGGCGTTTGAATATTTACAGAAATATGGAGTAAAACTGGCCGATGCGTTTATTGCTACTCAAGTTCCGAAGAAGGTGGTGATGGTGACCAGTGACAAAGAGTTTAAAAAGCTTAAGTTCTTGGAAACAGCCGTACCGGATGAGATAATTGGCATGTTTTAACAATCTGTCTGAAAGAGTCCGCCTTCGCCCTTCGACAGGCTCAGGGCTACGGCGGATAAATCGGACCCGCCGGCAGAAGCTATCGCTTCAGCGATTGCGGGCAGGTAGTGGTTTCCCGACGTGAAGTCGGGATCTCCACTTCGTTTCGACATTCCACCCTACAAAGTTTAGGGGTTAAAATAGGCTAATCTGCCCGCCTTCGTCATTTAATAAATAAATGACTACGGACGGGTTAAGGAGGAGTCGGATAGTGGTTCATTCCACACGCTTGGAAAGCGTGCGTCCCACAAGGACTCGCGAGTTCGAATCTCGCCTCCTCCGCTTACTAAATAATCGGGCTTGATGCCCGATTTTTTAGTGATCAAATGGCGAGATGAGAAGCAAGACGCGAAGCGGCAGTCCAGCGAGTGAAACGAGTCGGAAATCTCGCCTCCTCCGCCTTCGCTCTCCGAAGCCTGAAAGGCGTAGGAGGGATTCGTCCGACGGTTTGGAGATCCTTCATAGTCATATAGCTCCCTGCTTCGGCGGACACAGTCCGCAATAATGTAATATTAATTGTGTGGTATGTTTATATTCTCAAATGCAACAATGGACAAATTTATACTGGGTGCACGAGTGATTTGAAAGAAAGACTAGAAAGACATAAAAATGGAAATGTATCTGCAACAAAGCCGCTGTTACCAATCAAACTAATTTGGTATGCCTGTTTTGTTGATAAATATAAGGCATTCGGGTTCGAGAGATACTTGAAGTCTGGATCCGGAAAAGCGCTAGCACAAAAAAGACTAATTTAATTAACGGTTTCTAACTGTGTCAATGGTTCGTCACTGATATAATTTACTAATGATAATTCATTTCGTATGCTTGGGGAATATTTACAGGAGCCGGTTGGCGGAGACATATCTTAATTCAAAGAAATTACCCAATGTCACAGTTATTTCATCAGGCATAAGCGCATCCGAAAACTGTAACCGACCAATTTCATGGTTGACTCAACGACTTTTTGAGGTGGATAAACTGGTACCGTTTCAAAAACCCAATTGGACCCAAACAAATGAAGAACTTTTGAAGTCGGCGGATTTAACAATTTTTTTTGATAAAGGTTATTATCAATATTGTGTTGAAAATCTTGGATTTAATTCGAATAATTTCGAAATTTGGGAGGTGGCTGACCTTGATGGCAACATAAGAGAAACTTTAGAAAAAATTAAGGTAACTGAGGAATCGTTTAAGTTGATAAAGGAAAAAATTGATAGTTTGATTGAGCGTAAAAAGTTCTAACCACCTGATTCGAATAGCTCATCATAAATGATGATACGAGACGGTTTAATTACATGAAATGCATTTAGGACACGGTGGTAATGTAGACATAATTTCTGCGGAAAAAAGGAGTATCGGTTAGTTTTAGTATAATGCTGGCTATGATCGTATTTATTAATGGATCATTTGGAGTAGGCAAATCATCCGTTGCCGGACTTTTGGTACAAAAAATTTCAAACAGTCTTTTGTATGATGCGGAAGAAGTGGGGTACATGCTTCGAAAGATAGGCAAACCAGTGGGCTTTCCAGAAGATTTTCAAGATCTACCGGCCTGGCGAATATTAACCGTAAAAACGGCTCAACTTCTTAAACAACAGTACAATAAAAATTTGATTATGCCCTTATGTGTTTGGAATGAATTGTACTTCGATGAAATTGTTTCGGGCTTAAAAGCCATAGACAAATATTTTTATCATTTTTGCCTGGTGGCCGACAGACAAACCATCCTAAAAAGGCATAGCAATAGAAATGATTCTTTGGAAGTAACTAAGTGGGTGCATGATAGAGTGGATAAATGTTTAGCATCTCATGGCTCACCAAAGTTTGGGGTTAGAGTTCAAACTGAAAATAAATCAGCGGAAGAGGTTACAGAGGAGATTGTTTCAATGTTAGGAAGTATAAAATAAGTTCCTGCAGCGTCGGCAGTATCGTAATTGATAATGAGGTTTCAAAATTGAATGTTCAATTTGATACAATGGCTTTTAGAAGGTATGAAGAAATTAGTACTGATAATATTGGTCGGGCTGGCTGTATTGGCCACCAACCAGGTATTTGGAGTTGACCATCCACAAGGTAATTTTGTTTTGGCCGGTGGCAAATATCGAGTTACAGATGAAGCTGATCCGTTTGAGAAAATCGACAAAGAATTTTTTTCATCCATTATCGTACCGGTGAAAGATGGGGTGATAAGTTTTTATAATTCCAGGCCAATCGACCTGGAAAGCGGAAGCCAGCATTTTACCGGCACGGTGGACCTCAGATTAAACGGTAGTTATGACAAAGATACCGGAGTAATCAGCGCCGATTTCACTCAAAGTAATGAAAACTCCTATGAAAGAAAAACAGGTAACGGAACACGGGAGGGTAGTGGAGGATCGGTATTTACCGGCAAGGCCAAGGGGACAATTATTGACAATCAGGTTGTATTGTCGTTTGAGGGAAAACTTTCGACTAAATATTCCTCTGAAGCGAATGACAGGCACGTGGATAGCGGTTCAGACAGTGGAATTACTTGGGTAAAAAAAGTGCAGTTTGGGACTAGCGAATGGGTGGAACAGGCGGAAGAGGAAAAAGTAGAGGGTGGAGAACCGCCCAGAGATTCGGGAATAAGAATGTCTGATGTATCAGGCCAGGTAGAAATCGCCTGCCCTCCCGACCTTGAGGCATGGGATGTACTAAAAATGGGGAGAGTTCTATATGTGGATTGTCATATTAAAACCGGAGAAGACAGTAAGGCGGTAATATCTTTCCCTGATATGACCACTTTTGAGATGAAGCCGGAGTCAGAAATAGTTTTGGACACTCCCCCGGAAAAAGATTCTAAATTAAAACTTTTGGCCGGCAACATCTGGGCGAATGTTAAAAAAATGGTGAAAGACGGGACGATGGAGGTTCACATGGGTCAGGCGGTGGCGGGAATTAAGGGGACGACTTTTGTGCTGGAAGAAGGCGAGAATAGCTCGACATTAAAGGTGATCGAGGGGGTGGTAAGCTTTAAGTCAAAAGTCACGAATGACGAGAAAACGGTCAATGCGGGGGAAATGCTGGTGGCTACCAATATCGGGCTTGGGGAAGTAAATAAATTTAATGTAGCTGAAGAAACCAGCCGATGGGAAAAGGAAGAGGTGGGGCCGGAAGCAACCGATAACGGTGATACCCAACCAAATTTGACCGGTGAAAAAACTAAAGAGGCCAATCGAAGTAATTATGTTTTATCTGTGGCTATCGCGATTGTTATTGTAATTGGGGTATTTGTTTTCTCAAAGGCAGCTAAACGTAAGTAGAAGTGTTATAGATCTTAGCCTGGGCGATGCTAGAATTTTGGGAAAAATTAATTGACTTTGTTTATGTTTTTGATTAATTTAAATAGGTTATGGAATACAAAAGCTTTTTGAGGCCGGGAAAAGGAGCAACGGATATCAGTCCCCTGCTGGGCAACGCGGTTGCCTTTGTAGATTTGATTAATGACTTGATTGGATTATTTGATAATTTGAAGGTAGATAAAGTAGCGTGCATTGAGGGTCGGGGATTTTTGCTTGGGGCACCAGTGGCTTTTGGATTAAAAGCAGGCTTAGTGCCAATCAGATCTCCAGGAAAGTTAAAAAACCAGATTTATTCGGAAACTTTTATTGATTATTCCGGCAAAGAAAAGACTTTGGAAATACATCAAGATGCAATTAGTGTAGGCGAAAGGATAGTGATAGTAGATGATTGGGTGGAAACAGGGGCGACGATTAAAGCAGCAATAAAATTGATTGAGAAGTGCGGCGGTAAAGTTGTTGGAGTCGCAGCTTTTATGGATGATTCAAATGATGAACTAAAAGAAGAATTGAAAAAATATAATTATAATTATATTGAAAAGGTCAGAAAAGGAGATAAATATTAAGGCAGCGGAAGTGGAGGGTCGTGAGAATGCCGAGTTAGTGATTCCTCTAGATCAGGTGAAACTCTTTGACCAAGGAATCTACTCATGCCGTTGATTATTTGGGGTAGGTCTAATTTTTTACCGACTGGCCTAACTTCAGAAAGACGGTTAGTGCCACTGATAACACTAATAGATGGTGCTTTCTCCTCTCCGAATAACTGATTAACGCCTAACCCCCGTTTTTCAACTACGGTAACAACCGAGACACCACCTCGACCTTGAATTTCGCAGATGTCACCAAAACGGACGAAAGTTGAGGCTTCTTTGTTTACTGATACCATAAACAGGCAGTATTTATTAATACGTCATTATTAAATTTGACCTTTAATAAAATAAATGACCAGGGCAAGAGGTTCGCGCCAGAGGCGCCAGGATAGATATTTCCACTTACTCCAACAGATACTATCGGCCGGAGATACGGAGTAGTCAAGCTTAAGTTTTTTGGCGATCAGGGAAGCGCGGGGGGAATGAAAGGTTTCGGTGACGATTAAAGCAGTCTGAAAATTATTCTGTTTCATTAATTGCCGGCTGTTGATTAGATTTTCATAGGTGGAGCTGGAAGTTGATTCGGTAAGAATGTCTGAAAGGGAAACACCCGAATCGATGGCCATTTGCTTCATGGCTTCGGCTTCAACTGCGCCATCTTCGTGATCGGTACCACCGGAAAAAATGATTTTATTGGAGTAGCCCTGATTATATAAGTCAACTCCCCTGCTAACCCGGCTAACAAGACAAGGGTTTATGGTTTGGGGAGTTAAATTGACTTTGGCCCCCAGGACAATTATGACATCCGATTTTTGCTTTGAATCCTGGTTGACTTGGGTGACGACCCAAATATAGGTAAATAAATAAATCGAGGCAAAAAATATAATAGGATAAATGAAGAAACAGCGAAAACGGGAAGGCAGACTCATAATAGATTAATTATATAATTGAGTATGATAAAGATGATATATTTTGACTTTGGAGGGGTGCTGGTCAATTATGACGATGTATTCAAAGGGGCGTGTAAAAAGTTTGGAATCGATTTTAGCGAAGCGCTAGAATTCTACAGTCAATTCGACAAAGATTTGGCTCACGGAAGAATGACAACTGAAGAATTGCGTAGACCATTTTAGCCTAAACAGCCTTTCTGACTTTGACATAGCTACTTCGTGGGTAAGTGATTATCAGATTATTACACCAATAAATACATTAGTTTACGAGTTGGAAGGAAAGATCGAGATGGGGATAATTTCAAATATTAATTCAGGGATTTGGGAAGCAGCATATCGTGATGGATGGGTTCCGAAAATTAAGTATAAAGAGGTTTACTTGTCTTACAAAATGGGCATGACAAAACCGGATAGAAGAATTTATGAAATAATACAAAAGGAAACGGGATACGGACCGGAAGAAATTATGTTTGTGGATGACCAGGATAAAAATTTATTGATACCAAAAGAGATGGGGTGGAGAACGATCCACTTTGACATGAGGAAGGCCGAGGAAGGAGCAGAGAAGATAAGAAAATATATCTAACAGATCAGTCGGCGGGCGGGCTTTTATGATTTTTTCCTGGCTTTTATATAGGTAAGAGGAGACTTGATCAGACCAGGGCCGTCAACGTCGTGATGGCGGAAGGTGGTAAAGTTACTTTTTGGCCGACGGCGAACTTGGGATTGAGGTTTTAAAGTGGTTTTTGGAGGAGGAGACATATAAAGGCGGACTTCCTCCCGTAAGAAAGTGGTAAGGTGTTCTTGGGAGAGTTGTTCAAGGGCGGCGGGTGTCCATTTTGACAGTCAGATAGTTACCGGTGAAAGCTCCAAGAGCGCCGGCAAGTAGATACCAAGCATTGTTGACATAGCTGAGGACAACCAGGCCATTAATAACCAGCAAGGTGCTGCTCAAAAGAGCCGAAGACAGAGCCTTCCCTTGCGAGGTGCGCCTGATGCCGAGAGTCCAAAGGATGTCAACTAAAAAAGCGCCAAAAAAAACGCCTATAAATTTGGGTAAAGAAACCGTTTCCACGGTTAATTTTAGTAGCAAACAGGGCTTGAGGTTGAAATATACACCAGAAGAGACAGTATATTTTGACTTGTTATCAGGATAGTTTAAGAGGAAGAGCCGAATAGAAACTTAAGTTACCAGGAGATATAATTTCATAATGAGACAGGGATTGATAGCCCCTTGCGGAATGAATTGCGGAACATGCAGCGCTTACTTACGAGAAAAAAATAAGTGCCCGGGTTGCCGACAGGCGGTGAAGACGAAATATGTTTCGATTAGAAAATGCGTTATCAGAAAATGTGAACAATTTAAGGCTGGTACCAATAAGTTTTGTGGCAAATGGTGCACTAAATTTCCTTGCCTGCGGCTGCAAAAACTGGACAAACGCTACCGGGAAAAATATGAAATGAGTATGCTAGAAAATTTGGAGAATATACGCAATCTGGGAATTGAAAAATTCGGGGCAAGTGAAACGAAAAGATGGACGAGAGGAGATAAGGTTTACTGTGTCCATAAGCATATATGGCTGACAAAAAAAATTGATAAAATTAATTAAGTTAGTGGTTAAAGAAAACTATGAAAATAATCAGGCAAGATAATGGCGCGGTGTATGGATTGGGGTTTATAGGAGCAGCGGTTTATTTTGTTGGCCAGGCAACTAATTTGGGGACGGGACTTTTGGGGGTACTCAAGGCCATGGTTTGGCCGGCTTTTTTGGTGTACCAAGCATTTAAGTTTCTAAGTGGCATGTAGGATACTAACCATGAAGACGGCTAAGACAATCGAAGAATACATAGAAAGTTTTCCAGAGACTACACAGAAGATTCTTACGAGGTTAAGGCAAGTTATTAGAGCAACCGCGCCAGAAGCAGAGGAAACTATTGACTACCGAATTCCAACATATAAACTAAACGGCAACTTAGTGCATTTTGCAGCGTTTTCCAAACATGTGGGATTTTATCCTACACCGTCGGCAATAGTATTTTTTAAGGAAGAATTAAAAGCCCTTAAGCAAGCAAAGGGATCGGTGCAGTTTCCTTTAACGGAGGAATTGCCTTGGGGACTGATCAGAAAGATAGTTAAGTTTAGGGTAAAGGAAAATTTGGAGAAAAGGAGATAATGTGAACGAAGGAAAAAGTGTAATTAATGTGGCGTTTAATATTTCAAATCCGTTGCACGATTTGATTATTAAGATTTCACTGGAAATCAGAGACGAATACGGATCGGAATGGTACGTTGACGACGAAAGATATTTTTTACATTATCCCCTGTATTTGTTTGCGGCGCCAAAAAGAAATGAGGCGAAAATAACTGAAGTAGCAAAAAACTTTGGAGATATATTGCACCGGGTCGAAGTGGAATCGGAAGAGGTGTTCTTTAATGGTGGAGGTTTGGTGATGATTAAGTTTAAGGACAATAATAAAACTTATGATTATCACCAAAAAGCTTTGCAACTATTTAATCCGTTAAGGGAGGGATGCCAAAGGGACAAATATGAAAATGAAAGTTATCGGAAAACCTTACCGTCTGACGATCAAGATAAGCTGAATAAATACGGCCATATATATGTGCTAGATAGATACGAATCACACATAACTATAGCCCGTGTTAGAGACTTAGATGTTTGCCAACTGTTGGTTAATAAATATAGAAAGAGGTTAATCGGCCAAAAGGCCATGATCGATAGATTGCAGGTGCATGAGGCAGTATTTGGGCCGGAAGGAAAAACGGTGCTGATAGTAGACCAGGCATTGAAAAATTGAGAAAATTAGCAATGAAAGAAATTAAAACGTTTTGGCAAGTGGTGATGGGCCGGAAAAGTGTGCGTAATTTTAAGCCGGGAGAAATTGGAAAAGAGGAATTGCTGCAAATAATTAAAGCCGGAATGGCGGCACCATCGGCCATTAATTTGCAGCCATGGGAAGTGGTGGCGGTGACGGAGAGAGAGACGCTGGATAAGCTGGGAAAGGCAATGCCGTTTGCCAAAATGCTTTATCAGGCGTCGGCGGCCATAATAGTGTGCGGGAAACCTAAGGGCAATATTCTGGCTAAGGTAGTGCCAGTGATAGGAGATTACTGGGTCATGGATTGCAGTGCCATGTCGGAAAACATGCTGTTAGCAGCTGAAGCTTTGGGGCTGGGAGCGGTGTGGACATCAGTATTCCCAAGCATTAGTAGGGCGGAAGAAGTGAGAAAGATTTTGGAGATACCCGATTGGGTAATTCCTCTTAATGTTATCCCGATTGGAATTCCGGCTAGAACTGAAAAACCAAAAGACAAGTACAGAGAAGAGAAGATACATTGGGAAAAGTGGTGAGATAGATATCCTATATTTTAGTTTTGATTGATTAAATCATAACGGTAGAATAAAATAGCTAAAATGGATTTTGGCAATATGATTAAAGGCAGTCAGGTTGATGGAATAGTGTTGGAGTCGGACAAACTGGTAAGAGCTTATAATTTGGCGTTAGAAGCACATGGTGGCCAGGTAAGAAAATCGGGTGAGCCCTATTTTAGCCACTGTATGGCAGTACTAAAAATTCTTCACGATGAATGGAAGATAGGCGACGAGAAGTTTTTAATAGCGGCACTGCTGCACGACGGGCCGGAAGATACCACTTTGTCGCTAAACCAGATAAGGCTTGAATTTGGGGAAGAGGTGACAGAACTGGTCGAGGGGGTAACCAAACTTAGAGCTTGGTCAGACAGGGAGACATTAACTAAGGTATTGGGCCGGACTTTTTTGAATCCAGGAGTAGCGGTGATGAAATTGGCTGACAGATTGCACAATATGAGGACTTTGAATTTTATGGAGGCTGACAAACAAAGAGAAAAGGCGGCGGAAACTTTGGGAGTATATACCAGACTAGCAGAATCGTTGGGGATGTGGCGGGTAAAAAATGAACTGGAAGACTGGGGATTCAGATATTTGGAACCAAAAAATTTTGAAAAGGTAAAGGAACAGATCGACGGTGACCGGAGATTGGACGAACAGTTTTTGGGCTATGTTAAAAGCAGCCTGGAACAACTATTAATGAGCTGCAATTATCGCGGTAAAGTCGAAATGCGACGAAGCGGCTATTGGGCATCAAAAAAGAAGAGAGAAAGACTGGCAATGCAGGGTAAGGGTGAAACTGACAACTTTTTCCACATTAATGATGTAGTGAGTTTTCGCATAATATTGGCGGAGTTAGATGATTGTTATTTGCTACTGGGTAGACTGCATGAAAAATATGGAGGGTTGGTAGATTTTGATAAGTACAAGGAAAATATCGGGGCCAATAAAAGAGAAAACGGATATCAGGCAATCCAGACCACAATCGGCTTTAGTAACGGGCCGGTGGAAATTGCCTTGGTTACACAGGAAATGGAGGATTTTAATAACTGGGGAGTGGTAGATATGATTAATCAAGGCCAAAAAAACTTAAAAGCGTATGTCCTGAAGCCAATATTTACACCGCTTGGGAAGGTAAGGTTTTTGCCAAAAGATGCAACCGCAATTGATTTTGCGGCTGACTTAAACCCCGGGTTGCTGGCTCAAGCAATAAGCTGCCGGGTCAATGGTGAAGAAAAACCCTTGTCGTGGGTATTGCCGAGCGCTTCGGTGGTGGAGCTGGTATTGGGAGAACCGAAACGGGCGCCGATAGCAAATGCGGAACTTTTCAGCTTAGCTCCAACAAAAAGGATGATTGAAAATTTAAGGATGCTGGAAAAAAGGATGTGTTTGGTCGAAAACGGCCGCGAGTTAATTGAGGAAGTGCTGAGGCCGAGGGGCTTGTTGGCACTAACTGATTTAGGAGAAATAATTAACCGGGTACTTTTTGATTTCGGCTGCGAAAGCATCGAAGAACTGCATTTTTTGGTCGGGAATGGATCGCTGGGGTTACCCGAGCTTAGCAAAGATCTTGATGCCCGCGGAATTACCAAAGACAGAATGGGCTGGACAACTATAAGATTGACCGGGCTGGATAATCCGGGAATATTAAGGGATATAGTGGAAGCCATCAGCAAAACCGGCAGAAACATTGTACGGACAGATTTAAAAAAACAAAAAGAGATGTTTAACTTAAGAATTATTGTAGAGAAAATGACAAAAGATGAGGAGGAATATTTAAGAAAGCTATTTGAGCCGGATGAGCGGTTTGCAACCAAGATGATAGTCTAGATGATCTATTTTTAGTTATTGTCTTTGGGTTTTATTCGGGTTATATTTTCTAGATGACCGGATGGCTGAGAAAGAACTGGATGACAGTGGTGATGACCGCAATGATGGGAATATGGTATTTGATTTATTGCCAGATAACGATGGCAATTGTTAATTTTAAATAAAAAAACCCACGACCTTACGGTCTGGGTTTTACCCACCAAAGGCGAGTAAATTTTCGCTGTCTTGGAATAAATTTGGGGCTGATAACAGGCGGGGCAAAGTCTGAAAGCAAAGAATTAAAGTTTTTGATTAGTGGAAGGATTAAAGGCCAGATTCTGACCAGGAGTTGGCGAACTAAAAATAGAGTGTAAAATCAGAAGATGATTTATGTTAAAGATTTGTCCTATTCTTATGCCTTAGAACCGATATTTTCGGGGGTTAGCTTTTCGGTGACGAAAAATTGCAAAGTGGGCTTGGTAGGGCCAAACGGATCAGGAAAATCAACTTTGTTTAAATTATTGGCTAAAAGAGAAATGCCGGACGAGGGAAAAATTGAAATTACCGGGGAAGTGGTCTTGGTTCCACAGGAGGTAAAAAAAGATGAAGTGATGGAATGTTCGAATAATATTCGAGCATACTTGGATCCAAAAAAACAAAAGCAGGATTTTGAACTGACTAAAATGCTTTACGGCTTAGAGTTGAATAATAAACAGCTAGACGATCCCCCACTTCAACTAAGCGGGGGGCAAAAAACTAAGCTAGCGATTGCCAAAGCACTTCTCGACGAACCGGAAATA
>JBAZSP010000025.1:0-14178 GCA_041663285.1 Candidatus Shapirobacteria bacterium
GGGATTCGATTTAGGAATCCAGGGGGGTTGGAATGGGGCGGCGAAGCAGCAGAGGGTGAAGATGGGGGCTGATTTTTGGGCTAGTCAAAACCCGGTCAGTAACGAAGGAGGCGGGGGATCGGGGGCGGGGGCGGAAGAAGGGGTTTTGGATAGGGCAAGTATGGTGGCACCGGTAGTTGGAGAAGCCAGAGTGGAAGCAACCAGGAAAGAGAGTGTGTTTGGTAGATTGAAGAATTGGGTTCGGCAAAAAATGGAAGCCGGAAGAGAGAGGAGAGAGGAGAGGGAGAGACGGGGTGTGGATAGACACGCGGGAAATTTGCTAAGCCGCAGATGGGTTTTGGGGAGGTTGGGGTTATCGGCAGCAGGTCTAGGAGTGGCGGCAATAGCTGGTAATGAAGCGGTGAAGTTTGTTCAAAAACAAGAGGCGGCATTGGAGGCTCAAAAAAGGGCGGAGGCTGCACAGGCACAACTTGAGATGGATAGGGCCGCACAAAAACAGGCGGCTGAGGAAGCGCGGAAAAAAGCAGAAGCCGAGGCGAGGGAAAGAAGCCAAAAAGCCGATTCGACCAGAAGAAGCGGCTATGCTAGAGATCAGATGAGAAAAGATATGGCTAAAGAGGCCGAAGAAAGGAGAATTAAGGACGAACAAGGCAAGAAAGACTCTATGGAAAAGAGACTTTGGGAGGGAGTATCGTCTGAGGAAAGAGGAGAAATTGATAGGGCTGGGGAGCGGATCGTGGAGGCCTATAAACAGTATGTCTTCAATATCGGAGGAGTCGAGGTTACGCCGGTATTTGGTGAGAATAAAGAAGATTATGGGAAGGATACTTTGGCAGGTAAAAAATTGATATCTTTAGGGGTAACTGAAAAAGCAAAGTACCAGGCAACCGTGTTTTTGGGGGCAAAGGGCAGCCCTGAGGAAATGCAAGCCCAAATCAGAAAAATTATAGCGGAGAAAGGAACACCCATATGTTCAAATGTTGCCGAAGCAAAGCAATGGCTTACTGATAATGGCATCATGATTGATTGCTGTGGGATGGTGGCTAATTTTGTTGAGCTAGTGATGGGTAGAGATGGGTACGCAAAGGTAATAGGAGAAAATAAGATGAATGTTGCGCCGGGGGATTTTGAGGGATTGGTTGAAAGAGGAACAGCAGTTAGTCTGTCGGATGTAAGTGTAAAAAATTTAAGACCAGGAGACATTATAACTTTAAGAAATCCTGGAGAAAATAAAGTATGCCACACCCTAATGGTTGGATCTTTTGAAGAGGAAGATGGAAATTGGATACTGAATTTGATTGAAAGTACTGATGTTGCGTATGGCAAGACTACGGAAGACTTAAGGGGAATACACTCGGTTAAAGTGATAATTACTAATCCGGAAGAGGGATTGGCTAAACAACGGATCGAGACAGAAATTGATACAGAAGTTTTTACTGAAGGGATGGCAGAGCAACAAAAAGATTTGTTTTTACAAGCGATCAATGCTGACGGAACAAGTTACAAGTACAGGTTTGATTTTAGGCACAATAAAGATGCTTATCGGGTAACCCGGATTCCGTCAATGTTTGGATTTCAGCAGACAAGGTAGAATAGAGTAGGTGAAAAATAAAATTGTTGAGTGCCAGAGGTGCGAGTGGCGGTGCAAAATCGGGGAGGGCAAGACGGGGATATGTGGGGTGAGGAAGAATATTAAAGGTAAAATGGAATTACTTGGGTGGGGGAAGGCCAGTGGACTGGCGGTTGATCCGGTAGAAAAAAAGCCGCTATTTCATTTTTTACCGGGAACCGGAATTTTATCTTTGGGAACTGTGGGCTGTAATTTTGGCTGCGAGTTTTGCCAAAATTATTCTGAATCACAAAGGCCAAAGCAAAAGGGGGTCGAGGTCGAAGTGCTTGAAGAGACGATTGTGCCAGAAGAACTAGTTAGCTATTGTGTTTCGAGGGGTATAAAAGCGATTGCTTTTACCTACAATGAACCGACAATTTGGGCGGAGTTTGCAGTCGAAGTGATGATGTTGGCGAAGAAGAAAAAAATATTGGGAGTGTTTGTGAGTAATGGATTCATGAGTTTTGAAACCTTGGATTTTATTGACAAGTATATTGACGCTTTTAATATTGATCTAAAAAGTTTTTCGGAGAAGTTTTATAAAGAAGTTTGCCATGCCAGATTGGCGCCGGTATTAAGGAATATTGAGGAGATTTATAAAAGAAAAAAGTGGCTGGAAGTAACTACACTTTTGATTCCCGGTAAAAATGACAGCACAAAGGAAATAAGAAGCATCGCCAAATTTATTGCCGGAATTTCTAAATCAATTCCTTGGCATGTAACGGCGTTTCACCCGGATTTTAAAATGACGGATTTGCCAAAGACTTCAGAAAAAAAGTTACTTGAGGCGGCGGAAATTGGGAAAGAAGAGGGATTACGGTATGTATATACCGGCAATATTGGTGACTGGCAAGGCCAGTCGACATTCTGCCCCAGGTGCGGGAAGGAAGTGGTTAGAAGGTTGGGATATATGGTGGAAAATAAATTAGAAAGTGGGAAATGCACCAAATGCGGATATAAAATAGAAGGGGTATGGGATTGATTTAAAATTTAAATATCAAAAATCAAATTTCAAAGATAATTTTTTAATTTAAATACGAAGGGAAGCGGGGAGTCACGCCTCGCCCGTACATAGTAGAATAGGTTGTGAATTTAAGAATGTTTTTAAGCAAGCCAATTAAGGAGTGTTTGGCCGAGGCAAAGAAAGTTGGGGTGGAGGGAAAAGGGAAGATAAGGGGGATGATTGTGCCGCATGCGGGTTTGATGTATTCGGGGGTGGTGGCCGGGGCGGGATACAGGCTACTAAAAAAGGGTGATTATGACAAGGTGATAATCTTGGGATTTTTGCATGGCTACTTGGTAGAAGAAGAGCATTCGGTGGAGATTCAAATACCATTTATAAAAGAAGTATTGGGGGAGGTGAAGATAGCTAAAAATTATGGAGAGAAAATTGATCTAGAAAAAGAAGTTGATGAGAAAACTTTAGTAATCGCCAGCTCGGACTTGTCGCATTATTTGCCCCAAACGGAGGCGGAAGAAGTGGATAAAAAAACGATTGATTCTATTTTGGCGATGAAGTGTAGTAGCCTTGAGGCTTGCGGGGCGGAACCAATACAAAAATTAAATGAATTGGCAAAGGCCAGAGGCTGGAAGCCGATACTGGTAGATTACCAGACATCGGGGGAAACGACGGGGGATTGGGGGGCGGTGGTGGGGTATACGTGTATTGTTTATCTAGATCAAAAGTCAAATCTCAAAGATCAAAAATTAACGAAAAATTTAAAACTAAGAAAAAATAAGATATTGTTAAATTTGGCCAGGAGGGCGATTGAGGCGGAATTGAAAGGTGAGATTTTGAAAGTTGACGGCAAAGAAATGGAAGAAGATTTAAAAGAAAAGAGGGCGGCGTTTGTGACGCTGACGATAAGCAATAACCTTCGGGGATGCATGGGGCACTTGGAGGCCAAACAGGAGTTGTATAAAGAAATTATTGAGGATGCGCGGGCGGCGGCATTTAAAGATCCAAGATTTTGGCCGCTAACAGCAGAGGAGTTTAAACAGGTAAAAATCGAAATTTCGATTCTGGACAAACCGAAAAAATTTAATTATTCAACGGTAGGGGAATTGGAAGAATACTTAAGCCAAAATAAGCCGGGGGTGATAATAAAAGATGGCTGGAATACGGCAACATTTTTACCCCAGGTTTGGGAAGACCTACCTAAATGCAGCGATTTTTTGGGACAGCTGTGTCTTAAGGCCGGGTTGGAAGAGGAGGAATGGAAGAGGGGGAAATTGGGGGTAATGACTTATGGGGTGGAAAAAATTGACGAGGGTTAGTAAACTAAACGATATGCCTCCCACAATAGAGGATGTTCGTAATCTGGCTGGTCAAATCGAGGAAGCTTTGGCAAGTGGTGACCCGAAGAGAATACAATGGGCAATTGAGGTTCAACAAAAAGGAGGGTGTAACTATGATGGACCCCCAACAGGAGAGTCGGAAGAACAATATGAAGCGAGAATGGCAAGGAGGCAAGCTAATAAGGTAGGTAAAAGATAGGGAGACTGGGGCTACAGAAGATTGGATTGGAAGTTCCGGGAGTTGAGCGATTAAGATAGGTGGAGTAAAATTAAGTATGAAGAAAACAATTTTGATTGCCGGTTTGGTGGTGTTGGGATTATTACTACTGCCAAGTGTCCGATGGGGAAAGATTGAGTGGGGACAGCCGGAAACTGTGACTGTTACCGGGGAGGCTAGATCCCAACAAACTAACCAAATAGCCACTTTTACTGCCGGGGTAAACGTAACAAACGACAATAAAGACCAGGCGGTAAAGGAAGTAAACCAAAGAGTAGAAGCCATTATTGCCAGTGTCAAACAATTTGGGATCAAGGCCGAAGATATTAAAACCCAAAATATAAATATTTATCAGGAAGACCAGGAATACATTGACAAGGGTGTAAGAAAGTACCGGCCCGGCCAGTGGCGAGTGGGGAACAACATTGAAATTGTTTTGAGGGAAGTTAGTAAGGCAGCCCAGCTGGCAGATTTACTGGCCAGCAGTGGGGCAACTACGATGTTTGGGCCGAATTTTACTTTTGACAATACCAACCAGGCCGAAAGGGAGTTATTTGGCGAGGCGATGGAAGATGCCAAAGAAAAGGCGGAATCGCTGGCTAAATTGGCCGGGCGACGACTGGGGAAAGTAATAAATGTCAACGAAGGCGGTGGAGGGATGGACTTTCGCCCCATGGCTGTAAAAGAAGGAATGGGCGGAGCCGGGGTGCCGGTAGAGCCGGGGAGTACAACGGTGAGTAAAACTCTGACGGTGGTGTACGAGCTAAGATAGGGCTGGGGGCAAGAGTGGTAAAATATAAGATATGGCGAGTGAGGCTAAAAATAAAAGAGAGTTGCCAAGTCAGGTGGTAGATATTTTGATAGGAGCTATGGGAGTAGGAGGTTTGGCAACAATGGTGCTGTCAAGAAACTGGTTGTGGAAAGCTGCGGGATTGGGAACGGCGATCGTTTGCTATAAATTATTAGAAAAGAGAGGCGTATTGCCTTTGGCAGAAATGCCCAAAGCCAGGATATAAGAAATAAAACTGACGAGTTATTCGTTCTTTTTGAGCCACTTTTCGCGTTTGAGAAACAGGAAGCCAAGAATCAAGCCAGCGCCGATTACTGTTAAAACAGATTCGACTTTGTCCAACCCGTGGGCAAGGCCCAAAAAGGCTTCACCCATTTGAAAACCCAAAAAGCCCAAGATGGTGGAGCGGATTAGAAGCGCAATAAAAACCATGGGGTAATATTTTACGGCGGGGACTTTGAAGCCGCCGCAAAAAGCGGTGATAAGGGAAACCGGAACCATCGGAATAGAGCAAGAAATCAGAATAAATAATTCGTCGGCGATGGTTTTTTGAAAATCAGTCCTGATTTTTTCGATCAATTTCCAGGAAATGCCAAAATACTTGCCGAATTTTTCGATTAGCGGCTTACCGCCATAAAAGGCGATTAAGTAAACCAGGCTAGTGCCGAGAGTGGCGCCGATGGAGTAAGGCAGAGAGACTTTTTGAAAGATTTGGACCAGGGCGGTAAAAAATGGGATATTCCGGTCAATTATAAACGCGCCACCAGCCATGCCGATAATCGGGGAGGGGATGGGGACAATGATTTGCTCAATGAATCCGCCGCCAAACATGGCTAAGAGGGAATTGGTTTTGATAAGGTCAAGGATAAAATTAAGAATTTGAGTCATGGGTTATTTTATAGCAACATGATTTACGATTTAAGACATGTGATTTATGAATAACTCGATAAATCAAATATTAAAGATTTCCTCCCAAGGCGCCACCCAAATGTGGGCGGGCTGGCGGTAGGGGTTGATAGATTGCTTTTGAAAGAGCCAGAAGGTATAAAGAAACGATGACAGAGTTTGACCTGAAGTATCAAGAAGCTTTGAGACAGATAATGGAGGAAGGTATTGAAGAAATAAACGAGAGAACAGGGCACAAGACTAAGGCGTTGCCGGGTATTACTTTTTCGATTAGCAAAGGATTGCCGGTATTAACCCTAAGAAGGATACCGGTCAGAATTTTTGTGGCGGAGCAAATATGGTTTTTGACCGGAAGCCGGCGGCCGGGAGATTTTTTAACAAAATTTACGAAAATTTGGGACGATTTTACCAATGTCGACGGAGTGGTAAGTACGGCTTATGGCTACCGGTGGCGACAGCATTTTGGACGGGATCAGATTACCGGACTGGTGGATTTGTTGGAGAAACAGCCGTCATCAAGGCACGGGGTGGTAATAACTTGGGATCCGGCCGATGATGGATTGGCTTCAAGCCTGGGGGGAAGATACAAAAAAAATGTACCATGCCCGTTTTGTTTTGTGGTTAACATTATCGGAGGTAAATTAAATCTTCATAATATTGTCAGATCAAACGATATGATTTTGGGCTGCCCGCATGACGTTGGAGGTTTTGGAGTACTGCAACATATTTTAGCTGCCAGACTCGGGGTTGGCGTTGGAACTTACACCCATACTATTTCGAATGCCCATGTCTACGACATTCATTATGAGGCAGCTTGGGAATTAATTAAAAGAAAGAACGAACACCCGGAGATTAAGCTTAAACCAGAGAAGGATTGGCTTACCAGGGGGACGGAGGGGGATGAGAGCTTGGTGGAGGAAATCTTGGGACAGATTAAGGAGCAATATAAGCCGATGTCAGCCATTGAAGGGTTAAAGATTGTATTGTAAATGGAAAAAATAATTGTGGCCGCAATAAGCTTGGACGGTAAAATCGCCAAGTCACCGGAGGATAAACTAGGGTGGACCGGGAGAGATGATAAAAGGTGGTTTGCCAAAGTCTCGAGCGATGCGGGGGCGATAATTATGGGACGGAGAGCTTACGAAGTGATCGGACGGCCACTGGCCGGAAGATTGATAAAGGTGATGAGCCGGCAGGCTGAGAATTTTTTGTCGATTCCTGGGCAGGTGGAATTTACCAGTCATAGCCCGAAAGAGATCTTGGGGGAATTAGGCTCAAGAGGCTTTGAGAGAGTGATAATTGGGGGCGGAAGAGAAATTTATAGTTTATTTGTGGAAGAAAATTTGGTGGACGAAGTATGGCTGTCGGTAATCCCGATTATTTTGGGGCGAGGGATAACTTGGGTTGAATTAAAAAAAGAACGGCAATTGGACTTGGTGGGAATGGAGGGGCGTGGGGAAGGGGGGATTGTGGCAAAATATCGTGTTCAGCGCTTGTAGAGCTGGTAGGAATCACTACGAAGGTAAACGTGCTGAATGCCGTTTTGGAGCATAAAATCCCAACAGTTTTGACAGCACCACCAGTGGCCTTCAAGATAAAGATCGGCCCCTTGGGGGTTGTGGCCGTGAGTGAGGGCATCTTTGATGGCCATAATTTCGGCGTGGCCCTCCTGGCGGCAAATTTCCTGGCAAAGGTGCCAGCCTTGGCCGGTTTGATAGCCTTGCTCAATTCGGGGGCAGCTGGTTACGAGAATGCCGGCATTACTGCCCCGACCAATTATCTGACTATTTTTGACAACTACGGCGCCGGTAGGCTGTTTGATACAAGATCGAGTTTTTAAAATTTCAGAAGCGGCCAGCATAAAAGGATTGGTGGCTGGGACGTACTCGAGGGTTTTGCCGGCAGGGAGATAAGGGTAGTTAATGGGCATGGGTTTAATTATCAATTATCAATTTTCAATTATCAATAAAACAATCAATCTGTTAATAGTAACTGGTGAAATATGGGAGGCAAGTCGTTTCTGGATTTTTATCCGAAATAAGTTTGGTTTGAAAAGCCAGATGGTTGATAGATTGTATTTGAATAAATAAGAAGGTATAAAGAGACGAATGGCGGTTTTAACCAGAAAGGAAATTGTTAAATTGATAGAAGCAGATAGCTTAGGATTTAGCCCTGGCTTAGATAAATTCCAGCTGCAACGGCATTCGGTGGATTTGAGACTGGGATTGACATTTATGGTACCGCGGTTATGGGAACTGGCCAGTGAGGGTAGAATAGCCTTAAATATGGATAGATTTGTGGGTAATCAGAAGAAAGCGTTTGAGGTAGTGACCTTGGAAGAAGGCCAGTATTTTGAAATACTGCCGGAAGAATATGTGGTGGTGTCGACGCTAGAAAGAATAAAAATGCCCCTTGATTTGATGGGGGTGCTATACCCCAGATCTTCGGTAAACAGACGAGGACTGTCGCTGGATTTGACCGGAATAGTAGATGCCGGTTATGAAGGCAACTTGGTTATTCCGGTGAGAAACAATACCCGGACGCAGGTGATCAGACTGTACCCTGGGGAGAGATTTTGCCAGATTGTGTTTTACCAAATTTCCCAAGAGGTGGAAATGGAAAAAAGCCGCTATCATGCTAAGGATGTGACGGTGGGATTGTTGCCCGAAAAAGATGGGGAGGAGGTGGAGCTGATCAGGAATGGGAAAATTAAAGAATTGAAGGAAAAGTTTAAAATAGATAGCGTCTTGTAAGTAGCAATATATGAAAAATCGGGGGAAATTTATTGTGATTGAGGGGATAGACGGATCCGGCAAGGGGACACAGGCGGAGATGCTAAAGAGATTTTTAAATCAGAATGGTTTTAATCTTTTTAGTGATAGATTTCAAAAAAATCAGCAAGTGAGTTTGCTGGAAGAATATTTTGAGGAACGCGGGTTTAATGTGGAAACTGATGATTATCCAAGATACAAGGATTCGGTGTGGGGAGCATTGATTGGAAGAATGTTGGTGGGAGAGTTTGGGCCTCCTAGTCAAATTAGCCCCTATCTAAGCTGTTTACCGTACATGTTGGACGAATATTTTGGAGGAAAGAGAATCGAAAGATGGGTGAAGTCGGGACGAGTGGTTGTTTCCAATCGTTATTTTACCTCGAATGTCCACCAGGTGGCAAAATTAAGCGGGGAGGCTCAGGAAAAATTTCGGGAATGGCTATGGCGGACTGGCTGGGAAGAGCTGGGGATTTGTAAGCCCGATTTGGTCATTGTGTTGAGAGTTGACCCAATAATAGCCGAGAAGTTAATCAGAAACAAGATCAAAAGAGAGTATATGGAAAAACAGGAGGCGGATTTGGTAGAGAAGGACATAGCACACCAATATGCAGCAGCCAAGGAGTATGACAGAATGTGTAAGGAGATTGATTGGTGGGTGGCGGTTGACTGCTGTCGGGACGGAGAAATAAAATCAGTCGAAGAGGTCCATCAGGATATAATGAAGTTGTTAGAGGGAAAAGGGGTGGTGTAAAAATATGGCTGAGGTTGGAGACCTAAAAGAAATTAGGACGGCTGTGCCGGAGGAAGTTAGGAGATTTTTTAACTCTGGTAGCCAGATAGAAGTATTGCCGGGAGGGGAGTATTTGGTGGAAACAGTTTTGGAGGATGGACGAGAGATTAATGGGAAACAGGTAAAGGGTGGCCAGCATTTGACCATGGTGTTGAGCCCCAGATGCGATATTTTTACTGGAGTGGATGTGAATGAGGAAATGCGTTTAGGAAATTATATTGAAGGCTATGGATTGATGAGTATGAAAGTGGAAGGAGAGGAATATTTACAGGAAACAGATCAGATGTATTTTGTCCATCTGGATTTTATTAATGAAGACGAAGAAGAACTATGCTCTGGTTTTTTTGAAGCCCGAGATATCATGGAGATTGATGATAGCTGTACCTATTGTTTATTAGGAGGAATGAGAACTGCAGATAATGTGGTTGGTCTAATTCATGAACAAGGTCACCTTAACAGAGGAGTTGAGACTGCTCGAATTCTATCTAAACCTCTAGAAGAACTAAATAGACAGATGGAGGAGAGAAGAAGTCGACAGCGGCGCTCAATAATGAATTCTATAAGTAGATCATCTAGAGCAATTAATCATGAGAGACGGGAAATTTTACCGTCAATCGAAGAGCAAGAGACTACATTGGCTTTGTTGATGGAAGAAAGAGACGCCGATATCGAAGCATTAAAAATTATTCAAGAGTCAAGACAAAGAGGAATAGATTTTTTCCCTACCGATTCGGAGCTAATAAGCGTTAAGGAGCTTATGCGAGATGCAATAAGATGGAAATGCCGGTCGTGGGTTCCGGAAATTGTTGAGGCGATGGGAGATAGGGTTAATCAGGTTTTTGATTTTGACTAAGATTAATTTTTAGGTAAAATACAAAATATGGCGACAATAGAATACGATGGTCAAATGATAGAGGTACCTAGTTGTATGGAACCGACGGAGGGAGACGCTGGGCCGGTTTGTCGTAGGCCGGTTTGGTGCAGAGCAAGGTGCCAATGGGCAGCGGCGGAGCTAAACCCTGATGCGCCGGTTCACGCCCGAGTTTCGGTGTGGAAGCCCCCAACACGGGATACCAGGATGCCGGGAAAAAGGATCGGTCGACGGAGGATTTGATATAATTATATAATATGTATCAGGAAGGTACTTTAGTCAGGCCAAAAAGGTTAGTTGGTTCTTTTGGCGAAGTGGTAGTACCTGGGTGTTTTGTGAGGAGTCCTCAACAACAAAGTAAAGAGCCAGTGGTTTGCGGACAATATGAGTGTAATGACGATGGTTGCCCGCATCATGCTGTTTTGGGGGAAGATAGGAAGGTAGCGTTGCCATTGAGGGCTAGGGGAGAGACAAAAGAGTCGTAATGGTGGATTGGTACCAGAAAAGGCCAATGATTAGATTTTTGAGCAAAATCTGGTAAAATAACGGTATGTCAAAAGCAGGTCCTGAGGGAAGTGGGGTTAGGGTATCTGATCAAGTTAGGAAAAAGTTTCTGAATTTAACATTTGTCGTACAGACTGGAAAGGTGGTGACCGGTTGCAAAGAGGGGATAGAGAGGGTGTCTTATTGTGGTCCAAATCATCAAGATGTAGTAAAAGTTACACCGAGGAAAGGTGGTTGTTTTGAGGTAGGTTATATAAGAGGTAGCTGCGACCAGTGTTTTCCGGAATTGGCAGTACGGCGACGTGAACAACAAGCAGCGCGGCAAGAGGCTGCGGTTGAGGCTAGGACAAAAAAGCAGGCTAGCAGACCGCCTGTACATGTGGTAACGGTAGGTGAATCAGAGAGGGAGCGAGAGGAGGCAGTTAAAAAACGTTTAGCCCGAGGGGTACAAAGGTGGGGGAAAAGAGGTAGATAGGTATAAAATAGGGAATGGATAAGGTTTTTGAGCTGATAAAAAAAGAAGAAGAAAGGCAAAAGAGCCAAATACAGCTAATTCCAAGCGAGAATTTTGTGAGCGAGGCAGTAGCACAGGCGGTGGGAAGCTGTCTATCCAACAAATATGCCGAAGGTTACCCAGGAAGAAGATATTACCAGGGAAACGGAATAATTGACGAAATTGAGAATTTAGCTATAGAAAGGGGTAAAAAGCTTTTGGGTGTGGAGCATTTAAATGTCCAGCCGTACTCCGGAAGTCCGGCGAACAGTGCGGTGCAAATGGCGTTGCTACAGGCCGGGGATAGTATTTGCGGATTGAAATTGTCAGCCGGGGGGCATTTGACTCATGGGCACCCAAAAATTACTTTTTCGGGAAAGTTTTTTAACAGCATCCAGTACGATGTGGAAGCAGACGGCCGAATTGACTATGACAAGCTGGAAAAGTTAGTTGAAGAAACTAAGCCAAAAATGATTATAGCCGGGACAACTGCCTATCCGTTTATTTTGGACTTTGCCAGGTTTGGCCAAATTGCCGACAAAGTAGGGGCTTGGCTGGTAGCCGATATTTCACATATTATTGGCTTGATAGTTGGTGGGGTGCATCCCAGCCCGGTCGAGTATTGTCATGTGATTACTTCAACGACCCATAAAAGTTTGCGTGGGCCCAGGGGGGCGGTGATCGGAGTGACGAAGAAAGGATTGGCCAAAGATAAAGACCTGGCAGACAAAATAGATAAGGCCGTTTTTCCTGGATTGCAGGGCGGGCCGCACGAAAACACGATTGCAGCCTTAGCCATAGCCTTTGAGGAGGCCAGCCAGCCGGGTTTTCAAAAATATGCACAACAAATTGTGGCGAATGCTAAAGTATTGGCCGAATCCTTGGTTAAATTAGGACACAAGGTTTTTGGGACCGAGAACCATTTGATGGTGGTTGACTGTGGAATCGGGAATCCCGCCCGCAACCCCGACGGGGTAGCTATGGCGGGCAGGGGTAAGGAGGTGGCAGAAGCGCTGGAAGAGGCGGGGATAATTGTTAATGCCAATACCATACCCCACGATACGGCCGGGCCGTTTAAACCGTCGGGAATAAGAATTGGGACACCGGCAATGACGACCAGAGGGTTTAAGGAGAAAGATTTTGAAAAAGTGGCAGAATGGATCGATCGGGTGATTAAGGGCGGGGATAGGAGGGCGGTAGCAGGGGAAATTGGCGAATATTTGAGAAATTTTGATTTATGATTTGTGAAATAGGATTCATGAATAAATCAAGACTAAAGGATTACCCTGAGGGGCGAGTAGAGTCGTAAGGCTAAAGATAGTTTTTGTACCAAGTTTGGAAAGTAGGCTGAAAGCCGAATTTTTGATAGATTTTGGCGGCCGGTTGCAGATTGCCGGTTTGGACAGAGACTGTTGTGATATTCTTTGGTGCACACAGATATAAATATTGATGTAGAAGTTTGGAACCGATGCCTTGGCCACGGAGGTTCGAATCGACTACCCATTCCCAGATATTTAGGCTTTTAAGACTAATTCCCCCCAAGATTAAGCCGGTTATTTGGCCAGGAAGGGATTGGTGGACTAAATAAAAAGCATGATCACTAAGCACGTCCCGGTCAACATAGAGGCGATAAAGCCGTTGGTCGATATGGGACCAATCACGATAATAATCCGGGTAAAGGGAATGATGATAATCAGCTTGTTGGGCTAAAATTGGCTCAAGTTGAGGGTAGGCTAGCTTGGGAGAGCCAATATTGGGGTCAGAAATCGGCTGAGGGGGAAAGCCGGCGGAATCAAGAGCCCAGGTATTGAGGCAATGGGTAAAGCCATTTGAAGCTAAATAGTCTTCAAACTGGGGAAAATCAACCGGAAAGGTGACTTCAACTTTGTGCCATTTTAAAGCTTTAAGCCTTTTTTCGGCTTGGGTTAAACGGGTGGGGAAATGGGCCAGAAGGTAGCTTTGATCTTCTTGCCGAGCATCAAGATTTAAATAGCGAGAAAAGGTCAAATAAGGATCACCTTGAGGTTTGGAGATTTTCATAGTCGGGCGCGGTATATGGCCTTTAGAAGAAGCGTAAGGTAAGCATCATAAGAGAAGACTGGTTGATATTACTACCAAAATTGTTTATAAGCAAGTCAATTTTGAAGCTAAAATGGTCCAATTTTGGTTGTTTAAACGTAGGACTTGGCCAAAGTGAAGGGCGATAGTTTATACTTAAAAAATGAAGGATTTTGTATTGAGGAATTGGGGGAAGGTGTGCCTGGCGTTTATCCTCACGGTAGTAGTAATCGTGAATTTCCGGTGGGGGTATTTTGTATTGGGGAATGATAACTATAGCCCAGAAATTAATCCCGAATTATCTTTGAAAAGGTTGACTGTAAGTCCGGCTTGGAGAAGTTACAAGGTTGCCGGCATAGCTTTAGATCCTGGCCAGGCGAATATTTTAAACAGATCGTTTTATTGTTGACAGCGTGGGTGGTGCCGGAAAAGGTAGAAAAATAGGATCGGAAGAAAAAGAAGGCCGATAAATTCTAGGACCTGAGGCCAGAATACGATATAAATGGTAGATGTCAGATGACTAATATTAGACGGGAGTTGCCAAGCGTTGGCCCAGGAGTTAGCGGGGGTGTGACCAGAAAGTAAAACTGGCTTGAGGCCGACAAAATAAAAGGCGAGCCAGCCAGGGTGGTAGGATTGAGGGTGGACGAGATTAGAATTTAGGTGATTAAGTTGACCATCTAGGTTTACAGTTGAGTAAAAAATGTTCGAGCGGGATTTTTGGTAGTAGCGAAAGGGTGGTTGATAGGAAGTTGGGGTGAAGTAATTATATTGAAGCGGGTAGGGGAAAATTTCGACATTCTTAATGTCGTTGATGGTTTCAATTTGGTTGTATGAGGTGTTATCAAAATAAATAGTTAGCCCCTTAGAA
>JBAZSP010000026.1:0-14122 GCA_041663285.1 Candidatus Shapirobacteria bacterium
ACGGCTAACGGCTCTTAGCGGAGAGTCCGTCACAATGGGACTGAGACACGGCCCATACTTCTACGGAAGGCAGCAGTTAGGAATTTTGCGCAATGGACGAAAGTCTGACGCAGCGACACCGCGTGGAGGATGAATGCCTTCGGGTTGTAAACTCCTTTTAGTCCCGACAAATCGGGACGGAATAAACAGCTACTAACTACGTGCCAGCAGTCGCGGTAATACGTAGGCTGTAAGCGTTACCCGGTTTTATTGGGCGTAAAGAGTCTGCAGGCTGCTTTGTTAGTCTTGTTTCAAATCCCTCGGCTTAACCGAGGACAGGGGCAAGATACGGCATTGCTTGAGTTATATTGGGGTTACTGGAATTTGCAGTGTAGGGGTAAAATCCGTGGATACTGCAAAGAACACCAAGCGCGAAGGCGGGTAACTAGGTATTTACTGACGCTCAGAGACGAAAGCTAGGGTAGCCAATCAGATTAGAGACCTGAGTAGTCCTAGCTGTAAACTATGCTTGTTAGTTCTTTTACGATTTATCGTAAGGGGACGTAAGCTAACGCATTAAACAAGCCGCCTGGGGAGTATAGCCGCAAGGCCGAAACTCAAACGAATTGGCGGGGAGGCGCACAACCAGTGGAGCATGTGGTTCAATTCGATACGAAGCGATGAACCTTACCTGGGCTTGAAATGTATCTGCATACTTCAGAAATGAAGTAGCCTTCGAGGGTGATACACAGGTGTTGCATGGCTGTCGTCAGCTCGTGACGTGAGTTGTTCTCTTAAGTGAGGTAACGAGCGCAACCCCCATCCTGTGTTACTGTGTCACAGGAAACTGCCCAGCATTATTTTGTTGGGAGGAAGGAGGGGACGACGTCAAGTCATCATGATCCTTATGTCCAGGGCTACACACATCCTACAATGGGCTTTACAGAGGGTTGCAAAATCGCAAGATAGAGCTAATCCCTAAAAGAGCCCCCAGTTGGGATTGCAGGCTGAAACTCGTCTGCATGAACCCGGAATTGGTAGTAATCGCAAATCAGCAGATTGCGGTGAATACGTTCTCGCCTCTTGCACACACTGCCCGTCAAATCAGCAAAGTTGGGGGTGCCTAAAGTTTCGACGTTACGTCGGAATTAAGGTAAATCCAGCGATGAGGGTTAAGTCGTAACAAGGTATCCGTACTGGAAGGTGCGGATGGATCACCTCCTTTGAGGATTTAAAACCTCGCAATTGCGAGGTCATTTCTTCAACTTAACTCTTTCTGGTACTAGCAATCTGGCCTTATAGCACTGACCGAATAATAAAAAAACTTACTTTAGGATACTTATTCCTAGGATTTTCTCGGCGATCTGGGCTAGAAAATAACTGCAAAATATTATTAAAAATCCTATTAATCCCGACTTGATTTTTCCATAACCCTCTTTAGACTTATTTGGATCGCCTCCCGCAGTCATCAAAAGAATCCCGCCAGAAATTAAGACCAAAAGTAAGGCCAAGCCGGCAAATACGTAAACATATTTCAGCAATGCCGTTACTACATCTCCAATGTTACGGAACCTCAAAGGATCGGTTGGTAGAGTTGCGTTCATAGTTTTAATTTACCCCAGGAATTCTTAATATTTGTAACATTATTAATCTCAGCAAAAATATCGAAAATATCGAAACCAACAATCCTTTTATGGCTGAAGTAACAGTTTCCTGAGCTCCTTGAACCGCCTTTGGGTCCCCACCCGAAGTAGCTATCAAAATAAAGCCGTATACCATCAAAAGAAAAGAAATTCCGCCGGCGATACCAAACACATATGGCAAAATCTGATATAACATCTGATCAACTCTTACTGGGATACACCCTAGAGCCGTATATATTCTTGGATCAGCGGTGGGTGTGTCAGTAGGGTTACCGCTACCATCACAAAAAACCCGGGCAGCCTCTGCTTCCCGTAATGGCAAAAAGAACATCATCCCCAACACTCCAAAGAAAACTATGTATTTCGCCCATCTCATTGAACTAGTATATCAAATGTTAAAATTATTCTGTGTATCTGAAAACTTTAATACTTTCTCTTTCTGCCATTCTGGTCACCGCCACTTTTTTTTTCAGTCCGACCATATCCTATTCCAAGACCCTTGATGAAGAGATTGCTGAAATAAGCAAGCAAATTTCTGACCTTGAAAAAGCCATTGCCCCTCTAAAAAACGAAACTGTCAGCCTTCAGTCTAAAATCGCCAACTCAAGACTCCAAATAACCAAAACAGAAAATCAAATAAACGATCTAAGCCAAAAATTAATCGACAAAGAATCGGACCTCGAGATTCAAAAAATATTGCTTTCTTCTAGGGTTCGGCGTTATTATATAAATTCGAAAAAATTTAACCCCCTAACCATTTTTTTGGCTACAAACGACGGTTCCCACATAGTCAAGCAGTACGCTTGGTATCAATCAATAATTTCTCAAGACAAAAGCACTATAACAAAATATATCAACGATATTATTAATCTTAATCAGAACAAGGTCAAATTAGAACAGGAGAAATCTAAACTGGCAACCCTCAAAAAAACCATGGAATCTCGCTTCGGCTTCCTGGCTACGGAAATTAAAAAGGCCGAAGATTACAAAAAAGCTTTGTCTCAGAGGCAACAGCAGCTTATTGCCGAAAAAAACGCCATGTTTAACACCTCCGTCGGTGACGTTTCGGTATCCGATGACCCAGCCTCCCGCTCCGATTATAATCCGGGCTTTAGCCCCGCCTTTGCTGCGTTTTCCTTTGGTGCTCCTCACCGAAAAGGCATGAGTCAGTTTGGGGCTTTTGGTAGAGCCAAAAACGGACAAGGCTACGAAACAATTTTAAAGGCCTACTACGGCGATATTAAAATCGAAACAGTTGACATGCCTGGAAACATCAAAACGTCCATCGGCTCCCTCCCCTTCGAAAACAACTATCTAGTCGGTATTGCCGAAATGCCGGCAAAAT
Organism: Candidatus Shapirobacteria bacterium; assembly: GCA_041663285.1. Lineage (GTDB taxonomy): Bacteria > Patescibacteriota > Microgenomatia > UBA12405 > UBA12405 > UBA1435. The sequence goes on from JBAZSP010000026.1 coordinate 2,968, forward strand.
GGGGAGACGAAGGTGGCTTTGAGGCCTTAAAGGCTCAAGCCATTGCTGCCCGGACTTACGCCCTTAATTCAACCGGCTGGAGTCTCTCCAACCGTAACTCCAGCGGTACTATTTGTGTTACGGAGGCCTGCCAGGTTTACAAAAAATCCCGCCTTGATTCTCCTGGCACCTGGAAACGCGCCGTCGAAGAAACCCGAGGTAAGATCATTGTCAGCAACAAGACCGGTAATATTTTCACCACATTCTATGCCTCAACTGCCGGTGGTGCCATCAATGGTTACTCTTCCTCTGGCCACTCTGCTCCTCAAATTTGGGATACCAAATGTGGCAACCAATCCTGCTGGCCTTCTGACTCTTACGAAAAGCTTGCTGGCTCCGGGTGGTTTTACAAGGGTTGGTACAAAACTAGAAGTAACGTAACTGCTGGTCGTTCCCATCCTTGGCTCAACCAAGAAGAATTCTCTGACATCGCCAACGCCATCCTTTACTTTGACCGCACCCACGATTCTTCTCATCTTTCCCAAACCCAAAATTGTTTAGGCTCCTGCGATCCGTCAGCTTGGTCAAAAGATGAATTAAGGCGTCAAGTAGGGGATAAGGGCGGTCCAATTTCTTCTGTCAATTCTGTTTCTGTTGACTATTCTACTGGTGGTTATACCCAAAAAGTCCGTCTTTCTACGGATAAGGGTGATTTATCTTTTGACGGCGATGATTTTAAAGAAATTTTCACCCTCCGCGCCCCTGGAGCAATTACTATTAAATCCAGTTTGTTTAATATTGAAAAGAAATAGCCTCCAAAGCGTTTTTCCTTTTCCCGAATTTAATTTCTTCATTAGTATCAATCTACTTATTAACTTAACCACAAAAAACCATTTGTATATTTCAATGTTAGAATTTTCTCAATAGCTAATTAATAACACATGACTGATCCTGAAGGTCAAGGTCCATCCCAACAAGAAGCAAATTTTATACCCCGTGATATCCGTGCTGAACATATAAGGGTTTTAGGATCTGGCGCTATGGCCACGGCTAGATTGGTCACTGTGACAGAGGGAGGTATATCATTTCCCGCCATCCAAAAAATCCCCACCGATATAGGTAGAGGTCAAGCGGCTTGTGAGACCAGGACTCTCACTACAATCTTTCGGCCCCTGGGTCTGCCAATTGGAGGTGACATGCCCCAGCTTTATCAATGGGCTCAAGATCATTCTGACGTTCCCGTAGTGGTTCCTTATGGCATCGATAAAAATGGTTGCCCTATCCAGGAATACGTCCCCTATGAAGAATTTGAACCAAAATCCAGTCCGCTTGGTCAGGAGCTGGCCGCTGCTGTCGATGGCCCTATCACCCCCAGTCCAGCTGCCGTGGTGGCTACTGTCGACGTTCTAGAACAATTTGCCCAGTCGTTTAAACTTGCCCACCAGGTTAATATTGCCTGTGCCGACACTTATCCAGCCGAAAAAATAGACCGTCTTCGGGTTGCCTGGGGTGAACAGGACAAGCAAGGTCATTTCCACCCAAAAGCCAAGGTCATTGACTGGAATGTCTGTTTTTCACCGGGAGACGATCTTCATGGTATCGAGTTTATTGATTATATTACTTCTGATCGTGTTGATTTACGTGACTCCTGTTTAATTGCCTTTGGCTTAACTTATCCGCCAGGCAGATCTCGGATATCCCTGCACGGTTACGAAATCCACCCTCGGGATACTTTTTTAAAAGCTAACCCTCAGCTTGAGCGTTTTGATCCTCTGCTTCGCGAAGGCCTCGTCTGGTTCGCCACTCGACCAGCTGAAGATGTCTTTAGTAGTCTGGATGTTCTTGACAAAGTCGCCCGTCTATACGAAAGCAAAATCAACAGTGCTCCAGCTAGCTTCTTGCCTAACAATGAGGTAGTCTTTCGAAGCTTACCCCCGCGCTTAGCTTTAAATATATTAAAGGAGTTAGGTGCCGACGCTACTACTAATAGAAAAGTCGAAGAACTTTATGTCGCTGTTGAAGCGGCTGCCAAAAAACAATGGTCTGAACAGGATCGAATCTTAAACGATTTAGTGGAATCCCTTAATGGATGTATTTTCCAACATTTGCTCAAAACTCACGATGAATGTCCTCCAGAATTTAAAAAAGATCCCGAATATTCATACCGTTTTTGCTTAGTTGGAGACATTGGTCGTTTAGGGTCGTCTATGTCCAGAATGATTTATTTAAAAAAACAAGATCCCGCTACCAAGTCAACTAAGTTAGGAGATTTATACACCCACCTTTCTTCTCCCGATGTCCTCTCCGGCCCCAGCAATTCTCACCTTACCGAAAGTCGGTCGATAATCGCCGGCTACCAGCGTCAGATTAGTGAATTAACCCCCAGCGCCGAATATTCATCCGAAGATATCGCCACCGCTCAAAAGTCTCTTGGTTCGTTTTCGAGGTTTATTGATGCCCTACAATTTATTACTGATCATCAATCTTCTGCGCCAGAAAACGCCTCTCCAACAAGTTCCCCTTCGCTAAGAGATCAAATACATCTTGTCGCTGCCAGTTTTGACAACGCCGTAGTCTGTGAGCAATTTGGTTTTTCTGCCAACTATTGCCGCGAAATTGCAGCCCGGGTCGGCAGTCAAATCGAAACTAGGCTTGATCAGGAGCTTTCACTAACCCATCAGCCCGCAGGAGAGTCCTTTGGCCAATCCCAAATCGACGCCTTTAACCGATTTATGGTTGACTGGACCGAGCTCCAGGATGTTCTTCCTAATCTTGGTGGGGAGATGGGATTCAACACTGGTCAAATAAATCGCCATATCGAGCAGTTTGGTCAGCAAGCCTATGACTTTATTAGTAAAGGTCTTCAGGCCGGTCTTTCGCCTGATCAAGCCAGCCATTTTTCGGTTTTAGCCCAAACTTTAACTGATAGTCTAGGTCGTTTCAATTCGGATGAAATCGTTCGCATCCAGGCTAGTCTTACCAGTATCAAAGATCAGCTGACCGCCATTTCACCTCTTGCTGAAATCGCCCGCATGCTCGGACTCGACACTTCAGACTTGGCAGCTATTCAAAAAGCCATAATTGGACTGCAAGAAAACGTTCTTGCCTCTGAACCAGCTCAGGTAGTTTCCCACGAGGTAGAGGCTATTCAAGCGTACAGCCGCGAACTAGCAGATCAGCTTACCGCCGCGCAAGAAGCGGGACGAGCTACGGAAGCTAGGACTAATAAGCTGGAGGCCGAAAATCACGCACTAAGACAAACCGTTGCTACTCAAACCACCGAACTTGACCAAGCTCGTACGGCTGCCTTAACTGCTATTGAAGAAAGGCAAGCGGCTGGAGTCCAAAGAGATAAAGCATTGGCAGATCTCCAGTCTGAAAAATTAAAAAATCGAGATCTTGTTGATAGTCAAGGTCAAGTCAGGGAGGATCTTCAAGCAGCTCAAGCCGCCTTGGCGGCTGAAAAAGCTGCTCGTGCTCGAGCTGAAGAGCAGCTACAACTAATAGAAGCTAAAGAAGTTTCCCAGGTCGCCTCACCTCCAGAAATCAGTCCGCCTCCCGAGCCGGAACCCACACCATCCGATCGTTTGGTCCAACGTTTGGTAACTTTGGATTGGGGGACCAGGCTACCAGGTATCAAAGTGGTCTGGCCTGAGACTACGGTTAAACTTGGTGAGACCTACCAACAAAGCGTTGAAAGCGGCGCGCCTTTGTCAATTGAACAGCTTCTTAGTCTAGCCACTGAACCCATTAATCAATATTTTCCTAATTTGGCTGGACGTCCTGCAACTGCTTATTTATTAGGACGTCTCTTTGGAGAACAAGACCCAGAGGTGCAGATACTTTTTCAAAGCATTGAAGAGCAGGAAAAAATTAAAGCCAGTACGGGTTTGCCTTCCGTCGACCTATCCCAGGGAATTGATCAACAGATAGCCGGACTTACTGCCCGTCTTTAACTACCTTGAAAAACTTTAACACGATTAAAAATGTCAGATCGATCATTAGTTGAAAATCCATCAGCCTTCCGCCCTCCTTCCGATGTCATCGGGGAAATAACTGCAGCCAATCAAAAGTTGCCTTACATACCTTATCAAGAATTTGCCCAGGCTGATGGTCTTTTTTCGACTGATAATTTTGAGGGTCAAGGGACTCAAGGCATCCCTTCCGACTTGATCGTAGGTGGTCAATCCTTAACAAGTTGGGCCGACGTCGATCATTTTATCCAGTCCGATCCTGCCAGGTTTCAAGATATTTACGACTCCATCCGGGCGAATGGCTTTGATCCCCATCAGCCAGTTAACTTATTTGAATGGGGCGGTCTTTACTTCGTCCACAGCGGTCAGCGTCGTACCATGATTGCCAAGACCCTAGGTATAGATCAAATTCCCGCCAGGGTTATTCATGTCCAGCCCACAATAGTTAATCTTCCCGATAGTCTTTGGTATCAAAAAATGGTCGACCGCCAGCAACAAGGACTTTGGGACGGCACCCTATCTCTTAAACTTGGCCAAGAAGGTGAATACCAAGACGGCCAGGCCCAAGTCAATCAGTCTGAAGGCGTATGGGTATTTGCTAATCACATGGAAGAAGTCAAAGATATTTATCAGCGTTTAGGTGCTTCAGGCCAGCCCACGTCAGTCATTTGAATTATTGATTTTAAACAATTCTTCCACTATTTCCTCCGCCCCCATTCCTCCGTCAACAAATTCTATCCCCAATTTTTTAGCCTTTATTTCAATTTTCCTGGCATATTCCACCACCGCCTTTCTTTGATATTCCGTTTTCCCCATTAAATTTTCCCTCTCTTTGCTTTTCAATCTTTCAATTAATACCTTTGCCCTAACTTTAAGAAAATAGACTTTATCAAATAAGTCCACCATTTCAAAAATATTTCCCGCCAGTCCCAGTATCCAGATCCCTTGGTTTTTCTTTAAATATTTTGTTAAATACACCCTGTCCCACAAAAACTGGTGGTTATCCAAAAACTCTTTACCCGCCCCTTTCGGGAATTTAACTTTTTTGCCTCTCCCGTCAAGCCAGCCATGTAACTCATCAATCGTATCCGCATCCACCGCCCTAATTCCCATTTCTTTAAATTTTGTCGCCAGATAAGTTTTCCCCGCCCCCGAAGGGCCAATTATCAATATATTAACCGCCATATCCTATTTTATCTTAATAACTTAGTCTTTTCCCTTCAGCCTGGTCAAAATGTTACAATAACTCATGTCTCGCGCCGCCAATCTCGACAATATCGCCCCCGACGACGCTGTTCCTCCCGCCAGTCCGCCACCTCATTCTCTTCCGCCCAAAAAGAAGAAAAAAGTTCATGCTCCGTCCATCCCCCCCGAAATCCCAAATCCGCCACTCCCACCTTCCCATTCAGCCAACCTCCGGTTCCGTCAAAAGATATACGAACTCATCAAGGGCAAAACTGCATCGCCCCTCTCCGCCTTTTTAGCCCGTCCCAAAGTTTTTACTTTTCAAGCCAGAGAGGATTCAGAAGAAATCATCCTGGTTCTTCGCCGCCACTGGTTTACCAATCTTCACTGGATCGTGACTGCCATTTTGATGTCTTTGGCCCCTGCGTTTCTTCAATATTTTCCTATCCTTGATTTTTTCCCGGCCAACTATCAGTTTATTTTCATTTTATTCTGGTATATCATCACCTTTGCCATTGCCTTCGAACATTTTTTATCCTGGTACTTTAATGTTTTCATCATTACCGAAGAACGGGTGGTTGACATCGATATGTATAATTTGCTTTATACCAAATTCTCCGAAGCCAAATTATCAATGATCCAGGACGTTACTGCTACCCAAGGGGGCGTCAGTCAAACCGTTCTCAACTACGGTACGGTTCTCATTCAAACCGCGTCCGAAATTCCGGTGATCAAAATTGAACGTATTCCCAATCCCCATTTAGTTGTTCAAATTCTCCAGCAAATGCGGGCAGAAGAAGAGCAAGAAGCTCTTGATGGCAGGCTCCAATGATGCAGGACTATACCCACTACATTTTTCTGATAACCAAAATTTTGGCCGTTATCGGCAGCTTGATCTACGTTGTCTTTGCCCTGGTTGTCGTCCGACAGGTGGCTACCATGTCCAAAAATGTTTCCGATAAATTTAATGGCATCCTTATTGCTTTTTCCTATATTCATCTGTTGGCCGCCATCTTGTTGGTTTTCCTTACCCTCGTTGTCTTGTAGTATCATAAGATAGATGCACTTCACCTGCCGGTCTTTTATCGGAAATTTCGGCCCCCTTTCCTGGTCACAATTTTGGGAGTGCGAGCCCGACAACCCCCAAATTGCTCAAAGTCATGGCCATCTGTTTGGCCTTATCTCCATCAGCACTTCCTCAAATTCAGGCGCTAGTATTGCTGAAGGTAAGGATTTTATCGAAGAAATTAACCATCTTTATTTTTCTTCGGATCCCTCATCTCTTGCCCAACAGCTAAAAAAAGCGGTCACCCAGTCCGTTAACTCTCCGATATTCAACTTTTCCCGTCTTTTGCTTGTTGTTGCTGTTATCCATCAGGACCAGCTCTACCTGGTCTCTTCCGGTCAGGTATATGCTTCTCTTCTCCGGGGATTCGATATTTCCACCGTCCTAACTGGCCAGACCGATCAGGTTAATCTGGTCGCCGGTCCGGTTCGGTCAAGCGACAAAATACTTCTATACACTTCCGATTTTAACGACAAACTTGGCTGGGAATCTATAAAAAATACTCTAAATCTCCCCGGAATTCAGCAAATCGAGCAGGAATTTTTGTCCCACATTTATGCTGTCGATGGTCAGTCTCAATTATCAGCTGCCTTAATCCAAATTCATCAGGAAAACCTCCCCCTAGACCAAGAAACCGCCCCTCCTTCTGTCCCGGAGGCTCCACTTCCGGTTCCCCCGGCCTCACCAGCCGTCTCTCCTTTTGCCTCCAAAATCTCTCTTATTCATCGACTTTTTCCCAAAAAATCCGTTTTTGTTTCCGCTCACGATATTACCCAAATCACCCGTCGCAAAAAATTTAATTTCTTCACCGCCCTTCTCCTTTTACTCCTTTTAATCGTCGCTTCCTTTTTTGGCTATCGCAAAAACCAGGCTTCCCAAGCTGAATCTCAATATCAGGCCTACAAAACCGATCTGATCCAAAAGCTCACCGAATCCGAAAAAGTCAAAAACCTGGATCTCAATGCCGCACTCGATTTGGCCAATCAGGCCAATCAAGTCTATCAAAAAATGGAGTCACTCAAGCTTCACCCCGACGAGTTGCCCCCATATCAACAGCAGTTATCCCAAATTTTGGCCCAAACTGGTTCTGCCGATGTTTTTCAGCCCGCCTTTTATTTCGACACTACCCTGATAGGGGATTCGCTTCAATTCACCCACCTCCGGTACAATGAGGGATTTTTTTATCTGGCCGATTTCGCTTCTGGCCGGATTGACGAAGTTAACGTCAGCCAAAAGAGTACCAAGAATTTAATCAATTCTCCCGAAGTAAGCCAGTTTAACAACATTACTCTCTCCGGTTCCGACATTTATCTATACAATAACTCTTCTCTTTCCCAGGTTCAAAACAAAAAATTAGAGCTCAAAATCGACTTTACCAAGCTCCCTGCCGCTCCCCAGGTCGTTTCTTTTCAGATCTGGAATGGTAATTATTATCTTCTCGATTCTCAAAATAACACTATTTGGAAATTTAGTCCCAGTGGATCCGGTTTTTCTGCTGGCCAAAAGTGGCTCAAAGAGGGTCAAAACTTGCCCGCCTCACCGGCCTCTCTGGCCATTAATGGCCAAATTTGGGTTTTGTCCCAAAATGGCAGCATTACTCCTTTTACCCGGGGAGTCAAAGATAATTTTAGCCCCTCCCAGCCTTCCTCCGCCACTCAAGCCGCCAACCTTCTTATCGGTGTCGATACCGATCTACTCATCTTTACCGACAACAATAAATTAATTTATGTTTACCACAAAGATGGCCGGGTAGTCTCCAAGTACAATCTTGGCGACAAAACCATCGCCCAAGCGGCCTACGACGAAAAAAATAATTTAATTTACGTCCTCTGTACCGACAAAAAAATCTACCAAATCAATCTTTAAGAAATTCCTTTTTAACAAAATTAAGAATTTTCTGATTTGAGTCAATGATGATTTTGAATTCTTCTGTTCGTCACATTTTTTACTCTAAGCAACAGTCAGAGATATATCACAAAAACGCCCCAAGTTTGTCGGGGAAAGAATAATTTGTGAGATAATTTCACTGTTATGCGTCATTTCAATCGCGATTCACTCGATTATCATTTCATCGATAAGCTCGAAGCCGGGCTGGTGCTAACCGGTTCCGACGCCAAATCCCTCCGCACCCAAACCGTCCACTTCCAAAATTCGCACGTAGAAATCAAAAACGGCCTTCCCTCCCTTATCAATCTTCAAATACCCCTTTATAAATATTCCCAAGGCCAGCCGGTCGACACCACCCGCTCCCGAAATCTTTTGCTGTCCCAAAAGCAAATAGCCAAGTTAATTTCCTACCGCAATCAAAAATACATGCTCATCCCCATTTCAATATATCTTAAAGGCAAATGGTTTAAGGTCGAAATCGGTATTGGGCGCAAACTTAAGAAGTATGAAAAACGGGAAAAAATTAAGCTCGAAGATTTCAAAAAATCCCGATCAGCCTAACGTCACGACGCCTCCTGATGTATTTGACAAGACTTTTTGCTTATGCTTCAATGTTTCTATAATCATTCATATAACTTCGTGAAAAATAACGCGTTCTCTGTTAAAAGAAACTCTTTCGGCTTCGTTCAGGTTCCTCTGATGATGGGTTTAGCCGTTATGGCTCTTGGGCTTTTTGCCGGTATTAAATATGTCGATCAGCGCCAAGTGGTTCAAAATCAAGCCGCTGGCCTTTTTTCCTGTGTCCAGTCTGTCTATGCCAAGGGTAATTCGGATTGCTCCGGCACTTCGGTTTCTTCCTTTAAATTCTCCTCTTCGACCGACAAATCATCCTCTTGCTCTTCAAACAATTCTTTCGACAACCGCACTTTCAAAATAGTTTGTACTCCACCGGTTTCCGCCCAGTCCGTTGGCTGCAATCAGTCCTGCCAAAGAACCGCTGACTGCCAGCCGGGTCTATCCTGTTCCTGGCGCGTTGGTGGTCGGATCTGTTATTCTTCCTCTTTGTGTTCCGGCACCAGCCAAAATCGTTTTGGCAGCAATGGCAACATATCAAATTCGGGTTTTAGTATTACTAGTGCCGAGCTTACCCCTTCTACTCCGGTAGCGGGTCAACCTGTCACCATCAAGGTCAAAACTTCATATTTTGGTACATCCGACATCCCGGCAGCCATCATTTCTCTAGAAACTACTAATATTTTAAGAGCCAGTTACGAACCCCCCTATGTCTCCGGCCAAAACGAATACGCTCTTACTTTCACCCCCAAAGTGGCTGGAAAAGAAATGGGAGAAGTTAGAATTCTTAGTCCTGATGGCACAAAAAAATATGCTAGCTATAAAATAAGTTTTTCTGTAGTTGCCGGGCTGGTTACCCCCACTCCGAGTCCCGTCTCTCTTAAGGAACTAGGATTTAGTTCTGTCTCTCCAATTAACATTACTGTTAAGCCGGGTTCAAAAACCCAGGTCTTTCGTCTGAAATCGGTCATGTCTGCCTACTTTGAATTTTCTGGTTATCCTACTTCTTATGGTCCCGGCATTCAGCTTACCCCGTCAAAAGCTTATATGCCTGTAACTACCGATTATTCAATTGCTCTAGAAGTCCTCGGTTCTGTCCCCCCGGGAATTTATACCGGCAAACAAGTAGTCTGGTCAGACAGAACTAAAGATGGTCAGCCTTACGCCGAAATCCCCTTTACTGTTACCGTTTCCACCGGGCCTACCCCCACCTTACCGGATCGTCGTGAGCCTACCCCCACCCCCACCGACCGCTGCACACCGGTTGACCAAAACTCTGTTCAGTCGTGGACTCAAACAACCGATAATTCCCAGGATCGCTCTCTGATTATCAAAAACTGGTTCCCAATTAACACTACGGTTCAAAAAGATACCGGCTATGTCGATGCTCCGGCCGTCTCCGTCAGCTGCCCGTCCGAGCATGTCTTTACCAACACCGGCCGCTATTGTGTCAGGTGGGACGGCAAAAAGCGGTTTGTCGGCAAAACTAGCGCTTGCTATCATCCCGACGAAGTCGCTGCTCCGACTCCGAGCTCTGTGCCGCGCCAGCCTACTCCAACAAAGAGTTCCTATCAGCCTAGTCAGCCCACCCCGACTTTTATTTCTAGCAGCTATCCCACCCCCACCCCCACTGACCGTTGCATTCCGGAGAAAAAAGGAGACAAGCAATATTGGACTCAAAGCACCTATAATTCTTCCAACGGTTCTTATACCATCAAAAACTGGTTCCCATTAGGGATGAATATTGAAAAGAGTACTGGGTTTGTCTCCGGTCCCACCAAAGATGTCACCTGCCCGCAGGGGTATGAATTCGATAATTATGGCCGTTATTGTCAACGCTGGGATGGTACCAAGGAATTTACCGGCACCACCTCCAACTGCTTTCCGGAACCCACCGAAGCCCCGTTTTTCTAAAGTCCTAAACTATTCCCTTGTTAAACAAAAAATACCCCGGCAAAAACCGGGGTATTTTGATTATCGTCTACTCGCATCTTTTTTCAGCCTGCCACGACTTGCAGGCATTTCCCCCACAATCTCCCTTAATACAAATCCCACCATCCCTCTGGGATCATTTATTGGAATGACGTCTACTCTTTGATAGGCTCGTTCTACTGTTATCACCGTGTCTACACGTTGGTTCAAACCTTGTTTCACCGCTTGAGCAAGTATGGCTGCTGTTCTTCTGGCATCCGTCCCCGCCTGGCCAACTTTACTGTCCAATTTCTTATCAAGTACCCTCTCGGTCGCTTCTCTCAATGCCGCTAAAAATATATGGTTTTCTCCGTGATTTGATGTAAAAAGTAGTACATTGTTATTGCCAACCATACACCACACCCCTATTGGAGATTCCGTTCTTCGTTTCATATTAGGTTTCCCTGAGTATTAATATCAAGCGGACTGTGTCCGCCGAAGTCCCGAACTTACTGAAGGACCGAGAAAGCGGACTGTGTCCGCCGAAGTCCCGAACTTACTGAAGGACCGAGAAAGCGGA
>JBAZSP010000027.1:0-13678 GCA_041663285.1 Candidatus Shapirobacteria bacterium
TATTTTTCCATGACCTTATCTTCTGTCGAATGCAAGCCAAAAGCGATCCGCCCTCCAACTCCGGACCTCAGGGCAACACTTCATCAAAGATTTGTTGATGACCACCGCAAACATCCCCAATATCGTGGCCATAACGTAAACAAACACCGTAAGTAAACAACTCGGGTCACTCTTTATTAAATTCTAAAGCTTAAATCTAGTTTTGATTTTTTCAGCCATAGGCTGATCCACCTTTGGTGGAGATTTTCTAGATTTGAATTAATTTCAGTCCTGTCTCCTCGTCATATTTTTTGGCTATTCTGCTTGTTAGGGGAGTTATCTTTATTTCTCCCGCTCCGCCAATTCTGGCCTCTGCCAGATGGCCGCCTCTCATTTCGCCGTCCGGTCTCGATACTGCCGCATGGGTATGAACAATTATTTCGCCCTCCTCTCCCAAAAACACGTTTCCGATCAGTGACACCATCTCCAGCGCCTCTTCCAGTACAAAGGAGCTGTATTTTTTATTTGCCACGTTGTAATGTGCTATCTCCGCCCAATCCAGTGCCCCGATTCCTTCTATCCACCCGTTTACTATCTCCTCTTTCCGGCAGACCTCTTTTATGGCTTCGACTATCTTTTCTCCCTTAATAACTTTTACAATTATTTCTTTATCAATCTTTTTGTATTGCATAATGCTATCTTATCTCTCATCTATAGCCTTTTCCATCTTGTCAATATTTTTTACTACGATTCTTTTACCTTTGTTTACTATGTACCCTTCTTTTTCCAGCCGCAAAATCTGAATTGTTACTGTCTCTCGTGTCAGCCCGGTTATGCTGGCAATCATTTTATGAGTAGTAAAAAATTTTATTTTTACCGTTTTGTCTTCCTCTTCGCCAAAGCGTCTGGCTAAGTAAATTATCAATCTGGCCACTTTTTCATAGGCATCGCCCGAAATTAATTTTTGGGCGTTATTGGTAATTTCCATAAAACATGTCAGCACTTCCTTGAACAGCTCAAACGATATGGCGGTATTTAACTTTAAAAATTTTAAGCACTCTTTATAAGGTGCCACCCACATTTCTACCGGAGTTATTGTTTCAAAATAGTATTTGTTTTCCATCCCGGTTAGATGGTAAATAAAGGAAAAATAAAATAACGGCTTAAACATCGGCAAAGTAATTTCTCTCCCGTCCTTAGTTTTCAAAAAAACTCTCACGAATCCGCTTTTTACAAACCCCACTCCCTTAAGTTCTTCGCCGGGCTTCAAAATTACTTCACCCTTTCTGTAACTTATCAGCTTTTGTTTTTTAAAAAACGCCTTCAATTTTGCCAAATGAATTTTTTCCATGGTTTATGATTATACGCGACCAATTCTGTCAGGACAACCCGTAACTACTCGATCATCTCCCTTGTCTCTTTCAGCCATTTTCGGATTTCGTTAAACCCTTCTTGCCAAAATTCTGGCCTATCTATGTCTACTCCAGAATTTCTCAAGATTGTTTCGGGTGCCAGTGACCCGCCGGATGCCAATATTTTATTTATTTCCTTCAAATAACTTCTGTCCCTTTTGTATCTGCCATACAGGCCAATTGCCAGAAGCTCGCCGAAGCTATAAGCATAACAATAGAAAGGGGACTGAACTATATGGGGGATATAAGCCCACTCATATTGAAACAAGTTGTCTACCTCAACTGCTTCCCCAAATTGTTCGTCTAAACACCGGAGCCATAGCTTATTTGCCATAGTGGTTCCCGCCTCCTCGATTTTTTCGTAAATCTCTTTTTCAAACAGCACCACCCCTGTCTGTCTGGCTATCGTTGCCCAGGCATCTTCCATTCTCTCCGCCATTAAAGCCAGCTTTTCCTGTTTTTTTCCTGCTCTCTCAATCATTTTTTCAGTTATTGCTACTTCGGCCAGAGTCGAAGCCGTCTCTGCCAATACCAGGCTTGCCGACTGGTTGCCGATATGGTGCTTATTTGCCATTAGCGAATGTATCCCATGGCCCAACTCGTGAGCTAATGTTTTGATGTCTCTTGATTGGCCGGAAAAATTAAGCATCACATACGGTGTAATTTTCGGGCTGACTGTAGCACAAAACGCTCCCCCTCGCTTTTTCGGATTTGGTAATGAATCAACGTGTTTTTCTCTGATTATTCTTTCTGCCCCTTCCCCGAAACTTTCTGAAAATTCATAGAGGCCGTCCACCACTTCTTTTTCTACTTGTTCAAATTTTTGATTTTTGATATTTTCAGCCACAGGCTGATCCGCCCCTGGCGGAGATTTTTGAACTTGGTAGATTGGGGCGTATACATCCCACCGTTTCATTTTTTTAACTTTCAGCATTTTTGCCTTAATTTCAAAGTAATCGTGGAATACCTTCCTGTTATCTTTTACTGTCCCCATCATTGATTCAACAATTTTTCCGTTTATCTCATTTCCCCAATTTCTCCTATCTATTGCTTCTTTAAAACCCCGCAGCTTTGTTTCATACTTCCAGTCTTTCACCCTGGACTTATATATTAAAAAATATTTATCAGCATTTTCTTTATATTTTCCGAGCAACGCCCTGTATGCCGCTTCCCTGACCTCTGCCTTGTTATCTCGTGTCATTCTAATTATTTCTGCCGTCGTTTTAACTTTTAAGGCTTTCTTTTCACCAACCTTCATCTCGTATACCTGTTCTGTCTCCAGCATTGTTCTTAAGTCTCTTAACGCCTCCATGCCGTTGATATCTTTATTGGCCAAAATATTTTCCTCCTCCTCATTTTTTGTGAACTTGGCCGTATCTCTGGCGTATCCTAGTTTGTATTTCATGTCAGGCACCGCTCCAAACAATCGTTCGGCATCCGCCTTGCCAAGCGTTTTCCCATTAATTTTGACCAATCCCTTAATCCAGTGTCTGATTTTACGGCCTTTTTCGTCTGCTTTTACCGTTAAACTATCTGCTCTGGCTTTAAATATCCTGGCTAGTTCATTATTTTGGTCAACACTAAGAATTAGGTAGGGGAGGTAATTAAGCCTGGCCAATTCTTCATCTAAAGTCTCTTCAAATTCAATCCATTTTCTAAAAATCCTTTTGGGCATTTTAGGATCCATTCTTTTTTCCCAAGCCAATATCTGGCCGACCTCTTTCTCAATTTGCCGGTAAAGCTTTTCAAAATCTTTCACTCTCAAAATGTCATCCAGCTGCCATCCTGTCATATTTTATCCACGCCTTAAGTCAAGTTAAATCCTAATACTATATTCTAACCTATTCTTATTCAGCCTACGTTTTAGTTTTCCGCCCACCCCTGCAATAATTCTAATCGACGGCCGGTTATCCTCTCGGCATACCACCGTCACCTCTCTTTTATTCGCCGCCTTCAGTTTTTCCAGCAACAATTTGACAATCACTTTCCCCAAGCCATTGCCTCTTCGGCTCGGCCGGATGTCATAAACCAGCTCGCCCGCTTTCGAGCGATATCGTCTCGTCCCTGCTCTGCCGATAAATTCCTCTTCATCTACCAGCCACCAATTCTGCCGCTTTTTGTTATTGTTTTTTTCTGGTATTCTTCAAAAGTCTTACTCTTCATCCATCCGTATCGCCCTTCCTTTTTGTATTCTTCCACCGCTCCTAAAAAATTTACCCAATATTTCTTCCTCGGCTCTACCAGCTCCATTTGATATATTCAACTGATGATCTTTTTACCTGATTTTAACTACGAATTCTCTCAAATTCCACCCTCAACCCGTTTTCTTTTAGGTATCGACGAAGTTGGCCGCGGGCCTCTGGCTGGTCCGGTAACCATCGGCGCCTTTCTACTAGACTTAACCCTCTTCAAGCCTAACGAATTTGTCAAGATTGGGGTCCGCGATTCTAAAAAACTATCACCCCAAAAACGCCAAAAAATTTTAGCTTACTTTTCTCAAAACCAATTTGCTTATTCGGTCTTTTCCGCTTCGTCAGAGAAAATTGATCAGCAGGGGATTAATGTCGTCATTAAAGGTTTAATTCTTTATGCCCTAAATCGTTTTAAGGGACGTTTTGATTATTGCCTTATTGACGGCAATTATGCCTTTGACGATTTCTCCCTTTCTTCATCGGCCTGCCCCGCAACTGCTGGGAGAGGTACCCCGGAGGGGAGCGGGATTTTAAAATCTCTCATCTCTGCCGACTCTACCTGTTTTTCTGTGGCTGCCGCCTCGATTTGCGCCAAAGTCGTTCGGGATCAAAGAATGGATGGCTATGATTTACTTTACCCCCAATACGGTTTTAAGGATCACAAAGGCTACGGCACCAAAAAGCACCTTGCCGCTCTTCAGCTTCACGGTCCCTGCCCGATCCACCGCCGCTCCTTTCGTCCAGTTAAGGCCGTCAATAATCAAAAAATTTAGCTGGTTACCAGTCTAGGTTCCGCCAAAATAATCTGCCACCCCCACAATACTGCTAAAGATATCATTATTGCTGTTACTCCGATTCTTATATATTTCGGTAATCTGGCCAAAATAAACGTCAGTATCACCGTCAAAACTATGTGTACGGCCGGATAAATTATCAATCCTATCTGCCAACTACTCCAAATATTATCAAAATCTAGTTTCAGCATCGATTCCATCACATATCCCGGGAAATCCTGATTTACTAGCGAAAATTTTATTTCCTTTGTTATTCCGCCCCCCACAAATCTGAAAGCGTCAACCGCCGCTCCTGCCATATATTTCCCTTCCCAGCTCGTTATCCTAATAATACTTAATACAAAATCAATGGCAAACACCGCCGCCATCTCCCACCTGATATTTTTCTTCCAAAAAATTATCCCGACTACAACAGCGAACATAACGCTTACAACCTGGGCCACCTCAATATTAGTTACTACCGCGCCATAAAACACCCCCCAGCCGTATTGATAGCCGGATTTCCACAGCAAGCCGAAAGCCAGTCCGCCCCAAACTAATCCCATAATTATTCCGTTTCTCATGTTTCTTTTAACCAGGCCAATACTCAAGAATATTGCCGCCACCAGAAGCCAATAGGGGATATATGTCTTAGCCTTTGTTTTATCATTTATCAGCACTCTGTCTAAAAAACTATTTTTGTCCTTAACAAAATAATCAGCAAAACTTATTTTCCGGTTATATATAGTCTCCTCCTTCAGGCTTTCATTTTTTCTCCCATCTCTACTCATCACCCAATTATTAATCACTACTCCACCCGGATTATTTTTATACGTATTTTTCCATTTCTCTCCAAATCGGCTCATAGACACCACTTCTAGATTTGGCCAATCCTTAATAGTTTTTATTTGTTTATTAAATTCTTCTTCCATCCCCACACTCTCCATCCCGGTTTCCAGCCCCACCGTTATCTGTCCGATTTTGTTTTCGTTCTCCAAGTATTGCCCGGCAATCTTCTTAAAATAATCAATATCCCCCCCAATTTGTATGTAATCGTTTGCTTGTAACGAATACAGCGACGCCCCACCTTCTCCATAACCCAATTCCGGGTCTCTTAAAGCCCACTGAATAATCACCGGTCCGGCCTTATCGCTTTCCTCTTGTGCTGGCGCCAATATATTTGCCTTTGATGGAAAATAGGGCACGCCCCACCACTGCCCCCATAACTGTGGTCACCCCGTATTTGTTTTCTATATATTCCAGGCTATAGCTATCAATCCACCAGGCGCCAATTGATTCTGGATAATAACCAAACGCATTTTTAAATTCCTTCCAAGCCTTATCTATCATTTTTCTTCGTTCTGTGCGTGTATATCCCGACAAAAACACCGCCCCTGGGTCGTACCAGGTTTTGCCAATCGGATAAATCACTCTGGACTCATCTGCCAGTCTCTTACTGACTTCTAAAAATATTCCTCTCTCTTGCTGCCCGTCAAACTCTTTGATTTCGCTTAACAACTCCTCATCTTTCAAAGCATCGTACTGCAACAGCCATGTTGCCGCCATCCCCGAATTTTTAATAATTCGGTATTGTTCCCTCATCGGTTCCAAGCTCCTGTCTCTCCACAATTCTCTGCTTCTTACCGGAAAAACTACGGCCGCATATTTATTCGTCGCCTGCACTGGAATTACCGATGCTATCGACAAAATCATCAGCAGCATAATTATTATCACCTCTTATTTTACCCTATTATCAATAACTCTTTTTCCGCCCTTGTCACTGCCGTATACAGCCATCTTCGCCACATCTCCTCGTTGTCTCTTCCAAATCTTTCTTCAAACAAAACCACCTTTTTTGCTTGCGACCCTTGGGCTTTGTGAACCGTTAAGGCGTACCCAAAATCAAACAGATCACCTTCCATTATCTTCCATCTTTGGTTGGTAAAGTTCAGCCCCGTTAGATTATTGAATTGTTCCGTGGCTATTAATCCTTGATAAGGACTTCTCTCGTCATCCATTTCAATCTCGGTATCATACCAATTTTCATTTTTGGATTTTATCTTTGCTATCGTTCCCAGCATTCCATTAAAAATATCAGCCGTATGATTATTCCGTAGACAAATTACCCGGTCTCCCTTTTCTGGTTTTTGGCTTTCAAATCCCAGGGCTTCTCTAATAAATTTATTTAGCTTAACCCTCGTATTGTTATAGCCGCACAATATTAGTTTATCGGTAGTATATTTTTTCAACTCGTCTTGAATTATTTCCTGTGAATCTGATAATTCTCTTTTAATTTTTCTGACGCCTTTCCCAAAATCTATCGCCGGAATTACCCCTCTTTCTCTGGCCACAATCGATAACTTAATAATCGGATTCTCTCTGGCTTGCCGGTGAATCTCTTCTAGCTTCAAAATCGGGTCTTTCATTAAATTAAAGTTGCCGTTTATTGGCGGTAGTTGGCCATGATCTCCAACTGCTAATATCGGAATCCCGTATGACTTCAAATCTGTCCATATTCCCTCATCAACCATTGATGCTTCGTCAACAATTATCAGGTCTGCCTCTACTCCCTCTCTTCTTTCCCACCCCACAATTTCCTTTTTGTCGTTTTCTATCGGCGAGTAAATCAGTCCGTGAATTGTGCTTATCGTATCATTCCTGCCCATTGCCTCAGCCTCGCCTAACTTATTTTTTAGCACCCTTGTTGCCTTACCGGTAAAACTACAAAACGCTACTTTTAAGTTTTTATTTTTTCTGCCAAGTTCTTTCCTTAAGTAACCTATCAAAGTTGTCTTGCCCGTACCGGCATAACCACCTAACGTTATAAATTTTGCTCTATTCGTTCCTCCCCACCAGGTTTTTAGATCCCCCAACACTCTTTTTTGGTCTTTCGATAATTCCATTTTTATCATTATAACCAAACCTGCTCGCCCGTCGGTAGACAAAACCCGAAATCAGTCATTGTCCTAGTATTCTTCAAGACTCATGACCCTTACCGTGCGATCAAGTCCTGATCTTTCTCTCAAATCTCCAATATTTTTAAGTATCATTTCCAGTCGTTCGTCACCTAACGGTTCAAGACTACGATCTTCCAGTGGTACATCTGGTCGCCCAAAATACCCATCGGCCACCACAGCAACCCTCCTTTGTGGAGGCCAGGGAACTAACACCGGCGCCCTCTTTCTGTTAAACCCAAAAAAAAATAATCCCGAAATAACGTCTCTCGGAAATTCACCAGATTCATAAGGTAATGTCCATCTACGACCCAAACTACCGTCACAAGCCCATAAGGACATTCTTTCTGGGTCCCAATCCCCGGAATATGACCAAGTAATACGACAAATAGCTACATGGATTTCTTGTGCTCGATAGCCCATTATGAAAAAAACTTATTATACAGAAGTATATCACTATGGTTCAATAGCTCTAAATAGTTATTTATATTTCTCTTCAAACCTCTCCTGCATGGAATACACGCATCCGCAAAAAAACTGTTTATAAAATCCGCTCGTTTTTAAATCTTGGTCTATTTTTTTTGGAACAAAAAACCTACTATCTCCCTTTTTGCCGACTTCGTTTCCCATTTCTTCTATTACTTTTCTATTTTGATATTGGCTGGCCAGCAGTGTTGTCGAGAATTGTTCAAATCCGCTAGAAACCGCCCATTCCCAGGTTTTATTTATTCTTAATAACCAGCAACATTTACATCGGTTTTTGTTATTTTTTACTACTTCAAAATATTCTTTCGGCCTCCAGTCGGGCACAATTAGCCTCACCCTCTTTTCCTCCAGCACCTTCTTTATTGCCACCAGTCGTGACTGGTATTCCGACCTTGGATGAATGTTAGGGTTATAAAAAAACACTGCTACCTCGTCTATTTCTTCGTTCCCTTTTATCGCCCCCAAAAATTTTATCGTACACTCCGCACAGCAACCATGAAGTAACAATTTATTCACTTTTCTCTATCCTGATTTTTCTTAAACCTTTCCAAATTTTCTTTCGGAATCATCTTAATTGTTCCCGCTTTTTTTGCCTTTTTATAAGTCCATCTATCCAGCCAATTTTTTATTTGCCGCATATTCGGCTCAAAGTCAAAAGGTGTGTCTTGCCTGTCTATAAAAGTATAACCGTAATCTGCCTTATCCCAAGTTGAAATGTTGGTAATATCGTGTTGAAACAAACATTCTAATTTGTCGAAAGCGTAAACCATCTTGGCCTCCTTGGTCCTTCTTGCTTCAAATTCTTCCCATAACCCGATAATTTCTTTTCTTGTTTTGTCGTCAAGGCTTCTAACCAATTTCTGCAAACCTTGTTTTTCTGTCATTGGCTTCTTCTCTTGCCTCTTTGAAACCTCATGGGATGGAATATCTCCTGCAATCGCTTCCCCCAGGTCATGAATTATCGCCATCTTTAACGCCCTTAACTTATCTATCTTAATTGTTAATTTATCGGCGAATATCAATACCATCAAACTCATCAGCCATGTATGTTCAGCCACACTTTCTCTCCTGCCTAAATCGCTAGTATAGCAGTGCCTTAATTCTTTCTTCAGCTTTTCCGCAATTTTGAAAAATTCAAAGATATTATTTATCAGCTTTGCTTCCACCACCTATTCTATCATCGGCACTATTCTTTCTGCTTCTTGACGTTGTTATTCCCAGAAAAGTGGTTTTATTCTTTCCTCTCCACCTTAATCGTGCAGTCTGTTACCAGTGCCGCAATTGCTCCTACCGCCGCCAATGGTGGTGCCAGTACCGCTCCTACCAACCCTATAGTTAATGGTAATTCAATTATTACCTTTCCTTCCTTGTTTAAAATCGATATCTTCCTCACGTTGCCCTCGTTAATGATCTCCTTAACTTTTTTTAGCAAATCCTCACCCCTGACTTCAAAAGAGTCCTTCTTTTTATTTTTTACCATACCTTATTCTATCCTTTTTCCACCATCTTTTCCACCGGTGCCCAATCGTCGCTCAAAATCCGCTGCCCCTCCATATCTCCTTTAATCTCCATTTTTGTTTCAAGGTAGCTGGCCAGTTCGCCATCTACCCCTCTGTTAACTTCCGTCCTTGTCTCCTTAAACGCCACCAGCATAATGTTTTGCTTTTTTGTTGCCACTTCGTCCTTAACTCGAAACAGCCATACGCTTGGAAAGACTTCTTTATAAGTCTTATATTCAGCCCTCAAAAACTCTGCCTTTTCTCCCTCCCGGGCCGAAATTAAATTAGTCAGCACTACACCATCCGCCTCTAGGGCTTCCCACATTTTTCTTATTGCTTCCACTGTTGTTAACTGAAAGGGAACGGTTGTTGAATTAAAAGCATCTATGTAAATAACATCGTATTTGTTTTTATTCCGGTTCAAAAACACCCTTCCGTCTTCGTGAGTTATCCGCAACCGCGGATTCTCCTTTAGCCCAAAATATTCTTTTGCTAGTCTGGTCATCCCCGGGTCAATTTCGACTACTGTCATTGTTGCTTTAAGGTGCCTTGCCAAAAAATCACGGGGGTAAGAATAACCAGCGCCACCGATCATTAAAGCCTCATTAATATTTTGGTTAAACACGTCTCCTAGCCGATAATATTTTGTGTAGTCAAAAACCAGTTCGTCACTGTCTAAATATTTTGCCGACTGAATCCCTGTCGGGTCAGTTGTCAGACAACGGGTGCTCCTATTATTGATAATTGTGTCAAAAATCCAGACTCGGCTGTATTCCGTATCCACGTCAGCCAAAAGCTTTTTTGTCAGTCTGCTTCCAGGCCATAGGGTTGCCAAGACTGTTACCAGCACGATTAAACCGGTTCTCCCTTTCCACTTATCAAAACCGCTTAATAACAATGATAGTAAAGTTAAGGTAACTGTCAGAATGATTAAGACCATCCCTGATCCGTAACTTGGTATCAAAAAATATCCGGCCAAAAATGTCCCCAATATGCTGCCTAAGGTTGATAGGGCATACAGGTTGCCCACCGTTTGGCCGCTGTTTTCAACACTGTTGAGTCTGATTTTGGCCGCAATAGGCGATACCATTCCCAAAAGCAAGCTCGGCCCAAAAAACAGCCCTATCGCCGCTCCGATGGCTGCTAGCGTCGTATCTATTCCCGTCTGGGTTAACACCTGCAGCACTAAATCTTTTACAAAAAATATTATTCCGATTGCTCCTCCTGCCGCCAAAATTATCTTACTCAGTCCTAATTTATTAGCATTACTATCTGCCCACCTTCCTCCCAGCCAGTACCCTAGGCTCATCGCTCCCAAAATTACTCCGATTAGACTAGTCCAGGTATAAGTCGACGTTCCCACATACGGCCCCAATATTCTTGATCCTGTCATTTCCAACACCATCGTTACCGCTCCGCAAACCAAGACCACCGTCTCTAGCCTGTAATCCTTCACCATGTTTTCCAAATCTTCAGGCCGATATATATAATCAACCCGATAATTATTACCCAGACCAACTTGTCACCAAGCAAAGTCACGCTTTTTTTTCCCGCATCTTTTCGCTGGTCGATAACTGACTTATTCTGCTCAACCAAGTGACCTCCAGTCTGCTTACCGCCGAGTTTGTAAATAAAGTCTTTAGGATTAAATAGTTTCAAAAACCATTTATCTTTTTCTGGCACCTCGTCCCAGCTTTTGTACCTAACCCCATTAACCTCAATCTCTGTTCTGTTTTCCCCGTTAATCTTTTCTTCAATTATGTCCGGTAAACCATTTTTGTTATCATCCTTAAGAATATCGCCTAATTCCGGCGGTAGTTTAGTGTTTATACTCAGCGATTTTGAGGTTTTTATTGAAATATTCCTCATTTAGTTTTTGCTTCAATTTTTTCCTTCCCAAAATAAGGAGCCAGCACTTTGGGTATGTCCACCGAGCCGTCAGTATTTTGATAGTTTTCCAAAATTGCCAGCAGAGTTCGGTCGGTTACCAAAGTAGCGTTAAGTATATGCACCAGTTCATTTTTGCCGTTTCTTTTTACCCGGGTATTAAGCCTTCTGGCTTGGTAGTCAGTGCAGTTACTGCACGATTGGGTTTCTCGGTACGCCTTTTGCCCCGGAAACCAGGCATTAATATCAAACATTCTCCTGTTTGGTTGTGGCAAGTCGCCCGTGCAGCATTTCATTACCTGATATGGAATTCCCAAATCCTGCATTAGTTCCTCTTCCAGCGCCAGCATCTCCTGGCATAATTTATCTGACACCTCAATCTCGGGTAATGAAAATACATTCATCTCCACCTTATTGAAAAAATGTACCCTAAAAAGCCCTCTGGTATCTTTACCATATGTTCCGGCCTCTCTCCTAAAGCAAGGTGAAAAGTTGACATATTTAATCGGTAGATCCTTCTCTTCTAGTATCTGGTCCATATGGTAGGGAACCACCGAATGCTCCGATGAGCTAATAAATATCAGATCGTCCTCTGGAATTGAATAATAAGCATTAAACAAGTTTTTGTTTGAAGCGTAACCGCACTTCCACTCCGTCGCTGACTTGATCATTGTCGGTGGCACCATTCCCTTCCAGCCTTTCTCCGTTAATTTTTTAAATGCCCAAAACATTAATGCCATTTCCAGCAGTGCTGCTTCGTTTTTGTAATATCCAAACCTTGACCCCGATACTTTCCCTGCCGTTTTAACATCAATAATATCCAATCTTTCGCCCAAATCAACATGGTCCAGTGGTTCAAAATCAAACTCTCTCGGCTTGCCGACGGTTTTTATCACCACATTGTCTTTATCGTCCCTGCCAATAGGTACATCATCGGCCGGAATGTTCGGAATTTCTTCTAAGGTCTCATTTAGCTGTTTTTCCGCTTCTTTTAATTCTTGCTCTTTAGTTTTTAATTTCTCCTTTATCTCGCCGGCTGTTTCTATTTGCTCCTCGTTAGGCTTACCCTTAAAACTCCGGTTTAGGGCATTTTGCTCTGCCCTTATTTCTTCCACCTCGCTCAAAATTTTTCTAAATTGGTTATCTTTTTCGATTACCCCATCTAATAATCCGCCGTCTTTTTGTCTATTCTTCAGAGCCTGTTTGACCAGGTCGGGATTTTGCCGCACTATATTTATATCGATCATATTTACAAAAATTATAATCCGATCTCTACCACTTTATAGGGTTTCGTTGCGGCCTGATCAGGGGAGTTGCCACCTCAACTTATTCTCGATTTTTGGCTTTTACGGGCCTCCCGGACTGGTTTTTTACCCCAGTCAGCTCGATGATTGGAAATCATCTCAAACGCTTTGGCTTAATATACCATATATTTTCCAAACCCGCCATTTAAAAGATATTGGCTAGTATCATTTTGTTTTCCGGCAACAAAAATCTTCTTGCCGGTTTTAGTTCGTCCAAAAATTCAGGTGTATGCGACACAATAATCAACGCTCCTTCGTAATCCTTCAACGCTTCCAGGATTAATCTTTGAGATAAAACATCCAAATAGGTGGTTGGTTCATCCAAAATCAATAAGTTAAAACTTTGTGCCAAAAGTAGCGCAATCGCCAGTCTTGTTTTTTCTCCACCAGATAGCGTTCCTACTTTTTGAAACACCCTATCCCCAGTAAACAAAAATCTTCCCAGCATCGCCCTCAGGCTGCCTTCCGGCAGCCAGCATTTTTCCTTAATCGTTTCCGACATAGTCTTTTGATAGTCAAACGTTTCAAATTCTTGTGAGTAATACCCAATTTTCAACTTATTATCTCTTATTATTTCTCCGCTATCAGCAGCCAATAGACCCATCAGGATTTTTATCAACGTACTTTTCCCGGCCCCGTTTGGTCCTATTAACGCTATCCGTTCTCCCCGTCTAATGTCAAAATTTACCCGATCCAACACCTTCTTGGCGCCAAAAGATTTGCAAACATTTTTTGCAATTATCGGCATTGATCCCACCCAAACCGGCTCCGGAATTTTGACCTTAATTTTTCTGGCCTCCTGAGGCATTGGCGGCAAGTTGGCCTCCATCTTTTCTACTCGATGTTGTAAATTCAACCTTTGCCTTACTCCTTTACCTGATTTAAAATGGGCCATTTTTACCAGCCCTTTTTTCATCTGGCTTAAATGTTTCTGAAAAGTTTCTGCCTGCCTTTTTAACAGCGCTTCTTTTTCATTCTTAAGTTTTAAATATCCAGAATAGTTGCCGGTATATTCTTCAATTTTTTTTGTAGATAAATTAATATCTAATATTTTTTCGATGTTATTGTCCAGCAGCTTCAAATCATGTGATATCAGTATTAATGTGTTTGGAAAATGTGCCAGCCAGTCCATTACCCACCTCTTCCCATCTGAATCCAAAAAATTTGTTGGCTCATCTAAAAGCAATATTTC
>JBAZSP010000028.1:0-13155 GCA_041663285.1 Candidatus Shapirobacteria bacterium
GGCTTACTGGATAAAAGCTACTCTGGGGATAACAGGCTAGTCGCATCCGATAGTTCATATTGACGATGCGGTTCGGCACCTCGATGTCGACTTGGCGCATCCTGGCCCTGAAGAAGGGGCCAAGGGTCGGTCTGTTCGCCCGTTAAAGCGCTGCGTTAGTTGGGTTCAGAGCGTCGCGAGACAGCTCGGTCTCTATCCGTAGTAGTCGTTTGGATCTTGAGGGAATTCGCTTACAGTACGAGAGGACCTAGGCGAGGGAACCGCTGGTGTGCCGGTTGTTCTATACAGAGCACTGCCGGGTAGCTACGTTCCTATAAGATAACTGCTGAAAGCATCTCAAGCAGGAAGCTGACCCCGAGATTAGGATCCATTGTCCGGCGCAAGTCGGACTGAAGATTGCCGGGAGACTACCGGTTAATACTTTGACAGTGGAAGATCCGTAAGGATTTAAGCTTATCAAAGAGAAAATCAAAGATTTCTCAATAAAAAAAGCCTTAGGTGGGTAAAACCATCTAAGGATTTACCTAGACGAGGTTTTAGTGAGGGTTGGGTGAAAGCCCTCCTTCGCTAAAGCTTCGGCGGGTAAGCAACTCAATTTAGTCGCCAAAAAGATACGGTAAAACCTCGTTAACATTTTTTTGAATCTGGTGAATGTGCAGGGCACGTTCAGGGATCCAAAAAAAGATAACTTCGGTTTTTTTACTCATAATTTGTAAAAGCATTAGTTTATTTTTTAGTTTTTGGGTTCCGGTCATTGGAGCGATAGGGTACCACCTCTTCCCATACCGAACAGAGAAGTGAAACTTACCAGCGCTGACAATAGGTCCGATGAAGATCGGACTGAAAATAGGTCGTGGCCGGTATCGAGAAACTAAGAATCATTGATTCGCCAGATTGTTAAGAATTTAAAGAGTATGGGTGAAAGATCAGTTAGAGAAGTAATAGATAGCGGGTGATATTGGACAAGTTTTTTGGTTATATTGGAGGAGACAGCGATTTTGGTAGAGTCTTTAATAATTGGTATCTGACGTTGGCGGCAGTGGGGGTATTTGTAGTTATGTATAAAGCCAAAGAAGCGAGGGGATAAGAGGATTAGAAGATAGAAGGTTAGTAAAAGAGGCGCTAAAGATGTGGCATTAGTTCTGATGATGATTTTTGACAAGCAGGATAAATAGTGATATAATATAGGATATATTTGTAATTCTAATATGGAAAGATCGATAGATAGAATTGATTGGCCAACAGTTTTAGCAGCGAAATCATTTAGTTCGTTTGTAGTAATGGATATCGCAATAATGAGAGACAGATTTGATATGGCAGGTGGTCTATTTTTTAGTTGTTTGGGTTTCGGTAGCATGGCTGTAACATCAATGGCGCGAGAGCAAGAAGAAATAAGAATGTATTCTGATTTACAGGTATTATTGAGTAGATTTGAAAAAAGATAGAGAGATTTATACGAAAGCCGAATAAGCAGGAAATGTGATAGAATATGTGAGTTTTTAATTAATAGTTTATTTAGGGTAACCAATCCCGCGAATAAACTCCCGTAAAACGGAGTTTTTTTTGGTCAATAAATAAAAAATGAGTAAAGATAAAAAAAATAAGGACAGTAAGAAGAATCAGCCAATGACAATGGAGGAGCTTTTGAAGTTGGAGGAAGCGGGGCAATTAGGGCTGAAAAAAGGGCAGGAAGTTAAGGGAAAAATAACGGTCATAAAAAATAAAGCGATTTATATTGATATAGGCGGGAAAACCGATGCCATTGTAAGCGGAAAAGAGTTTGAGTTTGTAAAAGACTATGTAAGTGATCTTAAGCTGGGAGATGAAATTGAAGTCCAGGTGAAGCACCCGGAAAATGATAAAGGCCAAATTTTGGTATCAATCAGGGGAGCGGCCTCGGGTTACGGTTGGAACTATTTTAAAGACAAAGAAAAAAGCGCGGGAGAAGTGACTGTTTTTGGGAAAGAGTTAAACCGAGGTGGAGTAGTAGTGATTGCTCCGTTTGGATTTTTTGGATTTATACCTGGTTCGCAAATCGGGGGTAAATACGAATCTGATCCAGAAAAAATGCTAGGGAAGAAGATTAAAGTTAAGGTGCTGGAAGTAGATCAGTCAAAGAACAGACTGGTGTTTTCGGAAAGATTAGTATCGGAACCGAACAAAGTTGGTGAAGAAGTAACGGCGATAGAGATGCTGGAAGTAGGAGAGGAATTTGAGGCTGAAGTGGTCAGGGTTGAACCGTTTGGAATTTTTGTGAAGATTGTTTTGCCTGAAGAGAGGGGAAAATTAACACTCGAAGGATTGGTGCATATAAGTGAAATATCGTGGGAAAAAGTTGATAACGTGGCCAGTTTGTATAAGTCAAAAGATAAAATTAAGGTTAAGCTGATAAATAAGACGGATGGCCGACTGCAGTTTTCAGTTAAGCGGATGCTAAACGACCCCTGGCTTAATATTGAAGATAAATATTCCAAGGATAAAGAAGTGGAGGGAGCAGTAGTAAAAATTGCGCCGTTTGGGGCGTTGGTAAAATTGGAGCCGGGGATAGAGGGCTTGATCCACATTTCGAAACTGGCAGGAGGTGTTAGTCTGAAAGAGGGGGACAAGGTACAAGTTTACATGGAGAGTATTGACGTGAGTAAGAGAAAAATTAGTTTAGGACTAGTGATGAGTGATAAGAAAACCGTGCTCTATAAGTAAGCTCTTTAGGATTTAGCAAGATAGTAAAAGTCTTGGTAGATGCTGGGTAAACTTGAGTTTTGGGGGTATTTATGATATATATTGAATATGTCAGGAATAGAAGCGTTGGGCACGAGGGAGCTAGAAGTGAAGTGCCGTCGAAATAAATGCCAGGCGGTTGTCCTTGAGGTAACTTCGCACGAGCATCAGTTTGATATACACGGCATGATGGGAAGAGGCTATGTAGCGATATGTACAAATCCGGGGATCTGTGGAGTCAGGGCTAAGCCAGGCCAGGCGGTGGTAGTGGAAGAAATTTCTAACCCGTGGAAAACAGTGGGGATCGGATCTCTAGAAAGGGGAGGTTCGTTGGCGGGTTCTGGGTGTAGAAGTTGCTTGGTAACGGTAAGGGAGGACACGACTAGCATCACATAGCTTTAGGTAAATTAGGAAGCTGGAAATCTGGGGGAAGTGGCTTTGGCAGTGATGGACTGGTCTTGAAGTTTTCGGGAATGAGGAAATAATAGACGGAGGGAAAGGAGAAAGATGATGACGTTGGCCAGGGAAAGAAAGCCGCCGATTAGGCCATTTTGCCAGGTGAGGAGTCCCCTGAGGGGTTCGAAAGTGACAGGGAACCACCACTGGCGGTAAAGATTGAGCCAATAGATAAGGCTGGCCGGGATCCAAAGAAAGAGGAGCCGGGGAGAGAAAATGGAAAGGATAAGAAGAGAAGTAACGCCGATAAAATGATAGCGGTCAAGCATGCCGGTCATGAACAAAAAGGAACCGGATCCGATAAGGTAGAGGCCGGAAAACAGCCAGGGAAGTTTGAGAGGCGGGAGACGACGACGGAGAACCAGCAGGTGTAGGACGAAATAAGCCAAGAGGCCCCAGAGAACGGTGGGAAGAAAAAGGAAAGGAGAATTTTGGTTGACGTTTTTGTCGAGGGTGAAGATGTGCCAGAAATTATAAGCGTTAGTGGATACCCGGAGCTCGGCTTTTTGAAAAATTTTGGGATAAAGAACATGAGAAATGAAATCAGGAAGAGGCCGGTCGAGAAAGGGAAAAAGAGTTAAATAAGTAAAAACGGCGGTGATTAGAGTGCCGATGATAAGGGACTTAATGGGTGGCTTGAAATGGAGAAGAAGATAGGAATAAAAAGGGAAAAGAATTAGAGAGGTAGGCTTGAGAGAAACACTGATTAACAAAAGGAGCAAAGAGGCAATAATATTTTTGGAGACTAACAGGAAGGAAAGAAAAGTAAACAGAAAAGCCAATTGGTCGTATTGGCCCCAAAGAGAGCTAAGATACCAAGAGAAAGGGGAGAATAGGTAGAGACAAGGGTAGAGGAGAGGTCGAGAAGAGAACCGGCGGCCAATAGCATAAATGATAATGGCAATTAAAAGATCGGAAATGATGGCCCAAAATTTAATGACGGCGACAAATCCGACGGGAAAATTGATGGTAGGTAGGATGTTTTGGTCGAAAGATTTGACAAACTCAAAATACCAAAGCAGGTGACCCGGGGCCAGATGATAGCGAACGATAAAATTGGTGGACTGACGAAGAAATTCAAGGGTAGTAAGATACACCTGATAGGAAAAGCTGTAGAGAAGATTGACGAGAGGTGGCTGGGTGGGCCAGGAGTAAACCCAAACATTGTGGGTGTAAAAATTAGAGGGCGGGTTTTGGCTAAGCCATTGGCCCCAGCCGGCCTGGCTAAAAATATCGACATGGTAAGCAGAGGGGACAAGGTACAGGCGAAAAAGGAGAGAAACAGCCAAAATTAAGGGGAAAGCTAGCCGACGGATTCTGATCATGCCATATTATATGACAAAAAACCAATGACTTCACCAGAGGCGCTAGGATGAACGATTGCCAAGATAATTGATTCATGATTCATGAAACATGAATCATGAATGGAACAAAAGAGACTAGCTGATAAGGTAAAATGGAGAGATGAAGAAAGATTCAGAAGTTGTATTCGTATGCTCCTACTGTGGAAATGAGTTTAATAAGTGGGCCGGGCAGTGCCCGGCTTGTGGGGAATGGAACGCTCTTAGGGAAGCACCAAAATCCAAATTCCAAATTCCAAACAAATCTAAGTTGTCAAATTTCAAATTTCAAAGGAAAGCGGAGGTGGTGAATCTGGCTAGCCCCCAGTCGGTCGAAGCCGACAGCCATGGTGGGCAAACCAACCAACAAACTGTGGATGGAAGACCAAGGCGGGGAAATGATGATTCATCTTACAATATTATTTCAACAAACATACCGGAATTTGATAGAGTATTGGGTAAAGGTATTGTGCGGGGTGGTGTGGTGCTATTTTCGGGGGAACCTGGGATTGGCAAGAGCACGCTTTTGACGCAATTAGTCGGTAAATTAGGTGGTTTGTATGTAGCCGGGGAAGAAAGCGCGATGCAGATCAGGCTAAGAGTGGAAAGATTGGGCTTGGATGGCGCTAAATTTGATGTGTTGGAAAGCAATCTAGTGGACGAAGTGGTGGATTTTTTAGAACGAACAAAAAATGTATACAAATTAGTAGTGGTGGACTCGATACAGGTGATGACCTCAACTACGGTGCCGGGAGTACCGGGGAGTGTGTCGCAAATCCGGGAAAGCACTTTTAGGCTGGTGGAGCTGGCAAAGAGAAAAGGGGTAACCATATTTATTGTGGGGCATGTGACTAAGGAGGGGGATATAGCCGGACCGAAACTTTTGGAGCATATGGTGGACACGGTGTTGTATTTTGAAGGTGACAGAAATTCGGAGCTAAGAATTTTGCGGGTAACCAAAAACCGATTCGGGCCGACGGATGAGGTGGGAATTTTTAAGATGGAGGAGAAGGGGTTAAGAGAGATAAGAAGCGAGGAGATAAATTTGGTGGAGACTAAAAGGGAAAAGATCGGGGCGGCGGTAACGATTGTAGTGGAGGGGACGAGGCCGATGGTGGTGGAGATACAGGCCCTGGTGACTGAATCGTTTGGGCCGATGCCTAAAAGAGTTTTTTCGGGGATTGATTATAACCGAGGGCAGCTTTTGGTGGCGGTGGCTCAAAAAATTCTGGGAATACCGCTTTATAAATTGGACGTGTATGTGTCGGTGACGGGGGGAATAAAGATTGAGGACACCGGGGTGGATTTGGCGGTAGTGGCAGCCATGTGGTCGTCGCACAAAAACAAGGCTTTGGGAAAGGAGGTGTTTGTGGGCGAGGTGTCGCTTTTGGGCGAGGTGAAGAAAGTCAAGTTTTGGGAAAAAAGAGTTAAAGAGGCGGTGAGCTTGGGGTGGGGGGTGGCGAAGGTGGGGGAGATCGCGGAATTGAAGAGGATGATTTAGGAATAAGATCTTGAAACATGACCCGCCTGCAAAAGCTGGTGCTTTAGCATCTGCGGGCAGGTTTAAGATTCAGGAAACATGAATAGCATCAAGCTATTGATCTAAGATTTACGATTTAGAAAAAAGGCAAATTTTGGAAGCGGTGATCGAGAGGCAGAAGGCTAGATAAGAGTAACTACATTTGATCGAAGGGAATTTGTTTGATGGAAAGCCGGATGGTGGGAGGTTCAGCACTTATTTTGTAGTTATCCACATGATGTTGAAAGGCAGCAGAAGGTGGTAGAAATAAAGCTAGAGTGTAATGTAATAAATAATATGGGTTTATAGAAAAATGGCGGGCAAATTAATATGGGATATAGACAGAAGATGGAAAAATGGTATGATGAATTTAATGATGAGGAGGCTACTGAGTTACATAACAAGGCTGAGTGAAAGATCAGATAAGGGAAATGAGGAAAGTAAAAGGAGGGGGGAGACGAAATGGGGGAAAGAGCAGATTAAGCAGTTGGCGAAATTGGGAGGAAAGCTGGTGGTGATGTAGGAAAAGGTTTTTATCCGCCAGAGGCGGATTGTATAAATAGACAAATTTTTGTCGCTTTGCTAAAAAATTAGCCTATTTAAACGAAAAAAGAAACAACAAAATCGATATTCTCGAAGCAGGTGGAACACGAAAATTGTTGTTTCTTCAATTGTTAAAATATATGGTTTATTGACAAAAGTCAAATAACCATACACCCTAAAATAGGGTAATAATGTTGCAACTGGGGTTACGGCAGCAAAGTCGGTGTTAGTATTGAAAGCAACGGAGGGGGCAGGACCGTTGCTTTCAATAGTGATACCGAAAGTTGTTTTTTTAGGAAAAAATTAGGTAGTATAAAGTGTGGAGAGTGAAGAAAGGAATTACGGAGTTGTTTTGGCAATAATCATGATTGTAGTGATGGGATTGACGGCGGGAGGATGGCTTTTGGCCGAAAGTCAGGATTGGAAAAAGGGAATAATGGGTGAAGGAAAAATAAAAAGAGGTGAGTGTGAAGGATGCTACCGAAACGAAGAAGTGTGCCAAATAAGGACAATCGAGAAATTAGGAGGAGAGTGCAAGAAACGGAGAGATGATCCGCTTTGCCCGAAAGATGTAGAAGGAAATTGGGAGTGGAGGTATTGTTATTGAAAATCGGAATTGGTAAAGTTAAATTGAGAAATGAAGAAAGCGGCATTAAAGATGAAAGAAACAAGATGGATTGTAGGGATGGTGATATTTGTGATTGCCGGATTGGCCGGATGGTGGGGACAGGGGAAAGGAGCTGGCTGGGTAAAAGCGCAAAGCAGCCGGCAGGATAGCAAAATAACTTTGTCGGTGATGGCGGGTTCGGCCAGCGTGGGGGGGACAATTAATTTAAAAGCGGTGTTGACCGATGCAAATGGCAGGGCTTTGGCTAACCAGAAGGTGGTGTTTGGATATGACCGAGACTGGGATTTTGGCGAAAACACGACGACTGATGTAAACGGGGCGGCTTATTACAATTTGGTTTTGTCAAACAATAGTGAGAGAACCGGTTTTGTGAATAATACTAAGGCAAAATATCAGATTAATGCTTATTTTCAGGGTAGTAGTAGCTATTATCCGGTGGACGCGGCGATTGATTTTACGATTGGGGCGTCAGTTACAGGAATGGCCCAGAGCGGAACTTCTTTTCATAAAACAAATGTGGCGGAAGCGATCCCTTATTTGCCGTGGGCGGATGCAGCCGGGGACGACGGGTTAGCGGTACCCCATGGGGCGGTGTATTACCAAATGTGGAATGGGGTGAATTATAGTTTTTTGAATAACAGACCGGATATCCGCTTGCCGGATGGGAGAACAATCAAGAAGCCGATAATTTACGGGATGCCCTTTTTTAATTCTGCCGGAGACCAGAGCCCGAGTAACCTTGGTAGTTATGAAATTCCGTCATCGATAAGTGGATGTCCGTGGAGAACAATCCCAAAATACTGTGATACAAATTGGCAAAATGCTTATCTGGCCAAGGTGGCGGAGCTGGGAACTAATTTGGACAATAAAGTTGACGGGGTGATGGTGTCGTTTGGATATGACGGAGAGGCAAATTTTGTAAAGAACTATAAGGCTTGTGAAGATTACTTGAGCAGTACATATGATTGCAAGAGCGCAACTTTTAATTCCATGCTGAAGAAGGCGATTGATGCCCACTTGCAGGCGTTTAAAAACACGCCGGTGTTCGTGCAAGCCTTGCCGGAAGGTTTTGCCGAAGCTCAGGCAAAGGATTTTGGTTATAAATACAATGGATTTACAGGGAATTCGGGAGAGTGGGGGATAACCTTTAATGCCGAGTATAGTACCTGGATAAAATACCCAAAAATGAGACGGGCTTTTGAATCCAAAATTGGCGGAGACGGGCTTTACCGAAGTTACTGGATGATCTTAAATATGTTGAACGCTAAGCCGGATTTTATTGATTTTTTTGAAAACCACTACCCGATTTT
This sequence comes from Candidatus Shapirobacteria bacterium, assembly GCA_041663285.1. Taxonomy (GTDB): domain Bacteria; phylum Patescibacteriota; class Microgenomatia; order UBA12405; family UBA12405; genus UBA1435. The sequence continues at coordinate 8,515 of JBAZSP010000028.1, forward strand.
TGATAACTTACCGTGGTTTTATAGCTTTGTGACCAATACTTTGGGGAAAGATACTTCGAATACCCAACACGTTTGGACAGTGCTAAGGGATGTCAGCCAGGGAGCCAGGAAGGATTCGAGCCACAACCCCCTAGTAGGGGAGCTTGCGGGATACTACGGTGATTTTAATTATTATTTGTACCGAAAAGAGAATGCTCCGGGGAGTAAAACGGTGCCGATTCCATTTGATGATGTCGTTTTTAACGGTACCTATAGAGGCAAGAGCGTGAACGATCCGGCTTATGACCAGCCGTATACTAATAGGTTTGACGAAGGCCCACTACCAGACAAGAATAACGGATATCAGCCGATTGATGATCCGCCTTACACCAATTATATGACGGCCAGAAAGAATGCACCGGGAAACCAGTACATGTCGTTTGATGTTGACAACGGGTGGATATATGCCGGGCAGGTGCCAAACGGAAACTTGAGCTATGAGGTGGTGGTGATATACCTGGATAATGGATCGGATAGCTTGAGTTTGGAATACAAAGATAAAGATGGTAATCTGAAGAGCCGAAGGATCCAGAAAAACAATACCAAAAGATGGATAAGAACGAGCGACAGTAGCAGCACAAAAATTGTGTTGAATGATGCCTATTTTAATGATCAGTTGGAGGGGATGACCGATATAAGAATAAACAGTAACGGAGATGGGGACGAGATTGTGCATATGGTGGATATTGTGGGAAACGGAAATGGAGTGGTGCCGACGACTGGGCCGACGACTGTGCCACCAACCGGCGCACCACCAACTAATATTCCACCTACCAATACACCACCGACGAATACGCCGGTGCCACCGACAGCGATTCCGACGATGACGAACTGCTCGCAGTGTAGCGGTCGGGATACCAAGAAAAACGGAGATGCTAACTGTGATGGGGTAATAGGGGATGACGATGAGGAAATTTGGAAGAATGAATATAACCTGGGGAACGGGGGAGTGGTAAGTAGAAATAATTGGGAAGCTGATTTTAATTGTGACGGGTTGGTAGATATTTTGGACAGATCGATTTGGAGATTTAACCGTTTTAGAGGAGCGGCACCCACCAGTGGCCCGAATCCGACAACAGTTAACCCGACGGTGATTCCGACCAGTGGCCCGAATCCGACGGCAGTGCCGACGGGGAGCCAAACCGGAGAATACGTGCCACCGCAGATTGGCGGAGATCCGAGATACTATAACCCAGGACAGGGGTTACATCAGTGCCATATTTACTATTCGAGCTTGCCTGCGGGCAGTACAGGAGGTTATAGGAATAGTTTTGTAAAAGGAACGGGCTATGAAATATATTGGGCGGATTGGCAACCGAAGGATCCGACTACGGTTAGCAACCCGATGGATAGTATAAGCCAATCAGAATTGTCGAATTTGGTAAATAAAATTAATAGCGAGGGGAAATCGGTTTACCTGCATGTCAAGGTTTATAACGAACAAGGGAAGACAAATATTTATCCTTCGTGGACTAAATTTAAACATATTGTTTATAACACCGACAGAGACTATCCCAATATTTGGGATCAGGCATACCGGAACCAGCTTAAACAATTTTTGACTCTGTTGCAGCAAGCTTTGGAAAGTAGGGGCGTATTGGAAAAGATTGATTTTGTGGAAGTACCGCCGGGGGGAATTTGGGGGACAACCCATTGGTATTGTGATAGAAGCAGCGATATTAAAAATGACTATTTCCCTAATTTGAATATTTTTGTCCAGGCGGCAGGATGCGCAGCAAACGATTGGACGTGTTTTGGACAAAAGGTAAATGATGGATTTGATGCCATTATTAATATTGCCGCCGAGGCAATGCCAAAGCTGCCGATTATGATAATTGGCGGAGGCTGCCCGAAAGGAGAATGCAATTACTCCGGGTTTTCGGGAGGAAGATTGATGGATACTTACGGAATGCATGTAATGACCAAGGGAGCAGGATTGGGCCAGAACCAGACGGATTGTGGACACAAGCCGGAATTTGTGAATTACTGTGGGAAGCCAAAAACTAAATGTGGTCAGGAACCTTACGGATCGGTAACCGGGGGAAACACTTTTCCAATGGAGACTTCTTCGAGTTATGTTTGTGCCGAGGGGTACCAAGCGGGATATGAAAAGTCAGAAAAGACCGAAGCGATTAGTTATTATTGTGTTTACCGAGAGGATTTGGAGAATACAAAGTACGACGCAATTAATAAAAGTGTTGCCCAAAATTTAGGGTCACAAATAAAATTAGTCAGCGCCAGTTTAGGAAGTAACAGTCAGAGTGCCGGTGCAAGTGTAGATATAACTAGTAGCTGGATGAACCAGGGATCTGCACCGTTTATGGCGCCGGTGAAACAAGGGGCTAAGTGGATAGGGTCATCGTATAGGATGTTTGTGGAGTTTGTACCAACAGCAGGAGGAGGGGCAAAGCATGCTCTGGTGGGAAATGATTTACAAACCCAACTGTGGAAAAGAGATTTAACTAACCCGAGAACTGCTAATGGTAATGTGACTATTCCGGCTAATTTGGCGAAAGGAGTCTATAAGGTCTATATTGGCTGGACGGATCCGAACGGAGAGAATACCAGGTTTGCTTTGGTTAACACCGAAGCGAATTATGATAAGCAGTATCGCAGATTCTTAATTTCTAGTAATTTTGAAATAAAATGAAAATAAGAGCATCAAAAATCGGAAGTTATGCAGTTATCGGATTGTCGCTGTTGGCTTTATTGGCGGGAATATTGTTGGCCGGGCAAAATCAGGAATTTAGGCGGGGAGCGGCTGGATCGGGGGTTAGGCTGTTTGTATTGCCGTCGGAAAAGATAGTAGTGGGTAAAGGCCAGCAATTTAAAGTTCAACTGTGGTTCGATTCGGGTGATAAAACGGACCATGTAAAAGCGACTTTGTGCTATGGCAGTAATATTAGTTTGACGGGGGGGCAGCTGTCGGCATTGGCAGTGAGTGGCGCTGCTATGGATGAAGATTTGAGACTGGTGGCAAAGACGGTGTTGGGGAAAAGTTGTGTGGAGATTACCGAGGGAGCAACGAGAACCGATGATGCATTAACCAGCGGGGCCCAAAAATATGCAGAAGTGAATTTTGAGGCGAGAGAGGTGGGAACGGGGAGAATTGATTATGACTTGGGTGGATGTCAGGCGTCGGGATTGGTGGGCGGAGTACCGGCGAGATTGGATATAAACCAGGTGGCCGGGGTGGATTATGAGGTGAAAGATGGAAATGTGCCAACGATTACTCCAATTCCTTCCGGATGTTCAACACAGGTGCCGATATATGACATAACGCCAACTCCCATAAATACAGATGGCCTGGATTTGGGGACGGAAGAGGTGAAGGTCTACAACTCGGATGGCTATGAAATTAATTCCACGGGGGCGAATGATTTTGTTCAGGTTAAGGCGGGAGATAAGCTTAGGATCAGGAGCAGAATTAACCGAACAGGAATAATATTTGCGGCCAGAACGAATGCCTTTGGGGCCCGATTGGATGTGGCGGCGAACAGGATGGAATTGCTACCTGGGGATGGCGCTAAAGCTTATGCAGTACCGGGCAATACGCCTGTGTCGGGAACGAGGCAGTGGGATAATCGGGATGGAGGCTACAAGGAATTGAAGGGGACGGTAATAATGGATGATTTGCAATTACCAAGTACACCGGGAGACTTGTTTTTGACGGTAGCAGTGAATAGCTATGATAGCGCAGACTGTAAAATGTTGTGTAGCACTGATGGAAATCTGAGAACTAATGGCAACCCCGGAGGAACGGGTAATTGTACGGGAGGGAGTTGGCCGACAACCGGCAAAAGGTGTGGAAGTACTACTGATAAGGCTACTAAGAGCCTGGCTTTGAGGCTGGTTAAAGTAGACAACGAAAGAATAGTGGTTCCAACGCCAGCGGGATTGGGATGCAGCAGTTTGACGGTGACAAGGCAAAACGGATCAGCTATGGATACGTCCGGAGGGGTGAACATGGTAACTGCGGGGGAGCAGCTGAAAGTATCAACGAGTGTTAGCGGGTACGGGCTAGTTTTTTACGCAAGAACGAAGAGTTTTGGCCAAAGAATTGATCTGCCGGAAAACCGAACGGAGCTTAGGAAGTGTGAAGGTAACCAGTACTATGTGGTGCCGGAAAACAGGGTGTTAGGCCAGGGAGGGGTTAACGGAAATATTACCGTTCCAACTGAACCCGGACTGTACTATATCGGGCTGACGACAAACGTTTACGAGAGTTCTGATTGCCGATTTATGTGTACGACTGACTCCAAGTTGAGAGAAAACTGGCAGCCAGGCAGGAAGGGAAATTGTGAAATCGGGACCAATGTGGAATGGAAACCAATAACGGGTTACTGCGGTAATGCAAACTGTACCAAGAGTATCGCGATTAAGGTAGATGCCCAGGGTGGGGTAAAGGCAACACCAACGGTGGTGGGGAATAAGGTGACGGCAGTACCGACTAAGAGCCAAGCTAGTAGTGGAACTTGTGCCGGCCAATACTGGGGGAAATCGCAATGCGACAGCCGGGCGGATAAATCGGAACCAGGGAGTTGCCAACTGAACCCAGCGTTAGGGCAGATAAATGCTAGTAATCCGAGTGACCCGGTAAAC
>JBAZSP010000029.1:0-2027 GCA_041663285.1 Candidatus Shapirobacteria bacterium
CGGTCTTAAAAATCAGGTTTTAAATACCGAAGAACTAGCCGCCCTCTGGCACTTCCCCAACCGATTAACCAAGCTGCCCAATATTGCCTGGGGCAAAAAGCTTTATGCCGATCCTCCCGAAAACCTACCCATACTTGAAGGCCTTTCCGACGATCAAAAAAAGTCCACCACTGTTTTTGCCAAAACCGAATTCCGCAACAAAGATGCCATTTTCGGCATCAAAGAAGGCGAAGACCGCCGCCGCCACATGTATATTATTGGTAAATCCGGCACCGGCAAAACCACCCTGATTGCCAACATGGCTATCGACGATATCCGCAAAGGCAAGGGCGTCGCCGTTATCGATCCCCACGGTGATTTGTGCAACACCATCCTTGATTACATCCCCTCCAACCGGGTTAACGACTGTTGTTATTTCAATCCGGCTGATCCCGACTACGTTTACCCTCTAAACGTTTTAGAAGCCCAAAACGAATCCCAAAAAGAGTTGGTAGCCTCCGGCGTTATTTCCATTTTTAAAAAGCTTTACGGCACAGTTTCCTGGGGGCCCCGTCTCGAACACATTTTGCGCAATTCCGTATTAACTTTAGTCAATACTCCCGATTCAAACTTATCCCACGTCGTCGAAATCCTGACCAACGATACCTTCCGGCATAGGGTTATGGACAAACTTCAAAATCCTACCCTAAAAAATTTCTGGATTTACGAGTTTGAAAAAATGGACGATAAATTCCGCAACGAAGCCATCTCCCCTATCTTAAATAAAGTCGGCCAGTTCATATCTTCTACCAATATTCGAAATACCGTCTCTCACCCCCGCTCCAAAATCAATATTCAGGAAATCATGGATCAGAAAAAAATCCTGATAGCCGATCTTTCGACCGGAAAATTAGGCGAAGACAACTCTGCCCTTTTGGGCGCCATGCTTATTACCCAAATCCAGCTTTCGGCCATGAATCGGGTTTTCCAATCCCAGGAAGAAAGGTCGGATTTCTATCTTTATGTCGACGAATTCCAGAATTTTGCCACCGAAGCCTTCATCAAAATTCTTTCCGAAGCCCGCAAGTTCCGCTTAAATCTTATAGTTGCCAATCAATACATGGCCCAGCTTGACCGCCCAATTCAGGATGCCATATTTGGCAACGTCGGCTCCCTTATGGCCTTTGTGGTCGGCAATCAGGATGCCTACCTTCTTACCAAAGAATTCGGCCAACAATTCCCCGCCGAGGATTTAGTCAAAATCGGCAAATACCAGATAATTTGCAAGCTGTCCATCGATTCCGAAACCACCCAACCCTTTTACGCCACCACTCTTCCGCCTCTGTCCTGCAAAAACCAAGGCCGAGAAAAGCTCATTCGTACCTCCCAGGAACGCTGGGGTAAAGCCAAAACCTCCAGCCAAAACTAACTCAACCATCTTCCACCACCCCCCTGACAAGCTTTCCCCTTGACAATATAATATCTTATAGTCTAGTATTATAAATATGAGAGAAAACCATTTTCTTAATCATGAAGTTGTCACCGTTATTTCTCTTAATAATCTACCTGAGGCCAGGGCTAATCGCCCAATCGCCTCCCCGGAGCAACGTCTAGCCGCCCACGTTTTTGCCGTTGACCTCCTAACGCAGCAATTAAAGGAAGATTTAAAAACAAATTTTTAGACTAAGTAGCCGGACATCTTGATAAATATTAGACCCTATAATATAATAAGCCATGGTCCGAAACACCCAGGAAGCTAGCCCTTCGAAAGTAAGGAAAGTTGTCGACCCTAGCCGATACGGCCGCAAAAATCTACCTGCAGTCGAAGCCTTGTTTGGAATCCTGTCCGCCAGTCTTCTTCCAGCCGATGCTAAAGGAAGATTTTTAGCAAAGGTCATCGATAGGACGTTAAAGAATAAGCAGTCCAATCGCTAGATCTTAAATTTCAAAAGGTCTATTGGCTTTGCACCCTTCATTTTTACGTTCTTACCATTCCCTTGCCTTCTACTCACCTATTACTTATAATTCCGATAATTAAATTTTAACCA
>JBAZSP010000029.1:2037-12833 GCA_041663285.1 Candidatus Shapirobacteria bacterium
CAACTAAAGAAATTAGAACAGGAAGAGTTCTCCAAGAATCTGGCACACGAATTAAAGAAGCAACAGGTATCACTGTTCGCACCAGTTGTTTAAAACCCCAAAGATGTGAAAACTATGTTACATGCCAAGATCAAGGTATTACACCACGAGATTCACGTTGCGAACACAACCGAGGTGATCAGTCCGAAAAACCAAGAATCGGCGGAGTCTAATAGGTTAACCGTAAGATAAAAAAATCCTACGGTTTTTTCCACCCTGCCCATTTGCATTTCGGGTACTGTGAGCAGCCGTAAAACCGGCGGCCGGTCTTTGTCCGTTTTACCACTCCTTCCTCCCCGCACACCGGGCACTTAAAACCCGCTGCCTCCTTAAATTGTCGGGTGTATTTACACTCCGGAAACCGGTTGCACGAAATAAATTTTCCAAATCTTCCCAGTCTTATCACAAGCTCTCCTTCCTGGCATTCCGGGCATTTTTCCCCTAGGCTCTCCGTTTCCACTTTGACTCTTTGGGCATTTTTTTCGACTCCTTTAACTTCGGTAGCAAATTTTTTCCAAAAATCTTTCATCATCACTTTCCACTCCAGCTTACCCATGGCGACTTTGTCCAGCGACTCTTCCATTCCGGCCGTAAACGGTAACGATAAAATGTCACTAAAGTTGTTAACCAAAAATTCGTTTGTTGCTTTACCTAAGCTGGTGGGGATAAACTTACCCTCATCTTTTTCCACATATTGTCTCTGCTGGATAGTCGAAATAATCGGAGCATAAGTGCTTGGCCGGCCTATCCCCTGTTTTTCCAGCGACGCTACTAGCGACGCTTCCGTATATCTTGGCGGCGGGTTAGTTTCCATCTCTACTTTAAAAATATTTTTCGCCTCAATTTTCTCCCCCTCGCTGATTTCTGGCAGCACCTGGTCTTCATGCTTGTCCCCGGTAATCTTCATAAATCCGTCAAACACCATCCTTACCCCCCTTGACTCAAACAAGCCTCTGCCATTAGTTAACCTTATTACCGTATTTTCCGTCCGAGCTGCTGCCGCCTGGGTAGCCACTGCCCTCTTCCAAATCATCTCATATAGCTTCTTTTCTTTAGCATCCCCCTCGTCCAAATACTCAATTTCTGTCCGGGACGGCCTGATGGCTTCGTGGGCTTCCTGGGCATTTTTCGACCGGTTTTTGTACACTCTGACTTTAGCGGCAAGGTAGCGGTTTCCATATTTTTTTTCAATAAAATCTCTGAATTCGCTTATCGCCTTATCTGACAAATAAACAGCATCAGTCCGATGATACGTGATTAAGCCCTTTTCATACAATCTCTGGGCTACACTCATCGTCTGCTTGCCCGACCAGCCCATTTATCTGGCCGCGGCTTGTTGCAATTTTGAAGTGCTAAAAGCCGGCAATGGTGTCCTGCTGGTTTCTCTGGCCGTTACCTTAGTCACCTCAAACTCTTTCCCCAGGCTTTTTATAAATTCCTCCGCTTCCTCCTGGCGGCTAAACATACTTTTGGTGTAGGTATAAGCACCGTCAAACAGTTCAATCTTTTTCGATTTCACAAAGCTTTCTCCATCAATCTTTACCAGCTCACCACCAAACTCGTTTCCGGCTTTGTTTAAGTTAGCAAAAATTTTATAAAATTTTTCTTTAGCAAAACTGTTAATTTCTTTCTCCCTTTCACAAATCAGCCTGACTGCCACTGACTGCACTCTGCCGGCCGACAATCCCTTCCTGACTTTTTTCCACAACACCGGCGACAGCGAATAGCCCACCACCCTGTCCAGCACCCTTCTTCCCTGCTGGGCGTTCACCAGATCTAAATCAATTTCCCGTGGATGCCTTAAGGCCTCTTCTATCGCCTCTTTGGTAATTTCATGAAAGGTCACCCTGACAATTTTTTCTTTTGGAAATTGATTATTTGAATTTAGTATTTCATTGGGATTTGGGATTTGGGATTTGGTGCTTCTGGATTTTGCATTCTGCAAAATCCAGTTAACATGCCAACTTATGGCCTCCCCCTCCCTATCCGGATCAGTGGCTAGCAGAACCTTATCGGTTCCCTTAGCTGCCCTGACTATTTGGTCAACAATTTTCTTTTTCTCCGGGTCAATCACGTAATCCAGCTCAAAATCCTCATCCATTTTCACCCCCATTTTGTTCTTCGGTAAATCCCTTAAATGGCCTATAGTTGCCATAACTTCAAAATCCCCACCCAGGTACCTGGTTATCGTTTTGGCCTTGGTTGGCGACTCCACCACCAAAAGCGGCTTGCCTTTCATATTAGCCATTGTCTTCTATCTTACCACCACTGTCAACCAGCCACCTTGTCACCGCCGACTATCTCATGTTTAACTAAACTACCCAATGGCCATTAAAAAACGATCCCAAAAAAAATTATCCCTCCTTCCCTATCTTTTACTCACCCTTATCTCCCTGTTTGTTTTAGTCCTGACTTTTCGTCTGGCTCAAAAAAACACTAACCTTCAAAAAAAGGCCGCCGAAATTATTGAAACCATTTTCATTTTTAAATCCCCAAATCCTCCGCCTCCGTCACCAGGCCCGCCCCGTTTTTGATCAAATAATTCGGTGTCCATGAATTGGCCTCGTCAATCCTTCCCGGAACTGCCCAAACATCCCTACCCAAATCAAGGGCAATTTTGGCCGTCACCATTGAACCGCTTCTGCATTTGCCCTCAACCACCAATACCCCCTGGCTCATCCCGGCCACAATCCGGTTCCTTTTTAAAAAATCTTCTCTTGTAGGATGCTGGCCAAATGCCTTTTCCGAAACAATCAATCCCCCGTTATCTAAAATCTTCTTATAGATCCAGGTATTGCCCTTCGGAGTCGGCATATCAGGCCCGCTGGCCAAAACTGCAATTGTTTTTCCCCCGCTTTGAATACAAGCCTCATGCACCATCGCGTCCACCCCAAACGCCATCCCCGATACTATTACTAAGCCTCTTCTTACCAGTTGAGGTACCAGCTTCTTAATTACTCTCTCACCATAGAAGCTAATATCTCGACAGCCTACCACTGCAATCATCGCCTCTTTTAATAACCCTTCTTCGCCCAAACAATATAGATTATCCGGACAACCTTTTACTTGGCTAAGCAATTCAGGGTAAATCCCGCTTCCCCTACTTATTACCATCACCCTAATTCTACCCCCTATTGTTTCCCTTCCCCTCGTCATCCCACCTTCGCCCGTCATTTACTTATCTTATTTTTGATTTTTGATATTTGATTTTTGATCTTAAATTTATCTCCCGGGCGTTACCGTGACTCCGTATCTTGGCACCACCGTCTCTGGTTCTCCCAGCCATTCTTTCAATATATCACCCACAATTGGCGCCGCCACGTCCGAACCTTCTCCTCCTCTTTCAATCATTACCGTAATCGAAATTTGCGGATCGTCAGCTGGAGCAAAAGCCGTCAGCCAGGCATGCGTATCTTTGGAGCCATCACCCACCTCGGCCGTCCCGGTTTTACAGGCCAAAGGCGTTTTAAAGTTGAAAAGCGGCCAGGCTGTCCCCCCGTTTTTACAAGCTTCTTTCATCCCTTCTATCACCGTATTTATCGTCTCCTTTTTTAATCCCACCTCCTCACATTCCCCACCTTTTCCTTTCAATAGGGTCGGTCGGCATTTTTTCCCCCCATTGGCTACAATATCTGTCATCTGATTCACCTGTAGTGGCGTTACACTTAAATCCCCTTGCCCAATTGATAAGTGGTATGTGTTTCCCAAATACCACTTTTCGCCTTTGGTTTTTAGTTTCCATTCCTCACTTGGCACAATCCCCTCGGCTTCCGTCCCGATTTCGATTCCCGTTTTTTGTCCGTAACCAAACTTCCTCGACCACTCCCCGATTCTATCCAATCCCAGAGCCTCACCAAGTTTATAAAAATAAATATCGTTAGATCTCTTTATTGCTTTTATCATATTTACCATCCCATCTGTTCCGCCTCTTTTAGACCACAGCCAGTTGCTGTAACTATAATCTCCCACTTTTATTATTCCCGTGTCCAATATCTCATAATTTTTATCCACCACCCCCGATTCCAGTCCGGCTGTTGCCATCACCATTTTAAACACCGATCCGGGGTGGTACCTGGCCCCGATTGCCCGGTTAAGCAGCGGAGTCTGGCTGCTATCCCGAAGGTATTCCTCAATCTTCACCTGGTCAACTTCATACGAAAAAACATTGGCGTCAAACCCGGGGGACGATACCATCACCCTGATTTCTCCGGTTTTGGGTTCACTCATTATCACCACCCCCTTCTTCCCTTCAAGCATTTTGTAAACCTTATCCTGCCAAAAAGCGTCTATCGCCAATTCGACAGTCTTTCCCACTTGCGGCTCCTGCCGGCCCAATTCTCTAATATATTTACCCAATGCATCCACTTCTACCAGTCTCTTACCATCAACTCCCCGAAGCTCACAATCCATTGCTTCTTCTATTCCGCTTCTTCCTACCATGTCGCTCTTGTTTAATTCCTGCCCGCACTTTCTACTCAGCGCCAAATCATCCTGATTAGCCATATTTATATACCCTGTTATTGGCCCCATTGCCTCACCAAACAGATACTGTCTTTTTAAATCGTACCCTATTTCTTTTCCCTCAAATTTAAAACCGTTAAATTCACCTGTCCCCTCATAAATCTTCGAGTCGCCGTCCTTTTTAAAATAGTTATAAACACTCTTGGCGATTACCCGTCCTTTCCTGTCAACCACATCCCCCCGTCCGGCCGGGATCACCCCTTCGTATATCCGGTTTTCCCTTGCCAAGCCATAATAATATTTATGTTGAATTATCGTCAACCTAAATACCGCCACCACCAACACCGCCAGCGACACACATAATCCCCACAGCAATAACCAATATTTCCAGGAATATTCCGTTTCGTCTCTCATCGGCGACCGAGAATTGTTTTAACTACTGCTCTTTTATCCTGGTTCACCATCAGGTCAAGAATCCCTTTCATAATACACAGCCCCGGTTCTTCGGCAACTGATGTGTTTATCCTTACCTGCTCTTCAATCAGTTCTTCAATACCTCTTAGTCTGGCCCCATTCCCAACCACCACAATTCCCCTTTGTAAAATATCATCCATCAGCTCCGGCGGTGTTTCATCCAGCACCAACCCAACCGCCCTAGCCACCTTCACCACTTCCAAGCTAATTGCCTCCCGGATTTCCGGCTCTTCCACCTTAACACTTTTGGGTAATCCGGTCTCCAAGTCCCTGCCACGTATTACCGTGCTTTTAGGCGATTTTATCGGCCTGGGCGACACATTCCCTACTTCAATTTTTATCCTCTCCGCCGTTCTTTTTCCTACCAACAGTCCGTACTTCATTTTAATGTAATTACCAATCGCCGTATCCCAGTCATCTCCGGCACTCTCCACGCTTCGTCCCACCACTACCCCGCCCAACGATACCACCGAAACCTCCGTTTTCCCTCCGCCTATATCAACCACCAACAATGCTGCCGCCCTTTCTAACGGCAAGCCCACCCCCACCGCCGCCAAAACCGCCTGCTCTACCATAATTACTTCCTTAACCCCTACGTTTAAAAAGATTGTTTTTATCGCCCTTTTTTGGACGTCATTTACTCCTCCGGGCACACCTACCATAATTCTTGGCTTAAAAACTTTGGGGTATCTGGACGGTATTTCACTGATCATTCTCATGTAGTAAGCCACCAGGCTTTCAGTTGCCTCCAAATCCGAAATTATGCCTCGTTTTAGCGGGCTCACCACCTCGATCTGTTTCGGTTCTCTGTTTAGCATCTCCTTGGCTTTATAGCCATAAGCCAAAATTTTAGGGCCGGTCATTCTTGGTGCCGACAATCCCGAAAACCGCCGCCGTTTCAGTCTGGCCACCATCATCGGTTCGTCCACAATCACCCCCTTATCTTTCAAACCCACAATTATATTGCTGCTCCCCAAATCTACCCCGATATCCCAATAAAAATTTGCCCAAAAATCACCTACCCGGCTACCGACTTTGTCAAACAATTTCATCGCCTTAAGTATACCAAGCCGCTATACTATATAAATGAACGCCGCACCCCGACTAATAAAATTCTTTTACCAAAGCCTGTTCCTGCTAACTCCCTTCATTTTTACCACCTTTAACTCCGAGCTGTTCGAGTTGCCCAAAATGTACTTTGTTTATATCCTGACTATTTTGATTCTGGCTTCCCACCTTTACTATTGGTCCGTCAAACGCGCTCCTCTCGTTCGACCTTCTTTTTTAAATTTCCCCATGCTGCTTTTTCTTTTTTCCCAAATAGTTGCCACCATCATCTCGATTGATCGGCACACCTCAATTTTTGGTTATTACTCCCGCCTCAATGGTAGCTTGGCATCCACCATCTGCTATGTTTTGCTATTCTTTATCCTCAATTGCTACCTTGATCACGGTCTGAAGGAAAAAATTATTTCAGTCTCTTTAATTTCCGGTTTTCTGGTCGCCCTTTACGGCATCCTCGAGCATTTTGGTATTGATGAAGCTATCTGGATCCAAGACGTCCGGTCACGGGTTTTTTCTACCTTTGGCCAGCCTAACTGGCTGGCTGCCTACCTCTGTCTTCTCCTTCCTTTCTCCCTCAATCGGCTGCAAAAAAGCCGTTCCCGATTCCTTTGGGCTTACCATTTTAGTCTCAGCCTCACCTTCTATCTCTGCCTTCTTTTTACCAAATCCAAAACCGGCCTTATTGCCGCTTCTGTTTCACTTCTTGTCTATCTAGCTTTTCATTTGGCCCCCAATCCCGCCAACTCACCTGCCCCCCGGGCTTACTCCAAAAGCGTTTTGGTTACCATCTTTATCTTTGCCCTGTTTTCGGTGTTAGTCAATAATCCCATCAAAGATCGTCTCTTCCCTGTTGATACCGGTAACACCATCAGCCCTACCTCCACCTCCCCGTCAACGGACAATTTGCTCATTACTCCCTCCGAAGATATCCGAAAAATTGTTTGGCAAGGCACTATCGAACTTTGGAAAAAATACCCTCTATTTGGCACCGGGGTAGAGACTTTTGCCTATTCCTATTACTGGACCAGGCCTCTGGCCCACAATTTAACTTCCGAATGGGACTTTCTCTACAACAAAGCCCACAACGAGTATCTAAATTACTTAGCCACCACCGGGGCTCTTGGTTTCATCTCTTACCTCGCCATTATCGGCAGTGTCCTCTACCTCTTCTATCAAGCCAATCACCACTCCCTGGACTCAAACCATATAGCCGTCGCCTGCTCCTTCCTCTCAATTCTAATTACCAATCTTACCGGATTTACTGTTGTCGCTATCTCACTCTATTTTTTTATTCTGCCGCTTTTTATTTTGCCTTCCTCCTCTTCACCCCCTCCTCCTTTTCAATTCCACCTGCCTAAATTTCTTTTTTTCTCCGGGCTTGCTTTTTTGTTGATCCGTTATCCGGCAAACTACTTTCTGGCCGATGTTTTTTACTTTCAAAGCCAAAATAGCCCCGACCTTCGCACCTCGTTCGAAGCCAGCCGGGCAGCTCTTCGGCTTCGACCAAATGAGCCTAACTACCTTATCCGTCAGGCTGATGTTGCTTCTCAAATCGCTCTCGAGCTTCACGCCCAGGAGAACTTTCTTGAAGCCGATCAGTACGCCAAACTTGCCCTAAACTATCTTGATCAGGCCAATCAATCAACTCCGGTCGATATCAATCTGCTAAAACAAACCGCCCAAATTTATTATCTTTTCGCCGCTACCGACAGGCAATATTTTTCTAGGGCCGTCAATACCCTCAAAAAAGCCCAAACCTTAGCCCCGACCGATGCCAAAATCTGCTATATCTTAGGTAAATTTTATGAATCCGCTTCCGACTGGCAAAACGCTCAAAACTATTATTCCCAAGCCATTTCTCTTAAGCCAAACTACGACCATGCCCTCTTTGATCTGGGCCGCCTTTATTTTGACCATCAAAATTACGCTTCAGCTTCAGCGGCTTTTAGCCAAGTCCTAAAAATTTCCCCTGAAAGCACTTCTTCAGCGCAATACCTCGCCCGGATCAAGGCTCTTTCCAATCAAACACCTTAATATCCCAGGGCACCATTTCCTGACCGACCTGTTTAAATAATTTTCCGTTGTCCTTCTTTACCCGATCAATAAAAAGTATCCCTTCCAGGTGATCAATTTCATGTTGCAGCACCACTGCCTCAAACCCATCAAAAATTTTCGTCCTCTTTACAAAATCACCCGATGTCCCCACCTCCTGCCACCTGGCCTTAATTTTTAAAAATCTTTTTACTGTCCCATAAAAACCGGGAAACGACAAGCATCCTTCCACAAAATCCTCCCCGTCCTTCTCTCCCTGAATCTTAATAAAAGTGGCCGCTCCAAATGACTTTGTAATCATGGGGTTAATCAAAATTTGCACCTTCCGGCTTTTCAAACCTTTCACCGCCAGCACCCTCAACCGTCCGCCGACTTGAGTGGCCGCCAAACCGGCGCCCAAGTCGCTTTTTGCCAATATAACGGTTAATCTATCAATAAGCCCTGCCAACTCCTCATCAACTTTTGTTACCGATATAGTTTTTTCTCTTAAACCCTTGTTGGGGTATTGTACTATTCCGTCCATTACCTATTCTACCAAATAGTCCGTTATTTCGGTATAATCGAAGCTATGATTAAGATTGTTTTTTTTGGTTCTTCCGAATATTCCGAAATCGTTTTGAACCGGCTGACTCAGCTTACCGGCTATCACCTTTCAGCTGTCATTACCAAGCCAGACAAGCCCTTCGGGCGGAAACAGCTGGTAACTCCTAATCCGATAGCCGCTTATGCCCAAAAAAACCATCTTCCCCTATACCAAACGGCCACTTTTGATAGTCGCTTTAAAGCCTATCTTTCTGGGATCAAGCCCGACATTGGCCTGGTCGTTGCCTTCGGGCCACCCTTTTTTACCGAAGACCTTATTGCCATTCCCAAATACAAAATCATCAATATTCACCCTTCCCCTTTACCCAGTTATCGCGGAGCCACTCCCGGCCCCTGGCAAATCATAAACGGCGAAACCTCCTCCGCCGTCACCTATTTTCAGATCGACCCCCTCCCCGACCATGGACCCATCATCGCCCAAATCCCCTTCCCTATTTCCTCCAACGAAACCTCTGACTCTTTTTATCACACCGCATTTTCCTTAGCCGCGGCCAATCTTGAGCCCGTCCTTGCCTCTTATCTGCAAAATCCCGAATCGATTTTACGGCCCCAAAACCATTCTCAAAAAACCTACTACCCCAAATTCACTCCAAGCTCTTCGGTTATTAACTGGGCGTGGCCCCTGCCCAAAATCGAACGGTTTATCCGGGCGCTCAATCCCAGCCCGGGAGCAACTACCCAAGTAGCCAATTCTAAAGGTGACATTCTGGCTTTAAAGATTTTTTCCGTTAACCCCCAAAGTTTCAGCTCTTCCGGCCAGGCCGTTACCCTCATCCCCGACCTCGTCCAGATTGAAGGCAAAACCAAAACCAGGTGGGCCGAAATTAAGCCTTACTACCAGATAATAAAAAAACCCGGTCCTGCTATCCTGCCCTAAAATTACCTCCTGCCACTTTTTTCTGCTTCACCTATTATCGGATTATACGGCCATAATGTAGATCACTTTGCTTTTATTACTACCAACATATATTTTGTCCCCTCTCAGATAATCCTATTCTATCGCATTATTTATCTCTATTTATCAAAGATCATCTGTCCTTAGGGTTATTATCATATATCTATTTGCCCAAATTACGACAATATCTTGACAAACAAAATTAAAACCTTTTTAATTAATTGTTAATACATTTACAAAGACAACCTATGCCAGTCAAAAAGAAAGCAAAGAAAGTCGTCAAGAAAGTCGTCAAAAAGGTAGCCAAGAAAAAAGCTGCCAAAAAAGGAAGAAAATAAAACTTCTTGCTTACGCAAATCAAAAAACGGTACTATTTCCCAGTACCGTTTTTTGTTTCCCGTATCTCCATCTTCAGCTTTTTCAAACATTTACTGCAAAAAACCCCTTTTATCTTGTCATCTCCCGCCATCAAAGTTACCTTATGCACATTAGCTTGGAATTTTCGGGCAGTCCTGTTTTGGGCATGCGACCGATTTCTTCCGATAACCGTTCCTTTCCCACATAAGTTACATGATCTCATGGGGTATACTATATCAAAATTACCCGGCTTTTAAAATATGCAAGATATTATCTTTATCGTTGGGCTTATTATTGCTCTTACCATCCACGAGTTTTCCCATTCTCTGGCTGCCGACCGTCTGGGTGATCCTACCCCCCGGTCACAAGGCCGACTAACTCTCAACCCCTTGGCCCATCTCGATCCACTTGGTACTTTAATGCTCATAATTGCCCATTTTGGCTGGGGCAAGCCCGTTCCCATCGACCCCTATAATTTCCGCTCTCCCCGGCGCGACGAGCTTCTGGTATCCTTAGCCGGGCCCAGCTCCAACCTGATCTTGGCTCTTCTTTTTACCTTAGCCATTAGGCTATTTTCTCCGCCATTTTTGGCTGCCACTGTCCTTTTTCTATTTATCCAAGTTAACGTCTATCTGGCCATTTTTAATCTCCTGCCCATTCCACCCCTAGACGGTTCCAAAATATTTTTAAACCTACTCCCGCCCGACATAGCCGCCACCTGGGAAGAAGCCCTCACCCGTTATGGCCCGATCCTGCTAATAATCCTCATCTTCTTTCCATTCCTCGGGGGCAATCTTCTCTCCTCCATTCTTTTGCCCATCGTCAACACCTTACTTGGTCTTCTTGCCCG
>JBAZSP010000030.1:0-12750 GCA_041663285.1 Candidatus Shapirobacteria bacterium
TGAAACAAATTTTTGATCATCGGGGCTAAACATGACCACCGTATGGGTTTTTTGCCAATAACGGGTTTCCCAATACTTGAGCTTTTGGACGTCAATCCAAAGAAGAGGGGCTAAGATTTTTTTCCAACCGGTAAGGGAGCGAACGAAGTGGAGATAAATGGCGTATTCGATGGTAACGTCAACAAGGACGATGGGCACGGAGGTCGACGGGATATTTGGCATGGGGTAGAGGCAATCGCAATGGATAAGGTCGTAATCCTGAAGTTCTAGCTCGGTTTGAATGATTTTTTTTAAATCGTTGCTGATATATTTGACAAGTAAAAACGGATAAACTCCGAATCCGGTGGAAAGGATTTTGCGGAAATCCCAGGTTTTGCCACGGTTGACGACGATAACTTTTTGGCAATATTGCTTGACGTTTTCTAAACCCTCGCAGTCCGGGGAAATACAGATCAGGGTAATATCATTCTTGCGAGAAAGATATTTTATGGAGTAGAAGGAATGCCGTTGGCCACCTGATTGGGATAATCTGGGGATATAGGGAGTAATCATCAATATCTTTTTCTTATTTTTTTTCATTTTTGAAATCAAGAATTATAAATTGAGGTGTTTGGTAAACCGCTTGGTACTTGGACATCATTTGATTGGTGTAATTATCGTAATTAACCGAAATCAGATAAATGTCTTGGTTGGGGTGAAGCTTGGTAAGTTCGGGAACATCGTAGATTTCGATAGGATAGCCAAACCTTTTGGTTTGATAGAGGAAAGCGGTGTCGCCAAAATAGGGAGCGACGGCGATGGCATTTGAGGGAAAATGCTGGTCGAAATAATTACCGGCAGAAATTATCACCGGGTTATTGATATGGTAGTACTCCTTTACCTGGTAATAGGAGAAAGCCAGGCTAAAGAGGGTGATGGTAATGGTGGCGACGAAGGAAATTAGCCGGTGGTTAAAAACATACTGACTGAAATAGTAGAGGCCGAAACCGGTAGCGATGCTAAGACCGGGGATGATTAATGTTTGATAATAGTCATGCTGAATATTGCCGCGGGCAATTATGGCTAGAAAAAGCATTACCCCTACGATATTGGAGGCAACAAATAGGGGTGAACGGTTTTTGCGATAGGCTAAGCCAAGAGAAAAGGGAATAATGCCGTAGATTCCCAAAATTAATTTGCCGATACGTTCAAAAAATAACCAGCGAAACCAAGCCGGCCGGAATCTGATATTACCACCATTGAACAGCCAGCTACTGTCGGGAATACCTTCGGGAAAGTTGGCAATCCAACGACGCCATAAGTAAAAAGGTATAAGACTTAAAAGGCAAAAAATGACTAGTCTAAGGAATTTGGTGGAGGTAGACAGGTATGATTTGGTATAGACAAAAAAGAGTAGAACCGGAAAGATAATAATGCCGGTGAAAGGTTTGGTAAGGAAAGCCAGTGCCAAAGGAATAGAGGAAAGAAGTATGTTTTTGGAAAAAACTAGAACGGTAAGTACCATGAAGAAAGTGGCGGTTGGCTCTGGCAAAATTACCCGTGAATAATAAATGTTGAAGGGTAAAAATAAGAAGGTGGCGAAAGAAAGGAGGGACGGCCAAAAATGTCTGGTCAATTGAAAACAGAGAAGGTAAAGACAGACGGAGGTCAGGAGGGAAAATATGACGGAGACCAAACGGGAAGCCATCTCGACTGTCAGGGGAGAATAAAGCGGTTTGGCGACGGTGTAAAAAAGGGCCGACAGCAAATTATAGACAGGGAACTCAACAAACCGATAACCCATTGGATTATTTTTACCGGATTGGACGTTGGAAATATCAAAATAGCGGGGGTGAAGTAGGTCAAGACGATTTAAAAGGTTGATAGTGACGGCGGCGGTGTCGGCTTGGCGATGAGAGTGCCAATCGGCGATTGGCTGGTCAATTCGGTAGAGCCGGAGAGCCAGCCCGATAACAAGACAGAAAATTAGGAGAGCAATTCTAGATTTTGGTTTTTGGCTGGGCATAATGGATCAGGCGATAGTAGACACCAAGAAACAGCCAGTAGGTGTAGGCGGTTTTCGAAGCTTCAAAAACGTCGATAAACAAAGCGTTGGCCATAATACAGACCAGACCACCAAGACAAGTTAGGGCTAACTTATCGTAGAAGGTTTGTTGTTTTTTGGCGGCAAATTTTAGTGAATTGATGAAGAAGTAGACAAGGATGGCGATAAAAGATACAAAGCCGACAATGCCTGATTCTCCGAGTAAGCGTAAATAGTCGTTGTCGGTGGCTAAAGTTATAGAACCAAGACCGGTGCCAAAAATTTTATTTTTGGTAAAGGCGGTGATAGCCCTGGGCCATTCAGCATTAAACCTAATCTCGCCGGAGCGAGCGACACCAACATCGGCGTCAACCAACGGATAATCATCGATTGGCTGATGACGGAATATGGTTGGGGTAGGAGTCGGAGTGAAGACCGGAGCCAGAATCGGCTTGGGAGTGGGTATAAAAGCTAAGGTTGGCAAGGGAGTCGGAATTACTGTGGGGGTGGGGATGGTAGTTGGTTTTTTGTTTAGCTGAAGTTTTATGGCTGGGATAGTGGCCAGCAGTCTTTGATTTAGGTCCTTGGAGTTAGTAATAGTAAAAATTACTAGAACAGATATCGGGAGGATCCATAAATATTTCCGAATTAGAACTAAGGTCAGAATCGAGCTAAACCAGAAGGCAATAACTGATATGCGCGAGGCGGTAAGGCTAAGAAGGTGAAAGGAAATGCCCCAGGCAATGACGCTAAAAAATTTTAAGTACAGATTGGGGGTGAGGATAATGACGGTAGTTAACAGAATGATAATCAGGCTTAAATAAGCGGCCAGATCGTAATGGCCGGCAAAAGTTGAGCTGATTCGTGACCAGTTGTCCATTTGAAGAAGAATACCTTTGGAAAATTCGGAATTCATGGTGGAGACGATGGGAAAATTCAAATATTTTTGGCCATAGCCATAAGCAGCAATACCAAAAATGGCCATTAGCAAAGTTATATAAGGAAAAAGAAGATCCTTCTCCTTTTGGATGGCATCAATGGTGATAAAAAACAGAGACATGTATTCAAACCGGCGGAGAAAGTGAAGGAGAAGAATGTTGGTGGGGGTAGTTTGGTAAACCAAAATAGCGTTGACGGTGGTAGCAGCTAAGCCCAAAAAATAGGCAATAAAGAGGGGTGTTATCCGGTGCTTTAAGACTGGAAAGCGGTGGGTAAACTGATAAATAAGCCACAGGAGAATACTGGCAGCGACAACGTAATCGTCCAGCCTGACGGAAACGTAGGTTCCAGTAACGCTGGTTAAAGGAAACTTGGGGTAGAGGGGGATAAACAGGATTAGAATGGCGATAATCGGACGAAGTAGATTCATATTTGGGAAATGGTATCAAAATATGACCGGGCCTTTTCTTTTTTACCACATATTGAAAAAAATAAGGCTCTCAAATAAAGAGTCGGGTTAAATTTAAACAGGATTTTTACCAGTTGATATTGCCACTCAGGTTTATGTTTTTTAAAAAAATACAATAGGCCCTGGTACTCACGGCTTAGGGGGAAGCTTTTAGTTGAGGATGAAGCTCCGCCAAAATGGATAATTTGGGGCCCGATTAAGTACCGATTGCTGGCCTGACCGGATAGTTTAAGACGATAAAATAAGTCGATTTCTTCACCGTACATAAAGTAGTTGGAATCAAAACCGGCAATATTTTTTATGGAGGCTGTTCTGATAAGGATAAAGGCTCCATGCAACCATTCAAGCTGGCGGTCTTTTAGGTAAAACCGGTCGTGGGTATAAAAAGAAGGAGGATGTGGGTGAAAGGGTGGAATGAGGGTATTGACTAGAGGTAAATCATCCAATCCGGTTATCCAAGTCAATATATTGGCAAGATTGGGCAAGAAGCCACCGGCTATTTGAATACTTTTATCAGCGTTAAGTAGTTGGGCTGAACAGGCATTGGCTTCGGGATGAGATGAAAGCCAATCCAAAGCCTGACTGATCGCAGAATGGAGGATAACAGTATCGGAATTTAAAAAAAGCAAATAGTTTCCTGAAGCATGTGCCAAGCCCTGATTGTTGCCGGCAGAAAAGCCCTGATTTTTTTTATTAATAATTAGTTTTATAAAAGAAATTTTTTTTAGGTAGGCGACGGAGTCATCGGTAGAGGCGTTATCGACGACAATAATTTCGGTCGGGGTGGAGGAAGGCCGGCGGTTGGGGGGGGTAAATCCAGCAATAGCCAGATTTTTGTCTTTTGTTATTGAGTTCAGACAGTTTAAGGTAAGACTTCGGGTATTATAGGAGAGAATAACTATTGACAAAGTTGGTGTCATTTTATTTTTTGACTAAGAGACGGCGATAGATAAGGATGATCAAAATCATCGAAAACTGGGTGATGAAAAATGACACCAGCCGATGGCTGACCGGTACCGGAAACCAGCGTATGGTAACTTTGGAGCTGTAACTCTGATTGTTGTAAATAAGTTTGTTGGCGGCTCTTTGTGATGGTTTGGTAAAAACATCGTTTTCCCACTCAAATCCGTTGATATATAAAGATTCTTTGAAAGGCAGAACAAATTCTTCAAAATAATAACTTTGGATGGTGTCTTTGATAATTTCCCTGGACTTTTCGGGCGGATGATTAAGGATGATTCTGAACGGGCCGGAATAGTTGGCCTTGTAAAAATTGATAACTTCTGTCCGGGATAAGTTGGTGTAAAAAGCGGCCACGTTTGGAATTTGGACTGTGTCCCCCGGTTCCAGGGATTTTACGCTATTGGTTAAATCGGGAGGTTGAGGAGATGGCGAAATTAAATAAAAAACAGTAGTAATATCAAAAAGTATCAGCCCGATTATCGCCAGTTTCTTTAACATGTTTATTGGAAGAGCATGGCCCGGCCTAAATGGTAGGATTGATTTTTAACCTGGCGGTCACTGATTTTTTTGGCAGGGACACCACCCCAGATTTCATTGTCGGGTATATTTTTGGTAACAACGGCACCAGCGGCAATAACCGCTCCCCGACCGATTGTAGCTCCGGGTAAAATTATTGCCCGAGGGCCGATAAAAACATAGTCTCTGATGGTGACGGGGCCGAAAGAGTTGGTAAAATCGGGATGGTTTATATTATGTTCATCGGTATAAATCAAAACCTGGCTGGCAATATTAACGTGATTACCGATAGTTAGTGGAGCCCGACCATCAAGAAAACAATGGTCACCTATTATAGTGTCGGTGCCAATTGTAATATTTTGAGGACTGAAAAAGTTAGCCCACATGTGAATGTGGGATTTTAAGTAAGGAATTTTTAAACCTGAAATCAGGTAAAATATCTGCCTGATTGAATGAAAAGGGATGTGGCCGACAAGGCGAAGGATCATCAGCCAAAATTCGTTTAAAATAGTAACCATTCGATTATTAATCTTAGTGACAGTTTGAGTTGTCGATAACTGTCTGCCTTCTTTGTCCAGCATGGCCTATTATAGATAAGTCAGCCGGTTTTAGCCAGGGAAAAGGCCCGCATGACTGACTTGGCGCACTTATCCCAGGTAAATTTTTTTGCCCGAACCCGACCGTAGTTAATGATTTTTGCCCGAGTAGCCGGATCTAGAAGTAAAGCCATTTTTTCGGCCAAGAAAGTGGGGTGGTCAAGATCGGTAATTAACCCATCGGCACCGACTACCTCAACCAGGGGGGGGATATTGCTGACTATCACCGGTGTTCCGGCTTGCATGGCCTCAATGGCGGGGATGCCAAAGCCCTCATATAAACTGGGCATTAGGACGGAAAAGGCGTTTTGATAGAGAACCCACTTCTCTGTTTCGGTAACAAAGTCGGTAAAAACGATTCGAGAGTTTAGTTTCAGGGCAGTTACTTTGGCAAAGATTTCAGAATAGAGCCAGCCCTTTTTCCCGGCAATGACCAGCAGAAAATCGGGATGGCGGGATAAAAAGAGGGAGAAAGCGTCGATTAAGAAAGGAATGTTTTTGTTGGGTTTTAAAGTTCCAAGATAAAGAAAGAAAGGCTCGGAAATATTAAATTTTGAAAGAACCGATTGAGCCTGCTTTGGTTTAATGGTGGGGACAGGGTCTACCCCATTATGAGCAACGGTGATTTTGTCCGCCTTCAGGTGGTAGCGGGACACAAGCTCCTGTTTGGTGAAATCGGAGACACTGACGATATGACGGGCCCGAAAGAGGGAGTGAAAGGTCCACAATTTAAGTTGAAAATAGTCTTTGATGGTGAACAGACGGGGATATTTTTGGTAAGCCAGATCATGGATAGTCGGAATGATCGGACAGGGTGAGAAAAGCGGTGTATAGTGGCCGGGGGAGTAAAAAAGATCCGGCTTAGGATTTTGGGTAAATAATTTACCGGGTAGGGCGTATTTGGTCCAAAGTTTTGGAGGACCAAAAACCTGGTATTGCCAGTTAGGTCTCTCTTGAGGCATATCTTTTAAGGGTGGGTTTTTTAGAAAAATCAGGTAACGATAGCGGTGGTCATTTTGCCGGTGGAGTGAGCAGAGAAGGTTAAAAGCAAACTGGCCAATGCCAACCCTGATGGGGTAGTTAGCTTCATTTCCATCAATGCCAATTAACATGTTTTAGGTGGATGAAGCGACCCGGTAATAAATTTTTAAGGTTTGTCTGGCGGTCTTGGCCCAGTTATAGTGACGGGCTACTTGTAGGCCGGTTTCAATCAGGTGGCGACGGAGTGATTGGTCAAAATAAACCTGGCTAAGAGCCTGGCTTATAGATTCAACAGAATAGGGGTCAACTAAGATGGCAGCTCCACGGGCAATTTCGGGTAATGAGGAAAGATTACTGGTGATGACCGGGACGCCGACTTTAAGAGATTTGACAACGGGTAGCCCGAAACCCTCATAGAGTGAGGGGTAGACCAAAGCTTTGGCGCCAGCATGTAAAGTTACCATGTCAGACTCTTTCACATAACCAAGAAGCCTAACATTGGGATCATTTTTGGCAACATCTTCTCCCCAGCCGTATTTACCGGCAATAGCTAGCTTGGCGGTTGTGTCGGGATGGCGAAGACAGAATTGACGAAAAGCTTCAATGAGCCGGTGAAGATTTTTTCGGGGCTCACGGGTTCCTTGCGCTAAAAAATAATTATCTAGCTCGTAGTGGTTTTTTAAGAGAGCGATTTTTTTATGACGGACAGAAGGCTGGAGACGGTTGAATTGATGGTATTTATTTTCGGCGGCCTCATAAATGACACTGGTTTTGGCCGGGTCAACTTGGGGAAAGATTTTAAAAAGATCACTACGGGTGTTTTCGGAAACGCAGATAAAATGGGCGGCTGAAGTGGCGGCATGACGCATTTTGGTTTGGTGGTTTACGATGATTTTATGGCTATGCCATTCCGGATTTATAAAAGGGGTTAAGTCGTGGATTGTACAGATAGTTTTGGCCCGACGGGTCGGAGGATGAGTCCAATCCGAGGTGTGGAAAATATCGCATTGGCCGATAAATAATTCAATGGGGAAAAAATGAAGAGTATTCCAGACAATTTCGAAGAATCTTAAGGGGAGTTTATAATAATAGATGGTGACGTTGGGGAAGGATTGGAGTTT
This sequence comes from Candidatus Shapirobacteria bacterium, assembly GCA_041663285.1. GTDB lineage: Bacteria > Patescibacteriota > Microgenomatia > UBA12405 > UBA12405 > UBA1435. The sequence goes on from JBAZSP010000030.1 coordinate 7,609, forward strand.
CTCCAGACTTTTGGGGAAGGACAGGCCTTTTGAGGTAAAAAATAGCTTGTAAGTGTTAACTTTATCAATTTTTATCAGATTTTTAACCAAGTTAAGAGTATAGTTGCTGACGCCGGTTCCATAAGGGATAGAGTTGATATCAATTCCAATAATCATAGCTTACTCGGAAGTACCGTATTTTAGCATTTTTTGAAGTTGTCGCCGGTTTTTTAACGTTTGGGGCAGGGCGGTGATGACTTGAAAAAGGACACCGAAAAGAGAAGGGATGATTAATGGCGGTGGTGTGTTTTTTATTAATCCGGAAAGATTACGTAAACGTTCGATTATCAAAGGAAAGAAATTGCTTAGGATGTCCTTTGGGGAGTAATTTTTTATGATTAATAAGATCCAATTTTTTAGATCCATCCTATAGCGGAAGTTGCCCATTTTGGAGGATGTGGCGCCGCCAATGTGATAAGAGATAGCTTGGGGGACGTAAAGAGTTAAAAAACCAAATCTAGCAAGTCTGAAGGATAGGTCGACATCTTCTTCGTAGGCAAAAAAAAGGGGGTCAAAAAGACCAACTTCGACGATAGATTTTTTTTGGTAAATTACTAAAGCGGCCGAAGATCCCCAAACATAACTTGACGGTAGTTTGGATATTTGAGAAGCACGGTAAGGTATCTTGTTATTAATATTTTGGCATTTTCCACGGTAATCATCAAAGATAAGTCCCTGTGACTCAATGGTGGTACCATCGTGATTTAAAACTGTTCCGGTAAAAGCTACTGTTTTGGAACCGGAAGGACGGGAAATTGGTAACAGCATGTGGCTAAACCAGTCGGGCGATAAAGTGATGTCGTTGTTGACTAAAACCACATAATCATATTTCGACCGCAGAATACCGGTGTTAACGGCATGGGCAAAACCACAGTTTTTTGAAAGCGGAATGAGGACGTGGTCGAGATGATTGGCTTGGCAGAATGCTTGAAAAGCTTGAGGGCTTTGATCGCTGGAGTGGTTATCGACCAAAATAAATTCGTAATCAAAAATACGAGCCCGGGAGAGAGACAGAAAAAGTGACTCGAGACATTTTTTAAGGAGACTAGCACCGTTTAGGTTGGGAATAATGATGGAAAAACCTGGTAGTTGGGAATTGGTCATAAGTTTGAAGGGACGGCAATATGATCGCCAACTTGAAGGCCAATATTTTTGGCTGTGTTGGCATTGAGCTCAATTACATAGCCGGCGGGAAGGGTATTTTTGTAGACTGTTAGTTGGGTGAGGGATTTGTTTTCGACCGGGGCAGTCTCGATGGTAACCACAATTCCTCTTTGGTTAACCCAGATTAGGTCGAGCGGGATTAAAGTGTCTTTCATCCAAAAGGGCAAAATCCCCTCCCCCGGAAAGACAAAAAGCATTCCACAGTTCGGGCAGAGGGCAACTCGGTTTGATAATCCAACTGCTTTTTGGGTGATCGTTTTAGCCAATTCAAGCCGAAAAAGATGCCGACTAATGGGCAGATCGATAAATTGGGGAGAACGGGAGGTACGGAAAAATTTCAGGAAGATGATTATCAGCGAAAGGGAAAAAATTAGGATGATGATAATATTTTTTATCATTAGTTATGCTATTTTAGCTGATGGTCGTATACAAAAAAATAGAAAGATGACCCAAGTAGAGAGAATGTCTATAATCATAATGATGAAAGAGATTGTGGCTTCCAGGTGGTTTAAAGCTGCCTTTTCGGTAGGGTTACTTTACTTGGCTTTCAGGAAAGTGGATATCGTGAGTGTTGGCCGGGAGATGCTGACTGTCCCCTGGTGGTTCGTGGTAGTTAACTTTTTAATTTCGGTAATGGTATTTGTGGTATCGTCGGCCAGGTGGGCCAATTTGCTATTACCTAAAATAGAACTGGGGGATGTGGTAAGGTTTACCAAATCAACTTTTATAGGTATGTATTACAGTATTTTTTTCCCGACGATGATTGCGGGAGACTTTTTGAAGTGGCCGTCGTTGACAAAAAAGTATCCTAGTTTGTCAAAAACGCTCTTACTCGGGTCGGCTTTAGTTGATAGAGTAGTAGGATTTAGCACTTTTATTTTAGTGGCGTTGGTGGCAGTTGTTTTAGGTAAAGTACTGGGTTATAGAATTGAAGCTTATTTAGTGTGGTTATTCGGGGGCTTATTTGCCGGAGTCATTTTTTTTTATATAGCAGCCTACACCATTCCCTTTGAAAAGATTTCGGGGAAATGGAAAGTGGCAGATAAGCTAATAGAGATTGCCACAATATTAAAAAAGGTGGAAAGAAGAAGATTGATGGTGTCACTGGCTTTATCGGTTTTTTGCGAGATGTTGTGGATTTTTCAGATATTTTTAATTAGTGTTATGTTTAACAGTAGTTTTGGTTTATTAAATTGTTTTATTTATCTACCAGTAATCGGGTTGATTTTGGTGTTACCGATTTCGATCGCCGGTTTTGGAGCTAGGGAGCAATTGTATTTAATATTTTTTAGCGGGCTGGGGCTTTTACCGGAAAAAATACTGTCAGTGTCAACATTTTTGGGCCTCACTGGAATATTTTGTTCTGTTGTCGGTGGGATATTGACTTTTTTTTAAGACTTGACCGGCGGGAAATTTGCTTTATCATGGTTTTTGTGTGTCGAGAGTATCTCCTTTCAGGTAACTGAGTAGGGGTTGACAACCGAGGCCTCATATCTGGGGCTCGCGGTGCCTTTTCCAAGAAATTGGAAGACACGCCTCATTTATTAATTTGGAGGAGGAAAAATGAATTATTCCCTATTTGCGTCGGAGGCGGTTTGTGCCGGCCATCCAGATAAAGTTTGTGATCAGATTTCGGACGGGGTAGTAGACACGGCATTAGCTAATTATCCGAAGTCAAGAGTTGCCTGTGAAACCCTGGTTACGGTAGACAAAGTTATTATGGCAGGAGAGGTAACCTGCCCTGACAAAATTGACTTTGAACAGGTGGCCAGAAATACAATAAAACAATTGGGGTATACGATTCCAGAATTGAGCTTTACCGACAAGTCAGCGGTAGAAGTGTACGTACATTGCCAATCACCGGATATCGCCATGGGAGTGGATGATGGTGGGGCCGGTGACCAAGGGATGATGTATGGCTATGCGGTATCGGAAACGCCAAACTTTATGCCGTTACCGATTGTGTTGGCTCAAGAGTTATGCCAAGCGATGGACGACTTACAGCAGAGGGAACTGTCGTGCTTACTACCGGACGGAAAATCGGAGGTGGCAGTGAGGTACGAAAATGGGAAACCGGTAGCAATTGAAAAAATAGTGCTAGCGAAACCGTTCGACAGAAAAGTGAACAAGGAGGAGGTTAAGCAGAGTTTGTACAAACTGGCAGTGCTACCGTTACTGGAAAAATATAAATTACCACCGGTTGCCTTGGAGGAAGTAGTTCTTAACGGTACCGGGCAGTGGGAAATCGGCGGTCCGGCCAGTGATACCGGAGTTACCGGGAGGAAGATAGTTGTCGATACTTATGGGGGTATGGGAAGAATCGGTGGTGGTGCATTTTCCGGTAAAGATCCGACAAAGGTAGATAGAAGTGGAGCATATGCAGCCCGCTATATCGCCAAAAATATTGTGGCGGCAGGCTTAGCCGATAGGTGTGAAGTACAGTTGGCTTTTGTGATCGGGCATAAGCAACCAATTGCCAAAGCAATTGAAACTTTCGGGACGAACAAATATCCCACAAAAGCAGTCGAAGACTATGCCTGGGGATTAATGGATTTGTCGGTAGGGGGAATCATCCAGGAACTGGACTTGCTTCGGCCGATATATCAAAAAACTGCAGCTTATGGACACTTTGGCAAGGACGGTTTCCCTTGGGAGAAGATAAAGACAGATAAATAATTTATAATCTGACTTAGCATAATATTTTTTCACAGAGGAGGGTAGGATGATTTTAGTTACTGGAGGGGCCGGATATATTGGGTCCCATTGTGTTAAGAACCTTTTAGATGAAGGGTATGAGGTGGCGGTGGTTGATAATTTATTTCGTGGCTATAAGGAAGTTATTGAAGTGTTGCAAAAGAAATATGGGGAGAATAAGCTAAAGTTTTTTAAAGTAGATTTATTGGACAGAAAAGCAATAGATAAAGTCATAGAGGAAGTTAAGCCTGAGGGAGTTATCCATTTTGCGGCTATATGTTTAGTCAGCGAATCAATGAGTAATCCCCTGCCCTATTTTGAAATTAATGTTGGTGGAACTTTAAATTTATTGGAGGCAATGGTTAGAAACAAGATCAATAATCTGATTTTTTTGTCGACAAGTACGGTTTATGGGGAAAATCATTATTTGCCAATAGACGAAAAACATCCGTTGTTACCGGTAAGTGTTTATGGTGAGTCCAAACTGATGATGGAAAAATTAGCTGATTGGTATAATCGTATACATGGAATTAATTATGTAATTTTCCGTTGTTTTAATGTAGCGGGGGCTGACAGGGACGGGCTGATCGGCGACAGCAAAAAGCCTTCACAACTTTTAATTCAGAATGCAGTGAGAGGAGCATTGGGAATAGAGACTTTCAAATTAACCTGCTCAAAAGTAAATACACGGGATGGGAGCCCGGTAAGAGACTACGTAAATGTGGAGGACTTGGCGGATGCGTATTTAGCGGGATTAAAATACTTGTGGAATGATGGCAAGAATGAGGTGATTAATTTGGGGACCGGAAAAGGCGATTCAGTCTTGGAAGTTGTGGAGAAAGTCAAAGAGGTCACCGGAGTCGACTTTTCGGTAGATCAAGGAGAAGCCAGAAAAGGAGATATTGCTGAGCTTTACGCGGATGCGACAAAAGCGGAGAAGCTTTTGGGCTGGAAAGCTAAAAGATCATTAAAGGATACGGTAGAGTCGTTGGCTAAATGGTACCGGGGGCATCCGAATGGCTGGAGTTATTAATTTTTTTTAGAAGATAATCGCCCAGCTGTGAATCGACCACTTGCCAGGAATCGTTGGGGAAAAGATGGAGGAAATCTTTATTGGTAATGACGTATTTGGTGTCGGCAGTGATGTGGCGTTCAATAGCCCCGGAGTCCAGGTAAAACAAGGGTGATTCGTATGGAATACCGGCAACAGCCAGGTTGAGTAATGACTTATGGGTGGTTCCGATT
>JBAZSP010000031.1:0-12534 GCA_041663285.1 Candidatus Shapirobacteria bacterium
TTTATTGGTGGGAGCAGCGGTGGCGCCAGCGTTTATTTTTCCAGCATTGATGGGAAAGATGTTTGTTGACAGTATTTCCCGGGCAAAACAGGTGTCGATGTTTGTGCCACCTAAGGGGGCCGGAGAGGTGGGAGATGAAACGGCAAGTACTGAAGGAGGTGGTGGAGGGGGAGGAAGGGCGGCCGGAGGAAAGGTAACTGATGCGAAATGCTCGTCAGCTGATTTGGGCGGAAAAGTCAATTGGGTTATTAAACAGAACAGCGGACCGTGGGCTGATGATAATTTACCGAAGGGATGCAATTTTGCCCAAGCCGCATGTGGACCAACAAGTGTTTCTAAGGCTTTAATTAATAAATATCCTACGCTTAATCCACGTGAAGTAGTCTACGAACCAGGATCACCGTACTTATCAATGGGATGTGATGGGTCTAGCATTAATCAGGCTGCTAAGTTTCTACAAAAATATTTAGGGAGTGACGCGGTTACCTATAATGGATTGAGTAGAGGATGTGATAAGAAAGCTATAGCTAATGCTTTATGTGATGGAGGTATAGTATTAATGTTAGGCAATTTTTACTTTAACGATAATGGAGCAAGCGGCGGGCACTTTGCCTTGGCAGTTAAATTTAACGATGGAGAAGTGTACCTAAGCGATCCATATTACAACGATGGAGGAGGTAGTGAACCCCAGATGGATGGACAAGTTAAAAGGGGGCACGTACAATCGATTAGGGCTTGTTTAGTGGTTGATGGAGATAAGTTGTAAATGATAAATCTGATTAAAAAATACTGGTGGGCAATAGCAGGAGTATTGCTTTTTGGCTATTTATTTACCGTCCAAGAAAAAGCGGTCAAAAAGAATAACCCTGATGACACCATAAAGACGGCACCGGAACCGACAGTAATAAAACCAGGTGTGGGCTATACCAGCTATACCGGAGCACAGGATATCAGATTAACAGCCGAAGAGCAGACGGAGGACGAGGCAGTAAAGAAGCTAATGGATAAAGTTCCGGTGATAACGGAGGATTTTACGATAGAAATCGATTATAAAAAGTTTATTTTTAAAGTGATTTTTAAAGATCCAAGTAAAAGTGAAAACATTGATAAGTTCTATAAGTGGAGGGAGGAAAACGGATACGACAAGATTTCGTTAAAATATTTTGAAATAGAAAAATAAGATGAACTGGATAGAGTACTTTAGAAAATACCAGACGGTGCTGATACTTAGCGGTATTTTGGTGACATTGGTGATAATAAAGGCAGCTTACAAATATGACCCCGGACAAGATGCAGTAATCCAGGAAAACCTGCCAACCACCTCTCCCCTACCTAGCCCGACGGTGACTATGGCAGCGACACCGACGATAAAAATTGTGGATAAAGATTACCCACTATGGGAATTGTTACCATATAAGGGTAAAGGGTTTGTGGTGGACCGATACGTTGAACCGTTAACACTGGCCGTCAAAATTTCGGGCATAGATCAAAAAATTATTGAGGATGAAGTTTATGAATGGCTGGAAGAAAACGGAATGGAGCCAGGAAGCCATAAAATAAGATGGGAATGAGAAAAATTGGATTAATTCTCTTGCTGATCAGCGCAGTGACACTGAGCGGATGCAATTTGAGCTCAACTGCCGATAATCAGGCTGAGAAATTACAATCGGCGATAATAGTTAAAGAGGGAGTAATCAAAACTAAAGTCGGCGAGGAATATTTATTGTCAACAGATGGCGAAATTGTAAATATTACCAGCAAAAAAGTAGACCTGGAACAATATTTAAACAAAAAAATCCGAGTGGAGGGGATGTATTCGGGATCGATTTTATATGTGGATAAAGTAACAGAATAACGCCCTGGTTATTTGTCTAAACTAATTTTTTGGGAAAAATAAGCATTAACAAGGTTTACTACGTTAGGTGATAGTTGCGACTTTGTAGATTTAAGCTTGTTCCAGCTGAAATATTGAAGGTCGTCATATTTTTCTTCCATGATTTTAGGCGTCCCCGACTTGATGACAGCTAGATACCAGACGTAGCTTAGAAGATATCCGTCTTCGCCAAAATCCTCTTCACCTAATTTTTTAATTATTGTTACATCAATACCTAACTCTTCTTCAACTTCTCTTTCGGCTGTTTTTATGGGTTTCTCCCCTACTTCAATCTTACCTCCCGGAGTTTCCCATTGAACCCTTTTGGGTGTATTCCTGTGAATAAGGAGCACATTACCTTCTTCGTTCAAAATAACACATCCGGCCAAAGCTAATTTATCCACCGCTTAGTATAATATATTTAACAATTAATTGATGGTTTCTGACTAGATATTTTTTCACTATAACTAATAATAAAATGACGAATAGTATAACAATCAGAAGAACTAAAGAAGAAGATGCGAAAGCGATCTCGTTAGCTTTTAAGAATGCCTACTTACCACTATTTGAAGCACAAAAATTATCAAGGGAAACAATTAGGCAAATCTATTGTCAGAATAATCCGAAGGAGATAGCCATAAGAATTAGAGAGAATTATTTTTTTATAGCCGAAGATACTAAAAAATCTAAATTGGTTGGTGTAATTGGACTACGAAAAGACGAAGGGAGTCAAATCTATAATCGCATTTCAACCTTTTTTGTCATCAAAGAATACCAGAGTACAGGTGTCGGCTCGATGCTTTATAAAAAGCTTTATAGCTTAGTAATTAAACTTAACGTAAACAAATTGGTGGTAAGTTCTAGCCTTTTGGCAGAGCCAATCTATTCTCATTGGGGATTTAAAAGAATCAAAATAATAACTAAAAATTATCCCAACGGAGACAAATACAAGAATGTTTGGATGGAGAAGGTAATTAATCCTGGAGGCGGACGGGCATGATGATGTGGACAAACTCGGGATCGGACTGATCGTGAAAAAAGCCGGGGGTTAAGCTTTCGTTGAGCTCGATAACAATTTCGTCACCTTTGCAGACAGACAAAAATTCGGAAACGAACTTGTAATTAAAAGCAATCTGGAGCGGCTCCCCTTCTACCCGGGCTTCGAAGGAGGCCTGGTTTTGGCCAAGCTGGGGAGCATTAGCGGTTAACTCAACCGAAGACGGCTTAACATTAAATTTAACGACGTTGGCAGATTCCTTGGCAAAAACCGAAGCAATCTTGATACTTTGAGAAAATTCCGATTTGTTAACAAAAATTTTGGTGGCAAAACTTTCGGGAATGATGCGTTGGTAGTTGGGGTAGTCCCCTTCTATAAGGCGAGATACCAGCTCTAAGTCGTCCAGGACGAAGACTAGCTGGTGACCATCAGGAGTTAGGCCCATCTTGACAGTTTTAGAGGATCTAGCCAGTTTGGTGACTTCAACTAAACTGCGGGATGGAATTAAAAATACTAACGGCTGTTCTTGGTGAAGGTCAACCGGGTTGACAAGGCGGATCAATTTTTGCGAGAGGCGAAAGCCGTCGGTTGCTACCAGAGAAAGGGCGTTGGGGGTAAGCTGAAAAAGAACAGCGGTTAAAACCGGACGAGTATCATCGGCAGCGGCAGCGGCGGTTACCTGGGCTACGGCTTGATTCAGGATGGAAAGGTCAAGGTCAAAAGCGGTATCCGGATTAATCCCCGGCAGTGAAGGGTAGTCAGAGGGAGGGATGGTAGTAAAAGTTGACTGGGCCTTGGAGGTGGCAAGGTGAAGCAGGTTTTGAGAGTCAAGCTCCAGATCGATACGGCCGGGAGGGAGATAAGAAACAAACTCGGTGATTTCTTTGGCTGGTACGGTAAGACCGCCTTCGGTGGTAATTTTGGAGCCTATCCAATAATTAATACCAAGCTCGAGATTGGTAGCCGATAATTTTAGGCGGCCGGAGTCGGTGGAAAGAAGAATATTACTCAAAATCGGAAGTTGAGATTTGGCGGAAATGAAGCGGGAGACACTGGCCAGAGCTGTATTAAAATTTTCTTGGAGAAGGGAAAGCTTCATTGGCTTATATTATCAAGTAAAGGAGGAAGCTACAATGTGTTGCCAAAAACATAGAGTCTTTTGACTAAGGACTAAGGACTAAGGACTAATGATTTAAGGTTATAAAAGATAGAAGTAGTTATTAATAGAGGCGGTGGATTTGTGGGTGAAATAATATTGTATTAGTTACAAAACGGAAGGAACCGGATGAAGTGATTGGAGGTAGGCAAATTAGGAAGTGTAAAAGTCAAAAATTACCTAATGATTGCTTACAGTAAAGGGACGACAACTTATAATTCAGATTGGGGTTGGGGTAATGTTTGGGGGGTAAGGGAGAAGAAAATGGGGACAAAAAAGTGGATAAAAAGAGGTAGTGGTGGAAAAAATCTTTGGAGAATCTAGAACTGGGACTTGAGGTGGTTAATAACCGATTGGGTTTGTGGATTAGTGGAAAGGTCATGGTGGATTTTGTCGCGGGCATGCATAATGCTGGTGTGGTCGCGGCCACCCAATAGACGCCCAACTTCCTGAAGCGGCAATTTGGCCTCGACTAGTAAAAGATAAGCGGTATAGTGGCGGGCGGCAACCAGCTCTTTTTTTCGGCTTTGGCCACATAAGTCATTGGTTTTTAAATTGAAGTATTTGGCACAGACCGAAATTAGATGGCGGGGATTGAGGGAGGCGGAAAAGCTTTGGCGAGCAGGAGATGAAGGAGGGTTAATTATGGCCTGAACAAACTGGAGGTCGATGGTAGAGGAAGGAGAGTGGCTAATAGTGTTGAATTGAATATATATTTCCTGAAGTCGGCCTTCGATGTCGCGGATGTTGGATTCGAGATTTTGAGCCAGGAAACTGACGGCCAAAGAGTCGATAGAAAATCCTTTTTCTTGGGCTTTTTGATTAATGATGGCCACCCGCATTTCGTAATCAGGGAGTTGGATGTCGACAGTTAAGCCACCCATGAAGCGGGAAACCAGCCGGTCTTCAAGGTGGTCGATATCGGCAGGTTTGCGGTCGGAAGTGAGGATAATTTGTTTGCCGGAGAGGTGAAGGGCGTTGAAGGTGTGAAAAAATTCTTCCTGAGTATATTCTTTGCCGGCAATAAACTGGATATCGTCAACTAAAATACAATCGAGATTGCGGTATTTGTCTTTAAACTGATTCATGTTTTTTGACTTTAGGGAAGAGACAAGGTCGTTACTGAAATTTTCGGCAGGAAAATATTTTACTTTTAAATCAGGCTGGTGTTTTAAAAGCTCGTGGCCGATGGCCTGCATCAGATGAGTTTTGCCTACCCCTACCCCACCCCAGATAAAAAAAGGATTGTAGTTTTGGCCGGGATTTTTAACAATACCTTGAGCGGCAGCGTAAGCAAAGTTGTTGCTATTACCAACAATCAGATTGTCGAAAGTGTATTTGGGATGGAGGCCCGGATGGTGTGATGGTTTAGATGTTGGAGTGAAATTAAATAAAGGAGCTGCGGGTGGAGATGAAGGAGTCGAAATTATTTCCTGAACGATAAAGACCAGCCGGTTGTCGTCTTTGTTTTGGTTATCGAGGGCGCTTTTGAAGAGATGGTAATAGCGTTTATGGTTCATGTCGACCAAATAAGAATTGGGACAGGCGATGGTGGCAGTTTTGTCCTTGAGGGAAATAAGTTGAGTTTTGGCGACAAACGTTTGATAGACAGCCGGAGCCAGGACAATTTTTAATTCTTCCTGGGCGTTTTTCCAAAGTTGATCAAGATCCATACTATTAACCAAATTCTAATAACCAATAACCAAGATCCAATAACCAATGACCAAATTCCAAACAATTTCCAAAATCCAAATTCCAATCTAGAAAATTTTTTATATATAGATAAGGCATGGGTGCTATACCGTTTAGCTTAAAGAATAAGTGCGAAAACGTGGCAGAATTTTAGTTGATCAGCAGGAAACTGAAAAATAGTTTTCCACAAGATAATAGATGAGTTTTCCACAATTAACAAGGAATCAAAAAAAATAATAATTTTCCGCCAAAGGCGGATCAACCTCTGGTTGAAAAAAACAGAGATAGGTTGTGATAGAATTCAGAATATGAAAGAGAAAGGAACATATCAACCAAAAAAGAAGCAACATGCCAGGGTTCATGGTTTTTTGAAGAGGATGTCGACCAGCAATGGCCGGAAAGTAATCAAAAGACGGAGGGTAGCCGGGAGAAAAAGGCTAACGGTAAGCGCGAAGAAAAAATTTTAAATGCTGAAAAAAAAGAACAGGCTGAGAAAGAAGAAGGATTTTGAAAAGATTAAAAGACTGGGTGAATGGATAAGGACTCCGATATTTGGCGCTTTGTGGCTGAAGGAGATGGCGGAAGAAATGAAATTTGGGATGGTGGTGTCGAAAAAAGTGTCGAAAAAGGCGACGGAAAGAAACAAGATTAAAAGGATACTGGCTAGGTTGATAAAAAATAAAGAGGATTGTTGGAAGGATCAGAAAGGGATGGTGTTGATACTGGTAAGGCAAAGTATATTAAATAAAAGCTATGACGAAATTAGTAAAGAAGTAGAAAAAGTATGGGAAAGGATAGCGCCGGAAAAAAGATAGTTTTGGGATTGATAAAATTCTATAAACAGTATATTTCGAGAGGGTATTATTGCCGGATGGTGCCAAGCTGCAGTGAGTATACTTATCAGGCGGTGGATAAGTATGGGGTGGGAAAAGGAATAATCATGGGAATTAGGAGAGTGGGCAAATGCCATCCATGGGGAAAGAGCGGAGTTGATCTGGTAGAATAATCCTTATGAATATATTGGTAGCCGTGTTTGTGAACGCCCTGTTTGGGGGATATTATTTGACGCATAATTTGGGCTGGTCGGTGGTTTTGGTGACAGTGGTGATCAGATTACTTTTGATACCGCTGGTATTGCCGAGTATAAAAAGCGGGAAGAAAATGAGAGAGCTTCAGCCGAAATTAAAAATGTTAAGTGAAAAATTTGGCAAGGATAAAGAAGGTTTAGCCAAAGCCCAAATGAGTTTGTACAAACAGGAGGGAGTAAATCCCTTATCGGGCTGTTTGCCGAATATTTTGCAAATAGCGGTGCTGCTGATGTTTTTTTCGGCTTTCAACATGGTTACATTATTTTCCCAAGGAAAAGGCAGCATAGAGGAAATAAACCGACATTTGGTAACCGGACTGAAAATAGATGACCAGTTTAAGTTTGACTCGGTATTTTTGGGAAATGATTTAGCGCTAACGCCGGCTAAGGCGTTTGGTAATGGGATCGGATGGAACTTGTGGTTACCGGTGGTGTTGCTTTTGGGATCGGGAGTATTTCAATATTTGGGTTCAAAACTAATGATGCCAGAAGCAGGAAATAAAAAGGTAGATGCGTCCGCCTTCGTTAAGGCTACGGCGGACAAGGAGGATGACATGATGGCAGCCATGAGAACTCAATCGCTCTATATGATGCCGGCGATGACAGTGGTTTTGGGCTGGAACTTTTCTTTGGGGGTGTTGCTGTATTGGTTTGTTAACTCGGTAGTAATGTATGGCCAACAGGTACTAATCCAGGGTTTTGGAGATAAAAAGTAATGTGTTAGAATAGCCGATATGAATAACAAAGACAGGAATGAGGTAATCCTTAATCTAACCTGTGAGTTGCTGGCTAAAATGAATATTGATGTCGAAAAAGCGGCGGCAGAAGATGTGGTGGGTGAAGACAGCGAAGAAGGGCAAGTTTTGGTAGAGGTGACAGTCACTAACCCGGCAGGTTTGATTGGTTTTAGGGGCAGAAACTTGAGTGCGGTTCAGTTTATTTTGGCTTTGATGGTAAAAAATAAAATCGGGGAATGGGTAAGGATACTAATGGATGTAAATAACTACCGAAGTGAACAGAAGAGCAGGCTGGAAAAAATGACAATTGGTTTGGCAGAAAAAGTGGTTAAGACTGGTAAGCCATTGGCGATGGCAAACATGAGCTCTTTTGAGAGGAGGTTGTGCCATATGGTTATCGGAGGAATTGAGGGAATTGTGTCGGAATCGGAAGGTGAGGGGGAAGAGAGGCATATTGTAATCAAGCCAAAGGCGTAAGTAGCTCAAAAATCAAATATCAAAGATCAAAGTTCAACTCAAAAGTTAAAGATTCCGGAAACGGAAAGAAAAGGTGATATTATAGGGCGTGAAAGGTTTTTGGGAAAAACTGGAAAAAGTTATGATGGTGATTTGGGTGGGATTGATCCCGACCCAATTAGGAAAACATTTTTGGCCGGAATGGAGCTATGTGATGGGAATGAAAATGGACTACCTTTCCCCTACTCTTTATATTTTGGACGTAGTCTGGTTGGGGTGGTGGATTTTAAATTGGAAAAAGGAGAGGGAGAGAAGAATAGGTTTTAAAGAGTTAATAATAGGACTCTTTATCGGAATTAATATAATATTTTCGGCGAGCCGTTGGCTGGCGGTTTACCGGTGGTTAAGAGGGTGGCAATGGTGGACAACAATCGCAATCTGGTGGGAGAGAAAGGAGGAGCTAAAGAAAATTGTTTTGAGAGTGTTGCCGGTATGGCTGATCAGTGAAACAGCGTTGGCGGTAGGACAAATTGTTAAGGGAGGCAGCCTGGAGGGGTTTTGGTGGTGGTTGGGTGAAAGAAAATTTAGTTTTGTGACTTTGGGAATTGCCCAAATGTCGGTATGGGGGAAAGGGGTTATTAGAGCTTATGGAACTTTTTCCCACCCCAATAGTTTGGCCGGGTTTTTGGTGGTGGCGCTAATGATGTGGTTAAACAGTCGAAAATTGATAAGAAGCAAGCTTTGGTGGTGGACGGTGTGGTGGATGGGGGTGGTGGGGATTATGGTTTCGGGAAGCCGGACAGTGTGGATGATAACATTAGGATTGTTGCTTTGGAGTTTTATGAGGATTGGGAAAAACAAGAAGGAAGTAGTGGGAATGGTGATGATAATTGTGGGATTGTTTTCGATAGTAATGGCCGGGGTCGGAGTAAATTATAGAACAAGTGATTTTTTGGGTGGATGGGATAGGGATAGTTTAAGTAAAAGAATTAATCTGAACTTGGCGGCTATTAGAATGGTGAGGAGCCATCCCCTATTCGGAGTGGGAGCCGGAAATTTTTTAGTTAACTTACCCGAGATGCAAAAAAACAATAGTTACTTTTGGTTGCAACCGGTACACAATGGAGTGTTGCTGGTATTGGCAGAATTGGGGATTTTGGGACTAATCGTGGCCGGATTAGCTGCCAGTGAGATAGGAGAAAAAGTGAGGATAAAAAAAAGTGAGTGGATGATTTTGATAGTGATCGGGTTGACGGCAATGGTCGATCATTATTGGGTGACACTGCCCCAAAACAGCTGGCTTTTGGCAATCGTGATTAGTTGGTGGCAGAGAAAAAAAGAGAGGATAGAGTAAAATTAGAAAATGGAAAAGACGATTGTTAATACCATTACCCAGATAGCCGGGAAAGTGGTAACGGTAGTAATTAGTTTGGTGACAACGAGCTTGCTTACCAGAAGGTTGGGAGTGGAGGTATTTGGGAAGTATGTGTTTATAACAGCGATTTTTATTTTTTTTGACGTACTGGCGGATTTTGGGACAAAGATCATAGGAGTAAAAGAGGCATCAAGTAAGGATTCAGAAAAAGAAAAAATTTTTATTTGGCAAAATATTGGCAGCGCCCGAATAGTGATGAGTTTGGCAGCAATCGGCATTGGATTGATAGCTATTTGGAAATGGGAAGGATTTTTGGGGGTAAGGATTGAAGCCCTGATGGCTTTGATGATGGTGGTATTAACTTCGATAGCAGGAACGCTGGAGATGATATGGCAGACAAAAATGAGATTTGAATGGAAAGTGGTGATCGACATTATTTTTCCAGGATTGTTTTTGATAGCCATAGCTAACCATGGAGGAGTTGTCAGCTTAAAATGGGTGTTTGGAGTATATTTGTTGGCAAGGGCGATAACTTTGGGGATAGGAATTATTAAGGAAAGAAAAGTTTTGAGAAAATGGAAATTCAGAGGTGAGGCAATAAAAGGGGTCTTGAGAGCAAGCTGGCCGATGGGGTTGTATTTAATCGTGTTTGTGGGTTATGACCGAGCAGTAGATTCAATAATGATTGATAGGTTTTTGGGAGCCAGGGAAGTGGCATGGTATGGATTAAGCTATAAAATTTATGCGACGTTAATCCAGCCGGCTTATTTTTTTGTTAATAGTGTTTTCCCCCTTCTGGCCTCTGCCAGAGATAACAAACGAGAGATATTCTGGTGGGCGAGCAAATGGCTTTTTTGGGGTGCCGTAATAATTGCGGCGATAGTATTGGTAAAAGCGGAAGCAATTATTATGCTTTTGGCCGGACCGGGGTTTGAAAGATCAGCAAAAGTATTGCAAATATTGATGGGGGCCTTGGTGGTATCTTTTTTTAACCACCTGACTGGCTTTAGTTTAATAACTAAAAACGGGCAAAAGGAGATGCTGGGGATTGCGGTGACGGTCTTAAGTTTCAACTTTGGGGCAAATTATTTGGTCATCCCGAGAGCGGGAATCGAAGGGGCGGCGATAGTGACGGTAGCAACAGAATTAATTTCGGGACTATTGGTAGCCTGGCGATTAAAAAAGAAAATTACATAATAGATAAGATATAGTTTCCGGTTTGGCGTATATACGGTTTTGATGTCTCCCAAAACCAAAATCAGAACATTTTTGAAAGGTATTTTTTGGATTTATGACGGCCACCTAGCTTGGGAATTAGTACATTTTTTATAGAGAAGAAACTTCACAACACCTCTTAAGTCATTACATTTTTCACGTCCTTTAGATAGCGAGGGGGGAAATAAGAGAATTTGCAGGAGATAACCGCACAATAACCGTAGTATTACCGAAACCTACCAATTACCTTTAGAATAGAACATAGGATGAACAGCAGTGAAACCCGGGCAATAATTTACGGAATAGAAAATTTCACGGCCCAAAAAATGGTCGAAGAATTGGTAAATAAGAGTATTGAGGTTATTGGGATTGGGACAGAGTTGCCAAACAGATTGGCAAGCTTAAGGGGTTTTAGTTTCAGGAATAGCCTGGAAGAGGCCAGGGAAGAGGCGAGCTATTATTTTGACTTTGTCGGAGAGGATAGGGTGTGGGAAAAGGCCAAGAAAGAGGGAAGCAGGCTGGCAGTGGTGAAAGTAAACCAGGAAAGAGAGTTTTTAGCAGAAAGAAATCAATTAAGAGAGAAAGGGGTCAATTGGAGATGGGTAGAAATGGCTGGGGTATATGGAAAAAATATGCCGGTAGAAGGATTTTTGGCAGAGGCTTTTTTGGCGGCGGCCGGAAACAAGAACATGATCTTGCCGACAGTGGGAAATAGATTTCGAGTGTTGGCGGTAGACGATGCGGTAGAGGCAATATTGAGAGCGTGTTTTTTATCGGGAACAGAAGGTGAGGAGTTTTGGGTAATGGGGCAGGAGACGGAGTCGGAAGAAGTAGCCAGGGTGATGATCGAAGAGGCCAAGATGACCAGATTCAAGGTAATGCAGAAAGATATTGCTCTGGATCAAAGAGAGGAGGAAGAGGTGGAAAGGCATTGGGGAAAACTTAGATGGCGACCAAAGATGACTTTTCAGGAGGGGGCGAAAGAAACAATGCAGTATTTTTTAAGTAAAGTGGATGAAGAAAACAGGAAGGGAGTAGGCGGAGAAACAAAAAAAGGAGAAGCCCAAAAAGCTGACTGGGGGGTAAAAAAGAGCGAAGATAATCGAAGAAAGTTTGAGGTGCTGGTAGAAGAAAAAGAGACAGTGGCAGAAGAAGAAGCGAAGGAGGTTGATGATGAGCCGGCAGGAAAGGAGCCGGAACCGGTGCAGGAAATTGACGAGGTGGTATGGAGGGAGCCGAAAGAGGAAGAGGAAGATGACGAAGAAGACGAAATTGTGGAACAAGCCAAGGTGGAGATTATTCGAAGTGAGGCGAGGGGAAGGAGGAATGAGGATTTGAGGAGGCAAACAGTTAAGGCGAAGTGGAAATGGCTGGTGTGGCCAATAGTGGCCATGACTTTATTGATGCTTTGGTGGCCGGTTGGAGGAATAGTGGCGGGATGGCGAAACTATAAAAATATTATAATGATAGAAAAAAAGATTTTGGCCAAGGAATATAGCCAGGTGGAGGAATTGGCGGATCGGGCTTGGAAAAGTAGTCAAGAAATGGACGCGACCATAAACGATTGGGGGATTAATAACTGGAAATGGGGCAGGTATTTTCAAATGGTTATTCGGATAGAGAAAGAAGCGGCGATGTTGGGGAGAAAGGCAGCGGGATTGGCCAGTAACCTGGATAACGTAAACGAGGCAATATTTAAAGAAAAAGAGATAGAGTTTGAAAAAGAATTGGAAAAGATAAAGATTGGTTTGGATGAGGTGGAAGTTCAGATGGGGGTACTGCAGGCAAGACTTAATGGTGATTGGACGTGGTTACCGACGCGATTCCGAAATTGGCCACAGAAAGGAGCAAGGCAATTGGCGAGCTTGAAACAGGTAGTAGGATGGTCAAAGAACGGAATAGAAGTTATGCCGGAAATATTGGGACTGGATGGAAAAAAACGGGAG
>JBAZSP010000032.1:0-10730 GCA_041663285.1 Candidatus Shapirobacteria bacterium
AAAAAGAGGTAAGTCTTTAATCTTAGCCTACGAAGAGCTAATCAGGAGACTGGTTTTTACGTAGGAGGGGCGGGATACAGAAAATAGGAAAGATGCCCGTAAGGGAGGGTATTAAGTATTAAGTATTAAGTATTAAGTATTAGGTATTAAGACACTATTGAAGATATAAAGAGACTATAATCGACAGATGGCACCGGAACAGATAGCGGGAACAAATATGTGGTATTTGAAAGGCAACGAGTTCTTCGCTGCCAGGACGACTAGCGGAGATACAGAAATCACCGGGCCGGCCTTTATAATTGTTGAACCAACAGATGCCGGACAAATCATAAAGGTCAGGTTTGCGGGCAAACTGGACCGGAAGGTTTATTTGGAAACAACGACATTTCCCAAATGTGTACAAACGAGACAGAAGTGATCTAAGGGGACTTAATCGACTTTATAGACAATATCGCCTTCGTTTACAGCTTGGGTAACTTTTAAACCAACCTCGTCGCCCTGGGCGGCGCTGGGCACCTGGGCGTGGTTTACCTGCATGGAGTCAACTGTTTGAGTAACACCGATACCCTCCTCCCCTACCAAAATAGTGTCGCCGACTTTGACGGAACCGTCGGTAAGTGAAAGCACAGCTACTTGGATCTTGTCAAAATAATGAACAATTTTCCCAATTTTTGTGTTCATATGGAATAAAATAAGTAATTAGCTAATTTTAACAGATTGGCTTTTTGCTGAGGTATTTAAAAACTTTAATGTATATGCTATGCTTGGCATCATGGGTTTAGATAAAGATATTAAAAATAAGTGGAATTTGCTGATACAAAATAGTAACCGGCGAAACGAGGAAGAACGGAAAAAAGACAGGATGAAGAAGACTGATAGACTGTGCAAGAGTAAGGTAGTCTATTCGTGGCTGTCAAAAAATTTAGGGGAATGCTAAAAAACAAGTAGCTTGAGGACCAAAGAAAGCCCTAAAAGGTAAAAGCCGAAATAATGCAACCGCCGGTTTATGGCCAATTTTTCAAACCACCTTAAACTTAGACTGGAAAAGATAAATACCAGCATGAACGCTATTAGGTAGACCGGGCTAAAAAAATTGCCGGCGGTAAAATCTTTGGAAGCAAGGAGTAACGAGCCTAAAGTAGCCGGTATAAATAGAAAGAAAGAAAAAGAAAAGGCCATTGCCGGAGACAGCCCCAAGAGCATACCGGCAAAAATTGTGGCCGTAGAGCGAGAGACACCGGGAAGGATGGCAACCGCCTGGAAAAGGCCAATGATAAATGCCTTAAAAAATGTCAAGGGAGCATCGGACACCTTAAGCGTTTTGGTATAAAGTAAAAGGATGCCGGTTAAGGCAAAAAAATAGGGCAGGAACTTCGGTTGACCAAAAATAAGTTCTATCTGATCGTCAAAGACTATCCCAACAAAAGCTGCCGGGAGTGAAGCAACTAGAATATATTTTAAGTTCGAGAAGAAGGACTTTAACTGGTTACGAAAATAATAAAGTAACGGCAGGAGAGTGGATAAATGGAGAAATATGTCGAAAGTAAGGGAGGGCTCGATATCTAAAATATATCCAAGAAGATGCAAATGGCCGGATGAGGAGATGGGTAAAAACTCGGCAATCCCCTGGACGAGGGAAAAAAGCAGGATTGAAAGCCAACTCATGCCGGGGAAGCTTAACGCTTGGGTGACTGTTTTTGGCGGCGGGCCTTGCCTCCGGTACCCACCTGACGGCGCTGGCGTACCCGGGAATCAACGGTTAGCAAACCCTTTGATCTTAATAAAGGAGTGTATTGCTGATCAATTTTTCTTAGAGCCCGAGAAATGGCCAGGACTAGGGCGTCTTTTTGACCTTTTTTACCTCCACCAACGATTTTGGCGAGGAAATAATATTTTTCCGGGTTGCTGGTTAAAATAAATGGCTCGTTTAGATCGTTCTGGGAAAGTAAATCAGGAAAGTACTTAACGGAACTTTGATTGTTAATCTGGGATTCCTGCTTGCCCAGAAACAGTTTCACTGTAGCGATTGATGATTTACGACGGCCAAAAGCATAGGTATAGGCAGTAGGAGTTTTTTTGGTCATAGTTAGCTTTTTATTTTATCGGCGTAGGGATGTTCCTGGCCTACAAAAATTTTTAAACGCTTTATCCGCAAATCGCGCAGCTTATTCTTGGGTAACATGCCATAAACACCATGACGAATAACCAACCGGGGATCTTTTTTCATCAATTCCTGAAAGGTGGCCTCTCTAATTCCGCCCGGATAGTTGGTGTAATGGTAGTATATTTTTGTTTTTGCCTTTGTACCGGTAACGGTTATAGCCTTGGCATTAATGGCAACAACGCAGTCTCCATCGTCACGATTAAAAGATTGACGAGGATTTGACTTACCCATTAATATTTGGGCAATTTGAGTACACATCCGGCCAAGTGTTTGACCTTCGAGATTTATTAAAAACCATTTACGGTCGGTTTTGGGGCCTTTGGCTTGAAAAGTAGTTGATTTCATTTTGACTCCTTTTTGGATGTAACTTTTTTAGCAGTACTTTTGGTGGCTTTTGCCGTAACTTTTTGAGCTTTGGCCGGGACCTTGGAAGGAGCCGAACTAGGTAGTTGATAACTTTTTACAAATGCTAGTTTAACCATAAGAGCGTGATCGCCCTGACGAAAAACCAAATTTTCCATGTGGGTAAAATTGGAATGTTGGTCGGGGAATAGCTCTTTTAGGTAATTATAGATTTTTTGTCGGGCAGAAAGTTTTTGGAAGTAGGGCGATAAAAGCCGCTGACCAACCAAGTCGTTGGAAGCCAAAATTGACGACACCAATCTCTCAATCAAGGGAGTGACCGCCCTGGCTTTGGCTTGGGTAGTCTTTATTGAACCGTAAGTCAAAAAACTTCGAGTTTGGACGCGAAACAGTGCCTGACGCTCATTGTGATTACGGCCTAATTTTTTCCCAAAAAGTCGGTGTTTCATAATACGCTATTTCCAGGAAAAGCCCTTTTCCTTTAACCAAGAATCAATGATTTTTAATGACTTTTCGCCAACATTTTTGGCTTTGCTGACTTCTCCCCGACCGGCTTTAATCAGAACATCGATGGTAGTATAACCGGCCTTTTTGAGAGCATTGGTTACCCGAAGAGGTAGTTCTATTTCTTCAATAGAGATATCAAATCCTTGAGGAGCCGGAGTGGCGGATAAAGTAATTGTTTCCTCTTCAAAATCTTTGGGGTCAAGAATTTGGGAATAAGAACTTATTAAATCCTTGGCAGCTAATTTTAAAGCTTGCATTGGATCAATCGAACCGTCGGTCCAAATTTCCAAAGTTAGTTTGTCGTAGTTTGATTTTTTACCTAGACGAGTCGGCTCAACGGTATAATTAACCTTTTTTACCGGAGTAAAAGCGGCATCAAGAATTATTTCACCAACGGTGTCGGTTTTTTGCTCTTTGGCCAAAGTGTACCCAATGCCTTTTTCAACTGTCATTTCGATTTTCAAAGATGACTTGGCATCAGCCAAGGTGGCAATTAGCTGGTCGGGATTGGCTACCTGGCAAATTTCAGGCGTTTCGATATCACCTGCTGTTACCGGGCCCGGTCCTTTTTTGTTGAGGGTGAGAGTAAGCGGCTCATTTTTGGCGTAATTAAATTTGACCTTTTTAAGGTTTAGGGAAACTTCTACCAAATCTTCTTTTACACCGGTAAGGGTAGTAAAAAGATGGTTGGCGCCATTGATTTTTATTCTGGTGATAGCGGCTCCGGGAACGGTGATGAGTAAAACCCGACGAAGGCTATTACCAAGAGTGTGGCCAAATCCGCCAACCAATGGGGTTAGCTCATATTTGCCGTAGGTTTTGGTGCTTTTTAAACTATTAAGCCGAAATTTGCTAGTGTCAATCATGTTACTCCTTTATCTGGAATAATATTCAACTATTAAATTAATATCAATATCGTTTGACGCTTCGGTTAACCTGGGCGCCGAGGTTACTTTGGCGGAATAGTGGGACCTATCTACGTCCAGCCAGGCAGGAGTAGAAGGATCTTTGTCGTTTATACGAAATATATCTTTGACATTGTCCAAAATCTTGGGATTAACACTGATCACGTCACCGGCTTTGGCCAAATATGAGGGTGTATTAAGAGGCTTACCGTTTATAAAGATATTGCCGTGACCGATTAACTGTTTGGCACTGGAACGGGAGCTTGATAAACCGGAAGAATAAACGAGACTGTCGAGGCGTCTTTCCAAAAGGGAAAGAAAGTTTAACCCCACTAAACCTTTAAGCTTTTTAGCCTGGCGAAAGAGATTGCTGAATTGGGCTTCGTTAAGGCCGTAAATACGCTTAGCTTTTTGCTTAGCTCTCAATTGTAGTCCGTAATCGGTGGGCTTTTTGGTACGTTTGATGCCATGCATTCCCGGAGGAACTGCCCCCTTCCTTTCGATGGGACACTTAGAAGAATTGCAGCGAGTGCCTTTAAGGAAAAGCTTCATGCCTTCGGCACGACATAATCGACATTTGGATTCAGCGGTAATGCGGCTCATGGATTAGATGCTTCTTTGCTTAGGAGGACGTGGCCCATTGTGGGGAATGGGGGTGATGTCGGCTATCATTTCTATTTCGAAATCCCTTTTGGTCCGAAGATGCCTAAGAGCGGCATCGCGACCGACACCCGGTCCTTTTAAGTAAACCGATAATTTTTTGATACCATATTTTTTGGCTTCTTCAAGAGTTTTTTCGATAGCAGTAGTAGCAGCAAATGGGGTTGATTTCCGGGCACCCTTGAAACCACAGTTGCCCGAGCTTGACCATGACAGAACATTCCCGTGAGGATCAGTAATACTTACAATAGTATTGTTGAAAGTCGAGCTAACATACAGCCGGCCATCAGCAAAGTTCTTGTAGACCTTTTTTTTGGTGGTTGAAGAAGATGGAGTGTCTTTGGCCATAGGTTATTCGTTTTTGGCAACTGAAGCGGCCTTTTGCTGGGTTTCGATTTTGGACCAAGCTTCCTTGGTTAGTGAACCAACTGTTTTCTTTTTACCTTTTCGGGTACGAGAATTGGATTTGGTCCGCTGCCCACGAACTGGGAGGCCGACAATGTGCCGGATGCCGCGATAACATTTAATAGCTCTTAAACGGTCAATATTTTCCCTGATCTCTTTTTTGAGATCACCTTCAACGGTAAAATTTTCCAGGGCTTTCATTAAATTTCCAATATCATCACGAGTGAGTGTTTTAATGCGAGTGTTGACGTTTATGTTTGCCAGTTTGGCTAATCTTACTACATTGGAGGGACCAATACCAAAAAAACGGGTTAAGCCAACCTGGGCTCTTTCGTTATCTGGAATTTCTACACCGGCAATTCTCATATAAATTTAACCCTGTTTTTGGGTGTGTTTCTTGATGGAACAAATAACGCGCCGAATACCCCGTCGAATAACGATCTTGCATTTTTTACAGCGCCTTTTAATACTTGATTGGACTTTCATAATAAGACTTGGATATTGTAACCTAAAGTAGGCCTAATATCAAAGAGATAATTGGGGCTAACCCCGATAGACTATCCGGCCTTTGTCGCCGTCCGGACTGATAACTATTGATACCTGGTCTCCGGCCATAATCCGGATATGGTTAATACGCAGTTTTCCAGCTAAATGAGCAAGTATTTCCCTGCCGTCCTGGAGCTTAACCCGAAAAAGGGTGTTGGGCAAAACTTCAATAACAAGTCCTTTGAGTTGGGGTTCGTTAGACATCTTTTTTTGTTGGTTCTAATTTGTCGACGGCCTGGCAAATATAATTAAAAACATCGTCCTTGGTACGATTACCGTCAACCTGAAAAAGTAAATCTTTAAGGTTAAAATATTCAAGAATGGGGTTTATTGTGTCTGCATATGCTTTTTGTTGGTTGGTTATTGAGACGGGAGTGTCGTCAGACCTTTTTTCCTGATGGAAGTGGAGCCCGAGGCTTTCGGACGATTGGCGACGGCTTTGGATTTCGGTAAAAGGAACGTTTAGGTGGATTAGGAGGTTAACAGATTGATCAAAACCTTTTAGGTATTCTTCCAAAAGAGGGCCTTGGTTGAAGGCCCGGGGAAAACCATCCAAAATAAAGTTGCTATTACCAGCAGCGGATAGGGCTTCTTTGAGAACAGTAAAGGTGATTTCGTCCGGAACCCATAGCCCTTGATCAATAAAAGGTTTGGCTCTTTGACCAATTTCGGTAGCCTGATCAATTTGATCCCGGAGAAGCTGGCCCATAGAGATACATGCTAAGCCGTACTTGGCGGCCAAGCTCTTGGCTTGGTAGGAGACACCGCCACCGGAGGGACCGATGATTAGTAAATTTAATGACACATATGATTAATTTCTAATTTAAAATTTATAATTTCTAATCAATTTGTAATGCCTAATTTCTAAATAAGTTTAATGTTTAAAAAACTTTTAAGATTTTGATCCTAATAATTTGTCTATTTGGACAGAGATGTCGGCGAAGATTGGCTCGATGGGACGATTACCATCAACTTCATATAATTTTTGGAGTTTTTGGTAACGCTCTAAAATCGGACCTATCCCCTGCTGATATAAGATTTTTTGACGATTAGCGATGGCTTCAGGAGTATTATCTGATCTGGACTGATCCTGAAACTCTATCCCTTTTTTTTGACGACGACGGACGATTTCCAAGAAATCGACCAGTAAGTGAATTACCATGGAGGTTGAGTGCCCTTTTTGAACTAAATAGTCGTCAATATATTCACCCTGGGTGACAAGCCGGGGGAAACCGTCAAAAATATAATTTTGGTTGTTAATTTTTTCCAACGCTTGGGTAATTAGAGGAAAAACGACTTCATCCGGTACGGGGGTGCCCTTGTCGACAAAGCTCTTGGCCTTAAGACCTAAGTCGGAATTGGAGGCGATTTCATCACGAAATATTTGCCCCATAGAATAATGGGTGAGGTTATATTTTTCGGCAATTAATTTAGCCTGAGTGGACTTGCCGCAGCCGGAGGGGCCAATGATAAAAAGATTGAGAGGCATACTTTAAGTTAATTTCTAATTTATAATTTATAATTTCTAAATAATTTCTAATATCAAATTTTTTAATTTACTTTTATGGGTAAAATAGTTATTAATGACTCGAGCATTAAGATTAACTTTTGTATAAGTTAGTAACTTCTTGTAGGGTTTGATCGCATTGGCGAGCTTCGGGGGTATCGACACCGGCACCACAAGATTGAAACCACAGAAGCTTGTCGGGAAAAGCGTGCAGAGGATAGACTCCGCCAGCACCACAAATTGCCAATTCATTTTGATTAAAAGCGGTAAATTTTGAATTTGTCCAATTGGAAAAATTAGGGGTAATAATTAGCTTTAAGTTTTTATAGACAAATTCTTTGTACCAACCGCCTATGACTTTCTGACGAACTTGGGCAAACTCTTGATCTTCGCTAGGACCACAAGAGTCGGTGCCAACTATTTTGGAAGGGGGATCGGAGACGGCTTTATACGAATTCCAATTTTCTACCTGAGATTGCAAATTGTTGCCGGAAAATGACTGATCAGTGAATTTAAAGGTGGCGAGGATGGCTGAAAAATAATTACCTACTTCTTCCTGACTATCAGATGATCCGTAAGGACTTAGGTCGATATTTATGAACCGAGATTTTTTGTTATCTTCAATAAAGGCAGAAAATCGACCAATTTGAGAGGGCTTGCCATCGGTAAGAAATATCCGATTTCCGCCAAAATTTATTTCTTGATAACTAATATTTTCACCATATTGGAGTTTGTTTAAATCGCTAATTTGCTGGTGTTTCGGATTTTTAATTTCTGGCAAGATATCAATTCGATAAAATGACTTGGTTATTTCACCGGGTGAAGCTTCTTTGAATAAGTCAACCGAAATATGAGTAATAAAAGATTCGATGTAGTCAGAAGAAGGATTGGCTTCCAATTTCCAGGTGGCGGGATATTTAAACTCAAAACCATATTGATCGTTTTTGTAGGTTTGCCAGGTGGAGGTATTGGAAACAGAAGCGGTGGGAGTAGCAGGAACAGTTGGCTCGACAGAGGGGGGAATAACAATGCGATTGCTTGGCTGTTGACCTATTTTGGTTCCAAGTAATAAAACCAAAAAAAGGACGATGACGATACAAAATAAGAGAAGGAATTTACCAGGCTTGGACATTGGCTGGCAGCAGCAGTCACAACTTTCTGAAGATTGGACTTTGGGAGCTGGGGTGGGCATAAGGTTGGTTAATAACTTAACTTGTCGTAATTGTGCATTTGAATAACGTTTTCGATTTTACGGGTTAACTCAATGATAACAGAAACAACGATCAGGATACTGGTACCGCCAATGGTTAAAGTGGTGACGTTGGTAATTTTTTGAATAATTAAAGGGACGACAGCAATCACTCCAAGAAAAACAGCTCCGATAACTAACACCCGGTTAATTAAATACGACAACCGCTTTTCGGTAGAAATACCCGGCCGGATGCCCGGGATAAAACCACCGGATTTGCGAAGCTCATCCGAAATTTCTTTGGGCTTAAAGACTACCGAAGTGTAAAAAAAGGTAAAACCAATTACCAGAACGAAATAAAACAAGATATAGATTAAACTGTCGGTACGAAATAAACGGGCGATAGCCTGGCCGATGGAGGCGATAGCGGGACTGGGGATTTTGGCAACAAACTGACCCACTAAGGAAGGGACGGTAGCTAGCGAAACGGCAAAGATAATCGGCATAACACCGGAAGTATCGACTTTAATTGGCAGATAAGTGGTTTGACCTCTTTTGGCGTAATGAATAGGAACCCTTAAAATTGCTTCTTCAACCATGACTATGCCAAATATTAAAAAGATTGCAATGGCCAGAAAAACGAGAATGTTGGCAAAATTTTGAGGATTGGAGAAGTCAGTTACTGATAATGTCTGATAGACGCTAATAGGAAGGCGTCCAACTATACCGGCAAAGATAATCATGGAGGTGCCATTGCCAACACCAAATTGATTAATGGTTTCACCAAGAAAGATCATGATCATAGTACCGGCGACCATGCTGGTAACTAAGGCAACTAAGGTAAGAGGGGAGAGATTTTGAATAATATTTTGGGACCGGAGAATACTGTACATACCAATAGCCTGAACAATGGCTATTGGAATAGTAGCAATCCGGGTATACCGGCTAATTTTGGCCTGACCATACTCACCTTCTTTTCGAAGTTCTTCCAGCTGGGGAACGATAAGCATTAAAAGCTGAAGCATGACCGAAGCATTGATGTACGGGTTCAAGCCCAGGGCGGCGACAGAAAAATTTGCCAAGGTACCGCCGGAAAATATGTCCAGTAAAGAAAGTAACTGATTTTGGGCAAAAAACTGCTGAAGAAGAGCGGTGTTGACACCGGGGACAGGAACGTGAGCAATTAGTCTAAAAAGAATCAGGATAGCCAGGGTGAATAAAAGCTTGCGACGAAGAATCGGAGTTTTTAGAGCATCGACGAAAATTCTTAACGCCTGGGATATCCGATTCATTACTTAATAGTACCGCCGGCGGCGATTATTTGCTTCTTGGCGTTTTGGGAATAATCTAAAGCTTCAAAATTTAGCTTTTTGGAAAAAGTAGCTCCGGACAATATTTTTATTTTTCGTTTAGCAAGGCGACTGGGGAAACCTGCAAGCTTAAATAACTTTTCCCGAGTAACGGTATCATCGACTTTAAACCAACGGTCAATCCGACTCAAGGTTAGACTAAGACTATGGTGGTAGGGCAAAGTACGGTGCTTACCCCTTAAAAACGGAGTTCTTTTGATCCAGGACTTTTTGATTTTGGTACCGTCAAAGGTGAGCTTGGTATCGCCCCTGACTTTATCACCCTTGGAACCCCGACCAGTGGTGTGGCCACCTGCACCCGAACCAATTCCCCGGCCGACACGACGGGCTTGCTTGATAGTAGTTTTTGATAAAGTACTTAAAATATTCATAGTTACGATAATGCAGACAAAGCCTTTAAGGTTGCCCAGACGTTAACCGATTTATTTTTTGAGCCAATAATTTTGCTGACCATATCCTTAACGCCAGCAAGCTCAACAACTGAACGGACGGGGCCACCGGCGATTAAACCGCTTCCGGTTTTACCCGGCCGAAGCAGAATTTTGGCGCCTTTGAACTTTAGTTTGACTGAAGAAGGAATAGTGCCGGCGACTATCGGAACCACAATCATACTTTTTCGAGCTTTTTGAATAGATTTTTGGATAGCGTCAGCGACACTTTTGGCTTTTCCCAGACCGACACCTACCCGGGATTTTTTGTCACCGGAAATAACCAAGGCGGTAAAAGATATTTGATTGCCGCCTTTGGTTTTTTTGGAAACCCTTTTGATCTCGACGACTTTGTCGGAAAACTCTGATTCCGGCTGGGGCGTAGAAGAAAATCGGCCCGGACCTGAAGATGGATATTTGTTAAAAGATGGTTGCATAATTTAAAATTTTAAACCTCCGTCCCGGGCACCCTTGGCGAAAGATTCTACCCGTCCGTGATATGAAGACAGACCACGGTCAAAACGAACATGAGTAACTTTAGCCGTTTTGGCCATTTTAGCAATTTCTTGACCTAAAGTATAGGCTTTTTCTGTTTTTGTGGATTTTGTTTTTAATACCTTGGTGTTACCGGACGCTAATGTTTTGCCGTGTAAGTCGTCAATAATATGAGCCCATACGTGTTGATT
>JBAZSP010000033.1:0-10692 GCA_041663285.1 Candidatus Shapirobacteria bacterium
GTCCGCAGCTCAGTCACCGATAGCCCCGGTGAATCATCAATATAAAGCGGCGCTTCGGCCAAAATACCCATAGCCTCCGACAGTGAGGCAAAATCGTCATCCGACAGCTGGCCCGTCTTTAGTTTCCAGGCATCTATTAGCCCCTGTCTTACGAGCAATCTATCCACCAGCTCTTCCTTGCTCATTTCCAGGGAAAAAACACAAGTCGGCATTTTAGCCTCCACCGCCACATGCCGGGCAATATTCAAGCAAAATGCTGTCTTCCCTACCCCTGGTCGGGCTGCCAATACCAACAAATTGCTATCCTGCATTCCTGCCAGCATATTATCTAATGTTTTAAATCCGGTCGACAAGCCCCTCAACCCACTACCCAATTTCTGCAGCTCATCTAGCCTGTCGAAACTGGCTGTCAGTACCTCCCTCAAAGATGACGGTACTGATTTCAGGTGTCTTTGAGACAACGAAAATACTTCCTGTTCGGCAATATCCAGCAATTCTTCTGACGCCAAACTCTCATCAAAAGCTTTTTCCGTAATCCTGGCTGCTGCGCTTATAAGCTCTCGTTTAGCCGACAATGCTTTAATAATTCTTCCATAACTTTCAGCGTTAGCTGCTGTCGGCACCTCATTGGCTAATCTGGCCAAAAAAGCCTTCCCTCCTACCTTTTTTAATCTCCCCAATTCCTTCAATTTTTCCGATACGGTCACCATGTCAATCGGGCTCCGATTTTCGTAAAGCCCCAGCATTGCCTCAAAAACAGTCGCATTATTACCGTCATAAAAATGTTCCGGCCTCAAAAACTCCGAAACTCCCAGCACGGCATCATTATCAATCAAAATCGCCCCCAAAACCGAAATTTCGGCTGCTTCCGAACGCGGCGGCATTCGATAATTTTCGTCCATATTTTAGCTTTCTTTCAGAATAACAACTTCCATCCCGTCGGGTAGCTCGTCTTTGTCAACCTTCAGGCTGTCCACCGCTTCCTGGCCTTCTACATCACAACTATCCAAAAACCTTTTTAGATTCTTCTTCTCCTGGTCACCATCAATCACTACTAGGTAATTTGCCCCCCACTTTTTTACCCAGCTCAAAATTTCCTTATCAGTCGCTTTCTGTTCGTCGGCCAATTTGACTACCAGCACATCGACACTTTCTATTCTATCCCGTCTCTTATCTGTCAAGGTTTCACTCAATAATCCCACCGTCGCCACGGTCACCCCGTCAATCGTAAAAACATAGACGGTGTCTTTGCCTCCGGCGCTATATCCGCCAATCTCTACTCCGCCTACTTCGTATTCACCCGGGCCTTTCAGCACCACTCTTTGGCTATCAATTCCCAAAAAATCGAGCTTGCTATTGCTGAATGCCACTATTCGGGAATTAATCTTCCCCAAATTTGTCTGGCTATCAGGGTCAAGCACCACCCCCTCCTTTTTACCTTTCAATAGTATTGTCTGCTGTCCGATTTGTCTAATTTCCATAAGTCATTTTATCATTCCGGAAGCATCGTTTATGGTATCATTTAAGGTACTCATGCTTAAGGAACTTATCTTGGCCATAATTCTGGGCTCAATCCTCGGGTTCGGTGTTACCGGTGGTTTTATAACCCTCAAAAAATCCGGTAAGCCAAACCTTCCGCCATCGTCAAACGCCCCCACCCCCACCATTTCGGCTCCAAACAACCCTGTTGTTTCTACTGCTCCTACTCCATCCTTCAGCCCGGAACTTCCCGAAAACAACATCAATTTGACTATCGACGAACCTCTAAACGAATCAATAGTCGCCAATTCCAAAACTACTATCAAAGGAACCACAGCTGCCGATAGTCATTTAGTCGTCGCCACTCCCTTAAAAGTTTTTACCCTTACCGCCGACAGCCAGGGGTACTTCGAAACCGAAGTTGAACTGGAATCCGGCGTTAATTTAATCCAAGTTAATTCCTCCACCCCCGATAATTTTCAGTACGAAAAGGAGCTTATCGTTACCTATTCCACCGCCAAAATATGATAAAGTTTCTAGCTCTCTTTCTGATCTCGGCTCTCTTTCCCCCCGCAATCTTCGGCCAAAGCCCGACAGTGCCATTAAGCTCGCCGTCAGCCATCCTCACCACTTCCCCCAAGGCCAGCGACATCCAAAAAATTCGCGAGGCCGTCCAGCAAAAGGTTAAAGAAAAACTTAAAGAAATCACCTCTCCTGCAAATCAAAAAAAAGCAATTATTGGTAAGGTTATCCAATCAGGTGACTTAAGTTTAACTATCGATTACGCCAACACCCCCGTCACTTTTTCGGTTGCCCCCGATGCCGTCTTTATCGATCTAAAAAGAAACAAAACCTCTTTCGAAAAAATCAAAATCGGCCAGGATATTTTGGCTATGGGTTATCAGGACGAAGCTGGGCACCTCGAAGCCCGGCGGATTGTCTTTATAACTATCCCCGAGCTGACAGCCAAAAAATACAACATCGTTACCGCCAAAGTTGTTGACATCTCGCAATCCTCCCCAATTATCGTTATTGTCCCCTATACTCAAAAAGATATTCAGTTCCAGCTTAAAATCGACTCCAAGACTACCGAAATTACCAACCTTCAGGGTAACAAAATTAAGCTAACCGATCTTACCACCGGCCAAAAAGTTACTGCCATCTTCCCGCTTACCAGCACCAATTCAAAAACCTATACGGCAGCCAAGATAATCAACTTTGACTATCTCCGCGCCACTTCCCCCACCCCGACACCCAAAACTCCCAAACCTTCTAACTAGTTCGTAATTTCAACCCCGGTTTGACAACTCCGATTAAATTGCTACAATACTATCAATGACCAATCAATTAGGCACTATTGCCCATCATCACGCCAACTAAGCCTGGCGGGCGTCCTGATTGATCAAAGCCCCGCCCCGGGGCTTTTTTTAGTTTCTTTAGGCCAAAATTTGGAATGCAATGACACAATTTTGCCTAAAGATACAATCCCAATGAACAAAAATCACATTGGAAAAATTCTTTAACAACATGGTGAAACGTAATGAATTTTTTAACAAAAATTCAAACGTTTCTACCACGTTTTCGCTAAAGGCGAATTACGTGGTGGCTGTAGCTCAATTGGTTAGAGCACTTGCCTGTGGAGCAAGTGGTTGCGGGTTCAAGTCCCGTCAGTCACCCATGACTTATTAATAAGGATTAACAGATGATCCAGCTCTCAAGCCAGGCGATAGTGGAAAAATTTTGGCCACGCTTCGTCAATCTCAAACCCAAAAACGAAATGGACCAAAAAAAACGTAAATAACTACTTTAACCATCATACCCACACGCTGGTCAGCCGATCGGCGGGGTATCGCCTGGCCTTAATCTAGTAAGCCATTCTGGCTTGGCTGTCCTCCTCTGGAAAGTTCAGAATCCTTCATTAAAACCAAACCCCCGCAATACGGGGGTTTTTAAATGGTCCAATCCCCCATTTTATATAAGTTAAATAATTAAATTATGAAATTCTCATATCAGTTAATTTCCGCCTCCGGTAATCCTACTGCCATAGTCTATGGCCAGTTTTTGCCATCTCAAAAAAACAAGATAACTTCAGCTATTTTTGCTCGGAATAAGCTGGTCGAGCAAGTCGGCTTTATCTATCAAAAATCCGGCCAAGTTTATTTCGATATGATGGGAGGTGAGTTCTGTGTCAATGGCTGTCGTTCGGCCGCTTTTTCTTTATTAAAATTTAAACCGGGTATCACCTCGTTTAAAGCTAGTGGAACGGCAAAGACAATTACTGCGCAAATTAGTACCGATTTTCAAAGCTCCATTAAACTCCCCTGCTCCCCCGTCCCCAAAAACTTCAGCTACCAACCATTCTTCTCCATCACCCTGTTTGGGTCCAAAATTTTCGTCATTCCGAAATTAGGAAACCAAATATTGGCCACCCGTATACTCAACTCCTTAAGTTGCGAAAAATACCCAGGCATTGGTATCATGTTTTTCCGAGCTTGTCAGAGCGAAATTTTACTTAACCCCTACTTTTATGTCCCACAAACAAAAACCTTTATTAACGAAACTGCTTGTGGTAGCGGTAGTCTAGCAGTAGCCCTTTACCTAAAATATTTTAAAAATATTAGTCAAAGCATTTATTCTATTCGGCAACCTTCAGGCTTATTAATTAATATTAAATTCGGCCCAACCACTATCGAAGGTCCGACCCGATTTTTAGGTAATTATAATGTTACAATCAACCTATGAATACTGATAATCAGCAACTTGATAAACCCCAAACCCTCCGTGGTTTTAGCGATTGGTTCGCTCCCGATGTCCGGCAGCGGCAATTCGTTATCAATACCTTCGTCAAGACTTTCGAAAAATACGGTTATGAACCACTCGAAACTCCGGCTTTAGAATACAGCCAATTTATGCTTGGCATAAGTGGCGAGGAAGCCGAAAAGCAATTTTATCGTTTCAAAGACCAAGGGGGCCGCGACGTCATGCTTAAGTACGAAGTCATGACTGCCATGTGCCGGGCGGTGGCCGCCAATTTTGACAAAGTTGTTTTTCCCTACAAACGTTACCAAATCCAGCCCGTCTGGCGGGCTGAAAATACTCAAAAAGGCCGTTACCGCCAGTTTACCCAATGTGACGCCGACACCATCGGCTCCCCCTCAATGCTGGTTGACGCTGAATTTATCCAAATGGGATTAGAAATCACCTCTCGTCTGGGATTTAAGAAGTTTTTTGCTAAAGTCAGTAACCGCAAGTTTTTAGAAGGTTTGGCCAAATATTTCCAAATCCCGGATTCCCAATTCTATGGCCTTTGCATGTCGCTCGATAAATTGGTAAAAATCGGATCCAAGGCCGTTATCGACGAACTGGTCGAAAAACGGGGGCTTGATCTAACTACCGCCCAAAAAATTCTTGATCTTATTAACCCCGACAAATTCTCCGCCCTATCAAATGATAAAATTTTAGCCGCCTTTCAATCCAATATTGGCCAAACGGAAATTGGCCGCCAAGCTCTTGATGAGTTAAGCCAAATTTTTGAATTTTTAGCTGTCTCTTCAGTTGACCCCCAGCTATACCGCTTCGATCCCTCCCTGGCTCGCGGCCTAGCCTCTTACACCGGCCCGGTTTGGGAATTTGAAGTCATTGACGGCGGCGTAGGGTCTATTGCCGGTTGCGGCCGTTACGATAATGTCATTGGTCGCTACCTTAAAACCGACAAACTCATCCCGGCCACCGGCGGCTCCTTCGGTATCGAAAGAATATGTGACATTATCAAAGGCCAAAATCTATTTTCTCCTCCCCCCTCCCCCACCAAAGCACTGGTAACAATATTTTCAGAAGAATTTTTAGCCGAAAGCCTAAAGATTGCCAATGCTCTCCGTTCTTCGGGAATTCCTGTTTTACTTTATCCTGATTCGGAAAAGCTTTCCAAACAGTTTAAATATGCTGATGCCAAACAAATTCCCTATGCTCTGGTTATCGGCCCCGACGAAAAAGCCAAAAACGTCATTACTATCAAGAGCCTGGAATCACAAACCCAGCAATCCTTACCTCTTGACCAGATTATTACTATGTTAAAATAAATCAATGTTTAGCTTAATTCTCAGCCTCCAAATTCTACTCGTCCTGGTTATCAAAACCAGGCTGTCGGAGGTCAGGATAAGCTAACAAGCCACCCTTAACAAATCCAACCCCCGACGCCCGTCGGGGGTTTTTCGTTTCCAATATGGTCCAAATTCATCCTTTCACTCTCCATTTTATTGTCAAGCTAGTTATCATATTTCTTCATATTATTCATTAATATCATTATGAAAAAAGAAAAAATTCCGCCATCCACTGTACCTGTAACCGGTTCAGGATGTGATCGAAACGGAGAGCTGCATTACATTAAGGGCTTTGATAAAAAAATCCCTGGTCCATATGATTTTCTTGGATCTCGAAAAACCAGGCCAAAAATCACTCCTCCACCTTCCTAAGACAAACAAACTAAATAGCCAAGGATGGCCAATTAAATGTTATAATAAACCTTATGAAATCAGGAATCCATCCCAACTATTTTGACACCTGCCAGGTTAGCTGTGCCTGTGGCAACAAGTTTACCACCGGCTCAACCATCGAAAAAATCGATGTTGAAGTTTGCAGTAACTGCCATCCCTTCTTTACCGGACAACACAAATTTGTTGACGCCCGCGGCCGAATTGACATCTTCAAGAAAAAAGTTGAACAGGGCAAAGGCTACGTTACCAAAAAGACTCGTCAAGCTGCCAAAAAGTCAAAATAGCTTTCTAATCCAGCTACTCGTAATTGGTAATTAAATAATTGATAATTGAATTGCTGTGCCCACCATTAACCCCAATGTTGCTATACTCGAGTTTCGTCCCGGCCCCGGAGGTGAAGAATCCTATCTTTGGCTCAAAGACTTGCTCAACATGTATGTCCGCTATGCCAACAAAGTCGGCTGGAAAGTCACTCAAATCGATGACGACGTAATCAAAATTACCGGTATCGGTGCTTTTGACCAGCTAAAATGGGAAACTGGCACCCACCGGGTTCAGCGGATCCCCGTCACCGAAAAACACGGTCGTATCCATACTTCAACTGCCGCGGTAGTCGTCCTGCCTATGATCAGCAGCAACGATATCCCCCTCCGTCCCGAAGATGTCGAAATGACCGCTACCCGGGCCGGTGGTCATGGTGGCCAAAACGTCAACAAAGTCGCCACTGCCGTCAGGATTGTTCATCGCCCCACCGGCTTAACTTTTTCTGTCCGCCAGGAACGCTCCCAACAGCAAAACCGCGAAATCGCCATGGACTTACTCCGGGCCAAACTCTGGCAAATCGAAGAAGAAAAACGCACTTCCCAAATTGGCACTGCCCGTTCTTCTATCGGTATGGCCATGCGGGCCGACAAGATCCGGACTTATAATTACGCCCGTAACCAGGTTAAAGATCACCGCATCGATAAATCTTTTAATCTCTCAAATTGTTTGAGTGGTGATTTAACCGATCTGCTTCTCGAGCTAACCGTCCTTAGCGAGTCACCTTAAAAACCATAAAGTGATTGCATTAATCTTCTATACCCCTCCTCGTCAATCTCTTCATCAGATAGCCCTAGCCTTTTTTGTGCCAATGTGATCCAGGCTTCCTGAAATAATAAGGACGACTCTACCATGGTCAAATAAAATTCTCTTCTTGTTATTAAATTTCGCAAGTAATTTGTATAAACCCGCACAAAATCGTGATACTCCCCTTTGGGCAAGTTCCTTATTTTTTCCAATAAACTGGTTAAAAAATTCCCTTCGCTTAATAAATGATGTAGGCCGGGAAAAATATTCTTTATCATCTCTGATCCAAACACATTAAACCTATTTGTTGGATCTTCAAAATCAATATCCCAAAACCTTCCTATAGCAAATTCAGGATTATGCATTAAGGCTCCAGTAAATCCGTGATACATTGATTTAAGAACCCTATCTCTTCTTTCCTTATCTAGTTCTCTCCAAATATAATCCCCCGCCGGCCGCCACACATTTACTGCCAACCATTCCATAAACTCTCTTGAATCCATTCCTTTCGCTATTGGATAAATTCCTCCCCCCGAACCAGCCCAACATGTTTTATTTTCTCTAATCACAACTGCGGCCGAAGTTACCGGATCAAAGCACCTTAACACTTCCGGGCAGCAATAATAGCTCGGCGTTAAATTCAACTTGTACCTTCTCCCCTCCTGGGTATATTCAACTTCTTCTGCCATCTGCGAAATTCTAGGAAAAAAATCCAGCCTTGCCCCAACCACATTGCCTGTCTGATCTAATGTCAGCAATACCGGGTTGGGTAGACTTCCATGAGTAGCAAGATAATGCGCTAATCCCAGGCTACGATATATTCCATCGGTATCACCGCAAAAAGCCATTTGAACAAAAGGGTCATTAAACTCTCTTTCTCTTAATTGTTCATATACCACTCTTTCTCTTTCACTTCCTAGATGGCTAAAATCACCGGGTCGATACAATGTAGGCTTCATCCCAATTTCCAGCCTAGTAAATCCTGGCCGACTGGCAGAAGCTACAATCCTGGTTTGAATAAGCATTCCAATACCTTGGTCTATGCGACTTTTTACTTCTTGCAGAGTTAAATTCTGTCTACCCAAAATTAAAATATCTATATCCCCTTCATGGCCAAGGTCAGTTCCCTGGATAGCCGCCGTCCAATAATCTTCAGGCGAAAATTCCCCCCTTTGGGTCAAACCTCTTTGATAACTAGGTAATTTCCCCGGTGATATTTCCATTGCCACTCCATGAATTAGGATTAGTTTAATTTCTTGATTTTGTGAATTTTTCAAAAATCTAGACAGTTCTCGGCCAATACCGGTATAGCTTATCG
Source organism: Candidatus Shapirobacteria bacterium (assembly GCA_041663285.1). Classification (GTDB taxonomy): domain Bacteria; phylum Patescibacteriota; class Microgenomatia; order UBA12405; family UBA12405; genus UBA1435. Next base: position 8,359 of record JBAZSP010000033.1, read on the forward strand.
CCTGTCCTTCGGCTGATACTAATCCATAAATACCTCTTAAGTCCGGTGGCTCAACTTTTATCACATTTAGGCCATATTGAGGATACTTGATTATTTCCTCACCAGCGGCGATCCTCGCTGATATATCATCTAACAGCACCAAAGTTTGGTCATTATCTAGTAACGGTACAAATCTTTCTTCGCCCGCTCTTGTTAGCATCTCCGCTAATCCTGATCTCCTTTGCAAGACAGGCTCACTGTCTGAGTTTCTTCTTCGTTCCCCCGATTCTCCAGCTTCTTTAGAAGGATGGCTCATAATCCTTTAGTTTATTAGCCTATACCCCCGCCTCCTAATCGCCTGCAGCTTGTCCCGACACCCGATTTTTTCTAACTTTTTTCTCAAATTATATAGCGCCTTATCCATCGCCCAGTCAGAATACTTCTCGTACGAATCCTTGCCCCACAAAATTTCCGCCACTTTTTCCCTTGTAACTACCTGATTTTTTACTCCGATTAAAAAAATCAGCAACTTATGTTCAGTCAAGCTAAAATTATCCGATACTCTTTCCCCGTTAACCGCAATTTCCCCGCTCTCCTGATTAACTGACAGCTCATTTCCTCCTTCAATTTTTCTATTTCGCAAAAAATTCCCAAAAGCTTCCGAAAACAATACCGCCTTTCCCGCTGCCTCATTCACCAGCCTAAGCCCTTTTAAATATTCCGACACTTTTCCATAACTTATTGCTTCCCCGTTCGCCACCTGTCCCACCGTCCTTTTATCATCCGCCGGCATCACCTCCCAAATGTCTTTAAATGCCTTATTGATTTCCCACGATTCAGCAAAAAACTTATACCACTTTGCCTCACTATCATCTTTAAGCCAAACTGACTCCCTTAGCCCCAATTTAATCAAAAACGGATGTCCGCCGCTTATCCGGCTGATAATATCTTTTTGCTTGTTCGAGGCGACATACTTATATTTACCGGCCAGCTCTTGTATCACCACCTCTCGGTCATCACCACCAAATAACGGGTAATAAACAATATTTGCACATACCAATTCTGCCAGTTTACCGTACTTATTCAATTTATCATCCACTACAAGGCTCTGGTTGCTGGCAAATACATAATGTATTCTTGTCTTATCCAACCTCCAAAGGTATACCAGGTTGTTAAAAAACTGGATCGGATATTCCGCCCTCTCCCACTGTTTAAAAATAAAAATCAGGTGTATTCCCTCACCTACTAGCTTAACTATCTTTTTTTCCAAGTTATTAAATATCTTCAGGTAATCTTCCCCGCCAAGTTCTTCAATTTCCAGCTCCGAAACCATTATCTTAAAAATTTCTCCCGGGTTCGTCGACATCATTTTCTCCCAATCAATCAACACAATTTTGTAATTCCCCAATCGTTCAAATCCAATCTCTTTTGACTTATCGGCAATATATTTTATTGCCTTACTCCTGCCCGCATGGGGCACAAACACCACCGTCGCCGCCTCTTCTCTTATCAGGCTTTCCAAAATATTTCCGCCAAATATCTCTTTTTCGGTAGCATCGGTCAATATATGATCCAGTTTACGTTTACCCTTTGGCATAGTATAGTGGCCGGATTATATCAAATTATATATATTTATCCAACTTCCTCCAAATTTATCCTATTAATAATCATTTTCACGAAGTCACCCACCTCTATCTTCGTCCGAATTATCTCCAAATAACAATCAGGCTAATCCTTTATAGGCAATTTATTATTAAGCCAATTAACAATTCAAGCCCATATGTACCACAGTAAAAACATCGCCATTTTTATTGACGACCAGCAATACTTCAATCATTGTAAATATATGTTTGAAGCGTCAGGCTACCACATTGTCGGAGTCGCCAGTTCTCTCGAACAAGCCAATCACCTTCTCACCCGTCTTGACCAATATCAAATCGGAGCCGCCATTATCGACGGGTGCCTTTCCAAAAATAAAAGTGATTGCAAAGAAGGTTCCTCTATTGCCAACAAAGTTAAAAAAATTAATCGGTCAATCATCACCATCGGATTTGATACCGTCAACGACGTCCCCGGCGCTGATTACCAATCCCCAAAAATCGACGGTACTTCCAAACTAATAAATTTACTCGACGAAATCCTAAATTAATCATTAATCAACACTATGACCACAAAATGGTGCCTCAACTGCACCTACCGGCCTTACTGCAAAACTTACAAAACCAGCCGAAAAACCAAAAAACCCGCCAAATTTTCGGGCACCCCTCTTACTCCTTCCTCTTCTCCAGCTTAACCTCCAAATTCATCTCTTTCTCTTCCCGCCAAATTTTCAATTTCACCGTTTGGCCCACTTTC
>JBAZSP010000034.1:0-10583 GCA_041663285.1 Candidatus Shapirobacteria bacterium
GAAAGCACTCAAAAAACGGCTTCGGATGTTTGCAACTTACTTCCCGAGCCTCAAAAAAGTCAATGCCTCCAGGGTTTTAATTAGCCCCAAGCCCCTAAGCTTTTTTCCAGCTGGTTCCTTCCGGGGTGTCCTTAATTTCGATGCCCATTTCCTGCAGCTGGGTTTTTAGCCTATCAGCCTCTTGCCATTTTTTGTCTTTTCTTAACCCGTCTCTTTGCTCAATTAACTTTTCTACTCTCTGGCTGGTAATTTCGTCAACCTTTTCAGTTTTCAAAAGGTCAAAAGCCCACACCTCGTCCACTTTTCGGACAAAATCCAAAATTTTTTCTGCCGCCTTTGGCCCAATTTTTTTACTGTCAACCAATCGGTTAGTATTATTTACCGTATTAAATAAACCGGCAATTGCCTGCGGTGTGTTTAAATCGTCATCCAGGTATTTTTGGAATTCAGCCAAAGCCATCCTGATTTCTGCCTCTACTGCCAAAATATTTTCCGGGCTGTCATATTCTTCCCCCCTAGCGTCGACTATCCGGCTGGTCCAGTTTCTTAGTTTCTTCAGCGCATTATCGGCGCTGGTCAAGCCTTCAAAAGTAAAATTAAGCGGTTGCCGGTAATGGCTGGTTAGCACCAGGTACCTAAAAGCAATTGGGTCGGCTACTTTTTCTAAAACCTGGTCCAGAATATACATATTCCCCAGGCTTTTCCCCATCTTCTGGTCATTAACTTTCAAAAAGCCGCGGTGCAGCCAATAATTGACAAATTTTTTCCCGGTGGCTGCTTCGCTTTGAGCAATTTCATTTTGATGGTGGGGAAATATCAGGTCGATAGCGCCGGTATGAATATCAAAATTTGGTCCCAGGTATTTCATGCTCATGGCCGAACATTCAATGTGCCAGCCCGGCCTGCCTTTCCCGAATTCCGACTCCCAATAGACATCACCATCTTTTTCGTCCCAGGCTTTCCACAAAACAAAGTCCGAGGCGTTGTCCTTTTCGTATTCATCTGTTTTCATCCGGCCGCTTCCGCCGCCCTTGAGCTCCCGCTTATTAATTCCGGCAAATTTTCCATAATCCCCAAACTTACTGATCCGAAAATATATACTGCCATCTTCGGCTTTATAAGCAAAGCCTTTGTCCGCCAATATCTTAATCAGTTCCAGCATTTCCTTGATATGCTCGGTAGCTTTACAAATTATCTGAGGCTTCAAAATATTCAGCCTCTCAAAATCGGCCAAAAAAGCCTGGCCATACTTTTCAGTATATTCCTTCAAAGGTATGCCTTTCTCCCGCGACGCCCGAATAGTTTTATCATCAACGTCCGTAAAATTCATCACATCTTTTACGGTATATCCCGAAAATCGCAAATATCTTTTTAGCAAATCAATAAATAGGTAGGTCGATAAATTGCCGATATGGGGAAAATCATAAATAGTGGGTCCGCAGCTATATATTTTTACTACATTGTTTTCAATCGGTTTAAAAGTCTCTTTTTGGCCTGAGGCCGTGTTGTAAAAATATTGCATATTCGCCAAACTGCTAATTTAAACCAATTATATCTAAAATATTCCCTTACTGATTATACCAATCGTTCGATTACCGTCCTCTCATCCAATCTTCATATTTTTCGAGTAACTTTAGATAAAATGGAGTCGAAGCCAAAAAACCGCTGGCGGTCTGATATTGAGTTTTTAGAACAAGGCGACATCTATTTTTTTTATAAGCCCAAAAAAGAAGTCGTTTTGGTCAAAGGTTGGGATGATGTTGCCCGTTTTTATTTTGTTCTCGATCCCCAGGGCCAGGCCTTACCCCGTTATATTGTTATGGGTAATAAAAAAATGCCCTCATTTGCCGACGGTGACCAAAAGACCACTTGGGGATTTGTCCAAATTATCGGAGGAAAAGGTTTTGCTACTACTCTAACTCAGACACCCGCCCGCCAAAAAACCGCCTCCCGCCCTGCCGGTGAGGGTATCTATACTATTGTCAAACATGGCGACCATGTCCATTTGCTCTATGCTCTGGAACTCCCACGCAAATCCGGCAGAGTCCAAAAAGAATTTAACATATCCTCCCAAGCTAATTATATTTTCTCTACCCGTGATGTTACGGTTTCTCCGTCATCGCCCGAGCAGCCTTTCTCTAACTTTTCTCCGGCCGACCTCTCGAAATTGAATCAAAAGGGCACCGAAGTGCTACTTATTGGAATTGGTGCCGATATCACCCGTCTCGGCCTAGCTGCTGACCGTGATCAGGAAACTCTCCAGACCGCCGACATATTTTCTAGTTTAAAGGTCGACATCACCCGCCACCCCATCGGTTCCCTTATTTCTGGGGAGTGGGAATAATTTTAATTATCTTATCGTCTCCCTCCCGGGGCAATCCCCGGCCGTCTCTGTTTGAGGTTGTCACATATATATCCCCACTATAAAGCCTGATTGCTCTAAGACGGCCGTATATTGTGTATTGTCGGGTCAAGTTAGTTAGTCGGCCGTTATCAATTACGGCCGAATATATCGCCTCTCCCCGTAGTCCGGCCCAATAAAGCCGACCGTCTAAAAAAATTATCCCCGCCGGTGCCCAGGTCATGTTTTTTCCTGATTGCAGCGCTGGTGAAATTAATCCTTCTCGTCTCTGTTCTCCGGTTATGATCGGCCAACCGTAATTGCCTCCGGCCACAATCCGGTTAATTTCATCCTCGCCGGACGCACTCCCCGAGGGTCCGTGTTCACTGGCCCATAATTCGCCCCTATCGTCCCAAGTTAATCCCTGGACGTTTCTATGTCCCAGGCTGTACACTGCATTTCCGAAGGGATTATTTACCGGTATTGAGCCGTCATCACCTACTCTCAATATTTTACCGTTTAACGAGTTTTCGTCTTGAGCCAGCCCGCTCTCCCCGGCATCGCCGGTCGCAATGTACAGCAGCCCATCTGGGCCAAACTCAATTCTGCCGCCATTGTGATTATTCCCTCCCTTAATATTGTCCATCACCACTTTTTCTTCGGCCAGTTGGTCATCTACCAGCCGGTACCGGCTAACTCTATTAATCAGACCCGAATCACTTCGATAAGTGTAGTCCAAATATATCCAACCGTTTTCTTCAAAATTTGGGTGTAGCGCTATTCCCATTAAACCGCCTTCACCAACCGCCGCTACCTCTTGAATTTCGGCAATTACTTTTTTTTCTGACGGGCTAATTTTTATGAGTCGTCCACCTCTTTCCGTTACTAATATTTCTCCGTTTGGTAAAAATGCCATCTCCCATGGCGTTGCCAGGTTCCTGGCCACTACTGTAATTTGCTCCGTAACTAAATTATTAGCCTTTTCCGGCTCCGTCACGGGCATATTCCTGGCCGAAATCAGGGTCGCAACCATTGCCGTCACCACCATAAACGCCACCCCCGTCAACATTGCGATGTTCTTCACCCTCAAATTTATGATTCTTACTTAAGAAACTTTACTAATTTGAGTAAGGATCCCGACATTAGCCCAAAGCCTGCAACCTGCCATCCTGTGCTAACATTATTCAATATGGGTTTTTTAAAAACGGCATCGATAGCCTTCCTTGTTTGGTTGTTCAATTTTGTATTGTTATCTCCGGCTCGTGCTGCTGTTACCTATGATTTGTCCAGTCCTTCTACTTGGAACCTTAGAATAGAAGGTCAATTTCCCGGCGATCACACCCCCGACAATGTCTTGGAAACCGCCGATTTTGATGGTGATGGAGTTGCTGATTATCTAATCGGCTCCATCGGTTCCGATTATTACCACAACCATACCGGCTCCCTGTTTTTTGTTAATGGTAGTCTTTTAGGTTCCTGGGGCATTGGCAAAAGCTATGATCTTCAGCCGGCAGCAAATTACACCATCCGTATCGACGATAATACCGAGGAAAGTTACTATCCAACCAGCCCCCAAGTTTTCGATATCAATAACGACGGGTTACCGGATTTTTTGGTTGTTAACCCTGAATTTACTGGCGCCACCGGCGGAGCATATGCCTTTCTTAATGATAAGCTAAGGTCCTTTACCGGTGTCGGCAATACTGCCATTCTTGGCAGTCCTGCCACTTATTCCTTCAGATTTGCCGATCACTATGTCACTGCTGCTGCTAATGGTGATTTCGATGGTGACGGTTTAGACGATCTGGCCATCGGAGTCTATGACTCTCATGAGATTACCCAGGGAGGGGCAGTTTATATTCTTTTTAACCACAAAATTAACAGTTTAACGGGTGGCACCACCGTTCCTTTGGAAACCGGCAACAATTTCGACGTCAGGATAGATGGGGATATTAGAAATATGTATCTGGGTAGCATGGTAGCAAATCTAGGTGATATCAATAAAGACGGTAAAGACGAGTTGGGGGTTTCCAGTTATGGTTTTGAAAACGGTAACGGTAATTTTTCCGGATCCCTATATATTTTCTCCGGCGATTACTTATCCGGTTATAAATCAACCGGCTCCTCAATTTTGGTAGGTACCGCCAGCTCTTACAATGTCCGAATTGACGGGCCTTCCGGTGGAGCTTATTTCTCAGTTAACGACAATATGGCTTATGGTGATATCGACGGTGATGGCGGTAGTGATATTTTGGCCGCCTCTGGTGATGCCGAAGGCGGCAAAGGCGCGGCCTTCTTGTATTGCAACAATTATCTTTCAGACAAAATAAGTTCATTTGGTAACATCCTTGAAACCGCTTCCTCCGTCTCTTATAGCTCCAAGTTTATCGGGGCAGCCGCCAACGACACACTTGGCGACTATGCCTTGTCATCAGCCGATATCAATAACGATGGCAAAGACGATATCGTTGTTGGCGGTTCAAGGTACGGTGCGGATCAAAACGGTAAACTTTATTTAATCTATGGATCCGCCAATCTTTGTGGTTCGACCGGGGTCAACATCGATTTAGCCAATACTTCTAATTACCAGGTTAAATACCAGGGGGCTGCTGGTAGTTCTCTGGGCATGCTGCCGGGAGTTAGCCTTGTTGACACCAATAACGATGGTTCTATCGATCTTCTTGCTGGGGCAATCGAGACCAACTATCTTCGTTTTGCCGCTGGTTCTGCTTACACCATACTTAATTTCCCCCACACTTTAAGTTTAGGAGCATCTTCTTTCTATCAGCAATCCGACTCGGTAACCCTTACCGGTTCAGTCGGCGCTACCGATTCGGTAACTACCATTAGTAATGTTCAATACAGCATCGGTAGTAGTAATCCTGCCGGTACCTGGGAATCCTGCACCTCTTCGGACAGCACCTTTGATAGCCGATCCGAAAGTTTTTCCTGCACCATCACCGGCCTGGTCGAAGGCGTCAACTCCGTCTTTGTTCGGGCAGTCGATTCTAACGGTTCCTATACTCCCCGCTCTCATTACGCTTCTGCCCTGGCCACCGTTGATCTTACCGCAGCCGATTTTAGCGGGGTTGGCTCCTCATCGTCTAGCACCGGTTCTACTATTTCCTTCACCACTTCAGAGGCGACTTCGGTTTATGCCAATTTCGGCCTCACCGCTCTTTATGGCTCCTCCACCGCCGAAGTTGATACTTCCCCCCAAGCTACAGCTCATTCCCTCAACCTAACTTCTCTGTTACCCTGTCGGGTCTATCATTATCAGCTAAGATCATCCGATCAAGCCGCCAACCAAAAAATTAGCAGTGATTATACCTTGGCCACTACTGGCTGCACTGTCGGCGCCTCCATAGTCGGCTATACCGATGTCACCATAGACCTAGATAGTTCCGGTTTTTTGAATCTTTTATCCACCGGGGGCAGGGGATTAGGCCTAACTATTCCTGCCTCTTCCACAGGGCTAACCGACCCTGTCCAATTTGCCGCCTTCCAGCTTGATTCCGCCCAAACCTTTCTTCAAATAGCCGCTCCATCCGATTACCATCCAATCGGTGTTTTTACCTATGAGCTAAAATCCATCAACACTGCCGCTACTACTCCCGTTACGACTTTTGCTCAACCACAAACTTTATCTATCACTTACGACCAGGGTGATTTGGGTAACGATATCGATGAATCCACCTTGACCCTTTTCCGTTATGACGGCTCCTCCTGGAACCAGCTCTCCGATTGTCAGCTTAACACCACCCTTCGCCGGATTTCCTGCGCTACCAGTCAGTTTTCCCTTTTTGTCCTTATGGGCAAAAATAAATCAACTACCTCTAATCCTCCTCCGCCTTCCGGTCCGTCTTCGCCCGCCTGTAATGACCCTGCGCCTGCCCAAACCCCTCATCTTTTTGAAATTAACACCACCTCAACTACCGCTAAACTCTTTTTTACTCCCATTTCCAATACCTCTGATTTTTTTATCTCCTTTTCTGCTACCAATCTTCAGGCTGAAGAACACGGTGAACAGATTACCTTGCTTCGTGAGGGTATCCAGTCTCATACCCTGTTTAATCTCAAGCCCAATACTCTTTATTATTTTAAGATTCGTGGCCAGCTAGGTTGTACCCCCGGGCAGTGGAGTAATATCCTAAAAGCCAAAACCACCTCCTCCAAAAACAAACTGGCCAAATACTATCCAAACTCCAAAATAGCCGTTTTTTCTCCACTTCGTCCCGTCCCTGTCAAAACCTTTTTACCAAAACCTACCGCCTCTGTCTTAGGTATTACTTCGCCACCCGAGCTCATCGCTACTTACTCACCCCCTCCGGAGCCATCGGATTTTGTCGCGACCCCCGCTCCCAGGGCAGTTAAAGTCACTCCCGTTCCCCCCTCCACCCTGTGGGGAAAAATAAAACAAGCCCTTGGTTTCTAGCGGAGAAGCTATTCTACTTGGTTAGTCCAATAATTTTTAAGATCCCAATAAGCCCTTTTACCTTCTATTCCCCAGTATTCTTCGTTTGCCTTTTTATCAAAGCAAGTTAAACATATCCAATCTCTCCCCTGATCCGGGTTTTGTTTTTTGACGTCTTCGACCTTTCCCCAATCGTCCGTAAAAGAAAAATATAGTGCTCCTACAAAAATATCTGGATACTTTTTTTCTACCATACTAATTTGTTTAGCCAAATAGACTATCCTCTTTGCTTGGGCGTTTACCTCTTCTTTTTGGCTGGAAGCATCAAGGCTGTCAACTCCCCATTCATGAAGCATTATCTTAATCCCCGGCCATTTTAACCTGATAACTTCGATTTTTTTCGCCAGTTCGCCCGATTTTCCCCACTCATAATCGTTTATGGCATAAGTTTTGATTTTCGCTCCGCTGTTTATCAAATAAGGTAAGGCGATCAGGTTACTGTTATCGGCGTATATTATTTCCTTTTCCGGAGCGTTTTCATTTAGCCATTCCGTCATCGAGCTTATCCATAAAGCTAATTTATCTTTTTCCTTCTCACTCGAGAGCTTTTCAAACAGTTCATTACCGATTAAGTAATACTTGACGAATTGGTATTGTTTCGTCTCGTTTACCAATTCTTTAAATTGCCGACTTGCCCTTTGGCTTGTTTCTTCCAAACTCCAATCCTGATGTGGATTAGAAAAATAGCCGGGAATCACTCCCAGCCCTAGTTTTTCCGCCTCACCATAAACCTGTTGGCAAAAGCTTTTACCCGTCTCCACATCCGTAATCTTTTCCCAATCAAAAGCACCACAGTTGTAAAGGCCGACAGTGTTGGCTCCTGTATCTCTAATAGCTTTCATATATATACTTATTCTTTTCGGGTTATTTTCCAAGGCGCCGTTTACCATCGGATTAAGTTCAATTCCTCGAATTGCACCCAAATCCCCAGAATCACTCCTCACCAAGACATTTTTGTTCTTTGCTGTCACTTTCTTATAACCCATCCATAGCCCGCTAACCAAAATCAGCTCCAATAAAATTAGCAATTTCCACACTTTCATTTAATTAATATACCACTGGTTTCAGTTTATTTGTTAAAATAAGCATCATCCAATATAATATAGGACACCATATGGCCCAACAGTTAAAAAATATACCAATATTAAGTTCCAAGGACAGGTTTATATATTATTTTTTTCTAATTTTATGGTTGGGTGTTAATTACTACTTTTGGGCTTGGTGGTTACAGCCATCCCATCGGGGTAATGGGTTGATTTTTACCATCATTTCCCTGGCATTTTTTTATGATGGCACCTTATTACCCACATTATTGCTCTATTTTTTAGGCAGGGGCAGGATTCCGGTCAAGCCGGAGGGGCCGCTACCCATCAGTAAATCAGCCAAGATTGCCATGATCAGCTTAACTGTTCCCGGCTCCGAAAGTTTGGAGTTCGTCAAGAAGCAGCTAATCGCCATGAAAAAGGTTAAATATCAGCATGATACCTGGATATTAGTCGACAAGTGCCATGCCCCTGAAATCCAAAAGTTAGCCAACAAATACCGGGTGAACTATTTTAGTCGCCACGATGTTGCTGCCTGGGGCCCAAAACAGGTAGAAAAATGGAATCAGGAGGTTCCCCCTTTCAAAGCCAAAACCAAAGCCGGAAATGTAAATTCCTGGCTCGATGCCTTTGGTAAAAACTATCAATATTTTACCCAGCTCGATATAGATCATTTACCAAAATCTGACTACCTGGATCAAGTCCTCCCTTATTTCCAGGATCCCAAAGTCGCTTGGATTCAGGCACCCAGTGTTTATGGGAATTTAGATTTATGGACTGCCAGGGGAGCCGCCGAGCAGGAATTGATTTTGCAGGGCCCGTTACAGATGGGATTTTATGGCAGTACCGGCACCCCTTTTATCATCGGTAGTCACTGCACCTACCGCATGGACGCAATCCGCCAAATTGGCGGTTTTCAGCCCACCCGGGCCGAGGATCATTTAGATACAGTCTATCTGGCCGCTCATGGCTATCGGGGTATATTCGTCCCACAAATAATTGCCGTTGGTGACGGGCCGGAAAATTTTGAAACATATCTAGCTCAACAGTTTGCCTGGTCATATTCACTTGTGCAAGTGCTGCTTTTTTATTCTCCCAAATTACTTATCAAAATGCCTCTCCGGGTTGCCGGTCAGCTAATTTTTGCCCAAACTTGGTACCCCTTATGGTCCTTATCCATGTTTATTCAATTTATTATCCCCCTAGTCTGTCTTCTTCTGGATCAGCAAATAGCCAACGTCTCCTTCTGGCAGTTTACATTCAGATCTTTCCTGATTTTCGCCACATCGTTAAGCGTATTTCTATGGAGCCGGAAATGGCACTTTCCTCAAAACGTCAGCTTAAGTTGGCGAGGCTTTGTCCTCCACTTGGCTCGGTGGCTGGTTGTTTTAAGCGCTGTTATCCAGGCCGCCCTAAAGATCAAGAAGCCCTACATGATTACCCCCAAAGGAACCACTGGTCGATACGAGCTAAATCCCCAGGCAGTTCAAACCTATTTTATTTTTGGCATGGTTTCGTTGGCAGTAAGCTTGGTTTATATTTTTACCGCCAACACTGCTTCTGTCAGAGGCTATCTCCTTTTTAGCCTGGAAAACGCCTTTTTTATGCTGATTATTACCCTTGCTACCGTTTTAATGTCTGTAAAGCCGTTTTCTTTCGAAAAACTTTTAAAAAACAAAGCCCCCATTATTCTGGCCGGTGTGCTATACCTAAGTTTTATTATCACCAGTTATTTTTCCGTCTCTTTGATTTCTAACACCAATTTTTCTTTTGTTAATTCAAGGCAGTCGACCGGTCAGGCCGGTGCCATGGATCATGGTATTTGCCAAGAAAATTCCTTCTCTACTATCTTCTCCAAGATATATTGTAATCAGTACATCGCCAAATATCGGTCGGCTGCCAAAACAGAATCTGCCACCAAAACGAAATAGTTTCACTCTTTTTCTATCTCTCCCTGCCGGCTATCAACCTATCTGTTCTTTTCCAAAATCTTTCTACACCATTACCGGCTATCTCGGTATCGCCCTCGTCACAATTTTTTTTCAGGCTGGCCATTTGCTCAAATATTCCGGCCTCAAGACACCAGTCAATGAATTGGGCGTCTTGGCTCGGCTTGTTGGAAAGCCGAATAGCTTTCCAGAGCGCCGCTTTTTTCAAATACTCCTCAAAAAATTCTTTTTCTGGCGTTTTACCCAGTTTAGCCTCCATCTCTAGCCTCTCCTGATCCTCCTGACATGGTAACAATTTGTGATCCAAAAGAAACCTAACATTGTCTTCCTCTTGTATTCCCATTGGTTCTGTCAAAAGGAGTATCGCGCCTCCTCTTTGGTTTTTCGCCAACACCGCTTTAAACATTTGTTCGCTGGGTTTTACTATTTCCAGCCCTATCACTTCTTCCCGGTATAGTTTTTCGTAGCTGTCAACTACCGTCTTATCCTGGCTATTTTCAATTACGGTTATATAGTTTCGGGCTTTCATTTTTCTGATAAAGTCGCGCGTATAAATTGTCCTTTTTACTACTAAAAAAATTTTTATTCTTGGTATCTGCCGGCAAAGCGCTGATGTCAGTTTTACAAAATAATCCAGCCCTACCGCAGCCCCCGAGATTGGGATGACGATCCTGATCTTGATGTTTGAATTCTTACAATACTGCTTCAGTCGCAAATCATATTCTCCCGCGCTTAACTGGCTGCCAAGCTTAAGGCTAATAGGATATGGTAAAACC
>JBAZSP010000035.1:0-7186 GCA_041663285.1 Candidatus Shapirobacteria bacterium
CTTGTATCATCCTCGTACTTTTACCTCTCCACCCTTTCTCCGTCCCCGCCCGCCCGCCTAAATGCGTAGCCTTGGCGGGTCATTACGCCTGCCCGCCTAAACTGCGAAGCTGTTGGCGGGACCGCCTCTGGCAAAGAAGCAATCTCGACTACTGTCTCACCAATCTAGCTACATCCCCAACCGTAATCAGAAGTACCAGTAGCAACAAAATCATCATTCCGATATTGTTTACCATCGCCTCTACTTTTTCATTGGCTCTCTTTTTAAACACCATTTCATAGGCCACAAACAAAAGCCTTCCACCGTCCAAAGCCGGAAATGGCAAAATATTCACCACTGCCAAATTAACCGATACCAATCCAAAAAAATGCATAACTCCCAAAAGTCCCTGCGTTCTTTTTATCGTACTCGTCGCCTGAAACATTCCGATTGGCCCGGCCACGTCACTGGGAATTATTCTTTCGGTATACATCTGGCTTATCGTTTTAATCAAGCCTTCGGTTATCCGGCTACCCCAAAAGTAAGCTTCCTTAAATCCCTCGGCCACCCCTCTTGGCAGCTGCCACCACTTCATCGGCTGAACCTCAACATTTGATATCATCACCCCCATACTCCCCTCCCCAGCCGGCGGGTTTTCCCTTACCTCAATCGGTATCACCCTTTCTCCCATTTCGTCTCTTATGGTCAATTTCACCGTTTCACCTTTATACTTTGCCACCTCTTTGGTCAGCTCATCCGCCTGCGCCACCACCACCTCATTAACTTTATAAATCCACATGCCTTCCTTGATTCCCGCCGTTTCTGCCGGTGAGTTTTTATTTACTTCCAGCACCTTCACCCTATCGGTAGTTACCGGCAATCCGGTTATGGCATAAACCAAAGTAAAGATAGCCACCGCCAACACCAAATTCATTGTCACCCCACCCAAAATAATTATCATCTTTTGCCACGGTTTTTTGTTTACAAAAGCCTCTTCCGGTTTTGCCCCCTCCCCGTCCCTTTTTACCTCACTGGTCGGATCTTCGCCATACATTTTGCAAAATCCTCCAATCGGCAGCCAATTTAAACTAAAAATAGTTTTCCCAATTTTTTTGCCCCAAGCCCGAGGCGGCAAACCCAATCCAAATTCTTCCACCCACACACCCGTCTTAACTGCCGCCAAGTAATGTCCGAACTCATGGATCAATACCAGAATCGATAATGCACCGGCAAATATCAAAAGGTCTATCATATGTTGTGGCTCAATTATAACTGGTTGCTTACTGCTTTATCTATAAGGGCTACAGTTTTATTGGGCAATTCTTACCCTCTTATTTCCATCTCCTTCCGCGCAGCAATCTCTTCAAGTTTAGCAATAAAACCATCCGTCATTTTTTGCAAATCACCCTCGTCCTTTTTAAATTCATCTTCCGATATCTCCTTGTCCTGCTTCGCTGTCTGGATTCCCTTTCGGAAATCTGCCCGGGCATCCCGGATCATCACTCTAGCTCCTTCGAGTTTTCTTCCCAAAAGCTTCACATAATCATCTCTCTGCTCCACCGTCAGCATCGGCAAAGCCAATCGTATAATTTGTCCGTCAACCGCCGGGGTCAGCCCTATATTAGCTGCCTGAATTCCATTGGCAATTTCTTTAATTTGTCCCACATCCCAAGGTTGAAAAGTCAAAGTCCGCACATCCGGGACGCCAATGCTGCCCAATTCTATCAGCCGCATTTTTTGGCCACCATAAACAGTTACCGCCACATTTTCTATCAATCCCGGAGTAGCCCTGCCGGTTCTGATTGAAGAGATATCATTAATAAAAAGGTCGGTTATTTTGCCCATCCGGGCGTTCACTTTTTGGCTGTCTATCATATTACCCAAGTATAGCAAAAATCAAAAGCCTCTTTTCCTGTCATTGCGCCTGCCCGCCTTTGGAGGGAGAAGGTTACGACGAAGCAATCTCATACCCCAGATCGCCACGGTCTCCGGCCTCGCGATGACGTTGTTATTTTCTTGCCTTTAAATACGTCATTGCCAGCGTTGCGTGGCAATCTAAACCAATCACCTAAATCTCAATCCTGGCAATCCTTCCAACCTTAATATTCTCGCCAACTTTGGCAATCAGTTCTTTTACCAGTTCGTCTACTTTCCGGCTGGGATCTTTTATATAATCCTGTTTCAAAAGTTCCTTGGCGTCTTTTGGTTCCATTGCCGCCACCTGAAGGCATAGTTCTCGGGCCAACTTCATAAAATCTTCCCCTCTGGCCACAAAATCGGTTTCACATAGTAGTTCGACCATCGAGCCTATCTTCCCGGTCTGGTGAGTGTAAGTAGCCACCCTACCCTGGTGGACTTCTTTTTCTGCCCTTTTTTCGGCTTTTTCAAATCCTTTCTTTTTCAAAATTTCTTTCGCTTTTTTCTCGTCACCCTCCGCTTCTTCCAGCGCCGCCTTGATTTCCATAATCCCCAGCCCCAGCTCCTCCCTTAACTTCTTAACTTGTTCGATTAGTTTATTTTGTTGCATATATCTCCTTTAATAATTTCTTTTCGTTTCTTTAGGTCTAAATTTGGAATTAAATGACAAATTTTGCCTAAAGACACAATCCGCCTCTGGCGGAAACTTTTTCTATTAATTTTTTTTGATCCATGTTTTTATATTAAAAAATTAGATATTTAAAATTAATCCTATTTTGTTGAATTTAAGATGTTATTCATAAATCTTGAATCAAGTTTCATGAATCAAGTGTTTAAATCCCTGCTGACTTAATGGCTTTGCCGATTTCCTCGACAATCAGGCTAACCGACTTAAAGCTGTCGTCATTAGCCGGAATCGGATAATCCAGCTTATTGGGATTGCTGTCAGTATCGGTCATCCCTACCACTTTAATGTTCCTCATTTTTGCCTCTTTTACTGCTGTCTTTTCAAATCCCCCATCAACCACAAAAATAATATCAAACAGTCTGTCAACGTTCCGAATGCCACCAATGATTTTTTCCAGCCGGATAACTTCTTTTTTGATTTCCAGCTGTTCTTTTTTGGTGCTATCGTTAAATTTACCCTTCTCCAAGCCCTCTTTTAGCTCGGCCAATTTCTTGATGTCTTTTCTTATTTGGTCCCAGTTAGTAATAGTTCCGCCCAGCCATCGGTCGGTCACATAGGGCACACCTGCATCCTCGGCAACTCGCTTAACTACTTCCCTGGCTTGCCTTTTGGTTCCCACCATCACCATCTGCTTACCGTTTCTTTTGGCATTAAAAATAAAATTAGCCGCTTTTTCCAGGCAGTCCATGGTTCTGGTTAAGTCAATCACCTCAATCCCCTCCCTGGCACCGTAAATAAAATCCCTGGCTTTGGGGTGGGTTTTGGAAACCTTATGGCCCAAATGGCATCCCGCCGCCAATAACTCTTTAAGTCCAATGGTTAGCTCGTATTTTTTATCAGGCTTGCCCGAAGTAGCACCAGCCAAGGCCGGTTTGTCCGTATTCGACAGGCTTGCGGCTGTCGCTTCTTTGCTCTTCAAAACGTCGGTTCTGGCAGATTCGTCCTTTTTAATTTGGGCTAGTCTCTCTTCATTCAACTGTTTGATTTTTTCCTTATCATTCTGAACCTGCTTTAATACACTACCGTTTTTCTTGGCTTTTACCACCAATGCTTTTTTTACCAAGCTTTTACCCGTTCTGTTGACCGTTTTTACAACCTTTTTCTCTGCCTTTCCGCCTGGGTTCGAAGTCTTTGGCGGACTATTTTTTATGTCTGTCATATATAAATCCTTACAAATATCTGGTGTTTTGGGCACAAGGCCAGGATTTAACACCAAAATTAAACTATTAAATTAATTAACGTTGAATTATAACACGAAGCTACTCTCTATCCCGACGTGGAAGCCTGCTTTCTAAAAATAGACCATTACATCCTCTCCCATATTTACCAGCAGCGCCCAAATCTGGCCTAACGCTAGCGCTGTCTGGATATCTACCCCACCCTTTAGCCGCAAAACCACCCTCCCTAAATTCTATTGGTGTCATTTCTCTGGTCTGTCCTCCCGGTCCCAAATAAAGCACTAGTCTAGGGGCAACCGTATTTGATACTCTTTCTGCTGACCGTCTTCCTCCTGCCACAAACCCATTATAGTACTCTTTCTTACAAATACTATACTTCAAATTCTTCTTAACTCCTAGAAATTAACAATGGAGGTAAGCTTCTAGCTACAAAATTTTCACACCCCACTTTGTTAACATCTTTTGCTACAGGTCTCATTCTTAACGCAGCTAAATCTCTTGATGTTGCCTCAAGGTGTCTTGGGCATCCATCATAATTTGGCGGCCCGCTTTTACACCTTCTACAACTTACTCCAGTCTCAACCTTCCCTTTTGCCATATTTTCTCCTTTATTTATTAGATTTTTAACTTTAAAGTTTTAAATAAACCAACCCGACAACAAAAAACAAAAACCAAAACAAAAAATAAACAAAACAAACAAACCCAAAACCCTCTCGCACTCCGTGCCCTTTGTCCCGCCCCCCAGGGCGGAACGAGGCCAGGACAACGCTGTCCCGGCCTCGCAAACTTTCTCTATATGGAGGTTTACCTCACCCGTGCCTGCGGAGGGACACCTCCCCTCGCCCTGCCCCGGGAAGGTCCACTCGGAGATATCATCTTTACGTATCTCGCCAGCTCCGCCTCCTGTTCTGGTGACAGACTGTCCCCCCGGGCCACCTTCCCCTGCAAACCCTGATAAGCCCTCTGCTGTCCTCTCGTCAAAGGCATCTGTTTCCTCCAGTCAAAAATGTGAAGGACCAAGAAAACCCAACGGCACCTACTTCTTTTCAGAAGTGGGATCCAGTCAAACTTCTACAACTTATTTATATAGAAATCTAACTCGATCCCACTCCCGTTTTTGTTGTCAGGTTGTTAAAGAGCCGAAACGTTGGCAATTGCCTTACGTTCCCTTACCTATAATTTAGCCCTTCGGCCGCTTTGGCCTTTAGCATCATTACAGGTACCAATGTGACTTATAATAACACATCAATTACGCATTTCAATACCTATTCTGTATATATTCTTACCACAATCTCATTTATTTATAACAATCATCCTGGTAATTTCAATGACCAAAATTACTTATTTTGAATTCAGCTTAATTCCACCTAAAATCCCCCTATCTACTCAACTTTTTCCTTTAGTTATGTCTCTTTTCCCGAATAATACTTACAAATTGTCAATGGCTTATCTCCCACCGGTTTAATCCTCCAACAGGGAAAATGACCGCAATCGGTACAGTCAAGGTTTGATAAACTCGAAGGTCTAACATCTAAAATTGTAGCGCTACCTTCACGAACTAATATCTGTCTTATTTCCTCCGCCGTTAGCGGCGGCAATACTACTCTCTTTCCCTTCATACTCCGTTTATAACCCCTACATACCTTTTACGTCAATGATTCATTTTTGTCTTTTTCAATCACCAATTCACTTTTTCGCCCTCCGGCATATTTTTAAGCCTCTCTGGCCTCTCCGGGGGCAAGGCAATGTGCAATGCTTGCAATCAGGACCTTGGATTTCCGATGGTCTGATCAAATTTGTACGACATCTGCCCTTTTTTGCACGCCTTAAAGCCTCCAACAACTCTCCACCTCTAGGAATATCTATTCCTTTTTTGGGCACAGTCCTCTTTATACCCTATACATACCCAATATGTCAAGGTTAATTATTTATTCTGATCTCTCGAAGATAACGCTGCAGTCCAATTCGAAGATCACTCTCTTCTCCAGGATCTCGTCGCCGAATCGCCTTTTCAATTTCACGCTCATATAATGCAATTGTATGCATTTCTTCCCTTGTTAGATCTTCCATTCTTCTCAAGGGTGCCGACTTCCAATCCTCTTGAATTCCACGGTCTCCTCCTAGCACTGGTGTTTGTTTTCCGCCCACAACTACGCAACCAGGCCTCGCTTCAACTGGACCCTCCGCATGCCTTAACGCCCCTTTTACTCTTTTTAATAAAGACTTTCTTTCTGCCATTTTTTCATTTTGAATACCAAATATTAATTACTCTTATCCCTTATTATACCCTATATATCAAACTCCATCTCCATTTTCTGGCTAGAAATACTCCGATAATTTACCGCTTCCTTAATTTCCGCCAACTTTCTGCCCTAGATCTTTTTCTGCTACAATATTTCATGCCCGAAAGTTCTGATAATCTCACATTTTTGGAAATCCGTCATCCCCAGGAAAACGAATACACTCTCGAGTCGATGTCTTCCCTGCTGTCAAACTTCGTCCAGTTTGCTTCCGTCTCTTTTTGGGACAGACTTCGTGGTAAAAAGCCGACCATTGCCTCACTCGAAATCGTCCTGTTTGGAGGCCAAATCCACTTTGTCATTGTCACCCCTTCCGAACATACCGAATTTTTCCGCTCCCAAACTTTAGCCCAATACCCCAGCGCCATCACCCGAGAAATTACCGATTATCTTTTAACTGGCGTAGTAAACAATTTTTCGGAGCACAGCGATCGGTCCAGTATCAGCATGGACCCCGAAGGTAGCGCGCACCGTAAAAATTCGTTTACCAGCCAGTTACATAGCTGCCTACTGGGCCTCTCCCGCATTTACGACTACCCCGTCAAAACCGCCAAAGATTTCAAAGAAACCGATCCTCTCAATTCTGTTTTGGCCCCCATTTCCCGTTCCAACCAAACCAACGACTTTTTCCTTTATCAGGTCTTAATTTCTAACGCCCCCAAAAACTGGCAAAGCTCAATAATTTCTGTCATCCAAAACGGCATTGTGGTCGACAAAGAAAAAGGCTTCCGTCAGCCCCATCCCGACAAGGCCGTCTTTGAGCAAAAAATCCAATACCCTGGTCTTTTAACCCAAATAAATCTTATATCCACCAGCCCCGGCCTCATCTCAGCCGTCTCATCTTCCTTTGGGGTCTACACCTCTCCCCGGGGAAATTTTATAAAAACCTGCCAGCCGGGCTTTTTCAGCAAAGGCAAGCTCCTACCTTCCATCTTTAACCGCGAAATCAAAGGCGGTCTTAAAAATCAGGTTTTAAACACCGAAGAATTAGCCGCTCTCTGGCACTTCCCCAACCGGCTAACCAAGCTACCCAATATTGCCTGGGGCAAAAAGCTTTACGCCGATCCTCCCGAAAATTTACCCATCCTTGAAGGCCTTTCCGACGATCAAAAAAAGTCCACCAC
>JBAZSP010000036.1:0-6274 GCA_041663285.1 Candidatus Shapirobacteria bacterium
TTCTAAAGCTAAGTAACCTGAGTAATTACTAATAGTATAAAAACTGTGGATATTGTATACGATAAGTAACGATAAATCTATAGCTTTTGGCTTTGAAGCTTAGAGAGCTGGGATAATATTGTATTATAATCCCTTTCCAACTCGGCCATTTGGCTTTGATTGCCGCCGGCTTCGAGCCGGGCGATTTGGGCACCAAGGGAAGCTAGTTTTTGTTTTAGCTGGGCGGTGATGATTTGGACCGAAGTTTTGCGGATTTCGAAAGACCGGCGATGAGGCTCGAGATTGAGGCCGGTGGCGACTAAAAAGATTTGCTCGAAGCTTGGGCGGATTTCGGCTGGCAGGCCAGCCTGAAATTGACGGGGATCGAATTCGGAGGCGGCCAATAAAGCTTCGACTATGGGCTTAAGGCGGACAGAAGTAAAGGAAGACAAGACGGATTGGTGCTTTTGGGCGACTTTGACCGGATTGCGGGCACTAAAAATGAGGGAAAGCAAATATTCCTCGGACCTGGAGAAGGAGGGAGAGGCCGGATCGATGGAAGCGGAGACTGAAGGTGGCGGCGGAAGATGAGGGGTAGCCGATTTTTGACCTTCGTACTTTTGAGCTTCCTGCAAAACGGAATCGTAGCCGGAACCGATTTCGTTGGCCAGAGACCGGTAATAATCGTGGCGGATAACCAAATTGCTGATTTTGGCCAGAAAAGGCAAAACAGTGGACAATATTTGGCTTTTGCCCCGGATGGTGTCGGCCGAGAAGCGGGCGACAGTGGAGCGAATAAGAAAATCCCAGACGGGGATGGTGTGGGCTAACTGGCCCTTGAGAAATTCGGGATCGGCTTTGGCGGCTTCGTCGGGATCTTTGTAAGTGGTTCCCAGATCCAAAACCTGAAGATCGAAACCCATCTGATCGGCTAATTCAATGCTGCGCTTGGCGGCGGAGTTACCGGCAAAATCGGAATCGAGAGCCAAAACCAGAGAGTCGGTGTAGCGGTGAAGCAATTGCAGCTGCTCGGCGGTAAAAGCCGTGCCTTTGAGGGCGACCAGATTATGGATACCCAACTGATAAGGAGAAATAAGATCGAATTCGCCTTCGACAATAATGGCCTGATTTTGGGTGCGGATGGCTTCTTTGGACAGATTTAAACCAAAAAGCATTTGGCCTTTGTGGTAAATGTCGGTTTCGGGGGAATTGATATATTTGGCCTGATCGGACCGGGAAGAGTAGGATTTGCTTTGATACTCGGGGGGAAGAACCCGGCCGGAGAAACCCAATACCCGGTCGCGAAAATCGGCTAAGGGAAAAACCAGGCGATCCTGAAACCGGTCGTAAAAACGGCCGGCATAATATTGGCTAAAACCAAAAGAGCCGGTGGCCGTAAGCTCGGAGGGTTGATAGCCTTTTTTTTGAAGATAGTTGAGAATTAACCGGGGCTCGGCGGGTGAATAGCCGATTTGAAAAAGCTTGATGGTCTGATCGGTGATCCCCCGGCCCTGGATGTATTTGAGGGCTGATTGACCAAGAGGGTGAGAGGTAAGGATATAGTTGTAAAATCGGGCAACATGATGATTAATTTCGATTAAACGTTTGTGATGGGATTCGGCCTGGGAAATTTGAGCGTTTTTGATAAGGGCCACCCCGGCCTGGGCGGCCAAAGTTTCGAGGGCGTCTTTGAAATCGACATGTTCGTAGTCCTGAATAAAGGTAAAAACATCGCCGCCTTTGCCGCAACCAAAACATTTATAAATTTGAAGCTCGGGAGAGACGGTGAAAGAGGGGGTTTTTTCGTTATGGAAAGGGCAGTTGGCTAAAAAGTGGCGACCACGCTTTTTTAACGGTAAATACTTGGATATTACATTAACAATGTCAAGCTTTTGCTTAATTTCTTCAACCTGATTATCCACCTCTAATTATAGCACCGGGGAAGATGTCGATTGATGAAACAGGAATAACATCTTTGATTTATGACCCGCCTGCAAAAGCTGGTGCTTTAGCATCTGCGGGCAGGTTCATGAAACATGATTCAGGAATAATATCTAAACTCTTCCGCCAAAGGCGCCCTCCAGAGGCGGGCAGGGTCAGGAATAACAGCCTTGATTCAGGAAAATTGATTTATGAAATATGATTTATGATTTATGAATAAGGACAGGGATTGCTTCTTTGCCAGAGGCGGTCCCGCCAACAGCTTCGCAGTTTAGGCGGGCGGGCGGAGAACGCGATGGAGTAAAATGGAAAGATGATGGAGAAGATAGAAAACTGGAAGATTGAAAATTTTCGACTGATTAACCTGGGGGATAAAAAGCAGCCGCTCTTATTTTTGGAACCGAAATTGAAAGCCAAAAAGAGACTGCTGGTGGCGGCCGGGTTTCATGGAGATGAGATAGCCGGAGTACTGGGAATTAAAAAATTTTTGGAAAGCTACAAACCTGACCAGGAAGTGGCGGTAACATTTTTGCCGCTGGTTAACGAGAGTGGTTTCCAGCTCGGGCGGCGGTACAACAAATGGGGTGAAAATCCCAACCGGGGCTTTTGCCACCAAAGTGAAATACCTAACTCCAAATCAAGGGAGGGACAGATATTGGCCGGATATAGGGAAATGCTGGTAGAAGCCGGCAAGGACGGCTTTTTGACCCTGCACGAAGACCCGAATCATGAAATGTTTTATATTTACACTTTTGAGAAAGAGACAAAACCGGGAATGAAATCGGAACAACTGATGGCAATCGGGGCGGCGGAATTTGGCCAATGCGGGGACGGCAAAATTGTAAACAAATTTGCTGATGCCACCGACGAAAGCTCGGTAATCGAAGGTTTTTGTATTAATAAACACGACGGATCGTTTGAAGATTGGCTGTGGGAAGAAGGGGTGGCTTATGCGGTTTGCACTGAAACTCCGATGAAGGCCGACCTGGATAGGAGAATAAAGACAAATACCGAACTTATAAAAAAATTCATTAGTTTAGCCTAGACAGTGAAATACAAATCAATATTTTTGGCCAACATTGCCGAGATTGCTAGACCGTTAACCCAATTGATGATGGGGGCATCGAGAGAGCATGAAATATTTGAGGATCATGCGTTTTGCGACCGGTTTATGTTTGCCCAGAATGATGAGCGGATATTGGTGACTCCCCTACCGATAGAAGCGGCATTTTGGGAGGATACGACGGCCAGGATTGGAATGAAAAACTGGATTAACCTGAGCCCGAAGGTGATTCAGGAATCGGTTTGCCAGGCGGTAGCCGAAGATGAGGGACTAATGAGAAAACTAACGGAGGCAATCAGGGAAAGCCCGGATATTGAGATACTGGCTTATTCGGCAACAGATGAATTTGTGGAATTGGTGAAAAAACTAAAACACCGAGGGCTAGTGTTTAGGACACCGGAAATGCCAATTGAAGGCTCGGAATGGACGACAAATTTTTTTGGCAGTAAGTCGGGTTTCCGGCAAACGGTAAATTCATTGAGATTGGCGGATATGCCGGAAGGAATGGTTTGCCATAACACAACCGAGGTTCTGGGATTAGCTAGGTATATTTTGGACAAACATGGTGGAGTAGTGCTGAAAACGAACCGGGGGCTGGCCGGGGCCGGACTTAAAATAATTAAAAGGGCTGATTTAAAAGAGAAAAATCTGAATGATGTGATTAATGAAATTTTGGCAAGTGAACCATTTTGGACCAAAGAGCTGATAGCGGTGGAGGCCTTGGTAGAGGCTGACTTAACAGTGGCCGGAGGAAATCCGAATGTGGAGCTAAAAATAGAAGGAGATAAGGTGGAGAGACTGTACTTTTGCGGGATGCGGGTGACCAAACAGGGAGAATTCAGAGGAGTGGAAATCGGCGAGGGAACCGCCCCAAAAGAAATGCAGGAAATATTATTTAAGTGGGGAGCTGAATGGGGAGAATATTTAAAAATGACAGGGTACAGAGGATTTTTTGATATGGATTGCATATTGGGAAAAGACAAAAGAATTTGGCCGCTGGAGTCCAATACCAGGAGGACGGGCGGAACACATTTGTACGAACTGGGAGTGAGACTTTTTGGCAAAAACTTTGCTCAAACACATTTTGTGGCCGGTAACAACGTTACTGAAGCACCGAAATTTTATAATAAAAAATACTCCGACTTAAAAGTAGCGATTGAAGACTTGCTTTACCCGATGAACGGTAAGAAGGAAGGAGTACTGGTGACGGTAACGAACTACCTGGTGGAGGGTAAATTGGGTTATGGAGTGGTGGGCCCCAACAAGACCAGAGTGGAGGAAATTGAAAAGAAGTTTTTGGGAAAGTTAGCTTAAAAAAATTACAGTAACAATGAGAATCTTGAATTTATTTTATTTTGACGTATATTAATAGCATTTACATATGAAAAAAGAAATTGGCGTTACTTTTGACGACCCTGGGCCGGAGTTAACTTTCGATATTATAATTTCAGCGGCAAAACTATGAACTTCCCTTTACCTAAAAGGATAGCGATTCTATATTCCGATGCTAAAAGGGAATACTTCCCGACGGAACAACTTTATATTTCTGAAGCTGAAGTTAAGGGCAGGGCCGGACAGATTGCTGAAGTTTTGGATAAAATGAGCATTCACACAGCCCTTTTTGCCGGCGATGCCAATGTTACCGAAAACCTGAAAGCTTTTAAACCAGATTTTGTTTTGAATTTAGTCGACTCTGTTTACGGTAAGGAGTATTTGAATGCGACAATACCGGCGATATTGGAACTACTACAAATACCATACACGGGATCATCGATGATGGGACAGGCGATAAATTCGAATAAATACCTGACGAAAAATTTGCTGGAACAGTGGAATATCCCGGTACCGGATTATGTTTTGATTAAAGATCCCGGGGATGTGGACACGGTAACTTTAAATTTTCCGCTAATTACAAAACTTAACGAAGTCCACGGATCAATCGAAATTGACGATTCGGCAATTTGTGAAGACGAAAAGTGCTTGGAGAGAAGAGTTAACTTTTTAATGTCAACTTATAAGCAACCGGTGTTACTGGAGGAATATGTGGCCGGAAGAGAAGTGACAGTGGTAGTAACCGAAGGGATTAATATGAAAGTTTATGCGGCAGAGAAAGTATTTAACGAGGATATCTATCACGATAAAAAATTTAAGATTAACACTTTTAATGTTAACTGGGGAGAAGGCCCTCAGTCGGACAGCGCCTTTGTTTATGCCAGATATGATTTGCCACCTAGGGTAAAGGCCCATATTAAGACGGCATTCGAAGTATTGAAGATGGAAGATTACGGAAAATTCGACCTTAGAGTGGACGCTTCGGGAAGACATTTTATTATTGATGCCAATACTAACCCAGCCTTTGGGCCAAAAGACTGCGCCATAAGCAGCATTTTGGGACTTCACGGATTAAGCTTCCAGGAATTATTGGAAAGAGTGATATTGAATACCATTAGCGAGGGAGACAGGGAAGGACAGGGAAAAATGTCTTGATTCAGGATTCAGGAAACATGATTCAGGAATAACAGCGTTGAACGCTTGAAACATGAAACATGATTCAGGAATAACGTTTAAGCACTAAATCCTAATAACTAAATTCTAAATAAACTCCAATTTTCTCCACCAAAGGTGGATCCCTCCAGAGGCGGGCAGGCGCAATGACCCGCCAAAAGCCTTGCATTTAGGCGGGCAGGCGGATGAAGGCGCAATGACGTGCAAAGGTGTGAGGAACGATGAGAATAGCCTAAAGCAGCTGGAGGGAGGCGGCGAACTGCATGCATTCAGATTTTGCTGCCGAAATACCATTGTGGACACACTGAATGGTGTATTTTTGGCCATTGTTTTCGAAATCAATCAGCGTTTGGGCCGGAAGATCGAAGCGGAAGGCAGAGCGGCCGGCAACTAAAAACTGGGGACTAAAATCACGGGAAGGGATTTGCCAAGACCAGGCTGATCCGATGTGGACGGTAATAATGCTATCGGAACGCCAGAAGGTGTAACGGCGACCACTGGCCTCATCGGCTTCGTAGAGTTTACGGTCGGGAGAGTGGTGAACTTTGAACTTATCAGCCAGGGATTCAAAAATCGTACCTTCAGAATCGGCAGGCGGCAAGGTGGGGAAAGGAGAAGAAGCAAGGGTGGTAGGAGAGGCTTTGGGAGAGGACTTGGGGGTTAATTTGACGGTGGGCTGGGAAACCGGTGACGAGACAGCCGGAGGAGAACCGGTAAGCTTGGGCATGGGGGTGGGCTCTTCGGGAATAGCGGTCGGGCTGGGAGCTGAACTTAAAAATGGAAGAG
>JBAZSP010000037.1:0-5278 GCA_041663285.1 Candidatus Shapirobacteria bacterium
GCCAAAAAGCTGATTTAAGGCTAAAATAGGGAAATGAAATATGTTAGCGGCTCCGAAAAAGATACTTTTAATTTTGCGAAAAAATTCGCTAAAACCTTAAAGGGTGGCGAGGCAATTGGATTGATTGGCGACCTTGGCGCAGGCAAAACTGTTTTTGCCAAAGGCCTCGCTGCCGGGCTAGGCATCAAGCAAAAAATCACCAGCCCGACTTTTGTTCTGATGCGAGTCTATCCGGTAAAAAAAGTAAGAATCAAAAATTTCATCCACATCGACGCCTATCGCCTGAAATCCGCCGCTGACCTGGAGGCCATCGGCGCTAAAGAATATTTCTCCGACCCGGTCTCAGTCATACTGATTGAATGGGCAGACAGGGTAAAAAAAATGTTGCCAAAAAAAATTAAATATATTAACATTAACTCAATAAATGAAAGGAGAATTATAATTTACTAATAATGCCTGTACAGGCAAAAAATTATGAGTGAAAACATTTTAGAAAAATCGGTGATTGAGCCTAGTTCGGAAAAAATAATTCTCAAGTCAGAAAAACAAGATTCTAATATCGGGAAAGGCGATCTGGAGTTGTTGGCAAATAAGTATGAGTTAAAAGGTGGGATTCCTGAAGATGGCTCAGAGGCAATGACTAGGTTGACTCAAGCCTGCGTTGAACTGAATGATGCAGTCAAAGCCTTAGAAACAATTGATAAATCTGATTTTCCTGAAGCGGAAAAAAGGGTAATGGTGGCCTACCAGGAATTAAAGCTCATGTTTATTTATCCGGATGACGATAATTTAAAGGGATTCGCGCGTGAAGTTGCGGAATCCCTTTAGTGGCCAGCGATTCGCTGGTCAACGTTTACGAAGATGTGGTCATTGACCCGGATTACGTTCCGGTAAAAAAGGTACTGACCCTCAGAGCCACAAAATATTCTTTGGTTGAGCACCAGGACTTCGCCAATGCCGTGTGTCAGCGCGAAGAGTAAATCATCGTGCTTCAGAGAATAATACTCGCGCTCCCCCCATTGCCTGGACCAATCTTCCATCCGCTCCAGGAATTGTGCCTTCATCAGAATCCACCTCCCAATAAATTATAAAATTATTTGAAACCTCCAAAGAGCAATAAAAAAACAAACTACCATTAGTTTGCTTTTTTATTTATAGCATTATAGTCTATTTTTGTCAATGGTTAACCAAAATAAGCCCAATAACCCGAACATAATCAAGGCGTCCGCAATATTAAAAACCGAATAATATTTTAAGCTGAAATAATCAATCACATAACCGAATTTCAGACGATCATACAGATTGCTGGCTGCCCCTAAAATAATAGCAGAATATAAAACCGTTTCGAAATAAGCAGTTTTTTTTATTTTTGAAACAAAAACATAAATCAAAAATATAATTATCAAAAAAATTACTATGCTTAACCACCTACCGAATATCGGCAAAGAAAAGGCGATACCCTGATTTTTTGCCAAAACTATGCGGAACCAATCGCATATTAAATTTATTTCCGGACTAAAACTCACTGCCCATGCCTTGAACAATCGATCCAGTACAACTAAAAAAACAACTGCCGCCAATTGGGCTGTTGTTTTTATTCCGCCTTTAAACTTGAACATATAAGTGTTAGGTATTTTGCAGTTTGGTTTTACAGTCAATACAAGCGCTGGCTACCGGTCTAGCCATCAATCTTTTTTCGCCAATTTCTTTGCCGCAATATTTACAAACTCCGTAGGTGCCAACTTCAATCCGTTTCAGGCTGCTATTGATATCGCGTAAATTCCCCTCCAACATCTCTTTAGTCGCCAGGTTGGTCGTGTAGCCCTCGATTTCTTGGGCATTCTCGTCGGGTTTTTCGCCGAATTCCGGAAACTTTGCCGCATGATCAGTGGAATTATTTGCAACTTTATTAAGTTCTTTTTCTAATTTATCCTTCTGCGACATGAGATCCGACTTGATTTGTGCCAGAATTTCCGGGCTGATTGCTATTTGTTTGTTGGTCATAATGTTGTTTTACCGATGAAAAAACCCTCAAACGAGGGTCGTCAACGCAATTACATTATAACAAGTTTTTACCGTTTGGCAAGAGGTCGGCATGGTTTAACTTTTCAAGAGAAATCCCTGCCTGCCGGCAGGTCTCGCAATATTTGGGATGAAACAGTTTTTTGAAGCAAAAACTGTTTCAATTTTAAAAGGGGCCCTACGCGGGCCTCGAATATATTAATATATTATTTTATAGGCCGCGATAGAGCCCCAGCCCCAAGAGTTTATTTCTTACCATCTTGCGATAGCTTGAAATCTTGCTTCTCGAGGCGAGTTTTATCGCCTTGTTGTTGACTTGTCAAAGCACTTTCCACCGAATCTGTGGTAAATGTCAGAATTTCTTCCAGCATCTACCTTTATTTGATGTTTGTTTGTATTCCTTTGGCCGTGTCAACACCGACCCGGAAGAACAGTGGAAAGCAAAAAACTTTTTCCAAAACCGCTTTGGGAAGAGTTTTTTTGTTTTGATTTTGATTTATATTTAAGGATCTTTTATTTGATATTAAAATTATAGCATAAAATCCATAATTGAGCAACGTCTCATTAATTACGTCAAGAGGGCATGCAAAATTGCTAATATATAATAAAAATTCATATTTAAAAAAAATTCATACACAACTTAAGTCCACTAATTTGTAGACTTAAATAACATTTATCCACAGATATATAAATTTTCCTAAAAAATCACTTAAGTCCACGTTTATGTGGACTTAAGTTCTAAGTAATTATGAGGCCTGGGTGGGAATCGAACCGGGGCGGAAGCCCCACCCCGTCATTATTCTTGTTCATTAATGTGGCTAGATTTACATTAATCACTCTTGTTTCAATATTGCTTACTTTATCAGTCCGAAATTCTCATCCTGCCCAAAACCTAAACAAAACAAGTCCGCTTCAAAGCAGACTTGTTTTGTTTGAGGCCTGGGTGGGAATCGAACCCACGGTAAGAGTTTTGCAGACTCATGCCTTACCACTTGGCGACCAGGCCGGTTATTAACTCCCTCAATATAACAAAAATATTATCTAAAAACAACACTACTTTCTCGAGATATAGACCCTCCTGTCATTCCTGCGCAGGCGGGAATCTTGGGCTCTCCAAATATAAAAAGATTCCCGACTGCGCGGGAATAACAAAAAATATCTAATACTATGCTTGAGAGTCAATTTAATTGCTGTTTTCGACTACTTCAACTCGGGCGAGTTTAATCCCGAATTTTAACGCTTGTCCTTTATCCTTGAACCAGACATCCAGACGCTCCGGATGTCTCTTGTTCATGCGATCACGGACTATAAACACCCGATTGCCAAATAGCTCCGGAATGCGCACCTTGGTGCCAAATTTGAGGAAATTTGCCGCTATGGTATCTTCAATCCCATGTTCACAAACATTAAAACCGTTAGCTGTGGTACAGGGGCTGTTATCGGTTTGCGCCGCCTCTGAGGTGTAAGCAGTCATTTGGTGGTATCCGTGGTTGGTTATTTTTAAACCAGTAATATCGCTAATTTCGACTTCATTTTTAGCTATTTTTACTCCAATAGCAGACGGAGTAGTCTCATTTTTTATATCAGTTAAAATGACATTTACGGTTTGGCTGGCCTGACAAGAATTTACTTCAGAATCGGATTTAAGTCCAATAAACTGTAGACTAAAGATGTCTTCTAATGCAATTTCCTTAGCCATAATCGGATAAGGGTAAAGTATAAAGTCAAAAAACAGAATAAAGGCCACTGTGCGAATAATCGCTCTTTTGGCCTTACTTAACTTCTTTGATTTTAGAATATTTTGGCTAATCATAAACAATTTCCGTATAATTTGCTAATATTAAATATTTATTGGGTAAATATGTCTGTTTTATTTTTTACAATACTTTTCTTTTATCTAAAATTGGGCAAATTAAAAGATCCTACCATACTCGGTAGGACCTTAACGTTTTGAAAAATCATATCAACTTAGCATACCACCCCCGAAAAGTCAACCGCTATGCTTTGGGCTGACAAAATTTGCTGTTGACATAAATTAATAAAAATAATATAGTATGAAATTCTTATTATCCGTTCTGTCTTAAAAATCGGGCTAAGCGCCCTAAAACTCCCGGGAGGACAAGATGGAAAGACTACCTTTATTGGTCGCTATCGTGATGCTGATCGTGAACACCGGCTGTTCTTTCGGACCGAACTACAAACGGGGTTTCGTAAAGAACGACAACGTCGAAATCATTTCGTGGGAAGACCGCGATTATGGGATCCTCCGTCCTTCAGCCGGAATTCCAGAGATTCTCGGTGCAGAGGCCAACCTTCGGGTAGCCACGGCAAATGCCGAACTTACACGGGCTCTGGCGAAAAGTATTGAGCGCAATGGTGCGGCAACAGCCACCAACACCAAACTTCCCGGAGCCTACGGTAAGGCGATGTACTTTGGTCTTTTTATGAACCACCGGGACCATATTGTCAGCGTAGTCAACCCAGATTTTAGCGTGCCTGCCGTACCGATCGAGCCGGGCGGATATATCTTTCTTCCCGTAAAAACAATTCCGGAAATAGTCTACATGCAATACGAAGGGGAAAAAACGCTGCGAAAGGCGAAGGTCTTCAAAAAAAGAAAGGAATACAATGGAGTTACGGCGGAATTTGGAGCCGTGATAAAACACGATTACTGAAAACCGCCCAACGAAACACAAAAGGAAAGTCTGGCGACTTTCCTTTTTTCATTGATGTTTGTCGATTTATGGAATAATTTCAGTCGGAACGGTCGTATTATTTGAGCCGCTTGTCGTTTTGCCCAAAGCCTTAAAGACAAAGTAGGTGATTGAGTAAGCAGCAATTATGATTATCAGGCCGATTACCGCTGTCCTGATGGTGTCTCTGGCTTTGGTGACTTTCTGCTCATCTCCCGCTGCCGTCATCCAGTTGTAGCCGGCCAAGATCAAAAGAATAATAAAAATAATACCAAGCAGGCCAAGAAATGCCTGTATAACCATCGCTATGATGGAGCCGATGGAAGTGACCTCATAACCGGCGGCCAGTTGCGTTTTTACCGATTGGTCTGACATCTTGCCGGTCACATCAGAACTCAGTATGGCCGCCTTTGCCAGTAAAGGGAAAAAAATCATTAAAAAAACAAAAATTGTCAGAAAATATTTTTTTCTCATGAGCTTATTATTAGCTTGGCGAAAATAAACATCCAAATTGCATAGGAGCCCAGAATTATAACTAACCCGATAATTGAGGCTCTTAGAGT
>JBAZSP010000038.1:0-4510 GCA_041663285.1 Candidatus Shapirobacteria bacterium
TTTTTTGCCGGGGAAAAAGCAAGGGGCGACGGCAGCGAACCAATCGGCAACTTCGGAGTATTTTAAGAAACCCGATTAGACAAAAATACCGCGGATTGTAAAATGAAAAATTATATGATAACCTAGAGCGTTTATGAATGACAAAAACTATTTGTATCAAGTGGTGGTAATTTTTAATCCAAAGCTTGAGGAAAAAGAGAGAGAGGCTCTGGTGGCAAAAGTTAGCGGCTGGCTGGAAGAGGATGGCTCTAAGGTTGCTAAGAAAGAACAAATGGGCTTAAAAGAGTTGGTATATGAGATAAAGGACAATAAAAAGGGTGACTTTTGGATTTTTGAGATTGAAAGTCCAAAGCCTAAAAAAATTAAGGAACTAAACTTATCCTTAAATAGGGAAGCAAATATTATTCGTTATTTAGTTATAAAGAGTTAGCCACCGGCAAGTTATTTAATAGGTGGTAAGGAGGAGATAAAGATGCCAAGCAGATGCCTTAATCGAGTATTATTAATCGGTAACTTAACCAGAGATCCGGAACTAAGATATACGCCGTCAGGAATGGCAGTAACTTCTTTCGGGTTAGCGACTAATAGGGTTTGGGTGACCAAGCAAGGAGAAAGAAAGGAAGATGCGCAATTTCACCGTATCGTAGCCTGGAATAAACTAGCAGAGCTTTGCTCGCAACTTTTGGCTAAGGGAAGAAGGATTTATGTGGAGGGGAGAATCCAGTACCGGGAGATTGTTGATCAGGAAAATAACAAAAAACAGATATCGGAGATCGTGATTGACGATATGATTATTTTAGACAATAAAGGAGTTGGCCAAAACGTTGAGCGCCAGGGTCAAGAAGTGACAGCCGGGGAGCCGGTAGAGACTGAAGTAGCAGACAACAGCGGTAATATTGAAGATATTGTAATTCCTGATGAAGCGGTTGAATCAACTGCCCAGGAAAGTAGGTCGGACGAAAAAACAACCGGAGATACCGGTACCGGCGATATGCCTTTTTAAAAACAAGATATGAAAAAAAAGAAACCAGCCGTAAGACCGGCAAAGAAACAGATTGATAGTTACTGCAGTTTTTGTAAATCGAAAGCCAGCCCGAAATGGCAGGATTACGAGAAATTAGGGAATTATTTGTCGGTTAGAGGAAGAATACTTTCCAGCAGTTACAGCGGAGTATGTGTCAAGCACCAGAGGAAGTTGGCTAAAGCAGTAAAGCAAGCCAGACATTTGGCACTTTTGCCCTTTACTGCGGCAGTGTAGAATTTATGGTGATGAAAAAGAAAGAGACATGGTGGAAGATAAAAATTCCACCGGGAGCTGCAGTTTTGGTAAGATCAGGCCAGAAGGTGGTTGAGGGTGAGGTAATTTTGACCGTACAACAGAAAGAGGTAAAAGTGTATGATGCTTCTTTGGTGTTGTCACGATATTCGAAGGAAAGAATGGCCCAATTAATAACGTCATTAGTGGGTCGGGAAGTTGAGGAGGGTGAGCAAATATTGGCCGAGGGAGGATTATTCCCCAAAAAGATATTCTCACCGTGTAAGGGAATTGTTAGCGGGATTGATGAGCTGGGGAACATCAGATTTGATGTCAATGTTTTGGACGTAAGGGAAATCAGAGCACCGGTGCCGGCTAAGGTATTAAAAATTGAAAAAGGGATTATTAGCTTAGGTTTTTTGGCTTATGAGTTTGAGGGTAAAGGGATTGTGGACGGGAAGGTTTGGGGTAATTACGGTGGTAAGATCAGTAGACTGGCGGAGGTTAATTTTTGTCTTAAAAACTGTGTGATTTTTGTGGAAAAGTTAACCTATGTTTTGGTAACTAAAGCGGAGGTGGTGGGGGTGGTAGGCATAGTAACCAGTGGGGCAGGGGAGGACCAGCTAAAAGATAGGCTTGATGCGGAAATTCCAATACTGTCGGTGGAGAATACTGACTGGGAAAAACTGGGAGATCTGAAACCTGATAGGAGTGATAGAATTTTGATTAATTCCCGAAAAGGAAAATTAGTGGTTGTGCCAGCCTGATGAGCTTGAGGGTAATAAGAAACACTGTAATTTTGGCGACGCTGGTGATTCTGGCGGCAGTAATCGGGTACACCTTTGGACAGAGGTCGGTGACGGTTCAAAGCGGACAGTTGGAACTGGGGATGATGTGGAGGGTAAAGGATAAATTGGCGGAAGTATTTTTGGAAAGGGAAGCCATGGATGATAAGACGATGACCTATGGAGCGATAAAAGGGATGGTGGATTCCCTGGGGGATCCCTACACTGTTTTTTTGACGCCGGATGAGAACAAGAATCAGAATGAGGATTTGGCCGGTGAGTTTGGGGGGGTGGGTATTCAACTGGGTTATAAAGACGGAACTTTGGCAATTATGGCACCGCTTGCAAAAACTCCGGCAGATAGGGCTGGCCTAAGAGCCGGGGATTTGATTTTGAAGATTATGGATAAGGCGAATAATATCGATAAAGATACTGCCGGGATATCGTTGAATGAGGCGGTATTGCTTATCAGGGGAAAGATAGGGACGGAGGTAACATTAAAAATCTTTAGGGATGATATTAAAGAAACTTTTGATGTTACTTTGAAGAGGGAAAATATTGTGGTGGCGAGTATAGAGATGGAGTGGAAAGAGGTGGCTGGAAAGAGAGTGGCTTGGATAAAGCTAAATAAATTTACCGAACGCCTTTACCTGGAGTGGCCGGAGATTGTAAATAAAATACTGGCGGTGAACAGTGGTAGTGATTACGGGGGGATTGTTTTGGATTTGAGAAATAACCCCGGAGGTTATTTGCAGGCGAGCGTAATGGTGGGCTCGGAGTTCATTAACGAGGGGATGATAGTTACCCAAAAAGCTTCGGATGGAAGTGAAGAAGAATACCCGGTAGACAAATCCCGAAGAAAGCTACTTGAGGACAAAATGGTGATTTTGGTAAACGGTGGGTCAGCATCAGCTTCGGAGATTTTGGCCGGAGCTTTGCAGGAGTACAAAAGGGGTAAGCTGGTAGGTGAAAAAACCTTTGGCAAGGGGACTGTTCAGCAACCGGAAAATTTCAGGGATGGTTCAGGTTTGCATGTGACAATAGCAAAATGGCTTCTGCCCAGCGGAAAAAATATCCACAAAGAAGGGGTAACTCCCGATTTTGAAATTAAACCGGAAAAAACGGTAGTGTCGGAAGACAAGCCAAAGGCCGACACTAAGGATATTCAGCTTGATAAAGCCATCGAAATTTTGCTAAAAGAGTAATCGGTTAATATTTTTTGAATAGAGAGAATGACGACAACAATGAAACCTTTTGTGGTAGGAGTAGTTTTGGGGCTGACTTTGATGGGTTCATTTATTAGTGGGGCGGTGGTGGATCGGGTACAGGGATTGGGAATTTTGGATAAAGTAGTAACCAAAAAAGAAGCCGGAAGCGCACCGGCGGTTTTGGGTCAGAGACAGGTGGTGGATGAAGAGTCGGTGGTTACCAAGGTAGTTGAGAAAGCTACCCCAAGTGTGGTGACGGTGTCGATAAGTAAAATCAAGGTTTTGAATTCCAACCCTTATGGCTACGACATTTTTGGAAATTTTTTTGGAATTCCAAACCCCCGCGGCCAAGCCCGGGAACAAAATGTAGAGCAGGATATTGGCACTGGTTTCATAATAGACAGTGATGGGCTGATCGTGACAAACAGACATGTGGTGTCGGATGCTTCGGCCAAGTACAGGGTGGTGATTGGTAAGGATGAAGTTGTCGAAGTAAAAGAAATTTACCGGGATCCGATAAACGACTTGGCCATTTTGAAAGTAGACAAAAAAGGTTTGGTGCCGGTTGTTATGGGTGATTCGGACAAATTAAAGGTGGGGCAGACGGTGATTGCCATCGGGACGGCCTTGGGGGAGTTTAGGTCGACGGTAACCAAGGGGGTAATTTCGGGCCTGGGAAGAGGAATTGAAGCCGGATCATACTTTGAGGGAACGGAAAAGCTAAGTAATGTGATTCAAACTGATGCGGCAATTAACCCGGGAAATTCCGGCGGCCCACTTCTTGATTCGTCGGGGGAGGTAATTGGGGTAAATGTGGCGATTTCGCAAAGCGGACAAAACATTGGTTTTGCTTTGCCGATTAACATGGTTAAGGAGTCGATTAATAATTTTAAGAGTACCGGAGAGTTTGAAAGGCCATATATTGGGGTTTCTTATCAGCAAATCAGCAAGCAGGCGGCTTTGCTTAATGAAGTTCCGATGGGAGCCTATGTTCAGGAAGTTATTCCGGATGGACCGGCTATGAAGGCGGGGATTAGGGAAGAGGATATTATTATCGAGATAGATGGCCAAAAGTTGACCGGGAATATTGGGGAAAGCCTGGCTGAAGTTGTAAGCAAAAAGAAAGTGGGCCAAACGGTGAAATTGAAAATTTGGCGGGAAGAGAAAGAGATGAATTTGGAGGTTAAGCTGGAGAAGAGGAAGGAGTAAGAGGGGTGCCCGAAAATTTGGCGGGTTTTTTGGTTTTTGGCTGGGTTTTGAAA
>JBAZSP010000039.1:0-3765 GCA_041663285.1 Candidatus Shapirobacteria bacterium
ATCTCCAAGTCCAAAACTGTCGTCGTTTTTACCAACCAAATCCGTCAAAAAATTGGCGTCATGTTTGGCAATCCCGAAACCACCCCCGGAGGTTTAGCTTTAAAGTTTTATGCTTCCGTCCGTATCGATGTTCGAAAAATTGCCAACATCAAAACCTCTTCCGGCGAATCTATTGGTTCACAACATCGGGCCCGGGTTATCAAAAACAAAGTCGCCCCGCCGTTTAAAGAAGCTGAGTTCGACATTATGAACACCGAAGGCATTTCTGTTTTTGGCAGTTTAGTCGACTTGGCCGTAACCCATAACCTAATTACTAAGTCCGGGGCCTTTTTCAAAATCGGTGACCAAAATATCCAAGGTCGGGAAGGCACCAAATCTTACCTGAAGGCTAATCCCAAAATTGCCACCGATTTAAAACAAAAAATTTGGGACATCGTCAAACAGCCGGAGCCAAAACCAGTCACCGCTCCCGAAACTTCGGACGACAAATCTTCTCAAGATGAGTAAAGATCTGTCTATAACACAGATAATAACTTTTCCAAATTCACCTAAAGTAGAATTGTTGTTGTCAGACAATCGTCGGGTAGCTCTCTTTTTGGCCCAGCTGACTAGCTTAAATTTGGCTATTGGTGTCGTTAGTCCTGTTCTTCTTAACCAAATATTTGCCGAATCATGGGTAACGATCTTAACCGACTATGCTTTAAAGTTAATTTCAATTGCTCCCCAGCCACCCGCATTGCTATCCCTAAAACTCAAAAAGAAGATCCCTCGTTTACAGGTTAAACATAATTTACCGCCTCTTTACGACGAAAAAGCCACAATTTCCTCTGTCTTTGACTATCTACAGTCACGTCACCTATTGAGTGCCGGTGATTTTATTTCTTACTTTGTCCGTCGTCATTCCCGTCAATCAGTTTCTTTAGTCAAGATGCGTTTACGCCGGCTTGGTTTTTCCGAAGCCGAAATTATTCCCTATTTATCCGATCAGGATCAGGAATATCAAAAAGTTAAATCTATCTTGGTCAACAAAATAAAATATGGCTATTCCTTCAAAAGCAAAGTTGATCAGGCCAAAATGAAGTCACGGCTCTACCGCCAGGGTTTCAGCCTGTCAGTCATCAACAAAGCATTTGACGACCTGTCATTAAAAAGTTAAAATACCTCAAGTTTATATTTACATTTTAAACCAATTAGCAATTAAGCTTTTTACCATAAAACAGTCACAATGTTACTGATACATTTTCGATTAGTAGGTTTGCGAAACTTATCCCAGTGATGTAAAAGGGCTGTTTATGTCGGCAAAAAGATTTAGGAGTTTACACCATGTTCAGTTCTTTTCTATCCAAAGTTAAAGATATCTTTTCGACCAAGCCCGTAGTTACCAGCCCTCCCGAGTCCAAGCCAGCCGAAGCCTCTCAGGCTGATTCCAACCGGGTTGTTTTTACCCCCAAGAAATCTGTCAAAGCCCCTTCCAAAGCGGCTGTTGCCCCACCTTCGCCCCCACCTGCCCCACCTGCCAATACTCAAGCAGTTACCAGGGCTCTCGAAAACGCCAAGCGGGTCGAGCAACAGGCTATTGCCAAAGAGGCAGAGTTGTTTCAGCGGTTAAAATCACTTGACGAGAAAGAACGATATTTAATTCAAAAAGAAAAATCGGTCGATCTTCAGCAGGCCGAAGTCAAACAAAAAATAACCTCCCTTGACGATCTCTACAAAAAACAACTCGATAAGCTCGAACAAATTTCTGGTTTGGACGTCGATAAAGCTAAGCAGCTGATATTAAGTAGTACCGAGAAAAAATTGTCTTCCTGGATTTCCAAAAAAATTGAGGATTTTCGCCAGGATTTAAAGCAGCGTGAAGATGAGGAAGCTAAAGAAATTTTGGTCGAAGCCATCCGGCACGGTATTACCGATTATGTGGCCGAATACACCGTTTCTACCATCACTCTTCCCGATGAAAAAATCAAAGGCAAAATAATTGGTCGGGAAGGCCGCAATATTCGCTCCTTCGAAAAGTCTACCGGAGTCGAGATTGAGCTGGACGAATCAAATGACCTAAGGATTTCCTCTTTTGATTCTACCCGCCGTGAGGTTGCCCGGTTAGCATTAGAAAAATTGATCAAAGATGGTCGGATTCAGCCGTTAAGAATTGAGCAGGTGATAGCTCAAACCAAAGCCGACATGGACAAGATCCTTCTTAATGAAGGTAAACGTATTTGCCAGGAAGTCGGGGTTTTTAATCTACCAATCGACCTGATAAAACAGGTAGGGAAATATAAGTTCCGATATTCCTATGGTCAGAATCTGGCCAAGCATACTATTGAAGCTACCAAAATTGCCGTCGCCATCGCTTACGAGCTAAGAGCCGATGTTAACACCGTTCGTCTTGGAGCTCTGCTTCACGACATTGGCAAAGTAGTTTCCGATCAGGAAGGAACTCACATCGATCTTGGAGTTGATTTACTCCGTCAATTCAAAATTCCCGAAAACATAATTACCTGCGTTTCCGAACATCATGAAGACAAAGGTTTTTCTTCGGCCGAGGCTGCTATCGTCTATATCGGTGACGCCGCTTCCGGCACCCGGCCTGGCGCCCGTTATGAAGTCCATGAGGAATATCTTAAACGTATGAAGAATATTGAAGAGGTTGCTAAGGGCTATCCGGGTGTAATTAGTGTCGCTGCCTATCAAGCCGGACGGGAAGTGATGGTAATTGTCGAGCCTTCACAAGTGTCAGATTCTGAAGCCACTGTTCTTAGCCAGAACATTGCACAAAAGCTCGAAGAAGAGGCGAAATGGGCCGGTCAGATCAAAGTCACGGTCGTCCGCGAGCTACGCACTAGTGCTGTAGTGGTGGGTAGTAAGATCAATAAAAGTGCGGTGAAAACAGAATGATAATGCTTGCATTTGCCCATATTTAAGATAAAATCAAACTGACCAATTAAAAATTTAAAAAACTCATGACCAAAAAAGAATTGATTGAGTTAGTTTCACAAAAAGCTAAACTCAGCAAAAAAGCTGCCAAGATTGCCGTCGAGACTTTTCTTTCAGAAATAATGAAAGCTCTCTCTTCTGGCGAAGTTGTTAAACTATCCGGTTTTGGTACTTTCAAAACCAAGATGTTCAAAGCCAAAACCATCAAGGCTATCGGCTCAAAAGAAGCCAAAAAGATTGTTGCCCGACGTATGCCACGCTACATTCCCGGAACCAAAATCAAGAAAATGGTCAAATAATTTAATTTGACTCAAAAAACCCCGGCTTATTTGTCGGGGTTTTTTATTTGGTTTCTGTCACCGCTGTCTACATAAGATATATTGTCCACGTCAAAAACGAGGCGCATCAAATTAATAAACCCAACTCATTCAGGTAGTCTTTAAACATCACGCTCAAATTAAAACAAAAACCGAAAAATAACTAAATAAATTGTCCTGGTGATAAAATACCCTTGTGAGTTCAATATCTATCGGAATTGTTGGCCTTCCCAATGTTGGCAAGTCGACTCTTTTTAATGCTCTGTTAGGTAGAGCTGTGGCTGATGCTAGCAACTACCCTTTTTGCACTATCAGTCCTAATGTCGGTGTTGTCGAAGTCCCCGATGCCAAGCTACCTGTCTTGGCCAAAATCGTCAACACCGCCAAAATCGTACCGGCCGCCGTGGAGTTTGTCGATATCGCCGGCCTGGTCAAAGGTGCCTCGCAGGGAGCTGGCTTAGGCAACCAGTTTTTAACCAACATTCGCGAGTGCCAGGCAATTTGCCATGTAGTC
>JBAZSP010000040.1:0-3554 GCA_041663285.1 Candidatus Shapirobacteria bacterium
CAAGAAAGCACTTCCCCGCTTCTTTTTGGCTTTGTGTGGATTTGAGCTGTCCTCCGCCATTTCTTGATTAGCGGCCTGCCACCTTCTGTTTTCTTCTGCCCGCCTGGCCTCCTCCTGTTTTTCCTGTTGCTGCGACTGCTCTCTTTTTACACGCACTTCCTCCATTTCTTTTTCCACATCCCGACCCTGCTTCATTTTAGCTCTTAATTCCGCCATTTCCTCCTGCTTTTTCCTGTCATCATCCAGTTTAATTTTCGCTAATTCCGATTCGCTTGGAGGTGCTGCTAGTCCCAATAACTCCTCGCCGCTAATCACCGACCCCCCGATTTTCCCGGCCTCATTTATCATTTCCCGTCCTGTTTCCCCGCCGATTTTTGCCAAACCCTTTACAAAATCCTGTGCAATTTTCTTCATAACATTTCCTCTGCCTTTTTCTTTCTTAAATTTTTAAATTTTTAAATTTAATTATATTCCTCTTCTCCCTTCCATCGCCCGGTTTAGGGTTGCCTGATCGGCAAATTCCAGATCAGCCCCAATCGGTAAGCCGCTACCGATCCGGGTAACTCTTATATTTGGATTAATTTCGGTTATCCTTCTTTTAATATACAAAGCCGTTGCCTCACCCTCCATTGTCGGATTAGTTGCCATAATAATTTCCGCTTGCTCCTGGTCATCCTTAGCCATCTTTCTGATTCTTTCCACCAGTTCCCCGATATTTAGCTCATCCGGGCCGATATGTTCCAACGGGTTAATTGCTCCGCCCAGCACATGATAAACTCCGCCGTATCCTCCCATATTTTCAATTACTACCACATCTATCGCCCGCTCAACTACACAAATCTGTAATCGGTTTCTCTTCCCGTCATTACAAATCTCACATGTCTCATTTTCACTCACTCCAAAACACACCCGGCATTTTTTTATCCGGTTTTTCATTTCCGTCATCGACTTGGCAAAAGTATTCACAAATTCCGTTGGAGCATTCAACAAATAGAATCCCAGCCTTGTCGCCGTTTTCGGTCCAATCCCCGGCAATCTCTCAAAAAAGCCGATGAGATCCAATAAAGGTTTTGATAATTGAGCCATCTTTACAATAATCCGTCCAGGCCACCCATTTCCTTCATTTTCCTGGCGGCCGCCTCTTGAGATTTCTTCATTGCCTTGTTAATTGCCTCCAGCACTGCTTTATTTTCAACCCCGTTAATCATCAAATACTTAATTTTCTGATCCCCGCTTACTCTAATCTTCACTCCGTTTTCTTCTATCTCCACCTCCTCCGCCTCCACTGCCTTTTTCAACTTAAAAGCCTGAGCCAACATTTTTGCTTTGTCAAACATACTGTCTATTGTAAAGTGGAAAGGTCCAAATGTAAATCAGCCGAATATCTCTTTAGCCACATCGTAAATATCCTTTTCTTTTATATTTTCGTCTTTTAGTCTCTCACTGATTTTCTCCACCGGAGTATCGTTGCTGATCACCAAGGGTGCCTTTCTGCTATGTCCAAGCTGGCATTCAAAAAAAAGCTCCATCCCAAAAATCGATGTTAAACATTTCTCCACGATCAGTCTGTTCTTATTTTCTTCAAGCTTCTCTTTATGAAAAGGGTAAAACACCTCTAGTACCACCACCTTACCTTTAATCTCTTTAGGTCGGGCGGCTCTCAAAAACGCCTCCACCGAGTGGTTAAAAGGTCGGATACTGGTCAATAATCTTCCCCACTCTTTTTCCAGCACTTCCTTTTTAAGATCAGTTTTGGCGTCCGGCCTGACATCTGATTTCTTCTCTGGTTTTTCCACCGGTTTTTCGACTGGCTTTTCTTCAGACATCCGTTCTTCTTTGATCTCTCCCGGATTTACGCTTCTATTGCCTATAAACTCCACGATTGCCAGTTCCAAGGGTAGCTGGTCAATCTCCACTTCTCTCTCTATTTTTCCGGCATTAATCAGCAAATTTGCCAGTCTTTGCAAGTCTTCCAGCCCCAAACCCGGCTCTCCCTCCCCCACTCCAAAAACATTCAATATTCTCTTCTGAAAATATTCCAGCCATATTCCCCTGATTCGGCCAAAATCAGCCCCTTTTTCTGCCAACAGTTCCAGCTTGGTCAAAATCGTTTTTACTTCCAACTTCTTCAAATCATTTTCCAGATCCTCCGGCCAATAATCACCGATATTTTTTGAAAAATAATCATTTAGCTCATCCACGTCAATCTTTGTCCCTAACCTCAACACTATCTCATTAGTCAGTTTATGTAAATTCCGAAAGCTGCCATCGCTGTTATCAATAATTTTTCTTATCGCCGCTTCCTCAATTTTCAATTTTTCGCCCTTAATAATTTTGGTAAGCGACGCCAACAATTCCTTTCTTGTTCCCTTTTTAAAATCTACTTTTATCAACCTCGACAATACTGTCTCGGGAATTTTTTCCCTATCAGTCGTACACAAGATAAAAGTAGTGTTTATTGGCGGCTCTTCTATCAATTTCAATAAAGCATTAAAGGCCTCCCTGGTCAACATGTGGACTTCGTCAATAATGAAAACTTTCTTCTTCAGCCTACTCGGTAGTAAATAGGCTTTTTCTTTCAAAGATCTGATATCTTCTATCCCCCTATTTGAAGCAGCATCGATTTCTATCATGTCAATCGAACTGCCATTTTTTATCTCCAGGCAATTATCACATTTATTACAAGGCTCAACCCCTTCCGGCCGTAAACAATTTATAGCCATCGAAAAAATTCTGGCTGCCGACGTCTTGCCGGCCCCCTTTGGTCCGGAAAACAAAAAAGACTGGGGTATATCGTCTGATTTCAATATACTTATCAGGCTCTTCGAAACCGAATCCGAATCCAAATCCTCCAATCTTTTTGGTCGGTATTTCAAATGGAAAACAGGCATCAGATCACTCTATCAAAATCCCTAAATCAATACAACTCTTGATTAACTTTACCTGGTGTATTTTAGGTAATTGCCTTTCCATTTGGAATAATCTATTCCGTTTACCACCCCATCACAAATTCCATCGCTTCCGGTAAAGTCAGCCTCCCAGCTATTCGAGCTTTCCTGGCCGCCTTCGCTAATGTCCATAAACTCCTTGCGCCACACCGAATAATCAGTTCCATCCACCACCCCGTCACAGTTAGCATCACCATTACCTTTACCCTGATAAATTGGTGCTGTCACATTATTAGCAACACACAGATTGTCACCCGTCATGCCAAAACCGCTAATTTCATATCCAACCGTAAACCACTTGTACTCGTCTTCCCTGCCCGGCCAGCTTTTTTTATAGCATTTAAATTCGGTCGGGCAAACCCTACACCCTATGGTGCCCGGATCCTCCCCCTCGGGGCCACAAACGGTTGTCCCATTCTGTTCCTGGTGGTTCCCGTTGCAACACTCCCCGCATGATCTGCCAAAATTCGCTAAGCTGCACTCTTCCCCATCAGCGACACAACTTCCGGTTGGTTCCGGTGTCAATGTTGGCAGAGGGATTTCAGTCGGCAGGCTGGTTGGTGTTAAAGTCAAAACTGCTGTTGGGCTCGGTGTCGGAATAGCAGT
>JBAZSP010000041.1:0-3174 GCA_041663285.1 Candidatus Shapirobacteria bacterium
GGTATACCACCCCCACCCCCACCCGCACCCCTACGCCCACTCTTCGGATTATCAGGTTGCCTTCAGTCACCCCCACCCCCACCCGCCAAATAATCCGGCTCTCTTCTCCCACCCCTACCCTTGCTATCTTAAGGCCGATTTCAATTACTCCCACCCGAACTATTATCAGGTTGCCTTCAGTCACCCCCACCCCCACCCGCACCCCTACGCCATCACCCGTAATCAGGCCAAATGAATCCCAATATCCCACCCCCGTTATCTCCAACATACGCGTTTTAGAAAACCAGCTTACTGCCAAGTCTGCCGTCATAAGCTTCGATACCGATCTAACCTGTATCGGTGCCAATATCCAATACCTTAGCGAAGACGGCCACCACGGCATGGTCGGTGGCTATACCGATCCAAAACGCCATTTCGAAATCAGTTTGAGTGAATTGAGTCCTGAAACTTTCTACCGTTTTGAAGTGGTCGTTTTAAGTGAGCACCAGGAGCAGGGGATTTCTCTTGCCTCCGATCACCCCGAAAACAGCTTTACCACCAAACCTCTCGGAGTTGGCGGCGAGGCCGACAGCGATCCTCTTCCTGGCAATAGCTGTCAGGAATCATCCGACTCCTCAATAATTATTGACAATGTCATTATTGACAATTTCACCGACGAGGGCGCTGTTTTTTCCTGGCAAACCCGCCTTTGCCGTCAGGGGGTCCCGGTCGATCACCCCGCCTCCAGTTGGGTTTACGTTACCGAAAACGCTGACGAATCTATCCCTTATCGTCAGTACGACCATAACTTTGGTCTGGCCAATAGGGTCGTAAGTCACCAGGTGATTGCCAAAATGCTTAAGCCAGCCACCACTTATTTTTACAAAATCATTTCCTCCGATAGCGACAATAACTTTGGCCAGTCGATGATGGGCACCTTTATTACTCTCGGTCAGCCGGACGATCTCCCCGGCGTCGTCTTACCTGGGGAAGAAACCACCAGTCCCGGTAATCCCGGCCAGCCTGATTCCGGCTTTCCCGACTTCCAGGGCACCGCTGGCTCTTTTCCGCCCGTGGCCGGATCACCTTCTTCATTAACTACCGGTAATCCCGGCACCCAGTCAACCTTTCGGTCTGATTTTTCCGAGATTCTAAACAGCCTTAAAACCCAGTCTCCTCTGGTTTTGCCCCTATTAATTGTGGTTCTCGTTCTGCTGGCTTTGGTTATTGCTCTGTTTTTAGCCAAACGCAACCGTCCGGCGGTTATCTCCACCACCGTTTCACCTAAACCCAAAAAATTTAAATGGTTGCTGATAATTATCATTTTAGTTTTTTTTGTTGTACCCGGTCTTTCTTTTGGCGGCCAGCTTCTGGTTTTTAATCTCCTCCATCTCGGATCCAACCGAGACGACACCAAAATCGACGAAGCCCTGCAAAAATACGAGGCTTATCTCAACGCTCCGGTAGCCGCTAT
Organism: Candidatus Shapirobacteria bacterium; assembly: GCA_041663285.1. GTDB lineage: Bacteria > Patescibacteriota > Microgenomatia > UBA12405 > UBA12405 > UBA1435. The sequence goes on from JBAZSP010000041.1 coordinate 1,454, forward strand.
TGATTACCAGCCGGTCCCGGCCAACGTCCGTGATGCCGTGTTTAACTGTCAGGCCTATTCAGCCATTCCCGACAAAACCAAAAATTACTTATGTCAGAATCTTTACCAGGTTGACGAAGAAGGCCTAAAACAAAAGGTAAGAAGCGCTACTCCCCAAAGAATTTTTCTTTATGGCCAATATTCTTACTTTGACTGTTTGGCCTCGGCCGAAAAAGCCACCGATCCGGTAGGGGAGTGCTATCGGGCCGCTAAATTTTTAGATAATTGGCAGATCAGGCATGAAGCCGATCTTTTAGGCCGAAACATTCCCAAAAAGAAAATATACTATTATCTGACCGAAACCAGCGATCAGACTAAGGCTTTATGTGCGCCGGCCGGTTCCTCGGCCGACAATGTCGGTGGCTGTATCAAATTCGACTCTTACTCCGTGTTCTCCCCCAGCTTTTGGGGCAACGGTAGCTTTTTCTTAAACTATCCCACCGTCAACTTTTTCGAACGAAGCCGGGTCGGTGTTCCCGAAAAAATAACCTATACTGCCAAAATGGTTATGCCGGTTGGCTGTTACCTGTTCGATAATCACGAGATCCAGCATCTTTTTATGCACGAGGCCAATCCGAATTTACCCTATTGGTTTGAAGAAGGTCTTATAAGCCTTATGGGCCAGACTATGTCCAAAAATCTTTGTAGCCCCGGCTCTTCCTTCCATCAGGTAACCAAAGAAGAAAATGGCCAGATCACTAATATCCCTTCCCCTTTTAATCTCGATTCTCTTGATTGGCAGGAGCCTCTCTCCAGCAAGGTAGTCCAGATGTCCGAAGACGTCCAGTGCCGTAAGGGCATCTATATGCAGATAGCCCACGATATCCGCGACGGCGGAATTTTTTACCTAAAAAAATTATTTAATCAAATGCCCACCGGTAGTTTTACCACCGAAGCCGCCGTTGCTAATCTGGTTTGGCAGGCTGGAGGCAAAACCGACGCCGCCAAACTTTTACTTAAAAACAACGGCTGTTTTTAAATTTTAAAAATTTATGGCCAAAAAAATCATCTTTTTGATAGTAATTATCATTGCCTTGTTTCTTTTAGCCCGAGGTTGGCTGTCCGACAAAATCGTCCAAAATCCTTCGGTAATCCAAAACTCTTCGTCCCTGCCTGCCCAAACCGCCGGAAGTGACTACCAGGGCTCAATCACCTCTCTTCTGGGTCTTAAAAAATCTCTCAAGTGCACCCTCCATTCCGATCAAAAATCCGGAATAATCGATGGCACCATTTACGTTTCCCAAAATAAATCCCGGGCCGAAATTACTATTAAGACCATCGATAATAAGGCTCAAGTTGGCACTTTTACTGTTATTGACGGCCAATCTGCTTACAGCTGGACCAGTCTGGTTAAAACGGGTTTCAAGATGGCTCTGTATCAAATGTCTTCTAGCTCGAATTCTGCCCAGGGCATGGAAGTTGTGAATTCTCTTCAGCAGGAGTACTCCTATAAGTGTCAACCCTGGACACCCGATAATAACCTTTTTATTCCGCCCACCGAAATCTCTTTTACCGACTTAGGCGCCTTCAAAGAAAGCACTCAAAAAACGGCTTCAGATGTTTGCAACTTACTTCCCGAGCCTCAAAAAAGTCAATGCCTCCAGGGTTTTAATTAGCCCCAAGCCCCTAAGCTTTTTTCCAGCTGGTTCCTTCCGGGGTGTCCTTAATTTCGATGCCCATTT
>JBAZSP010000042.1:0-2671 GCA_041663285.1 Candidatus Shapirobacteria bacterium
AGTTGAGATTGAAGGAGGGACGAAAGTCAAAGCACCTCTTTTCATTAAGACAGGCGATAAGATTAGGATTGATACCAGGACGGGAACGTACGTGGAGAGAGCGTAGAGTCTGAAGCACAAATTTTAATTCATTGACAGAATTTTCAATTTTCAAATGTCAATTTTCATATAAGGATCAATGATACAATTTTCAAAAACAACAATTTTATAATTTTGAATTTAAGATTTTCGTTTGGATTTGGTGCTTTGAATTTAAGTATTTATGACGAAGCGCTGCTGTAGCGACGCAGACCAGCACGCCAGGCGAGGTTGGCTAGAATTAGGGAAATTGCCGCTAGAGTGATGGCGGTTGGTAGTTGCCAAAGTTGGAGCCGCCCGGTGATGGCTTGAGCAGGGACGAAGACAATGAAAGCAAGAGGTAGGGCATAAGTTAAGGCTAGACGGGGTGTGGTAGGAAACACATCAAAAGGAACCGTAAGTGGCTCCGTCATTAACTGCAGAAAACTCCAAAGTGCTTCCAGTCTCTCAATATAAAAGACCAGTGAAGCAAGGAGAATGAGCAGGCTGTAGAAAATAGTGAGTCCGGTGATGATCAGCAAGATCATTATTAACCAAGTGCTGAGATTGGGTTGGTAGTTTAGTTGGGATAATGCATAGAGGAAAGTAGCCAGTCCTCCACCAATATGGCCGATAGTGCTATGCAGATAGAATTGTTTAAAAGAAGTGTAGAAAAGCACGGGACTGGGTTTGGTTAGGTAAAAATCAAAACCACCTTTTTGTACAATAGTCGGCAGGTCGGCTATGTTACGGGTGAAAAAAGTGTCCATAATACCTTCGACAATACGAGAAAGGGCAAGAATAATCAGTGCTTCCGGTTTTTGCCAGCCAGCGATGGACTGAGTATGGTTAAAAATTATTTCAATGAGAAAAATGAAGGCGGCTAGCCACAGCCCTTGTCGCAAGATACCGAGAAAGAAATTAGAGCGGAACTCCATTTCGCGAATAAAGCTGGCACGGGCGTTAGCGCGCCAAACTCGCCACAGGTAACGGCTATTGGCCAGGAACGGCATAGCGCTGTAAGCCTTTTTGCCAGAGAGTATGGGCAATCATGATTATTAGAAAAATCCAAACTGTTTGGTAGAGCAATAATTGAATTGATTGGTTAAAGGAGGCTTGGCCGAGTAATATTTCGGCCGGGACAGATACAATGTACCGGAAGGGCAGAAAACTAAGAGCGGTACGGACGGCCGGGGGCATCAGAATAAAGGGTATCAATACACCGGAAGCGACAAGTTCGAAAATATTTTTAAAGCTTCTGATTTGTTGTGCTTCTTCAAGCCAAAAAGCCAGGAAGCCAAAACAGGTTTCCAGGGTGAAGGATAGAATAAGGGCTAAGAGGAGGCTGGGGATAAAAAGCAACCAGTGGGAGGGGATAAATATTTGGGGGGAAACGGTGTGGGGAAAACTAAATAGAAAAAAGATAAAAAGGGGAAGTGGAATAAGCAATTTGATACATTTTTCTACGGTATTGTTGATAATGTCATTCCAGATCATGGGAAAAGGCCTGATTAGATATTTGACGATATCGCCATTAAGAATTTCCCAGGCCGTAAAAAAACCGTTCCAGGCATCGGTAATGATTTTAATGAAGATTACCAGCAGGAAGTAAGTTAAAGTTTCTTGGGGTGAGAGGCCAGTTGGATTTTGCAGCGACACATTGTACCAAAGAGCCAGGGAGACAAGGGGGATGGAGGCCGCGGCTAAAGACCAAGCGATGACATCGACGCGGTATTCGAGTACGCGACTCCATTCCATCGCATAGATCCGCCCGATTTTTTGGAAAAATTTACGCATAGTCCTGGCTGGTGAATAGCTCCCGGACTACATTTTCGAGCGATGGTTCATCGATGGAGATGTCTTCGACCGGGAACATCGTGAGTAGCTGGGCAGCGCGCTCCGTGGTTTGCTGGCGGGGGACATGCAGGACGGTGTGCAGTGGTTGATACTTGACAACTTGTCCGTGTAGGGCAAGTGCCGCTTTTGCCACGGGTTGGGAGAAAGTAAGAATGATCCGTTTGTGATCGACGTGCTTGGCGATTAGTTGGTTGGTTGAGCCATCAAACATTATCTTGCCGTGGTCAATTATTATTAAGCGGCGGCACAGGGCGCGGACATCGTCCAAATTGTGACTAGTTAGGATAATAGTGGCTTGGTGGCGCTGCTGGTAGCCGGCAATGAACTCGCGAATTTTTTTTTGAACCACTATATCTAAGCCGATCGTTGGCTCGTCTAGGAAAAGGACGCGGGGATGGTAAATCAAGGCGGCAGCTAATTCTCCACGCATGCGCTGGCCGAGTGATAATTTGCGTACTTGCACTTTAAGAAATTTATCCAAATCCAACAATTCGGTTAGTTCCCGCAAACTGGCCTGAAAGACAGATTTATCTATTTCGTAGATATCTCTTTGCAATAGAAGTGAATCGTAAAGCGGCAGATCCCACCAGAGCTGAGCTTTTTGTCCCATGACAAGCGAGAAATTCTTGAGAAAGTCTTTATTGCGTTGCCAGGGGGTATAACCCATAACTGTGGCAGTACCGGAAGTCGGATAAAGTAAACCGGATAGCATCTTTAGTGTGGTGGTTTTTCCGGCGCCATTTGGTCCGATAAAGCC